>CAWJDD010000004.1:0-329367 GCA_963841595.1 uncultured Alphaproteobacteria bacterium | reverse complement strand
CTAATGGGATGTACCGGCTGCTTCACCCAGCAGGTTAGGCTGAGCCTATTTCACCTGCAGATAGGAGAAGTAGCATGGCGAAGAACGATTTTGACGAGCTGATGTCGATTGGCGTCGATATTGGCAAAGACACGTTTCATTTGGTTGGTTTTGATCACGCGGGGCGGCGTGTCTTGCGCAAAAGGATCAAACGGCTCGCGCTGGTTGCGACCTTTGAGAAGCTGCCGCGTTGTGTTGTTGGGATGGAGGCTTGCTTGAGTGCCCATTTTGTCAGCCGGACATTGCGCAAGATGGGGTTCGAGCCTCGGATTATCCCAGCGATTTATGTGAAGCCTTTCAACAAGGGTCAGAAGAACGATTACAATGACGCAGAAGCGATTGCCGAAGCCGCGTTTCGGCCCAATTTGCGGATCGTTTCCGAGAAGAGCCAGGACCAGCTCGACCTGCAAGCACTGCATCGGGTCAGATCGCGTCTGGTGTCGCGCCGGACGGCGACAATCAATCAGATCCGAGCCTTTCTGATCGAACAGGGGATCACGGTCCGAAAGGGATTGCGCGCATTGAAAAGCTCGTTCGAGACGATCCTAGAAGAGCGCAAGGACGAGATATCGCCGCGTATGAGGCGCATCCTGATCGGCCTTTATGGCGACTGGATGTGGATGGACGATCGGATCGACACGGTGTCGAAAGAGATCGAAGATATCAGCCGCACCGAAGAGAACTGTATCAACGTGATGACCGTTCCCGGGATCGGCCCGATGATCTCGACGGCGATGGTCGCAGCCATCGGAACAGGTGAAGCCTTTGATCGCGGTCGAGACTTTGCCGCTTGGATCGGATTGGTGCCGAGGCAATACAGCACCGGTGGCCGAACCGTGCTGGGGCGCATCTCTAAGCGCGGCAGCCGATACCTCAGGATGCTGTTCGTTCAGGCGGCCAAGGTCATCATGATGCGCGCCAACCGATGGCCAGACTTCAGCTTCGGTGAGTGGCTGACACGCGCATCCGAACGCATGCATCGCAACAAACTGGCAGTCGCTCTGGCCAACAAACTGGCCCGAATGGCTTGGAGTATTCTGAGACACAAAACGGCGTTCGATGCGCCAAGAGACGAGGCTGCTGTCGGCGTCTAACGCGCTGAGGCGACCCAAAGGAGTTCGCGATAGATAGAAAGCATGGAACGGAAATATTACGCCCCCAGAATCTGACGGCCCATATGGTCATAATCGACCTGTCCGCTAATGAGATCACGGCGCGTGCGTAACCCCAACAAGGCCACGACCCGCGTGTCGATCAACAGGCCGGATACATATGAGCGACTTCCGAGAACATGCCAGAAATCATTTGCGAACAGCAGCCGGTACATACATAAGGGCCGATTTTGTTGAAAAACTCCCCATTCGGTCGTCGATGGCAAAATCAGCAGAACATCGTTCTGTCAGATCGCCCTAACACAAATGATGTTTTCCAAAGGGCCCCATGCAAGAACGAGGTTCCAAATTATTGGGACAAATTTCGGCTTGACGAGATTTTCAACAGAATAAGCCCTAAGGGACCGATGTTGCGGCGTGCAGATTTCGACGATAAGGGCGTATTTTGTTGAAAAACTCTTCCTTGATCGAGGGCATGTCGCTGATTCAATTCCTGCAGTGAACGGGAGGATTGGCGATGATGGGACCGAAGCAGGAAGCACAAGCGGCGCTGTTCTACGAGTTCTCGCTGGAGGATCATGTCCCGCAAGATCACCTGTTGCGGTCGATTGATCGGTTTGTCGATCTGAGCAGCATCCGCGCCGCATCTGGCAGAGTTCTACAGCCACACCGGCCGTCCGTCGGTCGATCCCGAGCTGCTGATCCGGATGCTGTTGGTCGGCTATTGCTTCGGCATTCGGTCCGAGCGGCGGCTCTGCGAAGAGGTGCATCTGAACCTGGCCTATCGCTGGTTCTGCCGTCTCGATCTGAGCGACCGCGTGCCGGATCACTCGACGTTTTCCAAGAACCGGCATGGCCGTTTCCGCGAGAGCGAGCTGCTGCGCCATCTGTTCGAGACGACGGTTGCGCGGTGCATCGAGGAAGGGCTTGGTCAGCGGCCAGCGCATGGCGATTGATGCCAGCCTGATCGAGGCGGACGCGAACAAGCAGAACTCGACACCGAAGGAAGAATGGGACGCATCAGCCATCGATCCGGCCGATGCGCCCCGCGCGGTGCGCGAGTATCTCGACACGCTGGACGAGGCCGCGTTTGGTGCTGCCAGCGAGGTGCAGCCCAAGTTCACCTCGCATTCCGATCCGGCCAGCCAGTGGACTGCAGCGCGTAAAGGCCCTGCATTCTTTAGCTATTCCGACAATTACCTGATCGACACCGATCATGGCGTCATCGTCGATGTCGAGGCGACGCGGTCGATCCGGCAGGCCGAAGTTGGATCGACCAAGACCATGCTGAACCGGGTGAAGGACAAGTTCGATCTGCACCCCGAACGGCTGATCGCGGACACGGCCTACGGCACCGGGCCGATGCTGGGCTGGCTGGTCGACCGCAAGATCGCGCCGCACATTCCGGTCTTCGACAAGTCTGGCCGCACCGATGGCACCTGGACCCGCGCGGACTTCGAATGGGATGCCGAGAACGATCAATACATCTGCCCTGAGGGCCACGCGCTCAAGCAGTTCCGCCGCAACTACTCAGACCCGAACCGGGGACCGACCGGCAAGGGCACGGCCGCTATCGCGCCTTGAAAGAGATCTGCCAGGCCTGCCCATCAAAAGCCAAATGCTGCCCGAATGCCGATGCCCGCAAGATCACCCGCGAAGAACACGAAGACGCCCGCCAGGTCGCCCGCGACATCGCCAAAACCAAGCAATACGACATCTCAATGAAGCTCCGAAAGAAGGTCGAGATGCTCTTCGCCCACCTCAAACGCATCCTCGGGCTCGGACGGCTCCGATTACGTGGCCCATGCGGCGCAAACGACGAATTCCTCCTCGCCGCCACCGCCCAAAACCTCCGCAAACTAGCCAAGATCTTTCCTGCACCGCAGCAACCGCGCAAAGCCTGATAGGAAAGGCGCTCGCGCTCTCATTCGGACGCACTTTCTGCGCCAGCAACACGTTGTTTTTCCACAGAATTGGCCAGAAGCCACCCTTTAGCCCCAACTTAGAACGGTAGGTTTGTCGGTGTCGCGTCTGTTAAAGCTGAGCGTAGCGAACGGAAGGCTTGAATTGAGGCCAAACTCCAACTGATGAGCGACAGGTTTGGCGACGCACACTGCGCCGCAGAGCACACCGTGCCGCGTGCGCGAACGTTTTCTGCATAAGCAATGGCTGCAAAAGCACAAGCCCGGTTTGTCCGCGTCCCGATTGTTGAACCTAACTGCAGCGTACGCGCGGTTTCGATTCGACCGGGACCGACGGGAATGAATGGCCGGTTTAGGGAAACTCGCTGCGTCGCCGAAATTCTGGTGCTGCGACTGCGAATAGTTTCTGCACTTGTATTCGCTGCACTGGCGTAAGTCCGCTTCGTCCGCTTCTGAGACATTCGCCTTCAGCGCAACGAAGGTCGGCTTTCACTGGCCAGTCGATCAGTCGCTTATCAAAACGTGGTCCGAGACCGACTAGCACGGGCTGCTATTGTCTTCTACCCCAAGCCCACCTTCAACTCACTTAATTCTTGATCGCGGCGCTGCCAGACAAATGGCCACGTGCCGTTCCAGGCTTTGGGAGGTCCGCAAGTCATTCTGGTTCCAATGCGCTTTAAATTGACCAAATGCGCGCAACCGCCAAACACCCGACAGCGCGCGACATAGAGCGATTTAGAGTTGCACATACCGTGCACACGACGCCTCTCAACTTATTGATTTCAAACATGAACCCATCCAATCCATCATAGGGGCAGTGGATAATCTCGCTGCTTGGATGGCTGCGTTGTTGGGCATTCTTGGGTCTCCTATGGCCCGCAAACCGGTTTTCGCGTCAACGTTGCACACATACTGCACACGAATTAGGGCAGTCTAGCCCCCGAGAGACAAGACAGGCAAACGGCGGTGATTGGGTGGGTCAGGTTCAAACACACAGTTATTTCTGCCCTCCAATAATACTTCCAAGCGGCTTTTCCGGCCTGCCACGAAGAAGATCAGTTCGAATCGTCGCTGAACTCTTTCGGCCCCTCCTCTGCAGTTCGGTGCCTTTTTTTTCCGATGGCCCAGCGTCGTTACAAAGCCTGGTACGAAACGAACGACCGAAGCGGACTTTCATGCCTATTGCAGCCGCGGTCTGGATTGAGCCCAATCCAGACTCATCATGAATTCGCTGCGTGCGCTCGCAGAAACCCCATTTGACGACACCGCGAAAAGACGGGCTGCACCGCAGCAGGAAGAGCGGCCGTTCATACAAGCCGCAGCGAAATCGACAGCGGGAATGACCGGGTCGCGGATAAAGCGGTCTTTTGGATTGAGAGTTTGATCAACTGCTTTCGGTGTATCGAGCAACGTTGTCTGGCGAATTGACCGAGATCAAAGAAGAGTTTTCGATGCACCCGATTGTTCTCAACATCAACTGTGCAGTTTCGAGAGATCGCCAGACATGACCTATGCGGAGCGCGCCTCAATCCGAGATGTCCCGTCCAGTTCTCTGGCGCTTTTTTTCATCATTACATTCGCCGTCACCTGGGGATTGGTCGGTGTCTACATCGTCTTTCCCGAAAGGGCTGTGTCATGGTTCGGCGAAATCAGCGGCGCGCACCCGTTCTTTTTCTTCGCGACCTGGGGGCCTGCCATCGCCGGGCTCGTACTGGTTCTGATCTATGGCGGCCCGGCGGGCTTTCGATCGTTTCTGACCCGCCTCCGGCTTTGGCGTTGCTCGCCTGCGTGGATCGCCCTGGTCCTAATCGGATTGCCGCTCGTATTCGTTGCAGGATCGTTGATCAAGGGCGGGCCAATCCTTGCGCCACTGCCGCCCGAGGGCGCAGGCCCGATGATCGCTTTGTTGTTCACGATGCTCTTTCTTGGCCCGATCGAGGAATTCGGCTGGCGGGGCGTCGCGCAACCGCTTTTGCAACGCCATGTCGCGCCGATCTGGGCTGGAATACTCATTGGATCAGTTTGGGGTATCTGGCATCTGCCCGCCTTCTTTCTTGCAGGCACTGTGCAAAGCGGGTGGAATTTTACGCCGTTCTTCATCGGTAACGTCGTTCTGGCCGTTCTTGTCACGCCTTTGTTTAACAACGCGCGCGGCAGCCTTCTATGGCCGATGCTATTTCACTGGCAGCTCATCAACCCGTTCTGGCCAGATGCGCAACCTTATGACACCTGGATTCTCGTGGCCGTCGCTGTGGTGGTTGTGTGGCTGAGCCGCCATACGATGTTCGCAAGGAACGGCGCGGTCACCGAGGTTATTCCCGCTGTGCCGGGTCACGTCCCATGACGCTCCGCTTTCGCTTCTTGTTCGTTACCGCAGGGCTTGTCGCAATCAGCGCCGCTTTGAACAAACCCGCCCATGCAAAGCCCCTTGAGAGCAAGGTCCAAACCCTTCTGGATAGGTTCCGCGCAGAGTACGGATTTCCCGGCGCAACAGCGACCTATGCATTGCCAGACGGATCGATCATATCGTTGGCGACGGTGCTTGCAGACGTCGAGGCCGGGACGGCGATGACCCCTGACACAAGGATGCTGGCAGCAAGCATCGGTAAAAGCTTCGTGGCAGCCACTGTTCTGGCGCTTGAAGGCGACGGAGTGCTTGGACGGGATGACCTTGTGCGAACTATCTGAGCGAACGGCCATGGTTCGCCCATATGCCGAACTCTGCCACGATGACCATCGCCGATCTGTTGCGTCACACCTCCGGGATTGGCGACCACGTCCAAGCCGAGGCCTTCGTCGCAGAAGTGGCACGGCGCGTTTCAGACAACGAAGATGCGCTTTTGCCAGAAGAGGCCATCGCCTTCATCCTTAATGACGCGCCTTTCTTCCCGGCAGCCAAAGGCTGGGCCTATTCAGACACTGGTTATTTGCTTCTTGGGTTTCTTGTCGAAGACGCAACTGGGCGGTCCTATTACGACATCTTGGCAGAACGTTTTCTGGTACCACTAAGGCTTTCGGCGACTTCACCGTCGGACCAACACATACTGAAAGGACTTGCGGTCGGCTATACGGTCGCGGGCAATCCTTTCGGTCTTCCGCCCCGGACAATGGATGTGGACGGTCGACTTCTTTGGAACCCGGCGGCCGAATGGACGGGCGGCGGGCTGGTATCCACATCCGGCGATCTTGCGGTATGGGGACAGGCCCTTTTCGGTGGGACAGCGATGCGAGGTTCCTACCTCGAACGCCTTTTGGATGGCGTCGCTGTCTCGCCTGACACCCCGAACGTGCTATATGCTGCGGTGTTGCGATTTACGCCGAAACCCCTCTCGGACCGATCTATGGCCATGGTGGATGGGTTCCGGGTTATGTTTCGAGCCTGCGCCATTGCGCCGATCATGGTGTGACCATCGCATTTCAGATCAACACCGATGTGGGCGTTGTGGATGACAGTACCGATTTGGTGCCCGAGCTTGAACTGGCGCTTGCTAAGCTTGTGATTGCGGGCGCACGTGATTGATCGGGGGGTTGGTGATCAACAACCATACTCCCTGCAACGGCAGTGTATTGCGCATTGGCACCGTCCAGACTTGTTGCAGCAACCGGTCATTTGTGTCTTCGGATAGAATCTGGCGGTCGACACGGTGTCGATGCGTGGGATGGGAGGGACGGCATGATCTAAATCGCCAAACACCCAACCTGACGGGGTCGTCCTCACCGGACGAGGTCCGTGCCCTCTCGGGCATGTAAACATGCCCTGCCAGGTAAGAGATGAAGCCGAAAATGTCTGCTGCGCAACTTGAAGCGCATCGGAAAGCGGGGCTCTCCACTGCCAATCCGACATACGCTTTCAGCGGTGCCACCAGAGCATCAACCAGACTGCGAAGAGAAGCGTGACCCGGATGAGTGGCAGTGACCCGGAAGAAAGAAGGAAAACGAGCTTGACCCAGATACCCAATTAGAGAAGCGAACGTTCGCCGCGAACAGAACGGACGACCGCTATGCTGACTTAATCGCCGACCACTGAGATATAGGAATCGGGCGAAGAGGTCCGTGATATCGCCGAACGAGCAACTGCGGCAGCCTTGGCAACATCGGCTAAGGCGGCCGCTTCTTCGACAACAAGACATGTGGGCCTCGATAGCACCTAGACAGTTCCACCCAAGCTTCCTTCAAGAACCGCCATTTCTTGACCACCTGCCATCATGTCCTGAAGCTCGTCCGGTGTGATATCACCCCGCTCGGCCGTACCAAGGGTCTTGCCGCGGTTGAGAACGGTAAAGCGGTCACCGACTGCCATAGCGTGGCGCACGTTGTGTGTAATAAACACAACCGCAATGCCTTTTTTGCGCACTCTGTCGACGGTGGCCAAAACGTTTGAAGTTTGGCGAACCCCAAGGGCGGATGTCGGTTCATCAAGGATCAATACTTTAGCACCAAAATGAACGGCGCGCGCGATAGCAACCGTCTGTCGCTCGCCGCCGGAAAGTGTCCCAACAGCCTGGTCAGGTCCGCGCAGGTTGATCCCCATTTCCTTCATCTGTTGCATGGTAACGTTGTTTGCGTGCTCGTGATCAAAGAAGGTAAGCCCAGCGATCTTTTTGACTGGTTCATTACCCATGAAAAAATTTCGGCTGACCGACATAAGCGGGATCATCGCAAGGTCCTGATAGACCGTTGCAATGCCTGACGCGATTGCATCACGGGGGCGGTCGAAATGCATCGGTTTGCCCTCAAAAATAATCTCGCCGCTGGTCGGCTTGTGAACACCAGACATGGTTTTGATGAAGGTCGATTTTCCAGCGCCGTTATCACCCAAAAGGCAATGGCATTCACCGGGCAATACGTCGAGGGATACCCCGGCCAAAGCTATGACGGACCCAAAATGTTTTTCGATATTCTTCATTTCAATGATGGGTTTGGTCATCTTATTTCTCCCCTGTAATGAGGCGGCGAATATATGTGTTCAGGATTACAGCAAACAACAAGATCACGCCAAGGAACACGCGAAACAGTGAGCTTTCGACGCCAGCGAAGAACAGGCCCTGTTGGACTACCCCGAAAATCAAGGCGCCCAATGCTGCACCGATGACCGAGCCATACCCGCCGGTCAATAGTGCGCCGCCGATGACAACAGCAATGATTGCCTCGAATTCCTTGAGCAGCCCTCGGTCCGCTCCGGCTGATCCAAATTCGATGACCTGTGCGGTCGCAAATACGGTCGCACAAAAGGCCGTAAACATGAACATCGTGACCTTGACGCGTGTCACAGGAACGCCCGCATAGCGCGCCGCCTGAGCGTCGCCGCCCGCTGCAAAAATCCAGTTTCCGAACCTTGTGCGGGTCAGAACGATATGGCCAAAAATGATCAGCGCGAAGGCCCAAACAATCAGCATCGGAATGCCATCGACAACCGGGTCGCCCATGCGGGTTCCACGTGTGAATGTTTCGATCCAGCCAGCTTCGCCCATCCATTGGAACAACCCTTGCAAGATTTTTCCGCCGAATATTGGCGCAAGCCAGTCACCTTCAGCAGCTTCCCTGACGCCACCAATAATCGTCTTTTGTGTTGTCGCGATTGCGGCGAAAATGGTTAGTCCACGCAGGATGTAAAGGAAGGCGAGCGTGACGATAAAACTCGGGAGTCCCGTCTTAACGACCAGCCATCCATTCAGGCCGCCCAAAGCGATGCAAAGAATGAATGTCACGATAATCGCAATCCACATCGGAACACCAAAAGACACGCTCATCAAAGCGATGGACATGCCAGCAAAGCCAATCATAGATCCGACAGAGAGGTCGAATTCGCCGGCGATCATCAGAAGGCAAGCGCCAACAGCGATGATTGCGAATTGAGCAGAAACGATAGACCAGTTCAGTATGCCTTGCGGATTGAACATGCCTGAATCGCCAGCGACCAGCAGAAAGAAAACGAACACTAGAACTGCACCAACTATTCCGCCAAGTTCCGGGCGGATCAATGCCTGCCTGAGTTTCGATGACTCTTTTACGCGTTCGTCCGCGCTTTCTACATTTGCGTTGTCAGACAATTGTTGCTCTCCCCAAATAGATAGGGCGGCGGAGATTGCCGCCGCCCCAAGTGCCTAATCTTAGCGATAAACGCCTGCCATGCCTGCAACAGCGTCAATGGTGTCCTTGGTCACGAAACCAGGGCCCGAGTTGACGTTGTGTGGGACCAACAAGCCATAGCGGTTGTAGTTCGCCATCAGAACAACTGCGAGGTATCCTTGGAAGAACGGCTGCTGGTCAATCGCCCAAAGCACGATGTCCTCTTTGATACCGGCCGAGATTTCAGAGCTAAGGTCAAAAGTGCCAAAGTAGATGGCACCGGCAAGACCATTTTCCTTAACCGCTTCGATTGTTGGACCAGCCGAGGTTGGGCCAAGCGTCAATACAGCGTCGGTGTCTGGATTTGCAGCAAGATAAGCGAGCACCTTGTTCTTGATTTCCGCAGGGTCCTGACCACTGTCGATCATCTGATTGCCCAGATCTGCGCCAATAGCGTCAGCAAAGCCCTGACAACGCTCAACCGAAGCGCCGTTTGTGATATAGTGGTTCACACATAGAAACGATCCGACACCGGCAGCGGCGGCTTTTGTACCTGCCGCATGGCCCGCATCATATTCTGGCTGGCCGATGTGCATCAGTGCGCCCATGGCCGCAGATTGTTCATGTGTACCCGAGTTCACCGTGATCACAGGGATGCCCTGATCAACTGCGTTGCGAACGGGGCCAGACAATGCGTCAAAGTCAGCGATGCTCAGGATGATGCCGTCTGGACCAGATGCCGCAGCTTGCTCGACAATCCGTGCCATGTCGGCGATGTCGCCGGTCGGTGGGTTGCGATATTCAACCGTTACGCCAAGCTGTTCTTCGGCGATGCCAAGCGACGTCTTAATGGTATTCCACCAGCTGTCGGAATCAGGCGCGTGGCTGACATAGACATAGCGCTCCCCTTCGGCCATCGCAGGTCCTGCAACAGCGAGAAGCGCCAGCGCAGATGCTGTGGCGATCGTTGTAAAAATTCTCTTCTTCATCTTTTCCTCCATGTTGGGCTTATTTTGGTGTTTTGCGCTTTTTCGTGATCAGATCGCCCCCTCGAACACATCTCTGATGTGTTCGTCCTCACACGCGCGTGGTTGCGACAGGTTGGCACAAGGCGGGCGAACGAACAGGGCAACTATATCCAATTTGGATATTCGGTGCATCCATGTTGGACACTAGCTTCGTAGTCTGTCGTCAAGCCGATGATTGATTTGGGTTTGAGCGGCCTCCAACGCTTGTTTGACTGTTGATTGCCCTTGCAACATGGCATGGATCTCCTCGCCGAGGATAGAAACGATTTCCGAGAATTCAGGAATTGCTGCACGCGGCCATACCTGCAACGTGCCGTTTTGCTCAAGCTGGTCGATGTCCCGTATCATATTTGAAATCGCCTGCACCTCGGGATCCGCGCTGGTCGAAAAACGCGGGCTCGTCAGATTTCCGTTCTGGACATAAAGTTTCATCATCTCCGGGCGGGTCAGGTATTCCATAGCCTTCCACGCAGCCTGTGCCCGTTCCTCGGTCAAAGACGTAGGCAAAGTGAGAGCAAATCCACCAACGGGCGACACACGGCGCAAGCCGGATCGCGCGGGGTGCGGCGCGAACACCACATTGCCGTGCGCGGCCGAACTTGCATCCAGTTCAAAACGCGAAGCGCGGATTGACCAGCCATAGGTTATTGCGGCCTCGCCCCGAGAGAAGATTTCTATCCGACGATCCCAGTCGCATTTCAAGCTTTCAGGGTGAGAAAACTCCAAAATCTTCATGAGGTACTCTGCCGCTTGATAGCCTGCATCCGAACTTATTGTTGCGCGGTAAACTGCTATGCCGA
This sequence comes from uncultured Alphaproteobacteria bacterium, assembly GCA_963841595.1. Lineage (GTDB taxonomy): Bacteria > Pseudomonadota > Alphaproteobacteria > Rhodobacterales > Rhodobacteraceae > CAWJDD01. The sequence continues at coordinate 318,397 of CAWJDD010000004.1, read as the reverse complement.
TCCCGTCTGTGTCGAACCCGAATTCGGTTGCGGGCAAGTCAATGAAAGGAGAACCGAAGTGGGCCATCGTATGCATGAACGTATGGGCAACCGGGGTTCCACGACCAAAGTTCATCACGATGCCTGATTGCCCTCGGCGCGCACCATGAAGTGCCTTTACGGCCTCAAGAACCTCGTCCGTTGTCTCCGGGACCGGCAGACCCACTTCGTCAAGTAAGTCTTTTCGACAGAATAGCAGTTCAACAGTCGGCTGAATGGGAATCCCGTATTGAGCTGACTTAAACTGGGCCGCCTGCCAAATGGTGGAATGAAAATCTGCACTGCGATACTTGTGATCGTCGATGTAGCGATCAAGCGGCTGGATGGCCCTATTATCGGCCAGTTCGCCAATCCACGGCATATCGACGGCCATGATGTCATATTTAGATCTTTTCCGACTGCGGTCGGCACAAATCTCGTCGTGCAACAGATCAAGCGGCATGGTCGTAAAATCGAACCGGTTGCCGCATAATTCTGCAAGTTGAGGCGACATCTTCTTGAGCGTTTGGAATGTGGGATCAACGGGTGCCAAAATCTTGATCGTTCGTTCGTGCCCAATCCCAACCCGCATTGCGTTGGGATAAGACAAAATTCGCGGTGCCATATAGCCGCCACCAAAGTAGAAACCACCGTCCGGCTGTTCATTTCTGCCCTCGGAGAATCCGAAAGGTCTCGCCAACTGTTTTTTTGAATTCCAATGCAAATTCTTCAAATTGGGAAATCAATTTGCGGGTGGGATGAAGCGAAAAGGACTTACCTGTTTTCGACCTGGGCCTTTTGAGCAGTAACCCTTCATCAATGAGGTCGCCGATACGACGCATCGCGGTTCCGTAAGGAACATCTGCCGCGTCTGCCAACGACGTGATCGTCAACAATTTTCCTTCGAGGTGCCGCTTCATAGCATAGGAAATGACGTTCCAACGCGCATCAACGGTGGCGAGCGACGTTTTGCTTTCGCCCAACTGGCGAAATGAGTCAGTGAAGACAAGGACACGAAGAAGCTCTTCTCGGGTCATAAGGAAATCCATTTTGGATTTTTGGAGCCTAACAGCAATCGGCTTCGGATAAACTGCAAAAAAATCCATTCCGGACATACTCAGAGTGTTGTGCAGATTGGCTCTGTGTCAGATCCGAAAGGGCAAGCGATTGATGTGGGCTAGACTAGCAGATGGAGACAGCAAAAACCGAATTTGACTATATCGTTGTGGGCGCCGGGTCTGCCGGTTGTGTCGTGGCGGCACGGTTGGGTGAAGCAGGGCACAAAGTTTTGCTGCTGGAAGCTGGCGGTTCAGATCGCAGTCCATTCATTCATGTGCCGCTTGGTTATTCCATGCTTTACAACAATCCCAAGGTGAACTGGTGCTTTATCAGTGAACCAGAACCACACCTCAATGGCCGCAGGCTGTTCCAGCCTAGGGGTAAGGTTATGGGCGGCACCGGTGCAATCAACGGCATGATCTACATGCGTGGTCAGCCTGAAGATTTTGACGGCTGGCGTGACGGCGGATGTCAGGGCTGGGGCTGGGACGACGTCCTTCCGTATTTCAAAAAGTGCGAAGATCAAGAACGCGGCCCGGACGCTTACCATGGTACGGGAGGACCCGTTTCTGTGTCGGACGTGCCAACACCCCATGCGCTTGGCGAGGCGTTTCACAGCGCGTCTGAAAACCTGGGAAGTCCGCGAAATAACGACTTCAACGGCTCCGCTCAACTAGGGACCGGATATGTGCAGACCACAACCAAAAATGGCCGCCGATGGAGCACCGCGTCCGGGTACCTGCGTGGGCCGGCCATGCGCAATATCCGTATTGAAAAACATGCGCTTGTCGAGACGTTGGTGATTTCGGAAAAATGCTTAACCGGCGTCACATGGAGCCGAGATGGCCAACAGCATCAGTCCAGCGCACGTCACGAGGTGATTGTCAGCGGCGGCACGTTCAGTTCGCCGCATCTGTTGATGCGATCTGGGATTGGGCCCGCGCAACACCTCAATGGATCAGGGCATTACGGTAGTCCACGACCTTCCTGCTGTTGGCCAAAATCTTCAAGACCATTTTGGGATAGGGCTAGAATTTGAGTCCACGCTCAAAACAACGGTTAACGACTTATACAACAACAAGCTTCGGGGCGGTTTGCAGCTGCTGCGCTATCTATTCACCCGTAAAGGCCCGTTCGCCGACAATGGCAACTATTCCAACACCTTCATCCATAGCTCTGACGACATTCCAACGCCGGATATGATGGTCACCTTTATGGCGTGGTGTACGACAGAAGACCTCAAACCCCACCCTTTTTCTGGTTTCACCATTTTGGCAGAGCATATGCGCCCAGAAAGCCGGGGACAGGTCACGCTAAAGGGCCCCGATGCAGCCACTGATCCCGGCATCCAGTTTAATTTCTTTGAATCCGAGGCCGATCAAAGAGCTGCACTCGCCGGGCTAAGATATGGGCGCAAGATTTCACAAACCGAACCGATGTCCGATTGTGTCCGGCGCGAGCTTTCCCCCGGTTTAGATGTTCATTCAGATGATGAGATGATCGCCTATTGCCGTGAAAGCGGCTTGTCCCTGCTGCACCCCGTTGGGACCTGTGCGATGGGCACCGGACCGGACGCGGTGGTGGACACAGACCTAAGAGTGCATGGGCTTTCAGGTCTCAGGATTATTGATGCCTCGATCATGCCGCGCATTGTGACGGGCAACACAAATGCAGCGACGATCATGATTGGTGAAAAAGGCGCGGATCACATTTTGAACCCCGCGACATCATAAGGATAGTGGCGATGCAAACACTTGGCGTAGCGTTATTGGGCAGTGGCCGCATGGCCCACGTCTATGGTCCCAAGATAAATGAACACCCGGGGCTGCGCCTGTCGGTTGTTTTCAACCCGAACTTGGACTCGGCCGAGGCCATCGCGGAACAATACGGCGGCGAGGCCACCGGGGATTTGGATCAGGCGCTTTCGCACAAGGGCGTTGATGTCGTGCTGATTGCAACTCCGGCCAATACCCACCTTGAATACGTGATCGCCTGCGCTCAGGCTGGCAAACCGACGTTCTGTGAAAAGCCATTGGACCAGTCATTGGAGCGTGCCGATAAATGCGTGGAAGCGCTGGCGGCAAACCCAGTCCCCTTCATGCTGGGTTTCAATCGACGGTTCGATCCTGACATCACGGCGCTGCAAAAAGCAGTGCGCCAAGGCGAGCTTGGCCAATTGTCATTTCTTATGAGCACAAGCCGGGAACCTGCACCGCCGCCGATATCTTATGTGAAGGCATCGGGTGGATATTTCGTCGATGCGACGATCCACGACATAGACTTGATGTGTTGGATTGCAGGGGAGCGACCCATCGAAGTCTTCGCTGCCGGATCATGCCTGACAAGCCCGGAAATTGGGGCCTTGGGTGATTGTGATACCAGTATGACAACGTTGAAAATGCCCTCGGGGTGTTTGGTTCATATCAATAATTCGCGCCGCTGTGCCTATGGGTTTGACCAACGGATCGAGGCATTTGGTGAGGCTGGGATGCTGCAAACGATGAACCAACGGGACGAGAACCTGATCCGTTGGGATAATCAGAAGACCAAGGCGCAATCACCCTTGAAGCACTTTTTCTTAGAGCGTTACGATGCTTCGTTCACTCATGAATTGCACGAATTCTACACTGCGGTAACCGAAGGACGCGCACCATCCTGTACCATTCAGGATGGGCGCGACGCGCTTGCGATTGCGCTGGCCTGTGACGAGGCCCGGCGCAGTGGCTGCGCCGTCAAACTGAATTGGGATTGAGGCTGAAATGATCCAAAAACCAACATTGAACGTGGGATTGATTGGTGCGGGGTTTATGGGACGGTGCCACGCAAACGCTTTTCGATCCGTCGGAGGGATCTTTGATCTTCCGATGAACCCGGTCGCGGATATGCTTGCCGATGTTTCAAAGGACGCCGCCGAACAAAACGCATCTGCGCTTGGATTTCAACGCGCGACAGGCGACTGGCGTGATGTGTGTGAAGACCCAAAGATCAACATTGTCGCAGTGACCGCGCCGAATGTTTTGCACGAGCCAATTGTCATGGCAGCATTGGCTGCCGGCAAACATGTCTATTGCGAAAAGCCACTTTCAACCACCGTGGAAAGCGCGCTCCGGATGACCGTGGCCGCCGAAAAGGCTGGTGTTGTGACCATGGTTGGGTTCAATTTTCAGCGAAACCCGATGATCCGTCTTGCGCGTGACCTTATTGCCGACGGCGAGATCGGGACTGTTGTGTCTTTCCGCGGGCGCCACGCAGAAAACTATATGACCGACCCCAACTCCCCGCATTCCTTCCGGACCGATCCAGACGGTGGCGGCGCATTGGCGGATATTGGCAGCCATATTGTCTCTATGGCGATGTATCTGATTGGTCCTATTAAAGGGGCTAAGGGTCAAAGCCAGACAATCCACAAAACCAGGCCGGTTTTCGTCGATTCCGAGGAACGCTCACAAGTTTTAGTGGACGACGTGACCTACGCGATGTTGGAATTCGAAAACGGTGCCATGGGATCGATTGAGGCCAATTGGGCCGCAACCGGCCGGACGATGGACCTGTCGTGGGAGATCACTGGCACGAAGGGCGCGCTCCATTTTTCGCAAGAGCGGATGAACGAACTGCATATTTGCACGGGGTCGCCATCTGACCGAACTTATGGATTTCGCAAGATCGAGACAGGTCCCAACCATCCCCCATATGGCAACTTCTGCCCCGCTCCGGGCCATCATCTGGGATTCAATGACCTCAAAGTCATAGAGGTCGCGGACCTCATTCATGCCATCGCAGGTGGGCAGAATGTAGGGCCGGATTTCAGGGGCGCATTAGATGTGCAAAAGGTTATTTCGAAAATTGCGCAGAGCGCCAGAACGATTTAGCCAAGTTGGCTTAAGTCGCCCAGACTGTCAAAAACGGGTCTGTAATCAGTTGAACGTGTCAAATTCCGCGCGGCAACCGATCAGGGCATTTAAGATGCTCATTCGATAGATGGCCGCTTTCGGCAAGCTGCGCTGACGCGACGGGTGAGGCAAACGGGAGGTTTGAGCCTTTGTTGCCCAGCAAAAATCATATGCCTTTAGTCGGATTTTTTAAAACTATTGTGGTTTGGCTAATTCTCTGCAGCCCAGATCATTCCGCGCCGCATAATCTCGGTCACTTGCGGGCGCTTTAGGTCATCCTGCTCATGCCCGGTCGAGCAATAGAACACTCGGCCTTTGTCCCATCTACGCTTCCAGACCACAGGAATAACGGTTCCCTCGATCCACCATAGGTGCTCGCCCGAGAAGGTCGTGGTTGCCAAAACCTCGTTCGAGGGATCGACCAGCATGTAATATTGCTCGGACCGAATGCGGAACGACCTGATGCCCTGAACAATAGGGTCGTTGGGTCGGCAGATCGTGACGTCGTAATCAACATAGTCATCCGTTGGTTGTGGATTGTCGGGCCAACCGGGTGGGTGGGCGACGAACTGACCGCCAATCAGGAAGTGATAGGTTGGGCGATCTCGGAAGGCGTCGCCCATATGGCCATGCCATCCGGCAATGCCGCAGCCGTTTGCGATCAGCTTCAGAAGCCCGTCTTCCTGAGCCTTGGTCATATTGCCAAACTCGGGCCGGTGCGAAGATCGGGCCGAAGACCAGATCGGGACGATCAGATCAATATCGGACAGCGCATCGGCATCAGACAAAGGCTCAAGCGTATCGAAGACCTGAACGTCAAAGCCATTCTCGCCAAGCAGTGCTGCGCACCAGTCGCCGAATTCGGTTGGTGAGTGACCTTCCCAGCCACCCACGAATAGGGCTGCTTTCGCCCGCGCCCGATCGGTCATTGCATGATCATGCCGCCGTCGATCATGATCAGTTGGCCGGTCATATAATCACTTTCGTCAGAGCACAGGAATGCCGCCGTGCCTTTTACGTCGTCGGGGTAGGAATAGCGCTTCATGGTGATCATGGTTTCGGCCAGATGATCCATTGACTGGCCCTCTTCTTCGAACATGCCTATTTCGACCAGGTCCTTGTCTAACTGCTCCCAAAGCTCAGTGCGGACGACGCCGGGTGCGTATCCGTTGACCGTGATATTGTGCTGCCACAATGCCTTAGCGCCGCCGATGATCATCGCAAGGGCAGCGTATTTCGAGCAAGAATATGGGATCACATCCAGAAACGCGGTGCGCGAGACAATCGAGCCCACGTTGAGGATTTTATAGGGGTGATCTTCCATTGGTCCTTGCGCGATCATCTGACGCGCCGCCTCTTGCATGCCCAAAAGCATGCCTTTGGCGTTGATATCCATGATCATGTCCCAGTTGTCTTCGTCGATGTCCATGAACATCCGCGGCTTGTTCACACCGGCATTCATCAGTGCGATATTGATCGAGCCAAACTCTTCCACTGTCGCTGCCACCGCGTCAGCGTTTTCTTTGCGCTTGGTGACATCCAGTTTGACGGCAATGGCTTTTCCGTTGCCCGCAGCGTTGATGCGCGCGGCGACTTCGTTCACACCGTCTACGTTGACGTCACCAAGACAGACATTTGCGCCTTGTTCTGCGAAGTATTCGGCGTTGGTCGCACCCATGCCCTGTGCGGCCCCGGTGATCATGATATTCTTTCCTGCAAGGCGTTTCGGGTCCATGGGTTCCTCCGGTGGTGAATTGCTGAAGCTTTGAAGGAACCGTGCATCCCGTGGAACGGCGGATAAATCGGCAAAATGTCCAGAATGAACTCCAGTTTGTCCAAATTGGACATATACGGCTCTCTAAATCGTCGATACACTTTGAAACACAGGGAGGGACGGAACAAAAAAACGTCTTAGGGAGGAATTAATGACAAATCTTGGAAAGATAGTTCGCGGTGTGGTTGCGGGCGCATTTGCGCTTGGCCTGACCGTGACAACGTCGGTCGCGCAGGACAAAGGCTCGATCATCTCGTTCAATGGCCCGGCGGGCGAAGCCTACATCGGTAAGTTCATCAAGGGCATCAAGGCGACAGCCGAGCTGAAGGGCTTTGACATCAAAGTCTTCGAAAACCAGTTCAATCAGGCCGAACAGGACCAGCAGGTCCAGCAGGTTCTGGCCGCCGGTCAGTTGCCGGACGTTTTCATCTGGTGGCCGTCTGACGCGGTTGCCGGGCTTGGATCGCTTGCGCGCGCTGGCGAAAACAGGCGTCCCGGTTCTGAAGATCAATCAGCTGCCGAATGAGCAGGACAAGCAATACATCTTTGGCTACGCCGGTCCTGATGATCGGCTGCGTGCGCGGAACGCTGGCTACATGATGCGCGAAGCGGCGGCTGCCAAAAAGGCAGCTGGTGGCGAAGGCTTCAACGTTCTGGTTCTCAGCTATCCGCATTCCTATGGCGGCTATGGTCTGTCGATCAACGCATTCAACGAAGCCATCGCGGGTTCTGACCTGACGATCATCGGCGACGTCGACGAAGGTTTCGGCCAGGCCAACGGCTACAAGGGTGCTGCCAAGATGATCGCAGCACTTCAGGGGCAAAGCATCGATTTTGTCTACGGCATGGATGACGCCATCCTGACCGGCGGCATCAATGCACTGGAAGAAGCTGGCTATGAAGATGGGCGAAGATGTCATCGCAGTTGGCACCGTCTGCAACGGTGACAAGCAGTTGATCGAAGAGGGCAAGCAGTTCGGCACGACACTGCAATCGCCGCTGCACGAAGGTCAGCTGGCCATCAAGCTGGTCGAAGAATATCTCGAAACCGGTAAGTTGGCGCAGTACATCAACTTTACGCCCAACCCGTCGGTCACCAAGGACACCATTGAAACCACAGCTCTGCGTGGCTTTGACGGTAAGCTCTACAGCATAGAAGAGCTTTGCTCGGGCGCTTGGTAAGATCGACTTGAGCGGGCGGACCGCTCTCCGCTTTCGACCGCCGGGCGAGTTCTTCGTGAACTCGCCCGGCGTGTTATTCTGCAGCGAAACTTCGGGAAACCATGATGCAGTCTCTCCTCAAGCTCTCGAATATCAATCGGTCTTACGGCGCCATTCAGGCGCTTAAGAATGCCAGCTTTGAAATTGCGGCGGGCGAAGTCATGGGGCTGGTCGGCGAAAACGGGGCCGGCAAATCGACCATGGTCAAGATCATCGGCGGTTTCGACAATGGGTTCACCGGCGACTATCAAATGAACGGCAAGAGCCTGCGGTTCTCGACGCCAACACAAGCCGAAAAAGCCGGAATTGCGATTGCACAACAAGAACTGAGCCTGATCCCGACGATGAGTATTGCCGAGAACATCTTTCTTGGCGGGTGAAGGTGTTCCCATCTTTTCGACCAAGCGTGCGCTGGCTAAGAAGGCGCTGCCCTTCATGGAAGAGGTCGGGCTAGAACACATCGACCCACTTCGGGCCACGCACCGCCTGTCGGTGGGCGAACAGCATCTGGTCGAAGTTGCCCGTCTGCTGGCCCACGATCCAAGCGTGTTGATCCTTGACGAGCCTACCGCGGCGCTTGGCGAGACAGATTCGATTCGCATCCTTGATATGGTCGCGCGGCTTCGCGAGCGCGGAAAGTCGATCATCTATGTCAGTCACCGGATGGACGAGATTTTCAAAATCTGCGACCGGATTACGGTGCTTCGCGACGGCGAAAGTCAGGAACCAAGACTGGCCAAGCAACTGAACGTCGAAAAGCTGGTCGAACTGATGCTGGGCCGCGAGCTTGGCAACATGTTCCCTGCGCGCACGGCCAAGCCCAAGGGTGAGCCTTTGATGCAAGTGCGTGATCTTTGGCCGGACGGCGTGCTGGAACCGGTGAGCTTCAACATTTATCCCGGCGAAATTCTGGGACTTGCAGGTCAGCTTGGGGCCGGCACCGCCGAGATCCTCGCCGCCATGGCGGGTGCCGCCAAAACGCGCGGCGGTACGCTGGTTTTTGAAGGGCGCGAGTTTCTTCCCGAAGCGCCCGAAAGAGGCGATCGCCGCAGGCATCGGATATTGCTCGGAGGATCGCAAACATGACGGGCTGTTCCTTGGGCGTCCGATCATGGAGAACCTGACGGCGCCCGCCTTGAACCGCGTGTCGAACGCGGGGTTCCTGTCGCCCGCCCGCGAGGTCGAACTGGCCTCGGAAACGGCAGTAAAGTTCACGGTCGACCCAGAGCGTTTGCCACAAGAGGCGGGTGTTCTGAGCGGCGGCAACCAGCAGAAAGTGGCTTTGGGAAAATGGCTGTCGATCGAGCCCAAGATCATTCTGGTGAACGAGCCGACACGCGGTGTCGACGTTGGTGCCCGGGCCGAGATCTACCAGAAATTACGCGAGCTTGCCGACCAAGGCGCGGCGATTGTCGTGGCATCGACCGACATCTACGAGATCACCAATCTGCCCGACCGCATCGTCAGCTTCTATCGCGGTATCCAAGTGGGAGAAATCGCGCTTGAAGATATGACATCGGCCAGAATTCTTGAGCAAATCACCGATCCGTTTAACGAGACTGGCTTGCACGGAAAGGACGTTGCATGAGCGCCGATACTAACGTTGCAGAACCCGGGTCTGATCGGGCGCCTAAACCGCGATTACTCATCTCTTGTGATCGGTCTGGTTGCGGTATTCGTCGTCGTCTTAGTCGTTGGCGCGGTCACCGCTCCGAACTTCATGACTGTCTTCAATTTCAAGACCATCATCCGCGACGCCGCCCTTGTGGGCATCATGGCAATCGGCCTGACCTTCGTGACGCTGTCGGGCAACTTCTTCCTACTGTCGATGAAGGAAACCGCAGCGCTTGCGATCATCGGGTTCGCGACCTGCATGTCGGCCGGTTATGGGTTCGAGATCTCGTTTCTGATGCACGATGGCCATCGCGCTTGCCGCCGGCGCTTTGCAGGGCGTGCTGATCGGGCTTGGTGGCAACCCGATCGTTGTCACACTTGGCGCGGCGGGCCTGTTCTTTGGCATCGGCAGTTGGTGGTCCGACAATCTGGTCGTCTCGTTCCGCCGCCCGCATGGGGCCGAATGGCTGGGCACGGGGTCTTTCCTTGGCCTGCCGAATATCACGGTCGCCTTCATCCTGATCGCGCATCGCCGCGGAACTGGTGCTGCGCCGTACGAACTTTGGCCGGCAGGTCTATCTGGTCGGTGCAAACCGCGCTGCCGGTAAAGCAACCGGACACGAAAACTTCGGCATGGCCATCAAGGTCTGCTCGATTGCGTCGGTCTGCTGCGGCCTTCGTGGCAATCGCCTTCTCGGCGCAGGTCTCAAGCGCGCACGTCAACTATTTCTCGTCCGAGTTTGGATCAGTCTGGCGACATGACGATCATGGTGATTGCCACGGTCATGGTCGGCGGCAACTCGATCATGGGCGGCTATGGGTCCACTTTGCGGTCATCGCTTGGGGCCGTCTTCATCTCGACCGTCGACAACATGATGGTGTTGCACGGGTTCAATTCGGGCCCGCGCGTGCTGGCGGTGGGTTTGATGATCGTCTTTTCAATTATCGTTTTTGCACTTGTCCGGCGCGGTAGCCGGGCTGTGGAATAGGGGCAATCATGATGAGAACGCTTAAAAAACTGGGTGTCCGAGAACCCCGATCTGGCCTTTGCCATCCTGCTGTCCATCTGCGTCTACAGCTACTTTCGCCTTAACGAACGAGTTCTTCGCAACCCACCGGACGACCTTCGCCATAATGGAGCGTTTCGCGGTGCTCGGCCTTGTCGGTCTTGCCCTGACGCTTTGCATCATTGCCGGCGAGATCGACCTTTCCATCGGCTCGAACGCGGCCCTTTCAGCGGTGATCACCGTGCGCTTCACCGACAGTCTGGGCGCGGTGAACGCCCTGCTGATTGCATTGGCGATCTCGACCACCATCGGTATCATCCAAGGCTATTTCATCGCCTACCTCAGGGTCCGCGCCATCGTGTCTGACCGTTGGCACCCTGATGCTGCTGCGCGGCGTGGCGCTGTTCGCAGCGGAAGAGAAAACGGTGATGCTGACGGACTTCCGGGTGCCGGACTTTATCTCGACCAAGATGCTGTGGTACTTTTCGCCCGCCAGTTTGCTGGTCATCGCGATGTTCATTATCGTCGGCCTGTTCATGAGCTTCACCCGCTATGGCCGCGAGATTTATGCCATCGGCGGCGCGCGGAAAGAGGCGCTGGCTTCCGGCATCGACCTGAAGCGCCCGATGATCATCGTCTTCGCCATCTCAGGCTTTTGTGCAGGTTTGGGAGGCGTCATCATCGGGCTTCGCTCGGGCACCGCGCAGGCACTGGGGCTTCAATACCTGCTTTTGGCGGGCACCGTGGCGGCCTTTATCGGCGGCGTCAGCATTCTGGGCGGCAAAGGCGGCGTCATCGGTGCGGCCATCGGAACGCTGACCGTCAACTTCCTTAATACCGGGCTGGTCTTCAACGTGACCCCCGCCTTCATGGTTCAGCTTTATCTGGGCGTCCTTTTGATCGTGGTGATCATGTTCCAGACCGGCAGTCGGATATTCGATGACACGCAACGACGACGACAATTGCTCAGTGATACCGATGGACGAAGGCAAAGTCTTACCGCCCGTCGTGCCGGGGCGAGCCCGGCGGCAGACAGTTAACTGCAAGCGCGCTGGCTTACGCCGGCGCGTTTTGCTAGGTTATTTGAATTGGTTAGGGCGGAGGGTATGAACCGACGACATCCGTTACACAAACGCCCTGAAGGTCCGTTTGAGACAGCGGATCGTCGCGGGCAGTTTGGCATCTCAAGCGAAGAGATGTCGCGCTTTCTGGACTTTGTCGAGCAGCTGGATCACGAGACCCGTCAGTCGCTTAGTATCAAGTCTGGCTATGACGAGACCCTGCTTCTGGTCGCGCTTCTTCGCAATCATCTGTCCGGAAAACTGACGACCTCGACGTCGCTCGCCCAAAGCTCGGGCATGTCCTATGGCACGGCAATCCGCGCAATGGCAGCCATCGAAGAGCGCGGATTGATGTTGCGGCGACCTCGGACGTCCAGCGGCAAAAGCTATTCACTGCACCCATCCGATAAACTCATTCGCGAATGGCAAGAGTTTGCCCGCCGTGTTCATGCGCTTGTGGGCACGACCATTGGATTGAATGAAACTGTCGGCGGCGGTCAACCGGACTATTTCTTTGGGGCCTCCTACAATCAGGGAAGCATCATTTCGCCACCGGGCGTCTTGGCCTCGAAACTGTCATTGCGGCGCGAGCTGCGCATTCTGGTGCACGCTGACCCGACCTTCATGGCGATGCACGTTCTCAAAAAGCAGTTTGAGACGATCTTTGGTGTGCAGATCCAAAGCCGGGCCTTGTCAATTGATCGGTTGCGCGAAGAGATTCTGTTGAACGCAAAGAAAGAGAAATCCGACTATGATCTGATTGCATGCGATTTGCCGTGGTTCGGAGAAATGGCCGAGGCCGGACATTTTCTCGCCGTCGACGACCTGATGGCGAAATCTGCTTTTGATACATCTGATTTCCACAGCGAAGCTTTGGCAAGTGCGCGCTATAAGGGTGTGCAATTCGGCATTCCGGTTCAAACGACGCCAGAATTGCTGGTTTGCCGAAGCGATCTTCTGGCCGAACATGGCCTAAGCGCGCCACGCACCATTGCCGAAACGCTGATCGCCGCTAAAACTCTGCATTCCCGAAGGCGTAGCCTTTCGGGGATTGCCTGGAATGCGGCGCGGGGCACACCGCTGGGGCATAGCTTTCTGTTCATGATGGCGGCGTTCGGTCAGCCTGGGCTTAACCTTCGGGCGATCGATGACGGCTTCGATGGCGAACGGGTCGAGGGCGAAAATTTTCGTCCCATGTTTGATAGTGACGCAGCGCGTGGGACCGCTGACTATATGCAAGAACTGTTGAGCTATTCGCCAAACGACATCCTCAGCATGTCTTGGTATGAACGCGCGCGCGTTTATGCAGATGGCAAAGTTGCGATGGCGTATTGCGCGACGCTTTTGGCACCGATGTTTGAACTGGATAAGGCTTCACCCGCTTATGGTGTGACTGAATACCTGCCGCATCCATGCGGTCCAATGGGAAAGCCGATTGCGCCGGTGGGAGGCTACGCATTGGCAATTCCATCGAATGTTTCTGCGGATCGAATTAGCCCAATTTGGACAGCTTTAACTTCGCTCACTTCGGCCAACGCAATAAAGCTTTATATTGAGAACTGGGAGCCTTGTTAGTCCGCGTTTTAGCGTCAGCATGGACCCCGAAGTTAAGAAGATTTCACCGCTGATATCCATAGTGGATGAAATGGCCCGCTTCGGCGTTTTGCAAATGTGGCCGCGCCCCCCGGTTCCCGAGATTACGGACATAATCGCCATTGTTGGCGAAGAAATGCACGACATGCTGGTGGGTGCGAAATCTGTCGAGACGGCTTTGGCAACTGCGCAGAACCGCGCCGATGCATTGATGCGGGCGCACGGGCATTATTAGACGTCTCCTGATCGTTTGGGGCCAGAGGAGGCACCAAATGACACCCATAACTGCTTTTTGGAAAAAGCTCTGTAGTAACAGGGTGCGACATTGATCCGCGCCGGTTAAAGAGGTCGCTATCTGGTTGGGATAGTAATGGCGACGATCAACTTAAATTCGCTCATTCTTCGAGACGGCGCCGGTTGTGGAACCAGCTTGGCCAAAATGATATGTCACCCACTGGGACCGGCGATCCTTTCGATGCCGCGGTCGATCGAGACGGCGATGACCAGCAGCAGGCCGGTAACGATCAGCCGCGCCTCGTTGGCGACCCCCATCAGGTTCAATCCGTTCGACACCGTGGCGATGATAAGGGCTCCGAACAGCGCTCCGACAACATGGCCGCGCCCGCCGAACAGGCTGACGCCGCCGATCACGGCGGCGGCGATGCTTTCCAATAGAAGGGCTCCGCCGCCGACGCCGCCGCCAGAAGAGACCGAAACGCCCAGGATGCGCGAGGCCGAAAGGATGCCGCCGAATGCCGCGAGGGCGCCCGCTATCGCAAAGGCGTAGATTTTGATCCGGTCGACCTTGATGCCGGATCGACGTGCCGCCTCGGCATTGTTGCCAATGGCATAGAGGTACAGGCCGAAGCGCGTCTCGCTGCCGATGTAGGACATGGCGCCAAGCAGTGCCAAAAACAGAATGACCGGCATCGGCAGCCCGCGCAAGTTTTCCAGAAACATCAGCATCGCGACAAGAAGTGCTCCGACAATTGCTACCGGCAGGACAAAGCCGCCCAGCATTGAAGCAGGCAACCCGGCGCGCTTGCGTGAGTTCAGTGTCGTCAAGCGCACGAGTGCGAACAGGGCGATGCCGATGAACACAAGCGCCCATGCCATGCCTCCGGACACATATGTCGCCGCAAGTTTCTCGACACCAGTGTTCAACAGGTTGTAGCGCCCGGTGTTGGGCAGAATGATCAGTTGTGCGCCGTTCAGGATCAGTCCGACGCCAAGGGTCACCACAAAAGACGGCACCCCGATCCAGGTGATCCAGCGCCCGGATATGGCACCGATGGCCGCGCCGGTAAAAACCCCGAGGGCAATTGCGAGTGCCACTGGCGCTCCATAGTCAACGACCATCATCGCCATCAATACGCTGGCGATGCCGGATGTTGCAGCGACGCTTAAGTCGATTTCACCGACCAGAAGCACAAAGACCAGACCAAGTGCGATGATCCCGGTGACGGTCGATTGTACCAACAAATTGTTGAGGTTGCGACTGGTCAGGAAGACGTCGCTTTGAGTGGAGAAAAAGATGAACAGGGCAATCAGACCTGCAGCGACCGGTAGAAAGCGCAACTCGCTGGTCATCCGTTCCGACAGGCTGCGGCGCTGCTGGGGGGCGGTCGTATCGACGGTATTGTTTGACATAATACGCCCCTACCCGGCCATGTTGACGGCTTCGTTGCCGCCGACCATTGCGTTGACCACCTGTTCGCCGGTCACATCGGCCGAGGTAAAGCTGCTTTGATTGCGCCCAAGGCGCAGCACTTCGATCCGATCAGAATTGTCCAGAACAAAGTGGTGAATGTCGTGGCTGATGACCAGCACGGCCAGCCCGTGGCTGGCCAACTCGCGCACCAGGTCTCCGACCTGCGCGGCAGCAGAGTGGCTAAGCGCCGCTGTGGGTTCGTCCAGCAGCACCACCTTGGGTTCCCACAGGATCGAGCGGGCAATCGCGATGTTCTGGCGCTGGCCGCCGGACATCGCGCCTACGTTGCGCGTCAGTGATATGTTGCCCAGCCGCAGCCTCGCCAGCACCTCTTGCGCGCGTTTTTCCGCTGCTGCCCGGGAGACGCGGTACCCGGTCCACCACGGCCCCGCCAACTCGCGGCCCAGAAAAAGATTCTGAACGGCGTCGAGATTGTTGCACAGCGCCAAGTCCTGATAGACCGTCTGCACGCCCATATCCGCAACCTCGGCAGGGCCAGAAACGCTAATCTTGCGCCCTTCGTAATAATAGCTGCCCGCGTCCGGTTTCAGCACCCCGGACATAACTTTGACCAAGGTGGATTTGCCTGCCCCGTTGTCGCCCACCAAAGCAACAACCTGCCCGCGCACGAGGTCCAGTGAGACCTCGCTTAACGCGTGAACGCCCCCGAAAGATTTCGAAATTCCGCGCAGACTGAGAATGGACTCGGTGCTCATGAAAGCATTCTTTCAAATAGGTTTGCAGTGGTCGCCGAAGACGCGAACGCCACCGGCAACCGCCACGACTTTACATGTTGTCTTTGCAAATCTGAGTGTCTTCCGCACCTTTGCAAAGCTGCTCCCAAGTATAGAGCCCGGCATCCACGACGTCGCCAACATTGGCAATTGTCACGTTGTTGACCGGCAGAAAGGCGGCGGGCACGACCATGAACTGGTTGTCCACCTCACCGTTGACCCAATCCGTGGACAAGGCTTCGCCATTCAGGATATTCACCGCAAGATCGGCGGCACCTTCGGCCATCACGCGCAGGTCTTTGAAGACGGTGTTGTCCTGCCAGCCCTGCACAACGAACTGAACCGCCTCGATGGTGGCATCCTGACCACCGGTCACGACGATCTCGTCCTTGCCATAGCCCTGAGCTGATCAGAGCAGCGACAGAGCCGCCGGTGGTGCCGTCATTCATGCCCAAAAACATGTCCACGCCGCCGCCGGTGCGGGTCAGGCAGTTTTCCGCGAAGGCCTGTGCTTTGACCGGATCCCAGTTGGGGGTGAAGTCCTCGCACACAACCTCGACTTTGCCGGCATCCATCAGCGGCTGCAGAAATTCGTTCTGGCCGATCTCGTACTGGTTGGTGCCGTATTCGCCTTGGTTGCCTTTGACGCGAGCAATGCGAACAACGTCTTTGCCCATCGCCTCGATCAGCTCAGCGGCACGCTTTCCTTGCGCCTGACCAACGGCCAGCGCGTTGAACAACACATGCGCCTCTGCCTTGCCGCCAACAGCATCGTGTTCGTACAACAGCATAGGAACCCCAGCGTCTTCGGCTGCCTTCAAGGCACCGGCGGCCAGATTGGCGTCGGACGAGGTATAGACGATCAGACTTCGCATCCTGCGCCAACGCGTCTTCGACAAGGCGCTGCTGCCGAGTGGGGTCGCCTTCGCCGTTCTGCACGATCACCTCGGCATCGGGCATCCGCTTTTCCATCGCGGCGACGAACAGCGGCGCGTCGCGGCGTTCAAACCGGATCGTGGTGCTGTTGGGCAGCATGAAAAACACCTTGGCGCCGTCCTGCGCCCAGAGCGGGCGCGACGAGGGCCGAGGTTGATAGGATGGCCGCGCCAAGCACGGTGCGTCACGAGTTTTGTCGGTTTCATTTTCTTTCCTCCAATGATGTTGATCTGGTGCCGGGGTTCATCCCCGGTCGGTAAGTTCGGTTTACGAAAGCGTAGCCTTGCCGCCGGTCACCGGCGTGGCGTCGTAACAGCCGACCACCCCATGGTCGAAGTCGATGACCGACCCCGAGATGATCCCGGATTCCGGGCTGGCCAGATAGGCGATCCAGCGCGCCACTTCATTCATGTTCAGCAGCCGCCCGGCGGGCAAAGTCGCGCCGACGTCGGCCTGCCAACCCTCAGGCATATCGTGGAATTTCTTTTGCGTGACGTCTTCGGCGGGGGTGTCCATCCAGCCGATTGCCAGCGCGTTTACCCGGATTCCGTTGCGGGCCAGTGAAAACGCCGCGTTCTTTGTGGTTGCGACCAGCGCCGCCTTGGAGGCCGCATAGACGGTCAGCATCGGCACACCACCATGGGCGGTCACAGTGGCAACGTTGACGATCGTTCCGGGCTTGTCACGTTCAACGAAATGACGGGCAGCGGCCTGCATCAGGAAGAACGGCGCGCGCGCGTTGATGTCAAATGTGCGCTGCCAGAGGGCCGCGTCACCGTCAAGAATGCCACCGCGGTCAGTTATGCCGGCAGAGTTGACAAGAATATCAAGCGTGCTGAATTCCGTAATCGCGCGCTCGACAATCGCAGCGCAGTCCTGAAGGCTTTGCAGGTCAGCCCGCTGATAGATGACCCGCTGATCGCCAACTGAAAGACGCTCCGCAGCCGCCTCACCTGCTTCGACGTTCCGCCCGCAGATGATTGCGCCCTTCAAACCGCGCTTCAGCATGATCTCAACAGCCGCCAAGCCAAGGCCCTGAGTTGAGCCAGTTACGAGAGCAATCTTATCTGTGAACTGCGCAGCCAGCGGCAATTCGGTATTCGAAGCTGCATGCGTGGCGGCGTCGCCGAACGGATTTGAATTGGTCATCGCATCCCCCTCAGGCGCCCGGCGCGTAGTTAACTTTGATCGGACGGTTTTCACGGGTGGACAACAGCGCCGCCTCGCTAAGGATCAGGGCGCGACGGCCATCTTCGAACGTGACTTTCGGCGGCGTGCCTGCTTTCAGGCTGTCGATAAAGTCGCGGATCTCGCCTTCGTAAGCGGCCTTGTATCGCTCGATAAAGAAATACAGAAGTTCATCCTTGCAGGCTGTCCCGGTGCCCGAATAGCGCACTGCCTCGTTTGGTCGGTGGTTGTTTGACCGCACCATGCCCTCGCCGCCAAATGCCTCGACCCGCTGGTCGTAACCATAGTTGGTACGGCGCGAATTATTGATGTGCACCAACGCGCCCAATTCCGTTTTCATGGTGACCATTGCGGTGTCGACGTCGCCCAATTCGGCGAACACAGGATCAACACGGTTTGCCGCCATCGCGAAGACTTCGACCGGTTCGTCGTCTCCAAGAATAAAACGAGCCATATCGGTGTCGTGAATAGTCGTGTCGCGGAACAGACCGCCGCAGGCCTCAAGGATTGGGCGCGGCGGCGGCGGGCCAGGATCGCGGCTGGTGATGACCAGCAGTTCCAGCGGCCCAATCTCGCCTGAAGCAACGGCCTGCTGCACGGCGCGGTGGCTGGGATCATAGCGACGGTTGAAGCCCAGTTGCAGCGGCACATCGAAGTCCTCAAGCTTTTCGCGGCACATCTCGACCTTGGCGATGTCAACGTCGATCGGCTTTTCGCACAGGATTGGCTTTCCGGCTGCGGCGGCGCGCAAGATCAACTCAACATGAGTATTGGTGGGTGAGGCAATCAAAACCGCATCGACGTCATCTGCACTCAAAACAGCATCGACGTCGGTCGTGGCACGCCCGCCCACCCGGGAGGCTGTGGCGGCGGCCCGCGCACGATCGACGTCGAAACACCACGTGACCTGGGCGTCAGGCTGTGCGGCGACCAGTCCGGCATGCATATCACCAATGCGCCCGGTTCCTAAAATTCCAAATCGGTACATCGTTCTCCCTCGCGGTCGTCTTTGTAGTAATCTTCGGGAACAGGTCGAAATGAGGCAACGCCAATTCTGTCCAACTTGGGACTCTTCGCGGTTTAGCCGACGCCCGCAGATGATAATATCGTTATTAATTGGGGGAATTCGACAATGGATCGCAGACCAACTAAGCCCAAAATGGAATCGATTTCCGCCGAAGAAGCGCTTGGTGCTGGGCTTTCCGGCTATGAACTTGATCAGTTTCTCGATTTTGTGGGCACGTTTACCGAAGAAATGCAAAACTGCCTGAAGATCGACGCGCCACCCCGCGAGCTGAAAATCATGGTGCAGCTTGTCCGGTCACATCTGCGCGGCCATCTGGAAACGCCCAACTCGCTTATCCAGAAATCCGGGCTGTCGCGCGGGACCGCGCACCGTGTGCTTGACGCCATGGTGTCAAAGGGCCTGATCGATCGGCGGGCACGGACAAAGACTGGCAAGACATTCTCGATGCACCCCAGCCCTGCTTTGATTGAGATGTGGCTCGCCTATGCACGCCGCATGATGGCGTTGATCGGGATGTCGAGCGGCAACAAAGTCGCCGGCGATTACTTCTTTGGCGCATCTTACTTGTCCGGCGCCCGCATCCCGCCGCTGCCGGCCAGGGCCGAGAAATTGCAGCTTACAGGAGGCTTACGCATTCTGCTGCACGCTGACCCGACTTTCCTCGCCATGCAGAAACTCAAGCGCCAATTCGAAGTACATTTCGGCGTCCCAATAGAAGTCAGGGCCGTGTCGCTTGATCGCCTGCACCACGAGATTTTGGAAAACGCGACAAGGCAATCATCTAACTACGATGTCGTAACTTGCGACACCTGCTGGATGGCGGAATTGATCGAAAAGAAGATTGTGCAGCCGCTCGATGTTATGTCAGAGCCATCGTCCCAGGATGCCCTCGACTTCCACCCCGAGGCATTGGCCACGGTACGCAGAGGAGAGCAGCTTTTTGGCCTACCGGTTCAGACGGTACCCGAGCTCTTGATTTTTCGGCAGGATCTTCTGGATGCCCACGACCTGGCTCCGCCGACTACGCTGAAGCAGCTCATGTCGCTGGCCAAAGTGCTGCACGATCCAGACCACGGCCAAAGCGGAATATGCTGGAATGGTGCGAAAGGGACGCCGGTGGGCACGACGTTCATGATGTTGATGGCGGATTTCGGTCAACCGGTTTTAAATCTACCTGAGCGGGCTGGTCGATTTGACGACAGGCACATGAAACCAGATCACTATCGCCCTCAACTGCATTCGGATGCAGCATTGGAAGCCGCAGAATTCCTGATTGAGTTGATGGCCTATTCACCCGACGAAGTGCTGCAAATGTCATGGTACGAACGCGCGAAATGCTATTCCGAGGGCCGGGCCGCGATGGCATATTGCTATACTCAGATCATGCCGATGTTCCTGAACGATCCGAAATCACCGGCGCATGGAAAAACTGGTTTCACGCTTCATCCCTCGGCAAGCGGACAATCGCGGATAGCGCCCCTTGGCGGGTGGAACCTGTGCATTCCGGCAAACATCGCCACGTCCCGCCTACATCCACTGCGCGAAGCGGTCAAAACCCTGACCTCGGCGACGGCTACGAAGCTCTATATCGAGAACGGAAGTACGGTCAGCTCGCGTTTTTCGGTCTGCAATGATCCCGGCGTCGCGCATGATCGCCCGATCATCCCAATCGTCGACCAGATGGCCCGGCTTGATCAGATACAGGCTTGGCCTAGGCCTGCGGTCCCAGAATTGGATGACCTTGTTCGTATTCTCGGAGAGGAGATCCACGCAATGCTGCTTAGAAACAAGAAGCCGCAGGCTGCATTGCGCGACGCTCAGGCCCGCTCTGACAAACTGATGATCGACGTTGGCCGGTATTCGGGCCCAACCGTCTAGATTTCCGCGCACGGCGATCCGAGGACGGCTGAGAGGCAAAAAATTAGATCGGCACCAGCCTTCTAGGGCCAATGGTCTTTGGAAAACACGAATAAATGCGTCACACTCAAGCTTCCATTCCTTGGTGGATAGCGTTGAACGTTTTGGGTTAAGACCACACCGCCACAGCGCACAAGGAGAGCGTAAATGGCCGTCTTTGGAAGTTTGCTTTTGAAAGATGTCCACATCAGTTTCGCAACTGCCGCGAAGGTCTGCTTCTCTAATTGGGTGTCTGGGCCAAGCTCGTTTTCCTTCTTTCTTCCGGGTCATTGCCATTCATCCGGGTCACGCTTCTCTTCGCAGTCTGGTTGATGCTCTGGTGGCCCCGCTGCAAGAATGTGTCGGATTGCCAGTGGAGAGCCCCGCTTCCCGGCGCGCTTCAAGTTGCGCAGCAGACATTTTCGGCTTCATCTCTTACCTGGCAGGGCATGTTTACATGCCCGAGAGGGCGCCGGACTTCGTCCGGTGAGGACGACCTCGTCAGGTTGGGTGTTTGGCGATTTAGATCATGCCGTTCCTCGCACCTGTTCCTGACGGAATCCGGTGCCGTCGATCCAAATGCGGTGAACTACAGACGGCCAGTTTGGGTGCAATTGCAGCGACTGCGCGGCGGCGGCCTTTGGTGCGCATCAGCCGCATGCCCAGAATTTGATCTGTGATCCTGCCATCGTTCGCATGAGCAGAAAATTCGCCGCAGCAACGAGCGTCATCCGGACATCGCGATCACTGGCATTCGATATGCGATCGGGATTGTCGCGCTCACCTGACTGATACCTTTGGGCTGTCAGACCAAAATGCGCGGCCACGGTGCGGGACCCTTTTAACCGGACTGGATCATCGACAGCAGCTTTGAAGGTAAGAGCGGCGAGTGTATCGGCGTGCGCCAAGTCGGTCAGCAGACACGGAACTGCGTGGCAGGCTGAGGGAGCGGTCTTCTGACCGGCGGCGGTTTGGTTATCCATTGCCCGGCAGTGGATGTTTACATGCACGAGAGGGGTGAAAATCTGTATCGAATTTACCGCGAAGATGGGTTAACCGTTCGTAAACGGGGCGGATGCAAGCGCGCACTGGGGAACAGGACGCCAATGGCGATCCCGCAGGGTCCCAAAACCAAAGGTGGTCGCTAGACTTCGTTTCTGACAGCCTGTCCTGCGGGCGCCGGTTCTGTATCTTAGCCGGTTCCGTATCTTAAACGTGATCGATGACTTCAGCCGAGAATGTCTTGCTGCCGTGGTTGAAACGTCCCTGTCAGGCATCCGCGTGGCCCGTGAACTGGATCGGATCGCTGAGATGCGCGGCTTGGGGCGTCGAGGACTTCGCAGGAGATCAGAAACCGTCACTCGAAATACGCCGCCAGCCGTTTCACCGCCCGCCCCGGCGCTGACCCGCTTCGCCGAGATTTCCTCGCCCGCGCCGTTTGTCGACGGCAAAGAGCCAACTCATCGAGCTGCTGTTTTGACAATGATCTCGTGATGACTGCTGTTTGATGAATGATGCCGCTTTTGGCTACCGGCCGGTCAGCCAGTGCTCAACGAAGGCAACGCGGCATCTTGTCCCTTAGAACCCGATCAGCCAAGGCACAGTGGTCCGCTCACCAAAGTACTGTGCCCTCGCAATACCCTCTAATCCAAGACTTTCTGACAGTATGAGGCCCGATGTCGACGATACCTCTCGCATCACACAGGCTTACCCGTTGACTCGCCCCATCTCTTGAGGACAATCCGCAGCTTCACGACACTTGCCCAGGTGGCGGAATGAGTAGACGTGCTAGCTTCAGGCGCCAGTATTCGCAAGGATGTGGAGGTTCGAATCCAGTCCCGCCGCAGGTACTTAATGACTGTCCAGCGGATGACCTCGGGAATGGCCTTAATGTAGCGAAATGGAGGGCGTTTTGTCATCCAGAGAAGCTACGAAACCGCCCTGCCCGCATCAGCCAAGCTTTTTCGACCGCTACAGCCCAGCTCACTTTTCATCCCGGCGACGCCCGGCTTGCTCGGCTGTTCTCTCCGACCCCAGATTTCGGGCGCCGAATATCGTCAGAGCATAGCGAACACTTCGGGTGGACGCCGGATGGATGCTCGAAAATTTGGGAATCCTGAGCCAAACCCGGCTCTTTGCTGTTGTACGTAAAAACTGATATGCGACGGTTGGGGCGCGGAGGTACGACATCGCTACCATTGTCTTCTTTGCCTTTGATTTGACAGAGGCTTCTCAGGTCCGACGTATCTCCAGCATACGTGCGCTTGGCCATGAAGTTTGCTCGGTGTCATTCCGACGTGGAAACATGAATAGGGATTTCAAACCCGACTGGCCCAATCTTGATCTAGGTCACATGCCTAACCAGCGCTTTGTTGTACGCTCGCTGTCTGCTGATCCGTGCGATCCCGAAACTCTTCCGTCAGAGGGCGTTTTTTCAAGGCGCTGATGTTTTCATTGCGCGGAACTTTGACCTATTGTTTTTGGCATGCCTTATGCGGGCGTTGTGCAAGTCTGGCGCACCACCGCTGATTTATGAATGCCTGGACATTCATTCACTCTTCACAGGTTCCCGGGCAATCAACCGCGCCATGCGGTTATTGGAGCGTTCGCTTCTGTCCCGCATCCAACTTCTTTGGATTTCATCGCCTGGCTTTATGCGCTCGTATTTTAAAGCGATTCAAAATTATACTGGTCCAGTCGAGATAATCGAGAACAAGCTTTGGTTTGAGGGCGAGCCCGTAAAGCGCCCCAACCTTTTGGATCGGCCCACGGGCGATGATCCGATTGTCCTTGGCTGGGTTGGCTCGATCCGGTGTCAGAAAAGTTTCGATCTTCTGGTCGAGACAGCACAGCGTCTTGGGGATGATCTTCGGATCGAGATTCTACGGCAACGTCCATCACCACGCTTTGCAAGACTTCGAGCGCACTATCGAAAATCTTGAAAACGTAACTTACCACGGTCCTTACACCTATCCCGATGGTTTGGCGGCGGTCTACGAACGTTGCGATGCCGTCTGGGCGCAGGATTTATGGCAGCGAGGGCGGGAATTCTGACTGGCTGCTTCCCAACCGGATATACGAGGCAAGCTGGTTTGGCTGTCCTTCAATCGCTGTCAGCGATACCGAGACGGGGCGAAAGATTGCATCTACCGGTATTGGATTTACGATCGAAGCACCCACGGCAGATGCGCTTGTTGC
This sequence comes from uncultured Alphaproteobacteria bacterium, assembly GCA_963841595.1. Classification (GTDB taxonomy): domain Bacteria; phylum Pseudomonadota; class Alphaproteobacteria; order Rhodobacterales; family Rhodobacteraceae; genus CAWJDD01. The sequence continues at coordinate 294,470 of CAWJDD010000004.1, read as the reverse complement.
GTGTCTTGCAGAGCTTGGTCGGCCCCAATTTCGCAGTGCGGCTTTACGAATACTGGAAATGAATGACGATGATTTCCGCTTAATGCCAGCCGATATCAAACGGGCACTTGCGCCGGTTGTCGGATGATATCCGCATATAGCGGAGTTTGAAACGTTCATTTAACGACGTCGATTTGTGAAAATGATTGGTTCTAGGCCGTTGAAGCTTATGCCGACCCGCCTGTCGGTCCACTCGAATTCTCAAAGTGTCGCTTTCTTGAGCGTCGAGCTGTCATGCAAGCTTTGGTGACAGATTGGAAACTGTGTAGATCTAGAGGCCCAATCCCGCTGGGCCACCAAATGCTGCGCGGATTTCGTGTTCAAAGTTTTGGTCGGGAAAACTGGCTGATCAAAAAAGGCGAAATCCTGCCGAGAAAGTGGCAAGCCATCAGCAAGCGCTGGTAACTCAGAAGGTTACACGTACACGTTACGGCTGTGGGGGCTCCTCGTGGGGAGCCGAACGATGAGTGCAATCGAACGCCGACCGCCGCAACGTCGCGGTCGCAAGACTAATAGTAGGACAAGCAATACGCGTATTCGGCTGTTTCAGGCTGACCAAGCGATTGGTGGTGTGACCAAACGTTTTCTGGATGCCTTCCTTGCTTTGTTATGCCTGATCGGCTTCCTCCCGATGCTGATCCTTTTGGCAATTGCCATTAAGGTGAGCTCGCCTGGACCCGTTCTGTTTGGTCATACACGGGTTGGGCATAACGGAAAATCGTACCCGTGCTTGAAATTTCGAACCATGAAGACCAATGCCGACGCTTTGTTGGAGAGCCATCTTGCGGGCAATCCAAAGGCCCGGTTGGAGTGGGAAGCATCGCGCAAACTGAAGGACGACCCGCGGGTGACGGCTTTGGGTCGCGTGCTGCGGGTGTATAGCGTCGACGAGCTTCCGCAATTGATCAACGTGTTGCGAGGCGAGATGAGCTTTGTTGGCCCTCGGCCAGTCGTGACCGACGAATTGGATCGCTACGGCCCGTCGGTGAAAGCCTATCTTGCTGCAAGGCCGGGAATTACCGGGCTTTGGCAAACCAGTGGTCGCAGCAACACAAGCTATGAATATCGCGTAGAGCTGGACAGTCGGTATGTAAGTGAATGGTCGTTTTGGATGGACTTCACGATCCTTCTTCGCACGATCCCTGTGGTTCTTGGCGCGAAGGGTTCCTATTGAGTATCGGCGCCGCCAGCCCCATTGCAACGTCCGAGAATTTTGCACCGCATCCCTCCAGTGGGCGGTCTCGTGCTGCGCTTTTCGGCACGCTTTGGTCAATGTTGCACACCCTGCTTCCCAGCCTAAGCGCAGCTCTGATTTTCTATTTAAGCGCAGCCTATCTCTCACCGGCTGACTTTGGCAGGCTGGCAATTGCCGGTGGCTTGGTGTCGGTCGCTTTGGCGTTTTCCCCGCTGGCATTTGGTGAAGCTTTGATCCAACGCAAGTCGATTTCCAGCGGTCACGCCGACGCTGTGTTTTGGCTCGACGTGCTGGTGGGTGTGATCTATTGCGCAGCTTTGGTGCTGGTCGCGCACCCGGCAGCAACATGGTTTGGCGAGCCGGACCTGTTGTGGCTGCTGCCGCTTTTGGCTCTGAAGGTACCCTTCGAGATGATAGCCGTGGTGCCCAATGCGATGATCGTGCGGTCGATGCGGTTTCGTGCAATTGCAATTCGAACTGCGATTGCGTCGGGCGTGGGTGCCGTAATCTGCATAGCATTGCTGCTGTCTGGCTATGGACTAGCGGCGCTGGCAATCAGTCAAGTCTCGGTCAGTGCAACCACTTGCATTGTTGCATTATGGGTCGCGCGCTGGTGGCCCGGATTCTCAGGGCAGCCGCGCCATTTGAAGGAATTGTTCCAATACACGATATTTGTTGCTGGTGACCGTATGCTGTCGACACTGCGACTTGATCATCTTGTGGTTGGGGCCTTGGGCGGCAGCGCACTTCTTGGATTGCTGACGTTTGCCCAGCGTGTCTTTCGCATTCTTTCCGATCTTGCTTCGGGTGCACTGGGGTCGGTCACGCATGTTGTTTTGTCGTCCATGCAGTCTGAAAAAGAAAAGGCCCGCGAAGCCTTTTTGCTGGTCTCGTTTGCCTCTGCTTGCGTGGGCTTGCCGGTATTTGCGGGTGCGGCCTTCATCGTCGATGACTTGATTGGCCTTCTGTTTGACGACCGGTGGGCAGACGCCCGCGCAGCGACACAGATATTCTGTTTGGCGGGTTTTCTGACCACGCTGGGCGTCGTTCAGGGATCGCTGATCCGAAGCCAGGGTTGCGTCAAATGGTGGTTCCATTATCAGCTTCTGCAACAGGGCACGACAGTTCTGACGATTGCATTGACGTATCATATGGGAGTGACCGCTATTGCGGTTGCCGTTGTCGCCAAGAGTTTTCTTTTCTGGCCGCTTTCCGTGCGCAAGACTGCAAAGCTATTGGAATGCCCGATTCTGGAGTATCTCAAAAGTTTCAGCGGCCCGGCCTTTGCGACCGCCGGCATGACCCTCGCGATTTGGATGATGCCCGCAGAAGGTTGGAGCGGCGTTCTAAGAATGATGGCTGTCGGATCAGCCGTCTATTCCGTGCTGCTAATCGTACTTTGCCGCGAGCGGCTGACCGCAACATTTTCACGCATTAATTCAGCGAGACGCACATGAAACTGACCTATTTCAAGGGAACTCCCCCAAACTTTGGCGACGAGTTGAATACATCGATGTGGCAGGCTTTGTTGCCGCCGGATTTCTTTGACGAGAACGAAGACGAGCTGTTTCTTGGCATCGGGTCGATTATTCAGGACATTTACCCGGCAAAGGCGCGAAAGATCGTTGTCGGCTCGGGTTTTGCAGGCGGGTATTCCACGCTCCCAGATGTCCACGACGGCACTTGGGATTTTCGTTTTGTGCGCGGACCTGAGACTTGCAAGCAACTGGGTCTTCCCACTGATCTTGCCATCACTGACGCCGCGATCCTGTTGCGCGCGACCGAACTTCCAGATCCCGCATTGGGCATCGGAACTGCCTTTATTCCGCATTATGAAAGTGTCGAACGTGGATCGTGGGAAAAGGTTTGTCAGCTGGCGGGCATCCACTTTATCGATCCCACTGGGCCGACGAACCAGATCTTGTCGGAAATCCGCGGTGCCGATTTGGTGATCACCGAGGCCATGCACGGCGCTATCGTATCAGACGCTCTGCGCACCCCTTGGATCGGTGTGAAAACGATGCACCACGTGCACCGCGCCAAGTGGTTTGATTGGACCTCGTCCCTTGGGATCGACTATCGACCGGCTCAGCTTCGGCCATCAAACGGCCGCGAGACTTGGGCATACCATACCGGACGATGGGGGTCGGGTCCTCGGGCGCGCGCGGTTTTTGAGAGCCCGCTATTTGCACCTGTGAATAGCGCCATCTTACATCGTTCAGCCGCCAGTCTGCGACGTATTGCAGGCGCGCAAGGGCAACTCAGCGACGACGCAAAAGTATCACTCGCAACCGAACGCGCGCTTGAAGCGATTGACGGATTGATCCGGGATTACGGAGTGTGCGGTTCAGCCATCGCGTGACCGAAGCGAAGTGCGTCGCGCGCATAGGCAAATGTTGCAAACACGATGATAGTTCGTAGGCTGAATTGAAAAAACAGCGGCACCTCAACAAGACTTCCCATGAGCACCATGAAGGACAGTGCAAAGAGAAGCGCCGGAACAGCATTGGCTGTGCGCATGGCCCAGATAGCCGTCAAAATGGCAGAGCCTAAAAGCATAACAGTCTGCAAAAGCACGCCCAAAATCCCAATCTCGACCGCGTTTGACAGGTACATATTGTGGAAATTGAAACCGCCGCGGCTGTCGATCCCAAAGATTGCCCAAAGCGCCTCGGCGTCTGCGTGGCCTTTGACCCAAAACGCCTGATAGCCGACCCCCAACAAAGGCCGCTCAGAAATCAGGTTAAGGGCGACGGCCCAAAGCTCGGTCCGGCCCGTCAGCGTTACGTCCTTGCCGGTTGTTTCAAGCACGTATGCCATGACGGCGGAAGAATTCGCCTGAACCACAAGTGTCAGAATGGCCAAAAAAAGCAGAGCGAATGTACAAATCACTGTTGCACGAAGCCTGCCAAGGGAACGCGAGCCAACAAGAAGGAGCATAACAATTAGGGTGGGCGGCAATAGACCAAGCGCGCTGACAGACTGTGCCAGGATGACAAGCGCAAAGCCTAGAAAGAAGCCGCCGATCGCAACAATCCGAAGAATGGGCCTGTGGCGAGAGTTCAAAGCCACTCCAAGACTGACAACAACGAACATCGAGGCGGCACCGGCAAGCGCATTTTTGCTTCCGTAGATGCCCGTCCATGCGCCGATGTCAGAACGGACGTTGCCGAACAGAAGACTTGCGACCATCAAGGCACCCAAACATCCAAACAACGTCAGACAAAACGCCCGCGGCGAGAGCCGTCTGTAAATTGCCAACGCAATTGCCACCGTCGCCAAAAGCTGCAATCCAAACCGCAGACTAAGCGTCGGTTCACGCGACCAGATGAAGCTGAATACGCAGAACGCGGGCAGAAGCAAAACAAGCCAGTTTTGAGTAGCGGTTTTGATGATGTCGGCGGGGCGGAGCAGGATCAAACCGACGCCAGCCGCCAGGAACAAAACGGCTCCAAGCTTTCCAATCGCCGGAATTAGCGCAAGGCCAGCGATCGCCAGAACCGCCAGAACTTGCTCAAGCTGAACCGAGACCGTACAGATGCGGCCAAAGGCCAAGGTCGCAGAAAAGGGGGCTGGATTGGCAACGTCGGTCACTGGTTGTCCAACGTGCAATGTAGCGATTGTGCGAACTGGCATGGCGCGCCTTCTTCAGTAAAGGCAATCCAGTCGATCTGCATTTCAGCTGTTCCATTAGGTGGGTCAAAGACCCCCATCCAGTCTTCCAAAGTGTCACTGCCCCAAAAACTGGCGTAGATTTTTTGCGGGATGGTCGAATTGGGACTTTCTGCGTCTGTACGAAAAACTTCGCGGCCTTCCACATACCATCGGACACCCGTGCTGGAGCGGACAAAGCCATAGGTCAGAAATGCGCTATCTGCCGAGACGGGAAGCGGGACAACAGCGCCATCTTCTGCTCTGCCGTTCACGTAGCTGGTCAGACTAACATTATCTGTGTCGCGGGTCAGAACCTCGAAATCAATCTCGTCGTGGGGGCTGTCGTGAAAGGGGCCAATATAGCTGAAAAAAGCGGCGTTCAGCCCCGAACCTTTTGTGGTTCGAAAGCGCGCCTCAAAAGTGCCGAATCCGTATCTTTCACGAGATTGTATTTCGCCGCAGATGTAATCTCCATTGTGCGCGGCGAACGTAAGGTGAAAGACACCGTCGCCAACAAAGGCGGCGCGACGCGACCATTGGCAATTTTGCCATGTGCCATTGGACCAGCCATCTGAAATCCCCCAGATACCGTGATCAAAGACGTCAAAAGTGTCGAAAAAACTCTTTCCTTGCGTCTCGACTTCAACAGTTTGAGCAGACGCGCCAGACAACACCATGCTGATATAGAAAAGGCCCAAACAACCGGTTGAGGCAGCGCTGATTAGCGCCGCCATTTTACCTCTCTGAGGGCCGGTGAAGTACGCCTTATCCACTCTTGGAATATCTTCTCAGATTATGCCGAAATCATGGCACTTCAAAACCTTAAGGCCCATTCGGCGGATAGGCGCCCACCCCGAACCACCAACATATCTGCTGTTTTCTGCGATACAGCATAGGGGTATGGTAACACTAAGGTGGGGGCGCCTGATCGAATTGGATCTTTCCGTGTCGTTACAGCCGCCCTCCAGACCGCGTGTCTCAGTCATTATGGCGAATTTCAACGGTGGCACTTACCTGCGCGACGCGGTGGAGTCGGTTTTATCGCAGTCACTTCGTAACATTGAACTTATCGTTTCTGACGATGGTTCTTCGGATGATAGCCTTGCGTCTCTCGATGAGATTCAAGACGATCGACTGACGGTCCTGACATCTGAAACCAACAGTGGACCGGGGGCTGCGCGCAACCGTGCACTGGACGTTGCACGTGGCAGCTGGATCGCAATTGTGGATGCAGACGATTTGCTTCACCAAGGCCGGTTCGAGCGGTTACTGGCTTTGGCAGAAGACCTTGATGTTTCGGTTATTGCAGATGACCAATTGTTCTTTTCCGAAAACGACACCTCGGTTGGCCAACGACTTTTTGAGGGCGCGGATATACAAGCGCCAATTGCTGTCGGCGAAGAGCAACTTTTGGCAAAGCATTTCGGCGGTGTGCCCAATATCCTTGGGTACCTGAAACCAATGATCCGGCGCGACGCACTTGGTTCTTTGCGCTATCGAACAGACGTGAAGGTGGGCGAAGACTTCGATCTTCTGCTTCGGCTTGCTCTGGCCGGGTATCCGGCCACAGTTGTTCCCGAAGCTTACTACTCGTACCGCCGTCGCGAAGGTTCAGTATCACACAGGCTGGCCCCAGAAAATGCCGCTGCAATGATAGTTGCGCTTAAGGACATTCGCGATACAGCCCCCAGGTTGCGCACTTTGATTGATGCGCGCATTGCCGGGATCGTGAAACGTCAGAAACTCGAAGATACAATTTGCGATCTGAAGTCGCGCCGATTGATGGCGGCGTCCCACAGAATGGTCCAAACGCCCGCGATCATAGGTGGCCTTGCACATTTGGCGGCCAGACGTCTTAAGCCTGTTGCCCGCCGTCCGGTTAAAAGTATCAAATCTGAGATACCACGCCCCATCGGCAATGGAGCCTCTGATACGCCGTCAACCGAGGCTCCACTTGTCCACGTAAGAACACCCACTTACAAGCGACCCGAAACATTACTCCGTGCGCTAAAAGGCATACAGGCGCAGACCGTAACGCGTTGGATTTGTGATGTTTTTGATGATGATCCGGATGGCTCAGGCTGCGAAGTGGTTCGCGAACTTGCCGATCACCGCATTCGGTATAACAAGGCCGATCCACCTTTGCTGGCGTCATCAAATATCGACCGGTGTTTCTCGAAAACCAATCCGTATGAAGCAACTTATTTTTGCGTGCTAGAGGACGACAACCAGCTTTTGCCAACCTTCTTTGAAGAGAATATCCAAATCTGCAAAACGAAAGGCGTCGAAATCGTCCTTCGCAACCAGTTGGTTGAGATTGCGAGCGGAACGCCACAGGCACGCGTTAGCGATGGCGGGCTTTTGGATCGAAAATTTGCCGAACGTATCTATGAACCGAACAGCTTTCACCTTTCTTTGATGGCGGACATGGGCGTATCAAATGGTGGACTTTTTTGGACGCGAAACATGGCAAGCGACCTGGAAATCGGAGTGCAATGTAGTTCGACCTTGCAAGAATATCTGAGAACGTTCGCGATTGACGAACCGGTCTATGTTGCGATGGAACCTTTGGGTATTTGGGCAGAGAACGGATCTGATACCACCCGAAATCTAGGGGTCGAGATCGGATGGTTACGCCGGGAGCTGTCGTTGAAACGATCAATCCAAATTCTACAAAGAGAATCTTGGAAAAAAGCCAAACCAATGCAAAGGAACGCGTTTCTGACTGATGATCAGTTCAAGTATCCTGCCAGCGAACGTGCGACGGGCTTGATCAAATCGTTGACTAAGTTTCATGTTGGAAATTCATTACCCAAGCGCGAAGTGCTGCGCCTGACCTTGCGCGGTGCACTAATCCGGCTTTTGGGCCGGCCAGAGCCTGGCCTTAACGCGTTTCTAAAAGGCGAGCGATCAGGCAAATTAGCCTAGCGGTTGTCTTGATCCCGAGCTTGGTCAGTTTCATCTTTTGACTTGGGTCCTTGAGGCAACAAGCTTTTTATGACGAGGAATGCGAAATAGACGACCTGCAAGCAAATCAACACAAGTGCAGCCTTGCCGACACTGCCAGTGATGCTCGCACCATTTAGGGCCGACCAAACGCCGACGCATATCGAGACCAGAACCGAAATCACTAAGAAACTTGCTAACCGCATATCTGAACCTTTTGACAGAGACACTGACCCCGTTCCCGTTGCTACGTCAATGCAACCAGTCAAAAGTGTACAGAGGACATGTGAAGCGGGTAAGGCTAGGTCGAGACAAATTTAAGTTGATTGGGCGTATGAGTTTGAAGTTTGTGTTACGCGAAACCAGGATGACTGCGACGCCCTAGGTTGCCAGTTGCGACGCCATATTGCGGCAGACGTTGCGTAACGGCACCATTCAGCAAAACGCCGACTGTTTTGGATTTAAGCAGTGGCTCATTTGAGGTGTACTGCATGAGGGCTTCCTTCGAAGTCTTTCCCCATTCCGCCAAAAGCACAACCGCATCAAGGTTTGGCAGAGCGATTTTCAGGTCTGACGACACACTTAGGGGTGGGAAGTCTAATACGATGATGTCGTAGCGGGGGCGCACTTGTGCAAGAAGTTTAACGATCCGTCCCGGTCTATCCAGTTGGGTCCGGCTTGGCCGTGTTTTGCAGGGCAGAATATCCAAATTTGTGTCGGGCAAACGGAACAATGCGTCATCCAGACTAATAATGCCGTCCAAAACATCCAAAAGGCCGGTTGTTTCTTGGAATCCCAACTCATTACTCAGGTGTGGATTGGAGATATCAGCGTCAATTAGAAGCGTTCGGTGCCCCTCAAGCGCAGCGAGTTGTGCAATGTTTGCAGCGACAGTTGAGCGGCCTTCAGAGTGGTTAAGACTTCCGATCGCAATGACCTTACAGCTCTCATTGGCATTCGAAGCCTCGATCGTAGCATGAACGCTTTTCAACGTTTCGCAATAAGGAGAGTCAGGCGCGATTAACGGCAGCAATAGCGACGGGGCGCATCGTACAGCAGATATTTCACGTTTTTCAGCCTTGGTCGACTTCTTCTGCGGCCCTTCAAGCCAGTTTAGGACTGACCGATAGGCTCTTTGGGTTGTGGGGGGCGTTTTTTTCGCGTGCAGTATGTTCAATTTCGACCGACTGAACTTTGGCAGGAACCCAAGGAAGGCTAATCCAGTTGCTTTGCGAACATCCTCTCCCGAGCGAAGGCCGGTTTCGCGCAATTCACGAACCGTTGCTACAGACATACCGGCGATAAGGCCAAGCAACAATCCAGCCGCCAAGACCCGCCAGGCCTTTGGAAGTGCCGGATCACGGGGTGTTATGGCTGGGCTTAACAGTCGACCATTGGTAGCAGGGTATGAGCCTTCAATAGCAATCATCTCTAAGCGGCCAAGAAGCGTTGCGTGAAGGTCGTTTAAGGTGGCGGCGCGCTGTTCCAATTCGCGCAATCCCTGCAAGTCGGAAGCCTTGTTGGTTGCCCGAAACTCGACTGCCTCGCTGGATGCTTTGTTCGCGCTTTGGCGGACTTCTTCGATATGGGTGCGCAACCAAGCTGCACTTGCGTCCGCGGCATCCATATTGGCGATCCGACGATCGGCCAGATAGACGTCGGTAAAGCTGTTCACGATCTTTGCAGTGAGCTCTGGGTCACTAAGCACCGCGCTGATTTCAATGGAAAAAGTACGCCCTACCCGTGTAATTCCGATTTCGCGCTGCAAGAGGACTGCAGCGCCAAGAATGCGTTGATCTTCGGTCGGCTCTACACTTGTTTCTGGCGCATCCAATAAGCCGGGAGCAAGTTGTGCGAGGCGAGTTTTCAGCGCTGAAAGCCAAGCGCGCGCCAGTGAGACGGGCGGAGACATGAACATTGGATCTTCGTGCAACGCGTTGTCGCGGACGACCCGTTCAGCAAGTTGAAGCGATCGCAGCACCTGCATTTCGTTCAATACGGCTGTTTCGTTTCTTATCAAGGGGATGCTTGCGGACAGCTCTTCCTGAAGGTTGTTGGTCTGTTCGTGAACAAGGACAGTGGCGGCTGCGTAATAGGATTTCGGACTCGTCGCAAAGTGCAGCGTACCAGCGGCAAGTCCGATCAAGGCGCCTAGGATCAAGGGCCACTTCTGACGCTTGAGGATCAGAAAGACATCAACGACTTGGGCCTCGGGAACATTTGGCTGCTCATATGTCTCAGCAACGGTAAGATGCCCGCCATGTCGATAAGAAAGATCGTTCATTGCGCCACCTCGGTTGTTCCGTAAAGTTCAATTTGGCGCATGCCCAAGTGACTGCTTAGGACCCCTGCGTGCAGACAGCCGCGTAAAACAGCGCCATTTCGTCGAGCCGGGCTGAGGCTGGCCAGAATTGCAGTGGCGGCGCAAAACCCGATCTTTGCTGTCGCCGTCAGGATGCCACCAAAGCGCGAACGCATGTTCGAGCGGGCAGTCAAGCTAAGCCCATGGGATTGTCCCATCCGAAAGCGCCGGGTTGCCAGCCATGAAAACGTGGCGCGCGCCGACGGCACCTTTTCATAAACAACTGCGTCCGAGGCATAACCTATTCGACCGCCGCGTCTAAAAACCTGTGAGAAGAACCAAGTGTCCTCTCCGCCTGACCGACCAAGCGAAAGGTCAAATTGCATACCCGCAAGGGCAGGACTGTGCTGATCAACCAAGACGTTGCACGAATACCCGGTCTGGTACTGGCCAGCGACAAGAACGGGTTCGGTTGAATGAATATCCAACAGTTTCATCCATTTGGACGCCTTCGCTTCATAGATGGCGCGCACGGGTCCCAGAATGACATCCGCACCGGTTGCGTGCATACGACCAAAAAGGTTGCTAACCCACATGGGGCTGGCAGTTTCGTCGTCGTCCAGAAATGCCAGATAGCGAGCATGGCTATGTTCCAGCGCGGCATTGCGAGCGATCGAGATATTGCCGCCAGGACAATGCACATACCGCGTTCGGAGTTCTGTACTCTCAGCAAAGCGCTCCACTGTTTCTTTGGCAGATGGAACCGCGTCGTTGTCGAGGACGAGCACGGAAAGCTGCACCCCGGTGGGCATGATCTGCTCGCCGAGCGATATCAGAGTTTCCGTCAGGCTCGCTCGCTTGAACGTGCAGACACAGACCTCGACTTCAGCATATGACGCAAGGGTTGTCATGCTGGCCCCCTCACCAAAGCGGGCCCCAGGACAAGAATGCGGGACCAAAATCCAACCGACCAAGAGAGGTGCATTACCATCGACATTGGGGCAACCAGCGCCAGAGATGGGTCGCGTGCGCCAAAAACCTGAGAAAGCGCCATTGTGGTGCAGTAGGTTATCCATGCGAGGCACGGCAGGGCAAAGAACGCGCTGAAAGGTGCCAGCAGAGCAAGCGCCAAAAACGGTAAAATCAGAATGACTTTGGCCTGCCGCAGTTTTGGTAGCGAACGGTGCTTGAGCAGGTTTTGCGCCCGCCCTTTGCCATAGTTGAAGTATTGACGTGCCAAAGCGCTACCGCCCTCCCGCGGGAAATAAGCGACGCTCGTTTGCGCAGTCAGCCAGATTTCATAACCCGCTGCGCGCAATCGATGATCAAGCTCGGCGTCCTCATTGTGACTGAAGGCAGCATCATAGCCGCCAACCTCGCGAAAAGCGCCTATGCTGATCAGGGCATGATGCCCATGGTCAACATACTCACCCTTTGGCTTCGTTCGATGTTTAGACCCGCCGTTGCCAACTGGCGCATTCTGAGCGGCCGCAATTGCCCGTTGAAAAAGACCCGAGCCTTTGGCTGTCATGCTCACCACAACGCTGGCAGCGCCTGTGTGTTGCACCTCGCTCAACAAAGTCTCGCAGTAGTCCGCTGGATAACCACAATGCGCATCAATCCGAATAAGATGCGTTGCTTGGTCGCCGTATCGCTGAACGGCAACATTTATTCCGGCGCTTTGAAGACGCGCAGGGTTGTCGATGAGGTGAACCTTTGGAATGCGCCTTGCTTCCTCTGCCGCGATTTCCCGCGTGCCATCAGCGCTGCCACCATCAACGATAACGACGAGGCCACCGAGTTTTTCTTGGGCCCGAGCCATAGAAGATATAATCGATCGAATGTGAAACACCTCGTTCAGGCACGGGATCACGATCAATGGAACTGGTCGTTGAGGGATGAAGGCACTTTTGGCCAATGCTGACATGTTTGTCGCCGCGTGTGGCGCAACGAGAGGTTCGGATAATTTTTACCGAGAATCCCGAAGCGGACGCCCCCGCCCAAATGAACGAGATGCGATTCGCTAAAGACATACAAGCGAACCCGTGGTTTACTGCGAGAACGGCGGGTTTTCGCCGCTTTGCCAACGACTTATCTGGACAACGCAGGTCTGATGTACGAAACGGGCTGTGGGGCCTAATGCACAAAGACTGACGCCGCCATGCCACGTGCCGCCCTAATCATACAGAATTTCAGCAATGCTTATGTTTGCAACATTGCCCAATACATCCACAATACCCTCAAAGAGCACATTGATCCGGACGCGCTTTTTTTGCTGTGCGATGAGATCGACGAGGCCGAGCATCCCGACGGTACATTGGTCTTTTTAATCGGAGAACAGTTTCGCCCTTTCACGCGCCGCGCCGGGTGTCGCTATATCTATCTCAATTTCTCAGTGGTGACTGTGCTGGGAAACCCGCTTGGCACTGGCCTTGCGGGTCTGAGGGCCATCCGACGTAAACGACGCCTTCTGAATGCCAAGCTTCCGCTGATTGACATCGTACTGGATTACTATCCCCCTCAGACAAAGGTTTTACAGCGCAAATTGCCTTGTCCTGTAATGGGTTTTGACGTTGCTATTTCGCCGCCAAAAGACCGAGTTCCGATGTCAGAAAGAGCCTACGATGTCTGTTTTGTTGGCGGTTTGAACGACCGGCGCCGCGCTGTATGCGACGCCATTTCGGCGCAGGGTTTTGTGTTGTCACCGTCGAATAACGTGATTATCGAAGATGTCGCCGCCCAATCGCGATGCTGCCTAAATGTGCACGCAGTACGATCTCATCACTATGAAGCGCCAAGATTTATTGCAGCGCTTTCGACAGGGACTCCGACTGTTAGCGAGCACACCTTCGGCTTGGGTGCACTTTCCAATCAGAAATTCGTTGTTCAAGAAAGTATCTCGCGGCTTTCTTCAGCGATTAAGGACATGCTCGCACAGCCCGATCTCTTAGAGGACCTAGGACATGCTGGCTCTAACTGGTACGCCGATCAATACCTTCCAAATGCGGAACGGAAATGGAAGGATACTTGCCAAGAAATATTGCGTACCAGTTAACCAAATAAGTTCAGACAATAGAAGCCGCTCGACGCATCAAGTGAAGTTGATATATCGATGTACCGCATAGCAATTACCGCGTAGAATGACCGCGCAGTCAATTGCCCAAGAAGCCCCGCTGAGTTTGAACGGCCCCCTGAGAGTCCGGCTTTATAGGTTAGCTCTATTCAGGTTTTGGTATTCGCTTGACGGGTTAAAATATTCCACCGGCATTAGGCAAACGAGACTGGAGTGAGGGAGGTGATGATTTTATTTCCCCCGGCATAAACGTTTCCGAATGCACAATTGCCGACTGCAGCGTGCTCAGAAATGTTCTTCTAAGTGACTTAATGTATCAGGATTCGGCCCTATTAAGAGCCTCGAAATTATGAAAATTTCGGCTTTGGGAGTATCGAAAGGGATATTGAGGAAAATCACACAAGTCTTTCTTACCACCAAATTATTACAACTTAAAAATCGAGTCCTTTCCCGGCCATGGGAGAAATCCCACACATCGCGGCACATTGCACATGGCTGCAATTCGCAATCGCAACCGCCCGTAGCCCTGCAATTTGCGAGCAGGGAACGCGCTGGCGCGTGTCTTATTGAAATTGGCTTTCTTCGGCTGGCGGTCGGCGCCTGAAGACGTCAGGCCCCAGTGATCCTCCAGATCACGTCGCCTACGTCGTCTGCCATCAAAAGAGACGCTTTGTCGGGGCCTATCGTGACACCGACCGGGCGACCGTAGGACGTCTTTTCATCTTCCGACAGGAAGCCCCAAAGGATGTCTTTGGGCGGGCCCGAAGGGCGGCCGTTTTCGAATGGCACGAAGATCAACTTGTAGCCGCTTAATGTCGAGCGGTTCCACGAGCCGTGCTGACCGATCACCATGCCGTCCGGAAAACCGGGCAGCGTGCCCTCGGGCATCCAGCACAGGCCCAGCGACGCGGTATGGCCGCCAAGCGCGTAGTCGGGCGTGATCGCCCGGTCAACCAACGCCCGATCCTGCGCGACCCTGTCGTCCACCGTCTTGCCCCAGTAGCAATATGGCCAGCCGTAGAACCCACCGTCCTTCACCGAGGTCAGGTAATCTGGCGGCGTTTCGTCCCCCAAGCCGTCGCGCTCGTTCACCACCGTCCAAAGCGCCCCGGTCGTCGGCTCCCACGCTGTGCCCACCGGATTGCGCAGGCCAGAGGCGAAGATACGGGCCTTTCCGGTGGCGAGATCAAGCTCCCAGATCGCGGCGCGGCCTTCTTCGGCTTCCATGCCTTCATCGCCGATATTGGTCAGCGAACCGACGCCTGCGTAGATCTTGGTTTTGTCAGGAGAGACGATCAGGCTGCGCGTCCAGTGTCCGCCCGGTTTGAAGTCGACCAGTTTGCGGCCGGGTCCGGTCAACTGCGTTGCGCCTTCTTCGTAATCGAAAGGCAACGATGCCGTCGGTGTTGCCGACATAGAAAGTGTCGTCCACCAGTGCCATGCCGAAGGGCTGGTTCTGCTTCTCCAGAAAAACCTCGCGCGTCTCGGCCACGCCGTCACCATCCGTGTCGCGCCACAGCGTGATGCGGTTGGCACTAACTCCAGTGGCGCGGGCGCGCCGCAGCGTGGCCTGCATCGCGTGGTCCATCAGGCGTTTGGGCGTGTCAACCTGCATCAGCGCCTCGGCGACCAGCACATCGCCATTCGGCAGCACCTCGATCCAGCGCGGATGCATCGAGGTCAGAGGCAAAGGCATTGACCTTCAAGCCCGGAGCGGCCGAGGGAACTTTCCCCGGCGCCCAACCTTTGGCGGTTGGCATTTTCAGGGTCATGATTCCCTGTTTTTTCGCGTCAGGGATCGTCGGCTGCAGTACCTACGGCCTCTATGTCCGGGGCGCCCGCTCCGCCGCAGCGCTACCATTGCTGCGCCGACAATTTGGCGTTGCTCGTGCGATAATATCCATGTCTTGCCCCGATGCTTTTGCTGGTCAAACGGTATAGTGGGTCCCGAGCCAGTCCAAGCGCGAAATCTGCTGCTTGGCAATCGTCAGATACACAGCCATCCCAAAGCAGCAATGTTGAAGATTAATCGCACCGCTGCCCTCTGCGCGCGGCGTCCATTCGGCACGCCGCGAAGGTCAGCCTGACTGTCCAATCAGCGAATGGTTTGTGCCCATCCAAGAGGCCTAGCGAGGATTTAGACAAACAATTGAAGATTGACGGATATAAACTCACCGGCTTACCCTGAGATAACTGGCGAAGACATTTTGGTCTGTAGCAATTCTCCTGGCATTCGTTAAGTCGTGCCGAGGCGCTGGTTTCAAAAACCTGAGAGGGAGGAGACCACTCAATGTCTGCAAGTCAGAATCCTATAAATATCTTTGCTGTCGCGGCGGCGTCTGTATCGCTTTTGGCGCGTGCAAGCGGCCGTCGCGCAAGACAACCCGATCGACGATGTATCACCGGTCACCGACGAGATGCTGCTCAACCCGCCGGATGGCGACTGGCTGATGTGGCGGCGCACCTACAACGGCTGGGGCTACAGCCCGCTCGACCAGATCAACAAGGAAAACGTCGGCGACCTCAGGCTGGCCTGGTCCTGGGCCATGACGCCGGGGCGGACGCAGGAAACCCCGCTGGTCCATGACGGGATCATCTACATCCAGAACTCCGACCACACGATCCAGGCGCTCGACGGCGCCAGCGGCGACCTGATCTGGGAGTATCAGTACGATCTGCCGGATGGCGCGACCGGTCAGAGGCGTGCGCAACAAGGCGATCTACGGAGACAAGCTGATCGTCGCGACCCGCGACGCGCATCTGCTGTCGATAGACGCCAAGACCGGCCAACTGGTCTGGGACAAGACAGGTTGCCAACCATGACTTTGGCTTCGGCTTTTCCAGCGGACCGATCGTGGCCAACGGCGTCGATTGTCCAGGGCACGACCGGGTGTGGCGGCGGCCAGCCGGGTGGCTGCTTCTTCACCGGGCACGACGTGGATACCGGCGAGGAATTGTGGCGTGTCAACACCATCGCCCGTGGCGACACGCCCGAGGGCAACAGCTGGAACGGCATTCCGCTGGAAAGCCGGCATGGCGCCTCGGCCTGGATCGCGGGGTCCTACGACCCCGAGCAGAACCTGATCTTCGCCGGCGTCGGTCAGCCCTATCCGTGGAACGCCGAGATGAGCGGGCTGTCCCCCAAAAGCTCGGACCCCAACGTCACCAATGACGCGCTCTACACCAACTCCACCCTCGCCATCGACCCGACTACCGGCGAGTTGAAATGGTACCACCAGCACCTTCCGAACGACTCGCTCGACCTCGACTATGTCTATGAGCGCTTGCTCATCGACCTGCCGGTCGATGGTGTGGATGCGCAAGATGACGGTGACGACCGGCAAGATCGGCATCATCGAGGCGCTCGACCGGACCACCGGCGAATACCTGTGGGATGTCGAAACCGCACCGCAGAACGTGGTGCTTTCGATCGATCCGGACGACCGGCGAGAAGACCATCAACCCGGACGTGATCCCGATAATCGGCGAGACCACCTTCAACTGCCCGGCCGACCCGGGCGCGCAGAGCCTGGCAGGCCACGGCCTACAGCCCGCGGACCGAGACGCTCTATCTGCCGACGGTCGAGTTCTGCTCGAACACCACGGTGAACTCGCTCGACCCGGGCGAGATCTACACCGGCGGCGGTCGGCAGACCTACTCGCGCGTGCCGCATCCTGACAGCGACGGCAACATCGGCCAGGTCCGCGCCATCAATATGAACGACCAGTCGGAGATGTGGCAGTACCGGCAGCGTCCGCCGATCACCAGCTCGACCCTGCCGACCGGCGGCGGACTGGTGTTCGTTGGCAGTCTCGACCGCAAGTTCATGGCGTTCGACGACGAAACCGGCGAAAAGCTGTGGGAGAGCGGCAAGCTGAGCAATTCGCTCGAATCCTTCCCGATCACCTACGAGGCCGGCGGCAAGCAGTACGTCGCGATCACCGCGAACTTCGCCTCCGGGCTGGGCCGTCTGGCATCGCTGACCCCGGAAGTGAAGCTTCCGGCGAACGATCCGATCACGCTGTACGTCTTCGCGCTTCCCGACTGATCGGTTGAGTGCATCCCGAAACCCGGCCCGGGCGGACCTGGAAGTCTTCCAGTCCGCCCGGTGCCTTTGTGAGGTCCAATCTTGCCCATTGCCTTAACGCGTTTCGCGTATCTGGCTGGTCCGCTTCTGGCGTTGGCTCTGCGTGTTTCGGTGGCCGCGCTGTCGCCCGGGCCGAGTTTCGGCTGAAGAGCCGGAATTCTTACGACGAGCCCTTCGCCGAGAAGCAGTGGACCTTCGGCCGACGGCTGGACGAGTCGCAGCTTCGCTATTGCGTTGATCGGCGCGACCCTGACTGGGAGGTGGCCGCCGCGATCGCCGACGCCATCGCGCAAGGCCTGTTGCTCGAGCCGCAGCGATATGTGGTCGAAAGCAACTTCGTCATCGAGGACATCACGAAAGTCTACGCAATCCTGCTGGAGCATTGCGACTTTCACATGGGTTTCAAGCTGATCCCCGGAGGATATTCCGACTGGGTCACCCTGACGCGGGCCGTATTACGAAGCCGAGTATGTCTTCGTCACCGCTGACCCCGAAATCAACGCGCTTGCCGACCTGGCGCCCGTGCGTCCCATCGGCGCGACGATGGGAACGTCGGCGCATCATCCGGCTGGTCTCGTACCTGACGGCGCTGCCCGCGGAAGACCGCTGGCCAGCGTACCCGATGGGCACCAACGACCTCGCCTTGAAGTCGCTTCTTAACGGCACGGTCGACGTCGCCCTCGTCTGGGCCCCGACACTGTGGGCCAAGCAGCGCGAGCGATCCCGCCTATGCCGACCTTCCATGTGATCGACCCGAACCCACTGCCGCCGACGACTTTGGGCGTGGGCGCGCTGCTGCTCTCCAACGAGACGTTCTTGCGCACGGCCGTCGACGAGGCAATTGCCGCGCTAAGCGCAGACGGGACGATCGCCCGCATCCTCGAAGCAATACGGGTTCCCGGCGATGGCCGGCCCTGATGCCAAGCGCGCAAACTCCGAGCCAGCCATCCGCGTCGAGGCTGTATCCAAGCGGTACGGGCGCACCCTGGCGCTGGACGAGGTCAGCTTTGACGTCCGCGACAATGAGCTGTTCGCGCTGCTGGGGCCCGAACGGCGCGGGCAAGACGACGCTGATGCACATCCTGTGCACGATCCTGCGCCCTGACAGCGGCGTGGCGCTCGTCGGCGGCTATCGATGTGGTCGAGCAGCCGCTGGCCGCGCGCGCAGGCCTTGGCATCGTCTTCCAGGAGCCAAGCCTCGACGACCGGCTGACAGTCCGCGAGAACCTCGAATCTGCACGGGCTGGTCTACGGCGTGCCGCGAAAACTCCGGCGCCACCGCATCGACGAATTGATGGCGCTGGTGGAACTGACCGACTGGGCCGACAAAACGGCGCGCACGCTGTCCTCGGGCATGAAGCGCCGGCTGGAAATCGCCCGCGCCCTGATCCACGATAGCGAGATCATGCTGCTTGACGAGCCCACCGTCGGGCTTGACGCTCAGACCCGCGACCGCATCTGGTCACTACATCCGCCGGCTGCGCATCGAGCGCGAGATCACCGTGCTTGTGACCACCCACTACATCGAAGAAGTCGAGGCCTGCGACCGGGTCTGCGTCGATCGACCAGCGGCAAGGTTCTGGCCGCTGGACAGCCCGAAGAGCTGAAGCGCGATACGGCCAGCAACTGCTGCGCATCGTGCCGAAGAGCGACAGCGATCATGCCGCGATCGCGGCCCGCTATGCCGACCGGCTGCAGTCGAGACGGGACAGCGCAGGTGAGATCATCCTGCTGACCTCGGACGATACTTTTCGTGGAGGCTTTTCTTGCCGAATACGGCAGCCGCATTCGGGCGCTAGCAATCGAGGTGCCAAGCCTGGAGTCGGTGTTCCTGACGCTTACAGGGCGAGAGATCCGCGATCAGGCCGCCGGTGCGCGCGAGCGCACGCTTGCCTTCGGAAAATCGCGGGGAGACACACGCGATGACCATCGCCGACACTGCCACCAAGGCGCCAGCTGCACGCCGGTCGCCATTTCTTATCCAGCTTGGCGGCCTCTACGCGCTCTGGTTGCGCGAAGTAAAACGCTCGATGCGCGACCGCGGCCAGCTGATCGGCGGTGTCAGCCGCCCGATCCTGTGGGTGCTGATCCTGGGCATCGGCCTCAATCCCTATTTCCGCGGCGAAGTCTACGGCGAGGTCACCTTCGTCGTGCCGTTCACCTATCTTCAGTTCATCTTTCCCGCGGTCATGGCGCTTAACATCCTGTTCACCTCGGTACAGTCGGCCGTTTCCGTCATCTGGGACCGCGAGTTTGGCTTCCTGCGCGAGGTGCTGGTCTCGCCGATGTCGCGCGGCACGATCCTGCTCGGCAAGGTGCTGGGCGGCGCGACGGTGGCGGTCGTTCACGGCTGCCTTGTGCTTCTGCTGGCGCGCTTCGCGGACGTGCCACTGACTTTGATCGACGTGCTAAAGGCCCTTGTCCTGATGTTCATGCTGGCCTTCGCGCTGACCTCGCTTGGCGTGGTCATCGCCAACCGCGTCCGCAGCTTCGAAGGCTTCGGCGTCTTTTCCAACGCGGTCATTCTGCCGCTCTATTTCACGTCCAGCTCGATCTTTCCGCTGGACCCGGCACTGACCCGGTCGCAAACGCCGCGTCGTCTATCCCGACTGGCTGGTCACCATCGTCGAGTACAATCCATTAACCTATGCCGTCGACGCGCTGCGCGGCGTGCTGATCAACTATAACCAGTTCGATCCGCGCCTTGGCATTGCGATCATGGGCATCGCCGGCGTGGTGCTGTTCACGATCGCTCTGTTTGATTTCCGCAAGGCGTGAGGGTTTTATAATGCTCACCCTGCGGCAACTGGCGCGCGACCTCGGCGGCATCGCTGTCGTTCTTGGCCTGATGCTGCTGGTGACCTTCCTGCCACCCGATACGTCGCTTCGCGAGGTCAAGGAAAACGACGCCATCCGCGTCTGCATTCCCACGAGCTATCCTCCGCTGGTCACGGGCGATCCTGACAAACCGGGGATCGACGTCGAACTTCTTCGTGCCGTTGCCGACTATATGGAGGTCGACTTGCTGCTCAGCCCCAACGATGCCATTGGCCGCGACTTCAATCCACGCCATTGGGCAGTCACGCGTGGCAAGTGTCAGGTGCTCGCCGGGGGCGTCGTCGATTCGACACTGACCCGGTCGTTCCTTGATACCGGCCCGCCCTATGCCAAGACCGGCTGGGCCATCGTGGCCCCTGCCCCGTTGCAGGATATCGACGGTCTTACCATCGGGGCGCTGACCGTCATCTCGGGTCTCGACCGCATCGGGCTTGCCAGTTATCTGCGCCGCCAGAACGTCACCCTCCGTGTCGTGCGCAACAGCCAGCAGCTTGTCGATGGCATCGCCAGTGGCGAGCTTGACGGCGGTGTCACCGAAGCTTTGTTGGCCGGTGGGCTGGCGGCGGAAAACGACTGGTCGGTCGCGTTGCTGCCTGATGAACTTGCCCGCTACAATCTGGTCTTCGGGCTGTGGAAGGGCGACCTCACGCTGAAGCGAAAGATCGTCCAAGCCTTTGGTCAACTTGAAGACGATGGAACGCTTGCGGCCATCCTCGGACGGTATGGCGCGGCGCAGATGGGAAAGAGCGACACTATCCCCACCCAGTAGTTCCCTTTCACTTGCCAAGGATGACCGAGGCTATCGCGGCGTGGGCAGGGCCAAGAAGCTGGCGGACGACGCCCGTAGCCACTGCCACAAGCAACAGAGCGGTAAGGATCCACTTTGCCTGCTGTGATGGGCGGATGCCGAACGCGCCAAGAAGCAAACCGCCTGTCAGCGGCGGGATTGGGATCAGGCTAAGCAGTGCGAACCAGATCGTAAGGCTGCTCGCGGCCCGAAGGAAAGCCGCTGCCGTCAGTCCGGCTGAATATTCCAACATCGTCAGCGCTGGCAGGATCAAAGCGTTCAGCAGGGCAGCCGTGGCAAGCAGGCCGATGAAGCTCGCCAGAATGACGGCAAGAATGCCCATTCGACCGGTGCGCAACTGACCTGCGTCGACAACCATCGGTTTCGTCCATCCTATTGCGAAAAAAATCATGCTGCACGCGCCAACAAGGTCGATATGGCTGGCGGGATTGAGGGTCAGGCGGCCGTCGTATTTCGGTCCTTTGTCACCCAGAAAAACCGCAACTCCTGCAACGATGGCACCATGAATCCCGGCAACAATCAAAAGCGTCAGGACACGGAAACCGATCGACTGAAGGGTGATCTCTGACAGCCACATGGGTCAGAAACCGGCCAAGCGACTGCCGTCAATCACTTCGTCATGATGAGGTTGTCGAGCGCATCTAGGTCCGAGGGCAGCGGCGCGCCTTCCTTGAAGCCGTTCCGCTTGAGGACGTAGGCCATCAGATCGGCGTAAGTAGCCTCAGAGAAACGCCCTGGCTTATTCGGCGGCATCAAAGAGCTGATGAACACAAATAAAACCGAGGCCGGTGCTCCTTCAGCGAACTTCCCTTCGAAAACGACGCCGCGCAAAGGTGCCCCTCCATTTAGTCCGCCTTTGAGTTTCTTCCCGTGACACTCTTCGCACTCTGATGCGTACTTTTTTTCACCACGATCAGCCTGGTCAGCTGCAAATGAAACAGGTCTTTCGACCGGAGTCGCGCTGGTCTGCGTTGTTTGAGCCTCCGGCGGCGAAATCGACAATGTCAGCCAGGCACCTGCGACAAGCCCTAGGGCCAGCGTACGGCGCACCGAGGGAGCGTATTTTGAGGGGTTCATTGGTTTCTCCCGTTACTGGCCAATTGCCACCTGGGCCAAGTGGATGGCGTCTGCGGCTATAGCAAAAAGGCTTGTCGGCTTAGATCTGAGCCGACGCAGAAGTCGATTGCAAGATCTATTTTCAAGGATTTATCAGGGCGATCATCAACCTTTCGGCCTGCTATACAGGGTCTTGGTTCCAATCATTTCACAATTACTCTGGGTCCGGTGCCTCGGCAGAGCCAAGCGCTCGCCCGTAGAATTCTGACGCAGGGTCGCTGAAGACCATGGCGCGCATCCGTTGTGACAGGTATTGCCGCAGTTCCTGATAGCGTGGTTCGGCGCGCACGTCATACGTCCAGCGTGGGCGGTCCAGTTCAACCGGTATCGTCTCGACGATCCGGCCCGGAGACGGTCCCATCAGGGCGATTTCGTCTGCCAGAACAATGGCCTCGTCCACCGAGTGCGTGACGAACATCACGGCGGGGCGGCGGCCGGTCCAGATCCGCATCAGCTCGAGCTGCATAAGCTCACGGGTCTGGGCGTCGATGCTTGCAAAGGGTTCATCCATCAGCAGAACCTTGGGCTCGGGTGCCAGCGCGCGGGCAAGTGCGACCCGCTGCTTCATGCCGCCAGACAGTGTGGCGGGGTGAGCGTCGGTAAATCGTTTCAGCCCCACCAGTTCGATATACTGCCGCGCCCGGTCGGCGCGGTCATCCGCGTTTAGATCGGTGCTTTTCAATGCAAAGTCGATGTTTTGCGCCACAGTGGCCCATGGGATCAGCCGAAATGACTGAAAGACAAATCCGATATCGGGCCCCGGGCGCGGCGGTGCGCCAAAAACCCGTACCGATCCACTGTCAGGCTGGATCAACCCGTCCGCCAAGCGAAGCACAGTTGTCTTGCCGCAGCCAGAAGGGCCAAGCAGTGCCGTGAACGTCCCGTCTGGAACCCTCAGAGAAGCGTCCTTCAATGCGGTAACACCGCCCGAAATTCCTCGCGCCCCGAAACTTTTGGACGCGTGCTCCAGCACGATCCCCAAAGACGGATCCGAATGTGCGGTCGGCCGGTCTTGCGAAAGGCTCATCGTGACGGCAAGTCCGCTTCCGCAAGGGTCCCCAATTCCTCCAACACCGTATCTGCGACCGAGAAGTCCACCCAATCATCCAGTGCTATCGGCTCGGCACCCTTGAAATCATCGGTGGAAAAGACCCAGTCCTGAGTAAATTGCAGCTCGGTGCGGCCCAAACCGGCATTGACGCTCCATCCTCCGGCAAAACTTTGTGCCAGTTCCTGCAAAGTTTCCTCGGTCATTTGTGGGGCGTAGGGTGCCATGGCCGCGGCCCAGGTTTCGGGGTCTGCCGCGAAATCGCGGGAGAGTTTGGTCAGCGCACGCACCACGGCAACGACGTCATCCCGCCGGGACTGCAAGACCACGGCGCTGACTACGTTGACCTTGTTTACGACAGGCGCTGCCGCATAATAGGCATCCGGAGCGATAAGGATGCGAAGCCCTGTCTTGTCGGGAATGGACAGCCAGGTTCCTATCGACATCGTGGTCGCATCGACCTGGCCCGCGGCAAGAGCCTGAGCGCGAACCGAGGGCTGCCCCAGCGTTAAAACGTCCATTGCGTCCATTAGTACGCCATTCGCCTCTAACACACGGGTGCTAAGCGAATGATCAAGGCTGCCAATCCGCCCAACACCAAAAACCCGGCCCGGAAGATCGCCTGCGCCGCCGATATCGACTTTGCTGGCAATCAGGAACGGCAGCGACTTGTTGGGCGATGTCACTGCCCTCAGTGTCGTCTGTCCCTGAACATGCAGTTGCAGCACGGCGTTGACACCGACGTTGGCCATGTCGCCCTCTCCGGCGAGAAGTGCCGCCAGTGCCGAGGGCGTTTGCTGCACGCGCACCAATTCGACCTCGACGCCTTCGCGCTCAAAATAACCAAGCTCCAGTGCCAGATCCATGACCGAATTCGGGACGAGTGGCGGCTCCAGATGTGTCACGATCAGTCGGAAGGGTTCGGCCAGTGCCGGAACACCCGTCAACAGCGCGACGGCAAACGCCAACTGTCTTATAATGACCAGCTTCATCGTCTCACTCCCTTTAATCGCAAGTCCGTTATTCGGTGCCGCGCCAGCGTGACGCCCGTATTTCCGCATATCGCAGAACTTCGGTGACGATTACGCCGATCAGCGCCAGCGTGAGTACCACCACGAAGTACTCTGCCATCCTGAACGTGTTGCCATAGATCGCCAGAAGACCTCCCAGCCCACGTACCGCCGTGTAAAGCTCCGCCACGACAGTATTTATCAATCCAATCGTCGCGCCGATCCGCATTCCCGTTATTACGAACGGCACCGCTCCGGGCAGCACGATACTTACAAAAATCCTGCGGCGGCTGGCGCCCACTGATCGAGCCATTTCGACCAATTCGGCGTCTGCCGCCAGAACTCCGGCATAGGTATTGATAAGAATAGGCATCAAGGCGCCCAGAAAAACAATGAATATCTTCGCCTCGACACCAAGACCCAACAGGACAATGATCAAGGGAATAAAGGCCACGCGAGGCGTCGCAGCCAAAGCAAAAACGTATACTTCCAACGTTTTTCCCAACACCCGAAATCCACCCATCACGATGCCCAACGGCACGGCGGCGGCTATAGCCAGTGCGTAGCCACTGAAAAAAACAGTCAGGCTGTCGCCCAGAGCACGCGCCAGTCGCCCTTCAGCGAGAAGAGTTTTTGCGGCCTGCCATGTTGCAGCCGGACTAGGGACGACATTTGCCCCGAGCCGTGCCGTGGCAATAGCCCAGAGGATGAAAAGCAGGCCAAGAAATCCAAGTCTGAACAGAAAGATCACCCTATGGCCCCGCAGTACTTGATCAGACTTTGCGTCAGTGTTTCACGCGAACGAATGACGACTAAATGAGCCATGCGTGGCAAAGCAAGTCAATCCCGGACAGGATGTGCCCACTTAGTGTCGACCGCAATCAGACCACAATCGCGGCTCTGTCAAAGCGTACCCGCTTGAGCTCCTAGTCCATGGCATCTCTGGCTTGAATGATCCTTGCCTCCAAGTCTCTCCAAGGCGGCTCTTGCGAATATCGTGCCCGGACGAAAGCGGCCAGATTGGCGAGGTCGGCGTCACTCAGCTGTGGAAATCCTGGCATGGGTCGCACGAAATAGGCGTTCTCGGTGGGGGTGGCTCCTTCCAGAATCACGCGCAGCAGGTTTGATGGATCGGGGCCCGTCACTGCCGATGCCAGTGCAAGTGGCACGGATTCCGAGCCGCTTCGATGGCAATTCGCGCAGCGTGCGGCAAAAACCGCGAAGCCTTCGGCCAGTGCAGGGTCTTCGGTTTCCCGCAGTGTCTCGTCTTGCTGAAACGCCGCCTGCGCCGCGAAGGCACGTGCCGCGACACGCTCCTCCTCAGTTCCGGCCTCACCGCTCAGCGATTGAATATAGATCGCAATCGCTTCGACGTCTTCTTCGGGCAGAACAGAGATATGCTCGACAACCTCGCGCATCGGGCCCGCCGCGATGCCGTGGTCTTCGTCCCAGCCATCGTAGAAATAGTTGACCAGCGCATCGACGTCCCAAGCGATTGGCGCAGGCGAAAGACGGTTCAACGCGGGGCTGTGCCAGCCTTCGGCTGCGCCGCCGCCATAGCTTGCTGAGATATCGACGGCACCAAAGGCATTGCGAGGGGAATGACAGGCGGTGCAGTGGCCCAGACTTTCGGCCAGATAGGCGCCGCGGTTCCATTCGTCGGTTTGCGCAGGATCGGATTCAAACGGTCCGGCGTCAAGAAACAGGAATTTCCAGCCTTCCAGCGCCGGGCGAATGTTAAAGGGAAACCTCAGCTCGTTCGCGACATCTGGCTTTGCAACAGCCGGCACCGACATCAGGAAGGCATAAAGCGCGCCCAGATCGTCATCCGAGGTCTTCGTGAAGCTGTCATAGGGAAAGGCCGGATAAAGGTGCTTGCCCTCCCGGTCGATGCCAAGCCGCATGGCGCGGACGAAAGCATCTTGTGACCATTGCCCGATGCCCGTTTCGGGGTCTGGCGTGATGTTAGTGGCGTAAATCGCTCCAAAGGGGGTTGGCAGCCGAACCCCGCCAGACAAATCTGCACCGTGGCAACTTTCGCAACCGCCGAATGTCGCCAGCATTTCGCCTTTGCGCACCACATCCTCGGACGTTGTCGCCAGTGCTGTGGCGTCAAAGGCCGCAATCTCTTCGTGGCGATTGGCCCAGACCCAAAGTGCGCCCAAAATCAAAAGGACCACCAGCAGGAAACGTCCCACCCATTTCATAAATCCACTCACCATCCGATCCTCATTCGGCCGGCCTTGCCGAGCGAGTCCGCCAATCCCAGAAGCTGACGGGCTTGCCTTTTTCGTCGGTTATCCAAATGGCATCAGGGTCATTGCAATAGGCGTCAACACCGAACTGCGCCCATTGGCGCATCCGCGCTTCGGCGGCGTCCAGGTCGGGAAACTCTTCCGAGGCAACCGGTTCGGAAGCAACTGAAGACTTGATCCCCGCGAAAAGACTGAACATGGATTCACTGCCTTTCTGTGGCAACATCTATCATAGTTATTGATCGAATCTGATTTTGTGGTCAAACTTACTTTGCTGGAAGAGGGGTAAATTACCGCCGTTTCCAATACGTCCGATTGTCTGGACAAGTAAAAAACAAAAATAATTCCGTGTGTTTGACTATCGGCGTCACCCCATTTCCAAGCTCGCAAAGAGCCCAGGGAGGTGTGGCTAAAATGGATTTTAAGTTGAACGGAGAAGATGTCTCGGTCGAGGCACCGGAGGGAGCGACGCTTCTTTCGGTTCTAAGTGGTCCGTTGAATATGAACGGTGCGAAATACGGCTGCGGCAAATCGCAGTGCGGCTCATGCTCGGTTCTGCTCGACGGTAATCGAGTGTTTTCCTGCCAGACGACGGCTGCATCCGCTGCTGGCCGGTCTGTGACGACGCTGGAGGGCCTTCAGGAAGACGGTGGCCCGAACGCGCTTCAGCAAGCGTTTATCGACGAACAGGCCGCGCAATGCGGCTATTGCACTTCCGGCATGATCATCACTGCGCAGGCGCTTCTGGACACCAACCCGTCACCGACGGAAGCCGAGGTTCGCGCAGCACTTAACGGCAATCTTTGCCGGTGCGGAACGCAGAACCGCGTTGTTCGCGCGGTCATGCGCGCCGCAGAGGAGGCTTGAGCTATGAACGATATGTTTACAATGAACCGCCGGGCACTCCTGAAAGCTGGCGGCGCGCTGACACTTTCCTTCGCCATCCCGAAATGGGCGGTCGCACAGGATGCGGTCAAATTACCGCGCAATCTTGAGCGCAACCCCAACCTTGCCTCGTGGATACGGGTGCATTCGGACGGCAAAGTCACGCTTTTGATCGGTAAGGTCGAGCTTGGACAAGGGACCGTAACAGCGGCGGCGCAATGCGCGGCGGACGAACTGAAAATAGATATCGCCAATCTCAGCGTTATTCCCGGCGACACGGATCAAGGGCCGAACGAAGGCACCACTGCCGGTTCGGGTTCCGCACCCGGATGTCTTCCAGCGGTGCAGCAGGCGGCGGCTGAAGTGCGCCATATCATGGTCCAACTGGCGTCCGAGAAACTGGGCGTGCCGGTTTCAGACCTTAGTGTCGAAAACGGCGTGATCAGTGGTGGTGGTCAGTCACTTGCATACGGTGACCTTGTCGATGGGCTGGACTTGAACGTGGAACCCACAGGAAAGGCAGAACTTATTCCGGTGGCCGAACATCGCTATATAGGCAAGTCGGTTCCCCGACTGGACATTCCGGCCAAAATGACCGGCGGCGAAATATTTATCGCTGAAATGAACCCTGATGGTGTGATGTATGGGGCCATTGCCCGTCCGCCGACATATCAGGCGACCCTCGTCGACGTTGACACCAGCGCTGTCGAGGCAATGCCTGGCGTGAAGAAGGTCGTCCGAAATGGCAGCTTCCTAGGCGTTGTTGCCGAACATCAGGATCAGGCATGGGCGGCAGCGGCTGCTTTGTCAGGTCAAGCCAACTGGGACGTGAAAAGCGCGCTTCCGGGGCACGAAGGTATCTATGACTGGCTGGAAAGCGCAGAGAATGTCGTAGAAGCTGAGATTGTCAAAACGGCGGAACCCGGTGCGGAAGCAAACGTGATTGAGGCCGCCTATTACCGACCCTATCAGATGCATGGCTCTATCGGACCATCGGTTGCTTTGGCCCAAATGAACGACGGTAAGATGGTCGTGCATACCCATAGCCAAAGCGTGTTCGCGACCGCGTCAGCCATCGAGGAACTTTTGGGAATGGCGGAAGGGTCGGTTCAGTGTATCCATGGGCATGGCTCGGGTTGCTATGGCCACAACATGGCCGACGATGCGGCGGCGGATGCCGCACTTCTGGCCAAGGAAATGCCCGGAACGCCGATCAAGCTGATGTACACCCGTGCAGAAGAGCACAAGTGGGAACCCTATGGCTCGGCGATGATCATGAAAACGCGTGCGGGCGTCGACGGGAACGGTGACATTGTCAACTGGAACATGGAGATCTGGTCAACTCCGCACTCTACCCGCCCGGGCGGCAGTGCGTCACGGCTTCTCTCAGGCCGCTATGTCGATCCGCCTTTCATCATGGAAACCCGCAAGGACGGGGGCCCGCCAAACTATGCAGCGGCTCGCAACGGCGTGCCCTATTACGAGTTTCCGTCAACCCGCGTGGCGACGCACTTTGTCACCGACATGCCGCTCCGCGTGTCGGCACATCGGGGCCTTGGCGCTTATGCCAACGTCTTCGCCATCGAATCTTTTATGGACGAACTGGCACATGCGGCAGGCGCTGATCCGCTGGAATATCGCTTGCGATATCTCAAGGATGACCGGGCACGCGACGTCCTTCAGAAAACGGCAGATCTGTTTGGATGGGACGACTGGGAGCCTGGCCGCAACAAGGGTCGCGGTATCGCCTTCTCGCGCTACAAGAACCTGCAGGCTTATACCGCCGTGGCAGTTGAGGTTCAGGTCGCACCGCGCAATGGGCGCATCCGCGTTATCCGCGCGGCAACGGCGAATGACAGCGGGCACATGGTGGCCCCTGACAACATCGCCAACCAGATCGAGGGTGGTTTGATCCAGTCGCTCAGTTGGACCCTGAAGGAAGAGGTGAAATTCGACGCGACCGGGATAACGTCAACCGATTGGGCAAGCTATCCGATCCTGACGTTTAACGAAGTTCCACCCGTCGAAGTGGCTCTGATCGATCGTCCGGGGCAGCCGTACCTTGGAACAGGCGAGACGTCGCAATGCCCGACAGGTGCAGCAGTAGCCAACGCATTGTTTGATGCGGTCGGAGCACGCGTTCGCCAATTGCCATTGACCCCTGACCGGGTAAAGGCCGCGATGGAGGCATAGGCTTCACGCAAACTCTGAAGAGCTAAAAGTTCAGGGCGAAATAATCTGAAAAGCCGGGCCGCGACTTTACCTAGTTGCAGCCCGGTCCGTTTGAGATTGTCGAAATGTTTGAAGCAATTGACCTCATTGCAGCGAACGGCAGCAAAGTCCGCAACTGAGACCTTGTATCCGCGCGCAGCGAACGACCGCAAAGCATTTTGGAATCTAATGCGTATATGAATGACTGCTTGCGGGAACTTGCGCCGTGGCGCGGTTGCAGCCGTTCCACTTCCTACTGACGGACTTGCGCACGTGCGCGAACTCTCGCTGCAATCGCATTAGGCTGGTTTGTCCGGAGGCTGTGTGGAAACGCTGTTGATCGCGGTGTCGACGTGAGTTTTCGACGTTTGGGTGCCGTTTGGCGCGGCATCATCATTTCTATATTTAGATGAGTTGTGAAGGCGGCTGAGGCAATCGCGGGCTCATCCTGGCGTTCTCGTGGCTAGTTTCAGGCCGAACGGAGCCCCTTACGCCTTCATGGCTGCGATCATTGCCGGAATGCCCATGATCTTCATCACGCGGGTCATATTGTAGGCGAGCACGTGCAATGCCATCTCGGTGGCGACGTTTTTCAGCCGCCTCATTTTGAAGTGGGTGGCACCCATCCATGACTTGATTGTGCCGTAAGGATGCTCGACGGTCATGCTTCGAAGGGCCAGTTGGGTTGGGTCTGCATCCAGTCTTTCTTGGACCCGCTCAAGCACATCTTCGTGTTCCCATCGACGAACGCGGCGCTCTTTTGATGTCGTGCATTTGGTCTTGATCGGACACTCAGCACAGGCTCCCGACCAGTACGATCTGATGGCTTTGCCGTCTTGCTGGCCGGTAAATCTGTAGGTCAGGGTCTCACCCGCCGGGCAGACATAGACATCCTTGTCGCTGTCATATGCAAAGTCAGCCTTGTCAAACTGCCCGCGTGCAGCGGCGTTTGAAGTCATGGGTTTGGGAACGACAACTGAGATACCCGCGTCTTCGCTGGCGACAATCTCCTCGCTCTTGTAATAGCCTTTGTCCGCGATTGCTGTGAGCTGATCTGTCGTCATGACATCGTTCGCTGCCGCAGCCATCATTGACAAAGCATCCCGGTCAAATCCAAGCATGGTGACTTCATGCGCAACGATCAGGTGGTGATCCGCTTCGACAGCGGTTTGAACATTGTAACCGACAATGCGCGGCATGCGGGCCGTCGTGGCCATGGATCGGGCATCAGGGTCACTGAGCGAGATCTGCGTCTCGCCGGTCTCATCCATGCGTTGCTCGATTGATCGGTAGCGCACCGCCTCCTTTTGCAGATGTTCCAGCTTTCTCAAGGTGCGCTCCATGCGCGCTTCTGGCAGCACCGTGCCGGTCTGCTCAAACACCTCATCAGCACGATCCAACTCACTCAAATAGCGCTCAATTGCCTTGTCGATCTCGCCCAACTTCTGACGCAGCTTCCCGCGCGTGTAATTCTTGGCCTTGGCATTCAAAGCTTTGAACCGGCTGCCATCAATGGCAACCACATCTCCGTCGAGCAGGTCCATGTCGCGGCACAACGCGACGAACTGCTGGCACACCTTGCGGATCGCAGGTCCGTTGTCCTTCCTAAAATCCGCGATCGTCTTGAAGTCTGGCTTCAACTGGCCCGTCAGCCAAATGAGTTCCAGATTGCGGCCGCACTCACGCTCCAACCGTCGCGACGATTGCACTTGATTGAGATACCCGTAGATATAAATCCGCAGCATCAACCCCGGATGATACCCCGGGCGACCCGTGGCAGCAGGCCGCGTATTGAAGCCAAGCGCTGCGAGATCAAGCATGTCGGTAAAGGCATCAATGGCACGGACGGGGCTGTTCTCGTCGACATAATCATCCAGATGTTCAGGCAGCAACATCGTCTGCTGGCGATCCGAACCCTCGATAAACTGCGTCATGAAAACCTCCGCATCGAATACGGAAATCATACCATCAGTTCCGTAAGAATGGAGGAGTTTTCACACACCCTCCGGACTTAGTTGCCGTTCACAACTTATCGCAGATAGTCCATATATCAAAAATGGATGAAATCAGTCAGCAACTGCTTTATCAACGACTTCGCAATCGAGTTATCGAACTTTTAGACCTGTATTGCTCCTTTCACGACATTGCAAAATTCGGCGCATTTGAGGCCATAAACATGGTCGAGGACTGGCTGCCATTGGACTACGAGGAAGCACCCAAAGTATTTAGCCAAAAAGAGGAAGATGCAGTTCGCGAGTTCATGGAACTCTGGGACGTGGCCGCCGATGCAACCCACGAAGATACACAGGATGTTGCATGGCTCGAAAGCTCGGTGGAATGGGTGCGGCTTTCCAAATCTGCGAAGCGAGCTTTTCGCATCTTCTCTGAGCGTGGCCGTTTCTCCGAGGATTGCGAAGAGGTACTGTCGATTTAGGCTGAGGTTACTCTGGGCTCAAACCTGACATCCCGCCCTTTACGTTTTGCAACAGATTCCGTGCCCAAAACAAAAAAAACGGCGCCCCGAGGGACGCCGTTTCCATTTAAGCGGTCGAAACCTTAGTTCAGGTCAGCCGCGCGCGCCGCGTTGATGTCGGCTTCTGCCGCTGCAACCGCAGCATTCAAAGCGTCAAAGATTGCTTCGCCGCCATCAACATTCGACTTGAACCAGTCATAGACCGGAGCAGCTGCTTCTTTGAACGCGGCTTTTCGGCAGGTGTTGGCACATAAAGATCGCCGCCACCGGCAACGAAGTCCTCATAGGCTTCGATCGACTTACGCTTTGGCGAGGCAAATGTTGCCTGCTGAAGCTGGTAGAAGCCGTCGACAACAACGCGCTGCATATCGTCGGGCATGGACTTGAACTTTTCGTTGTTCATCCACCACAGCGCGCCCATGTAGGCGTGACCGTCAAGCGTGACATACTGCAGACCAGCATCCGGGAACTTCATGCCCATGATGTCGGTGATGCCGTTCTTGGAGCCTTCAACAACGCCCGTCTGGAACGATGTGAACAGCTCGGGCCATGGGATCGGTGTCGGCGACGCGCCAAGCGCTTTCACCAGCTCTTGCGGCAGGTCGGCGACCACGGTGCGGATTTTCAGGCCTTCCATGTCCGCGGGCGTCGCAACGCGGCGCTTGGTATTGGCAAAGTTGCGCCAGCCGCCAGTGTTGCCGATGGTCATCAGGCGGATGGTGTCGCCGGAGGCTTCCAGCGCCATTTCCTTCATGGTGTTCATGAAGTCGGTCTGTTCCAAGCACGCTTTCGGCCACGCGGTCATCTGCCATCAGGTAGGGCAGGTCGAGAACC
The DNA here is from genome assembly GCA_963841595.1 of uncultured Alphaproteobacteria bacterium. Lineage (GTDB taxonomy): Bacteria > Pseudomonadota > Alphaproteobacteria > Rhodobacterales > Rhodobacteraceae > CAWJDD01. The sequence goes on along the minus strand of CAWJDD010000004.1, from coordinate 261,695 downwards.
TGAACGTAGGGGAAGATGCCCGACGCACCGCCCGAGGTGGAAATGTAGACGTCGATGGTGCCGTCAGCGACGCCCTGCAGGCATTCTGCGCCGTTCGAGCAAAGCTGCGTGCCGATAAACATCTCGACTGCGATTGCGCCGTTGGAGGCTTGCTCGACGTAGTTTTTGAAGACGACCAGACCGTCATAGTCTTCGTCGTTCTCGTTCGAGTTGGCAGTTGCGCGGATTGTGTATTCCGTGTGGCCAGCGGCATAGGCATGAACGCGCCCCTGCGTGACCATGGTTGCGGCCAGCGCCGCTGTTGTAAGACCCTTTGAGCATGTAGTCTCTCCCTATAGGTTGCTTTTGGTCATTGAACGAACCCGGTCAGTCTTGGGATCGTCATCGAAATGGCCGGGACGTAGGTGATCAGGAAGATCACGAACACCTCGACCGCGAGGAATGGCAGGATCGCCTTGGCGATGGTTTCGACTTTTTCGTCCGACACCGAGGAGGCGACGAACAGCACCAGCCCCATGGGCGGCGTTGCAAGCCCGACGGTCAGGTTCACCGACATGATGATCGCGAAGTGGACCGGGTGAACGCCCAAGTCGACGAAGATCGGACCCAAGGATGGGGCCCAGGATGATGATCGCGGGACCCGCATCAAGGAACATGCCGACGATGAACAACAGGATGTTGATCAGGAACAGCAGGACCAGCGGGTTTTCCGACAGCGACAGGATGTAGTCCGCCAGGATTTGCGGCGCATACGACAGCGACACGACGGTTTTGAACGCCATCGCCGCCCCCACCAGCAACAGAACCACGGCCGATGTCATCGCCGAGCGGCTGAGCACGCCCGGCAGGTCGCTCAGCGTCATGGTCTTCAACACGAAGAACGCGACGATCACCGCATAGAACACGGCGACCGCTGCCGCTTCGGTCGGGGTGAAGACACCCAGACAGGATGCCACCCAGAATCATGATCGGGGTCTGCAACGGCACGACGGCGCGTTTGGTGACCATCCGGAAGTCTCGCTCGACCTTTGGCGCGCATGCCCATAAGCAAAGCGTGCGCGGCCAAGACACCGACCAAAAACGTCGCCAGAACAATCGCGCCAGAGCTTGTTTCGCCCGCAATCCCTGTTGTGCCCCGGAAAATCGCGAAAAACAGCCAGCCGATGTTCAGCCGCAGCAGAACAAACGACACCCAGTATTCGCGCGGGCTAAGGGTGATGCCCTTCTTGACGATCCGCTCGGCCTTCGGCAGGTCGTACTTGTTGGCCATCAGCCGGACGACCAGCATCAGGCCCAGCCCGATCAGAACACCCGGCACGATGCCCGCAAGGAACAACGCAGCCACGCTTTCGCCCATCACATAGGCATAGATGATCATGATGCCCGACGGCGGGATGATCGGCCCGATGACCGAAGACGCCGCCGTGATCGCTGCGGCGAATTGGCGGGTATAGCCCTGCTTTTCCATCGCCGGGATCAGCATGGACCCCAAGGCCGAGGTATCCGCCACAGCAGACCCGGAAAGCCCCGCAAACAGCATCGACGACAGGATGTTCACATGGGCCAGACCTCCGCGCAGATGGCCCATCAAGGCTTGCGAAAACTCGACCAGACGTTCGGTGATGCCGCCTTTGTTCATCAATCTCGCCCGCCAACATGAAGAACGGGATCGCCATCAGCGGAAAGCTGTCCATCCCGTTGTAAACGTTGCGGTAAAGCAGAGTGATGGTCTTTGCCCTTCACCAGACAACCACAGCAAAATTCCGGGCGCGGCGAGCAGGCCGAAAAAGACCGGCAGGCCGATCAGCAGGAAGCAAAGAAAAACGGGAAGAAACCAGATCAGCATGTCACATCACTCCGCCATGATTTCTTCTTCGGCGGGTGCCAGGTCTTTCAACCTGTCGCCCTGCCCAAGGAAAGTGATCAACGCGCGCAGGATCAACTCGATGTTCACGATGAACAGTAAGACGACCCCCACGAAAAGCGAGGTCATCATCCACGACCGCGGCACCCGGAACCATTCGCTGAAATCCAGTGACAGTGGTACGTAAAGCGACGCGGTTTTAGCCCCTCCACCAAAGCCCGTGACCTCGCCCCAGCCGATATTGACCGCCATGGCCAGCACACCCGCCGAGATCAGCAGAAGCAGGATGTTGATCATTTGACCCAGCTTCAGCGGCAAGGCCATGACCACCATGTCGATGGCCACAAAGCCGCCGTGCCGGAACGCTAATGGAGCCATCAGGCCGGTCAGCCACAGCATCATAACCGCGCAGCTTCATCCGGCCAAGGCAGGGCTGCGTTCAGAACATATCGGAAAAAACCTGGATCAGGATCGCCAGCACCATAAGCGCAATCGCGACAATGGATATCCAGCGACCGATGGGTAGCACCGCGTCGTTCCACATCTGGAACGGTCTCAAAAGCCCGTGCAGCAACGGCATTGCGCCTATCTCCTCCCTGATCGGCCGAACTGGGCCGCTGGCAACTCAACTCACTCCAATTCGGCGAAGCACCCGAACGAACCTCCTGCAAAAACCAGCGGTTTTCCCTCCCGGAAGACCGCCGATGTCACCAGACCAACAACTATCGCGTGGTCGCCACCGTCATGAACGGCGTAGCGATCACATTCGAACCGTGCCAGACACCCTTCGATCAGCGGCACGCCGTTCGCGCATGCCTGCCAGTCAAGATCGGCAAAGTTCGCCGCCTTCACTTGCGAAGATCTGGCAGTAATCCTTCTGACTTTCGTCCAGAACATGGATCGCAAAATGTCTGGCCGCCTCAAACGAGGCAAAACGTTTCGATGCCCGCGCGGGCGACCACAGCACAAGCGGCGGATCAATCGACACTGACGCAAAGCTGTTCGCTGTCATCCCCAATGGACCTTGCGCGCTTTCGCACGTCACAATGGTGACGCCGGTCGCATATTTGCCAAGCGCATTGCGGAATGCCCGCGCATCTGCTTTCCCCGGAGAGAACGCTGTTTGGGTCGCACTCACGTCAGGCGACCTCGCGCCCAAGCGCTGCGGTGTAGAGTTCGAACCATGTCTGCCGATCCATTTGCACCTTCAGCGCATCAGACAGCGTTTCAATCCGCGCAATCGTGTTCGTGCCCATCACTGGCAGGATCCCCGCCGGATGCGCCAACAGCCACGCGACAGCCACGGCTGCTTCGTCAGTGCCGGTTTCCATCGCGACCCGGACATCAAGCTGGCGTACATCATCGACCGCGCCCGCCTTCATCAACTTGCCGCCACCCAGCGGCGACCACGCCATCGGGGCAACGCCGTGTTCCTGCAGGAAGGCCATGTCACCGTTGGTCAGCGCATCATGCGCTGAAAGGCTAACCTCGATCTGGTTGGTGGCCAGCGGAGTTTCCATCGCCGATTGCAGCAGTGTCCAGTCCCATGGCCGGAAATTCGACACACCAACGGCGCGGACCTTGCCGGATTTGACCGCCGCATCCAAAGCCTGCCCTGTCTCGATATGGTTCATCAAGGGATCAGGGCGGTGGATCAGCAGCAAGTCGATATGCTCGATCCCCATTTCGGTCAGCGAGATATCAATCGATGACGCGATATGTGCAGCCGAAGTGTCATAATACTTGACCCGCGCATCGGCATAGCGCCCGACGGGTGCCACGATATCGCACTTGGTCACGATCTCAAGTTGATCGCGCAACCCTTTGTTTTCCCGAAAGCAATTTCCAAGGATCGCCTCGGCTGTATAGCCGCCATAGATGTCTGCCTGATCAATCGAGGTGATCCCCTGCGCCAGACAGCCGTCAATCTTGGCACGCACATGACTGGCCGAGGTGTCCGCATCGTCGCCGACCCGCCACATGCCGTACACGATACGGCTTAGGCTGACGCCTCCGGCAAGTTCCACACGTTCCATCATCTGCGCTCTCCCACGCCCAAAGGTGTTGCCGGCAGACTGGCAGGCACACGCCCGTATTCTTGCGGCAGCGAACATGTTTCCAACGAAGGCATCACGCGCTGGCCGAAATGGCGGCACTCATCGATATGCGGATACCCCGAGAAGATGAAAGCACGAATGCCCATCTTTTTGTAGTCTTCAATCTGCGAGAGCACCTGATCGGTGGACCCAACCAAGGCCGCCCCGCAACCCGATCGCGCGCGCCCGACACCTGTCCAAAGGTGGGGTTCGACATAGCCGAACTTGTCGGCCAACTCGCGTGCCCGCGCCTGATGGCTGACACCCAGTGACCCGGAATCGTGCCCGCGCTCGCGGATGATCTGGCCGTATTCATCGTCCAGCTTCGAGACGATGTGTTCAGCGTATTCCTTGGCCTCGGCTTCGGTGTCGCGCACGATCATATGCACCCGCAGCCCGTAATCCAGCGTCCGGTCATAGCGTTCCGCAACCGCGTTTACGTCCTTCATGCGCTGCGCCAGTTGGTCCTTCGTCTCGGGCCACATCAGGTACACGTCGCAGTGCTGGCCACAGAGCTCCAGAGCGGCAGGCGAATAGCCCCCGAAGTACATCAACGGCCCGCCATTCTGCTGATATGGCTTGGCGGGCTCCGTCGGCACTTTGTCGAAGTTATAGACCTCGCCGTGATAGGTGATCTCGTCCTGCGTCCAGGCTTGGCGCAGAATCTCGACCACTTCACGAGACCGTAGATAGCGGAAACTGGACTCGGCCACCTCGCCCGGAAAATCCGACGAGATAATGTTGATCGTCAACCGCCCTTCCAGCATGTGATCCAGCGTTGCAATCGTGCGCGCCAGCATGATCGGCTGCATCTCACCACAGCGCACGGCGCCCAGCATGTTGATCTTGGATGTCAGCGGCGCACAGCCCGCTATGAAAGAAAGCGTGTCCTGCCCCACCTGATAGGACGACGGGCAAAGGATATTGCGGAACCCCTGCTTTTCAGCCTCAAGTACAATATCACGGCAGTGTTCCCAGCTTGACCGCAAGGCGCCGTCCGGCACGCCAAGATACGCATAATCATCCGAACAAAGCGCCGAAAACCAGCTGACTTCGACGGCGTTCAGGTCAGCTGAGGTTACGGGAACGACGGTCATACGAATCTTCCTCGGCGACGAAATTTCATCTTGCGTAGCATTGTCTTTGATGTGCATCAATAGTGTATCACTTTTCTTGAGTTACCGAATGGCCGCCGAGTTCCTCTGCCCTACCGATCTATCTGCAGACCGCAGAAATGCTAATCCGCGAGATAGCTTCCGGCCGGTTGATCGACGGCGAACGCCTGCCATCCGAACGCGAAATGGCCGCCGATCTGGACATTGCGGTGGGCACGCTCAGAAAAGCGCTGGATGATTTGGCAGGCAAAGGTCTGCTTGAACGCATTCACGGATCAGGCAACTACGTGCGCCATAACCCGGATGCGGCGGGTGTCTATGCCTTCTTTCGTCTTGAACTGCTCGAAGGCGGCGGACTTCCCACGGCAAAGATCCTCAGCGTTGATCGCATGAAGAAACCAAGCGACCTGCCCGCCTTCGGACGCTCGGATAGCGCGCACCGCATTCGCAGGTTGCGCCTTGTGTCAAACACGCCCGCCGCCTTGGAAGAAATCTGGCTGGACAGAAGCTGGGCGGACAACATCAAACGCAGCGACCTGTCGGACTCGCTCTATTATTACTACCGAAAAACTCTGGGACTGCTGATCAACCGCGTCGAAGACCGGATCGGCCTCGCCTCCTTGCCCGATTGGCGCGACGCAGACATTGGCTGCACGCCCGGCGCAGTGGTCGGTTTTGTTGAACGCTGGAGCCGCACAGCCGAGGGCGACATCGCCGAATTTTCACGCACATGGTTCAATCCGGACCGGGTGCGATATGTGTCGCGGATCAAATAGGGACGCCAATGACGAAGACTGTGAACTATGGCATGATTGGCTGTGGCATGATGGGGCAAGAGCATCTGCGCAACATCGCCCTGTTACCCGGCACCCGTGTCGCCGCGATTTTCGAGCCAGACGCCACAATGGCCGCCGCCGCAAGTGTATTGGCACCAGACGCTGAGTTTTGTTCCTCGGTCGAGGCTTTGCTGGCAACGCCCGACCTTGATTGCCTTGTCGTCGTTTCGCCCAACCATCTGCATGTCAGCCAGTTCGAGGCGATTGCCGCCCATAACCCGCTGCCGCTGCTGATCGAAAAGCCGCTGTTCACCGATCCCGCAGATGCCGCCCGTATCGCCCAGCTGGAAGCGAGCTACCCCGCCCCTGTCTGGGTGGCGATGGAGTATCGGTATATGCCGCCCATCGCCGCCTTCTTGGCCGAAGCCGAGGCAGCCACCGGCGGGATCACCATGTTGTCGATCCGTGAGCATCGCTTTCCGTTTCTAAAGAAAGTCGGCGACTGGAACCGTTTCAACCGCAATTCGGGCGGCACGCTGGTTGAGAAATGCTGCCATTTCTTTGATCTGATGCGGCTTATTCTGAGGTCCGAACCGGTGCGCGTAATGGCCTCGGGCGGACAGGACGTGAACCACAAGGACGAGACCTATGACGGCGAGCACCCCGATATATGGGACGGCGCCTTTGTCATTGTCGACTTCGCCAGCGGAGCCCGCGCCATGCTGGAGCTTTGCATGTACGCCGAAGGCTCGCGCTATCAGGAAGAAATCACCGCCCTTGGCCCCAGCGGCAAAATCGAAGTAAAGGTCCCCGGCCCCACGCGTTTCTGGTCGCCCGAACTGGGCCCACCACCTGTGCCCAAGATCATCACCTCGCCGCGCAACCCGGTCGGCCCCTTCGAGGTCGACATCCCCGTGGACCCCGCCCTGCTGACCGCAGGCGACCATAATGGGTCGACCTTCTATCAGCACCAGCGGTTTCTTGACGTGGTCCGGGGCATTGGTGTGCCCGAGGTCAGCATTGGTGACGGTGCGCGCGCGGTCAGGCTTGGCTTGGCAGCTCAGCAATCGGCCCGCACGGGTCAAGCGGTGCAAATGGATTGATACCGTCGAGGGGGCGCTGCCCCCGCCGCGCTGCGCTTGGCCCCCCGGGATATTTTGGAACAGGCGAAGCGCAATTTTAATCAAATTGGTTGGATCAGGTTATTACGTCAGGCCCGGCGCGACCGGTTCTTTCGTGCAGGTCCGAGACCTCGTCTGCCGCGCGAATGATATCGGCCAACGCAGTTTGCGGGTCTTCTTCCAGCCTTGCGGGATCGGTGATGACGTCTTCAAGATAAACCCGCACCGTAGCACCTTCGGTGCCCGTGCCGGACAGCCGGAACACAATGCGACCGCCGTGATCAAGGTGGAACTGAAGGCCCTGCCCGGCGCTATGTGACCCGTCGACCGGATCGTCATAGGCAAACTCGCTGGCAGTCTCGATGGTTCGCCCGGCAACTGTCGCACCTGCAAAGGCGTCAAGCTTGCCGCGCATAGCCTCCATCATCGCATTTGCGGCCTCGACATCAACCGCTTCATAGTCGTGGCGCGAATAGACGTTGCGCCCGAACCGCGCCCAGTGGTCGCGCATCAGGTCAGCGACAGATTTGCGCGTAACCGCCAGAATGTTCAGCCAGAACAGCACCGCCCAAAGACCGTCTTTCTCGCGCACATGGTCAGACCCGGTGCCGGCACTTTCCTCGCCGCAGATCGTGGCTTTGCCGGCGTCCAAAAGGTTGCCGAAGAACTTCCAGCCCGTGGGCGTCTCAAAGCAATCAATGCCAAGCTGGGCGGCCACCTGATCGACCGCCCGTGATGTGGGCATGGATCGTGCGACACCGGCAAGGCCATCCTTGAAGGCGGGGACCAGCGTCGCCTGTGCCGCCAGCACGGCGAGGCTGTCGGACGGCGTCACATAGATGCCTTTGCCCACGATCATATTGCGGTCGCCGTCACCGTCCGAGGCAGCACCAAAGTCGGGCGCATCATCAGCCATCATTGTGCGCATCAGGTCATCGGCCCAGATCGGGTTGGGGTCCGGGTGCCCGCCGCCAAAGTCAGGCGAGGGCGTGCCGTTGACCACCGTGCCCGCAGGTGCGCCCAGCGTGCCTTCAAGGATCGCCGTCGCATAAGGCCCTGTCACCGCGAGCATCGCATCGAACCGGGCGCGAAAACCCGAGGCGAACAGCGCGCGGATCGCGTCAAAATCGAAAAGCGTCTCCATCAGCGCCTTGTAATCGGCCACCGGATCCACGACCTCGACCACCATATCGCCCAATCGGGTCTCGCCGATGCGGGACAGATCAACGTCCTGCGCTTCGAATATGTGATAGGCGCTGAGCGTCTTGGTTTCCTCGAAAATGCGCTCGGTGATGCCTTCGGGGGCCGGGCCACCGTTGGGCGTATTGAACTTGATGCCAAAGTCTTCGTCGGGGCCGCCGGGATTGTGGCTGGCTGACAGGATAATCCCGCCATCGGTCTTGTTCAGCCGGATCAGATGCGACGCGGCCGGTGTCGACAAAAGCGCACCCTGCCCCACGATCACACGCGCCGCCCCACTCGCCGCCGCCATGCGAATGACCACTTGGGCCGCACGGTCGTTGAAGTACCGGCCATCCCCGCCCAGAACAAACGTCTTGTCTTCAGCACCGCCAATGCCGTTCCAGATCGCTTGCACGAAGTTCTCAAGGTAATGTGGTTGCATGAAGATGCGGGTCTTCTTGCGCAGGCCCGAAGTGCCCGGCTTTTGGCCTTCGATCGGTTGGGTCTCAACGGTATGCTTGGTCATGGCTTGCCCTCTTCACGCTTTATCTTAGCATCTTAACCCGCTGGCAAAATTATGAAAATGCTTTACTCAAGTACTAGAACCAGCACGGCGTTTTCGGGGCACATCAGACTGCTGCCCACCGGGCCCGCCAGCGGATTGCCATAGTCGCTTGTGTCGATCTTGCAGACCCATGCCCGACCGTCGGGCGGTGCTGGCACGACAACTTCGGTCGCCGCCCCCACATTGAACACCGCAAAAAGCGCGGTCTCAAGCGCGGCATAGGCAGGGGTCGCCGAGGCCATGCGCATTTCGGCACAGAGGATCTTGCGATCCGCGTTTGTCCAGTCGCTTTCCGCCATCACAGACCCGTCCTCGCGCCACCAGAACAGGTCTTCTTTGCCGTCGATAGTGCGCTCGTGCGAATGCAGAAACAGCTTTTGACGCAGGATCGGGTGCGCTTTGCGGAAGGCGATCATCTGCCTTGTGAAGTCCAGAAACGCGCTATCCGCCGCGTCCCAGTCGATCCAGCTTGTCTCGTTATCCTGGCAATAAGCGTTGTTGTTGCCGTTCTGGCTGTGCCCGATCTCGTCTCCTGCAAGGATCATCGGTGTGCCTTGCGACAACAAAAGCGTGGCCATCATGTTGCGCTTGCGCCGGGCGCGGGCTGCCTGAATGTCGGGGTTTTCCGATGGCCCCTCGACGCCAAGGTTGTCCGAGAAATTGCCGTGGTGTCCGTCACGGTTGCCTTCCAGATTGGCCTCGTTGTGCCGCAGCTTATAGCTGACGATATCTTCAAGCGTGAACCCGTCATGCGCCGTCACCAGATTGACCGAGGCTGTGGCAGGCCGCCCCGAATGGTCGAACTGGCGCGCCGATCCAAGAAGTCGTCCCGCTAATCGCGGCGCCATATCCGCGTCACCGCGCCAGAACCGGCGCACACCATCGCGAAACTTGTCGTTCCACTCCAGAAACGGCGGAGGAAACGCGCCCAGTTGATAACCTCCCGGGCCAATATCCCACGGCTCGGCGATCAGCTTGACCTGTCCCAGAACAGGGTCTTGCCGAAGCGCATCAAAGAAAGCGGCCCCCCGGTCAAACCCGTCATCCGTCCGACCCAAAGTGGCGCAAAGATCGAAGCGGAAGCCATCGACATGCATCACCTCGACCCAATAGCGCAGCGAATCCATGACCATACGAAGCACCATCGGGTGATCGGCATTCACCGTGTTCCCGGTGCCGGTGTCGTTGACATAGTGCTGCATGTCATCATCCAGCCGATAGTAGCTGGCGTTATCAAGGCCGCGAAACGCCAGCGTCGGCCCCATCTCGTCACCTTCGCAGGTGTGGTTGTAGACCACGTCCATCAGCACCTCGATGCCCGCCGTATGAAAGCGGGCAACCATCTGGCGAAACTCATGAATATCGCCTGCCTGAAGATAGCGCGGATCAGGTGCAAAGAAGCCAAGCGTCTGATAGCCCCAGTAATTTGTCAGCCCTTTTTCAACAAGGAACAGGTCGCCGACAAAGGCCTGCGCGGGCAACAACTCGATCGCCGTGATCCCGAGTTTGGTCAAATGTTCCAGCATCGGGTCCGACGCCATACCAAGAAACTTGCCCTGCGGCGCGGCCCCTGCGAGCAACTCAGTCAGCCCTTTGACGTGGGCTTCGTAGATGATCGTCTCTTCAATCGGTGTCTCGGGCCGCGCGTCACTGCCCCAGTCAAACGTGGGATCAATGACGACCGAACGCGGAGCATATGGAGCGCTGTCGCGGGTATCAAAAGTCAGATCGTCCTTCTTCGCGCGCACATAACCGAACAAAGCATCGTTCCACACAGGCTGGCCCGTCAGCTTCTTGGCATATGGATCAATGAGCAGCTTGTTGGCGTTGAACCGGTGCCCCGCAAGCGGCGCATAGGGCCCGTCCGCCCGAAACCCGTATTGCTGGCCCGGACGCAACCCACTGACATAGCCGTGCCAGACGTCCCCGTCGCGTTCAGGGAAATCAATCCGCTGGGTCTCGGCCTGGCCATCGTCGGAAAACAGACAGAGCGTCATGCGGCTGGCATGAGCGGAAAACACCGCAAAATTGACGCCCTCGCCATCGAAGAAGGCACCCAAGGGCGCGGCCTTACCGGCGGTCATCGTCAAATTTAAGGTCATTCAGGTCGCAATCAGCTTTGCATAAAGGGCCCGGTACTCATCTGCGGACTGGTCCCAGCCCACCGGGTGACGCATAGCGTTTTTCTGCATCTTCCGCCACACCTCGGCGTCTTTGTAGAGAACACAAAGTTGATTTAAGGCCCGCGACATGGAATCTGGCGTCACCGGGTGAAACTGAATGCCCGTGGCCGCCCCAGCCCGAAGGCCCGCCGGACTTGCAGGGATCACCGTATCGGCCAGCCCGCCCGTGTAAGCCACGACCGGAATCGTGCCATAGCGCAGGCCATAAAGCTGGGTCAGGCCGCAGGGTTCAAACCGGGACGGCACAAGGATGGCATCGCCACCCTCGATCATCAGCTTTGCCAGACCTTCGTCATAGGACAACTCTGCCGCCACGTTGGGATGACTGTCGGCCAGTTCGCGAAACGCGGCTTCCAGCTTTGGCTCGCCCGTTCCCAGAACGGCCAACTGACCGCCCTCATCCAGAAGACGCGGCAGGGCATCGAGCAATACGTCCAGACCCTTCTGATGCGAAAGACGCGAGACGACCACGCAAAGTGGGCCTTCCGCTTCGTCCAGCCCCATGCGGCGGCGAAGTTTTTGCTTCGGCCGTGTCTTGCCTGCGGGGGTCTTGTAGGGCGGCGACCAGATATCGGTATCAACACCGTTCAGAATGCCCGACAGATCATCGCGCCGCGCCTGTAACACGCCTTCCAGCCCCATGCCAAACTCGGGCGTCAAAAGCTCGCCCGCATAGGTCGGGCTCACGGTAGTGATCTTGTCTGCCCAGATCATTCCGGCTTTCAAAGAGCTGATCTGATCCCAATACTCAAATCCGTCCGGCTGCATGCCCGAGCGAGGCAACCGCAATGCGTCCAACCGATCCTTGGGGGCCATTCCCTGAAACGCTACGTTGTGAATGGTCAGAACAATTCTGACCCGGCTGTCAGGGTGGTTCTGGCGCAGGTAAAGCGGCGCAAACCCCGCCTGCCAGTCATGGCAATGCAGAATATCCGGCTGCCATTTGGCAATCGCCCCACCCGCAATTTCCGCCGCAACCCACGACAATGCCGCGAAGCGTTCTGGATTATCGGGCCAGTCTTTGCCGCCCGCGTCCGAATAAGGGGCGCCGTCGCGATCAAACAAATGCGGCGCGTCAAGGATCAGCAGATCAAGCCCGGCGGACTTTGCCGACAAGACCCGGGCTTTACCCCCGAAAAGGTCCGGCAAGTCCATGACCTTATGCAGCTTTTCAGCCGCCGCCATAACCTTGGGATACCCCGGCAAAAGCACCCGCATGGCAACGCCAAAAGGTGCCAAAGCCCCGGGCAATGCGCCCGCCACATCTGCCAGCCCACCGGTTTTGACCAGCGGTGCGCATTCCGACGTAACCGAAAGAACCCGGATCATTGCTTGGAAAGCCACCTTTCAACCATCGGCGACGTGATCAACGTCACGCCTCCCTCGCTGACATGAAAGCACTTGGCGTCCTTCTCCGGGTCTTCGCCCACGACCAGCCCTTCCGGGATGCGCACGCCGCGATCAATCACCACATTTGTCAACCGCGCGCTCCGTTCGACCACAACATACGGCAAGACCACTGCCTTGTTCAACTGCGCAAATGAATTGGTATGCACACCTGGTGAACAACAGCGACTTGCGGACTTCTGTCCCCGAAATAATGCACCCGCCCGACACCATTGACGAAATCGCCAATCCGCGCCGGTCGTCCTCGTCGTGAATGAATTTCGCAGGCGGCACCGATTCCGAATAGGTCCAGATCGGCCAGGACTTGTCCCAAAGATCAAGCTCGGGCGCAAAATCCGTCAGGTCGATATTCGCCTTCCAAAAGGCATCCACCGTGCCGACATCGCGCCAATAGGCCGGTGCCTCGGGCGAGGCGCGCACACAGCTTTCGGTAAACCGGTGCGCCATGGCCTTGCCGCCTTTGACGATATGCGGGATCAGGTCGCCGCCGAAATCCTGGCTGGAATTCGGGTCTGCGGCATCCCAGATCAAAAGTTCGCGCAAGAACTTCCAGTTGAAAACATAGATCCCCATGGACGCGAGCGTGACATTGGGATCGTCCGGTGTACCCGGCGGATCCTTTGGCTTTTCCAGAAAGCTGGTGATCCGATCATTGTCGTCGACTGCCATCACGCCAAACGCCGAAGCTTCGGCGCGGGGCACGGTCAAACACCCGACTGTCACGTCTGCGCCAGTGTCGACGTGCTGACGGATCATCAGTTCGTAGTCCATCTTGTAAATATGATCGCCCGCCAGAACAATAATATAATCAACGCCATAGCTGTCGACGATGTCGATGTTCTGAAATACCGCATCGGCCGTCCCAAGATACCACTGGGTTTCATCCACCCGCTGCGAGGCAGGTAGGATATCGAGGTATTCGTTCCGTTCCGCCCGGAAGAAGTTCCAGCCACGTTGACAATGGCGGATCAGGCTGTGCGCCTTGTATTGGGTCGCAATCGCCATCTTCCGAATGCCCGAGTTCAGCGCATTCGACAGCGCAAAATCGATGATCCGCGTTTTGCCGCCGAAATAGACCGCCGGTTTCGCGCGCCGGTCCGTCAGTTCTTTCAGCCGACTGCCGCGCCCTCCGGCCAGCACGAACGCCATGGATCGCGCGCCTAGCTTTTGAGATGGTCCCGCCATGAGTTATCCTCCCCTATTCTCCCCAGATACGCCCGCAACCGCGCAGCAGATGGTCAGTCGCCAAGCGTCAGAAATACCGTTCCCAGTGGTGGCAACGTGACATCTGCCGAAGCTGGCTGACCGTGGCTCTCTCCTATCGTGGCCGCGACAACTCCCATATTGCCCCGGTTTCCGCCGCCATAGATCTCGGCGTCGGTATTCAATACCTCGCGCCATTTACCGGCCTGCGGCAACCCGATCCGGTAAGCCGGGCGCTCGACAGGCGTAAAATTGGCAATCACCACCATCGGCGCCGCACCATCTTCGCCAAGCGCACCCATGCCAGCACCGAATGTCGCGGCATCGCTGCCTTCGATCCACTGAAATCCCGAAGCCTCGCTGTCGCGGGCATAAAGCGCAGGCGCGCCGCGATAAAGCGTGTTCAGATCGCGCACCAGCCGTTGCATGCCCAGCGTGGCCCGGATCATCCAAAGCAGACCAGTCAATCTCGCCGTCATGGTTCCACTCGGCCACCTGCGCAAACTCCTGCCCCATGAACAAAAGCTTCTTGCCGGGATGCCCCCACATGAACCCGTAATAGGCCCGCAGGTTCGCGAACTTTTCCCAGTCGATTGCCGGGCATTCGCGTCTAGCATCGAGCCTTTGCCATGCACGACCTCGTCATGGCTGATCGGCAGCATGAAATTTTCGGAAAACGCATAATTCAGACCAAAGGTCATCTGGTGGTGGTGATGCTTGCGATGCATCGGGTCTTTCCCAACGTAGTCCAGCGTGTCGTTCATCCAGCCCATGTTCCACTTGTACCCAAAGCCCAGCCCGCCCGCATCGACCGGGCGCGACACCTGCGGGAACGAGGTGCTTTCTTCGGCCACAGTCATGATGCCGGGGTCCGCCGCATAGGTCATGAGTGTTCATCGCTTTGCAGGATCTCGATGGCCTCAAGGTTCTCGCGCCCGCCGTCCTTGTTGGGCACCCATTCGCCCTCTTTGCGGGAATAATCGCGGTACAGCATCGACGCAACAGCATCCACGCGCAGACCATCGAGTGATATTCTTCCAGCCAATACAAGGCGTTGGCGATCAGGTAATTCTTCACCTCGGCCGCGGCCATAGTTGTAATATCAGCGTGTTCCAGTCCTGATGAAACCCTTCGCGCGGATCGGCATGTTCATAAAGCGCTGTGCCGTCGAACTGGCCCAAGTCCATGCGCATCGGTCGGGAAATGGCCCGGCACCCAGTCCAGCAAAACGCCGATTCCTGCGGTATGCGCGGCATCGATCAGATCGCGGAACTCATGCGGTGGGCCGTGCCGGATCGTTGGCGCGAAACATGCCCACCGGCTGATAGCCCCACGACCCGTCAAACGGATATTCGGTGATCGGCAAAAGCTCGATATGGGTGAATCCCATGTCGGCCACATAGTCGACCAGTTCGTCGGCCGCTTCCTTATAGGAACATCCGGCGGTCGTCCTCCTTGCGCCGCCACGACCCCAGATGCACCTCGTAGACAGAGATCGGCGCCGTTCGGGCATTGCGCTGCCGCGCGCTCCGCCATCCAGTCGCCGTCGCCCAGCCATAGCCGCGTGATGTCGCGCACAATCGCTGGCGTTCTCGGGCGGATGCTGCGAGCCAAATCCCACCGGATCCGCCTTCAGCGGCATGGTCGTGCCATCCGAACCGAGAATCTCGTACTTATAGACCGTGCCGTCGCCGACACCCGGCACAAAGATCTCCCAGACGCCGGTCGCCCCGCGCCGCCGCATCACATGGCGCCGCCCGTCCCAGTGATTGAAATCGCCGACCACCGAAACGCGCCGCGCATTCGGGGCCCAGACCGCGAAATGCGTGCCGTCCACGCCTTCATGCGTCGATCACATGCGCGCCAAGCACTTCCCAGAGCCGCGAGTGCGTGCCTTCGCCCAGCAGATATTCGTCCATCTCGCCCATAACCGGGCCAAACCGGTAAGGGTCGTCCATCTCCCAGCTTCGCCCGTCAGCACCTGTGCCGCGCAGACGTATAGGGTTTGGTGCCCGGCACCTTGCCGCGAAACACACCTGTGCCGTCTATCCGGCACAGGCGCAAGCACATGCTCTTGCCTCAACAACCGCGTACATCGCGCGCACCGGGGTCAAACGCGGTCACACACGCGTGCGCCGCCACCTTATGCGGTCCAAGAACGGCAAAGGGATCGTCGTGCATCCCCGTCAAGCTGCGCCGCGCATCCTGCAAGCGAGGTCGCAACTGGCGTCGGTTCGACTTCGTCGGCATAGATCAATCCAGTACTAGTGTCTCGCTCGTGTACAGCCCTCAGGGCCGCAATCGCTCCGCCAGCGGCCCGAGCGGCTTTGCGTCCCAGATATCGGACATATAGCCACGAATCGTCCGGTCCGACGAGAACCAACCCGACCGCGCCGTGTTCAGCGCCGCCATCCGCGTCCAGCGCTCCGGATCGCGGAAACGCCGCATCCACCTCGCGCTGACGCGCGCCAGTAGTCGGTGAAATCCGACGACACGAGGAAATAATCCGGCCCCGACAGATTGTCCGCGATGCTCGGGTACCGTCATGGTCGTCGGGCGAAAACGTGCCGTTGCGAACGGCTATGCAAGCGCGCGCCAGGCTCGGATCAGCGGCGATCGCTTGCCCCGCATGGCCGTCAACTTCGCGGCGCGCCATCAACTTCGTCCGCCGTCATCCCGAAGAGGAAGAAATTCTCGGCCCCCACATGCTCGCGGATTTCCACATTTGCGCCGTCCAGCGTGCCAATCGTCAGCGCGCCGTTCAGCGCGAACTTCATGTTGCCGGTGCCGGACGCCTCTTTGCCCGCGGTCGAGATCTGTTCGGACAGGTCCGCCGCCGGGATCAGCCGTTCGGCCAGCGTGACGTTGTAGTTCGGCAGGAAAACCACCTTCAGACAGTTCGCCGTGACCGGATCAGCATTCAGAGCTCGCGCCACATCGTTGATCAGACTGAATGATATCCTTGGCAAAGAAATAGCCCGGTGCCGCCTTGCCGCCGAAAATCTTGACCCGCGGCGTCCAGTCCGCATCGGGGTTGGCCCGGATCTCCTGCCAAAGCGCGATCGCCTCAAGAATGTTCAGATGCTGGCGCTTGTATTCGTGGATGCGCTTGATCTGCACGTCGAACATCGCGTCTGGGTCAACCTTGACGCCATGCTCGGTCGCCGATCCAGTTCGACAGCTCGGCCTTGTTGGCGCGCTTCGCGGCAGCGTAAGCGCTCGACAAAGCCGCGCATCATCGGCAATTGCGGCTCAAGCTCGGTCAGCTTTTCCAGATCATCGACCCAGCCGTCACCGATCGTGTCGGTGATCAGCGACGGCAGGCGCGGATTGCACGACAACAGCCAGCGGCGCGGCGTCACGCCATTGGTCTGGTTCACGATGCGGTCGGGGTGCAAGCCGTGCAGATCCTTGAACACGGTCTTCTTCATCAGCTCGGTATGCAGCGCCGACACGCCGTTCACCTTGTGCGCCATGATGAAGGACAGCTCGCCCATCTTGACCTGGCCATCGTGCGCAATACCGACACTGTGCGCGTCGGATTCTGGCTGCGCATGGCCGTCGTCGATCCGCTCGATCAACCGCATATGGCGCGGCAACAGCCGGCCCATCAGACCTTCGGACCAGCTTTCCAGCGCCTCGGGCAACAGCGTGTGGTTGGTGTAATTCAGACAGCCTTGCGCCATCGTCATCGGCATCCTCAAAGGGCAGGCCGCGCTCGTCATGCAACAAGCGCACCAGTTCCGGCCCGGCAATCGCCGGATGCGTATCGTTCAGCTGGATCGCCACCTTCGACGGCAGAGCGCGCAGATCGGCATGTTCGCTATCGAACCGGCGCAGGATGTCGCGCAGCGCGGCGGCCGTGAAGAAGTATTCCTGCTTCAGCCGCAATTCCTTGCCCTGCTCGGTCGTGTCATCCGGATACAGCACGCGCGACTGATCGTGCGCGCCAACGCCTCGGCGTACGGCAGCCCCCGCAAAGTCGCCGACGGTTGAACCGGTCCAGGTCCAGAACGGGTCTTCGGCCCGCGCCGCCCAAAGCCGCAGCGTGTTGGCCCAGCGTCCCTGCCAGCCGATGACCGGCGTGTCATACGCCTCTGCCACAACCGACTTCGTGTGGCGCCCAGACCGTGCGCCCGTTCGTTCTCAGACGCTCGCCCGCCAAAGCCGATCTGAAACCACGCTTCGGGCCGTTCGAATTCCCAGGCATGCGGTTGCGTGCAGCCAGTTCTCGGGTTCCTCGATCTGCTCGCCGTTCACGAAACGCTGGCGAAACAGCCCGTGTTCATAGCGGATGCCATAGCCATAGGCCGGGCATCCCAAGCGTCGAAAGCGATTCAAGAAAACACGCGGCCAAGCCGCCCCAGCCCGCCGTTGCCAAGGGCCGCGTCGGGCTCATCCTCGCAGGATCGTGTCGTAATCCAGACCCAGCTCGGCCACCGCATCCTTGGCCTTCGCGCCAAGCTGCAGGTTGACCATCGCGTCTTCCAGCAAGCGCCCGATCAGGAACTCCATCGACAGATAGTAAACCCGCTTGGCGCCCGTTTCATAGGCGCGCCGGGTCGAGGCAAACCAACTGTCAACGATCCGGTCGCGCACCGCCAAAGACAGCGCCAGCCGCCAATCATGAACCGTCGCATGCTGCGGGTCCTTGCCAATCGTATAGGTCAGATGGCGGACGATCGCGTCACGCAACCCGGACGTCCCACGCGGGGCAATATTCATCAAACTCATCCTACAAACTTGAAGTTTAGCGGGTGATTAGCCGTCTTGCGCCACGATTAAAAGCGCTTTGAGCGGGCTGATAACGCCAACGGCTTCAGATCGCGCAAATATGTTTCACCGTGGCGGCCAAGTGCTTATTAAGTTTGCTTGACGCACCTTTGCCCCCTGCCTACCGTCGGCGCAAAGTTCGGGGGCTCGAACGGGCTGGAAAACAAAGGTTTACGCAATGGCAGATAACGCAATGCAGCCCGACGACACGCCCGAACTTCGCGCGTTGTATCAGGCGTTTAAGGAACAAAGCCTGATGCCGCTTTGGACCCAGCGCGGCGATCTGATGCCGAACCATCCCAAACCGCAGGCCGTCCCGCACGTCTGGAAATGGTCCATGCTGCTGCCTCTGGCCGAAGCCTCTGGCGACCTTGTCCCCGTGGGGCGCGGCGGCGAGCGGCGCGCCATCGGCCTTGCCAATCCAGGGCTGGCCCCGCACGCCTATATCTCGCCGACGCTTTGGGCCGCGATCCAGTACCTTGGCCCCAGGGAAACCGCCCCCGAACACCGCCACAGCCAGAACGCCTTCCGCTTCGTGGTCGAAGGCGAAGGGCGTCTGGACCGTGGTCGACGGCGACCCTGTGCGCATGTCGCGCGGCGACCTGCTGCTGACGCCCGGCTGGCGCTTCCACGGCCACCACAACGACCGCGACGCGCCGATGGCGTGGATCGACGGGCTGGACATCCCGTTCAGCCAGCAGATGGACGTGGGCTTCTTCGAGTTCGGTGCCGAGCGTGTAACCGACTATGCCACGCCCAACTTCTCGCGCGGCGAGCGGCTTTGGGGTCACCCCGGCCTACGCCCGCTGTCGGGTCTGCAGGACACGGTGTCATCGCCGATGGCCGCCTACCGCTGGGAGCACACCGACCGCGCCCTGACCGAGCAGCTTCTGCTGGAAGACGAAGGCCAGCCAGCCACGGTCGAGCCGGGTCATGCGGCGATCCGCTATGTGAACCCCACCACCGGCGGCGACGTGATGCCGACGATCCGCTGCGAATTCCACCGCCTGCGCGCCGGCACCGAAACGCCCATGCGCCAGGAAGTCGGATCGACCGTCTTTCAGGTCTTCGATGGCGCTGGCAGTGTCACGCTGGCTGGCGAAACCCACGCGCTGGAAAAAGGCGACATGTTCGTCATCCCGTCCTGGGTGCCGTGGTCGCTGGCCGCAGACGTCATTTGATCTGTTCCGCTTCTCGGACGCGCCGATCATGGAGCGGCTCGCTTTCATGCGCACAGCGGTCAAGTGAGCACGCCGCAAGACGACCTTCGCGCCCGTCAAGGCAGCGGCGCGCGCTACGATGCGCCAGAGGCTCCACACGAAGATCTATTACTGGCGCGGCGCGCCATCGCCAGTTTCGCGCGTCATCTCAATGCCTTGACCGAAGATCTGTTGCCTGATCACGCGTACCAGATCGCTCATGTCAGCTATATCGCCCGAGGTCTTGCCGAAGCCATCGAGGCCATCCGAACGGGCCAGCCCCATCCCGATCCGCACCAGAAACTGACGGAAAGAACCGAGGCGGGTGCCACCCTGCCACCCCGCGCCCTTCGCAGCCTGTTCAAACACGCGACCCAACATCTGAACGTCGAATGGCGCGACCTGACAGCGCTTGGATGGCAGTCGAAAATCACCCTTCCCGGCGGCCCGACGTGCAGCGTCCTCGAAACCCCGCGCCTGATGGCAGACATCTTTCAGAAGGCCATCAAACCCTAATATTGGCAGGTGCAATCGACCGCCCACCCGCACCCTGGCGCGCTTCGACCAGAAGGGCGGTAATGGCGGCATCCAAGGCTTCGAGCGCAACACTTTCGTCCGACGCCGCGATGTCTTCCTGCTCGGGCAGCTCCTCCCAGCCATACTGGTCGTCCAGCGAACAGGGCGTCTGCACCAAGCGCCATTCGTCAACCGAGCCTGTCGGGCACACAGGAATACAATCCATACAGTGATTGCAAATCTCGGCATTCACCATGACGTTGTCATCGTTGTGTTCGATCGCTTGAATCTGACAGGTGTTCTCGCAGGTTTAGCAACGGTTGCAGATGTCGAGGTCGATCAGATGCTGCTTGATCGGCGCGCTCATTTTGCCTTCTCGTCAAGAACAGCCTCGGGCAGTGACAAGGTCTCGATCAATGCATGACAAAGGCCGCGACAGTCTTTGCAGCCCACACAGGCGCCTCGCAAATCAGCGATTTGCTTCGCCATATCTGTCACAAGCGGTGCATAGCCGATCTGGCGTCCAACCTGCATTTCAAACCTCCGACTACCGTCCGTCATGCCATGTGAAGCTGCACATACTCGAAATCACCCGGCTGATTGTCTATACCAACCTTGGGCGGCGCGATCCAACTGACATATTGCCCCGGCTCGTAACAAGGCACCATCAGTGACTGAATGAAGGCGCCGTCTTCTGTCGTCGGCAAACATCGACCCTCATTGGCGTCCCAATCTGCGTTGGGAATAACGTCGCCCTCGGGGTTTGCCTTGATCGCCGCGAAGACGCCGATCTGGCGATGTAATGCCTCGTGCGGCAGGGCCAAGGTAAACGCGATCCCGGACTTCTGGATCAGTTTATTCCAGCGCCCGACCCGGCCGCTGGCGTCGCTGATATAGTCGTCACGCAGCCGCATGTTGATCGCCGTCAGCGCGGGCACCTCTTCTTGCACGATCCGGCCATCCGCGATGTTGCGCACCACATAGGTATCCCCGGTCAGGCGGTGATCGGCCTCGATCTTCGTCTCCATGTACCGGCGCTTGATACCGGCGTAGAAGGCGATGGCGGCGTTGGTTGACACCTCCTACCCGAACAAATCCACTGAAAGCGAATAGTGAAAATTCAACTTTTTCTGGAACGTAGGCGGGTCAATCACGCCCAAATCGCGCACTTTTCCAACATCGCACGGATCTGTGATGCCAGCCGTGTTCATCGCGTCGCAAGTTCGCTGAACAATCCTTCCCACGCGGGTTTCGCCCACAATCATATGGTACGCTTCTTCGGTCAGAATGAACCGACACGTGCGGCTCAGCGGATCAAAACCCGATTGCACAAGACCTTCCAACTGCATCTTGCCGTTGCGGTCGGTGACAAAGGTGAACATGAAAAAAGTCAGCCAGTCGGGCGTTTCCGCGTTTCCGACCCCGAAGACCGCCGCAACATGTCATCCGCTTCCTCGCGCCCATCCTTGCCGAAATACTTCTGCAACGAATAGACCATCGGTCATAAGTATCATTGGTCACGCGCAACGCCTGATGCACACAGCGAAGCCCTTCGGCGCACCAGTGGACCCGGACGAATAGAGCCAGAACGCCACCTCAACTGGCGACGCATCAACAGGCGCAAATGCCTCGGTCCCCGCCAGAAGATCGCCCCAAGCCACCGTGCCTTCGGGCGCCTCACCTCCGATCACATCCACAACCCGCAAGGTCAGAGCATCAAGCGCCGCAGGCAGCACCACATCCGCCATTTCAGCCGAGACAAAAGCAATCGCAGCACCGCTGTCTGCCGGAATGGATCGGTAGACCTCGGTCGAAAGCAAAGTGTTAAACCGCACCGGCACCACGCCCGCCTTTATGGCGCCCCAGAAGGCCACCGGAAACCCGACCTGATCCAACACGACCAACGCCGCCCGTTCTTCGCGTGGCACATCCGCTTGCTGCAACGCGCCTGCAAACAGGCCCAACGCCTCAGTCAGCGCTCCAAGACAGAACCCGCTTTTCTCCACCAGCTTCGCGAAAGGTCGGCTTTTCGCTGCGCCCTTCGTTCAAATTCCGGTCAACAAAGCCGCGTTTCCGGTCATGAATATTGGCCTCCCCTCCGCACCATTTGCCCAAGCCTGGCTTTGCCGCTGCGCGATTGTTTGCACGTCAATCAAGTCTCGCGCGTCAACTTCATCGATCCGAAAATACTCTGGGGGAGTATGAGGGGGCAAAGCCCCCTCATTACCGCTGTGTTTGCCCGCAAACATCAGCCCTAAGAAAGAAAACGGGGCGCCAAAGCGCCCCGCCATTTAACTTGAAAGAACCGAAGCTCAGGCCAGATCGAACCGGTCAGCGTTCATCACCTTGGTCCAGGCCGCAGCAAAGTCGCGTACAAACTTCACCTCGCCGTCGTCCGAGCCGTAGACCTCGACAAAGGCCCGCAACTGCGAGTTCGATCCAAACACCAAATCCACATCCGTGGCGGTCCATTTCACGGCACCCGTTGCCCGGTCGCGGCCTTCGAACACGTTTTCGGTGCCCGATGGCTTCCATTCCAGACCCATGTCCAGAATGTTGGCAAAGAAGTCGCGGTTCAGCGTGCCAACCGCATTGGTCATCACTCCATGCTGCAGGGCTTCCGCCCCCATGGCGCGCAGACCACCGACCAGAACGGTCATCTCGGGCCCTGAAAGGCCCAGAAGCTGTGCGCGGTCGATCAGCATCTCCGCAGGTGCCCGCGGATCGAAGCGATCCGTTTTGACAAAGTTGCGGAACCCGTCAGCCTGTGGCTCAAGCCAACTGATGCTTTCCACATCGGTCTGGTCCTGCGTTGCATCACCCCGGCCCGGCGTGAACGGCATGGTCAGGTCGTGACCCGCTGCCTTGGCCGCCATTTCGACACCGACAACGCCGCCCAGAACGATCGTATCTGCCATCGACACATCGCCGCGCAGCCCGTCCAGCACGCCCAGCACCTTGGACAGTTCCGCCGGATTGTTGGCCTCCCAGTCCTTCATCGGCGCCAGACGGATGCGCGCGCCATTGGCCCCGCCGCGCTTGTCCGACCCGCGGAACGTCGAAGCAGAGGCCCAAGCGGTTGAAACCAACTCGCTGACCGAAAGACCAGACGCCGCGATCTTTGCCTTTCAGATCGCTGCAACATCGGCATCCGTTGGCACATGCGCGGGTGCCGGGATCGGATCCTGCCAGATCAGCTCTTCCGACGGCACCATCGAGCCCTAGATACCGGTCCATCGGCCCCATATCGCGGTGGGTCAGCTTGTACCAGGCGCGCGCAAAAGCATCGGCGAACTTGTCAGGATTGGCATGAAAATCGCGGCTGATCTTCTCGTAAGCCGGGTCCATCCGCATCGCCATATCGGCGGTGGTCATCATGATGAACGTCTTGCCCGCGCCATCGGCCGTGGGCGCCATATCTTCTTCTTTCAGATCCTTCGGCTGCCACTGGTGGGCTCCGGCCGGACTTTTGGTCAGCTCCCACTCATAGCCGAACAGCACGTCGAAATAGGACATGTCCCAGGTCGTCGGCGTCGGCGTCCATGCGCCTTCGATACCGCTGGTGATCGTATCAACGCCCTTGCCGACTTGTGTACGTCGCTAAGCCAGCCTAAGCCCCATGGCGCTCGATCGGCGCGCCTTCGGGCTCGACGCCCACAAGTGCCGCATCGCCCGCGCCATGCGCCTTGCCAAAGGTGTGACCACCCGCGACCAGAGCCACCGTCTCGTCGTCGTTCATCGCCATGCGCGCAAAGGTATCGCGAATATCGCGGGCCGACGCCAGCGGATCAGGATTTCCGTCCGGGCCTTCGGGGTTCACATAGATCAGGCCCATCTGCACGGCGGCCAGCGGGTTGTCCAGATCGCGGTCGCCACTGAATAGCGGCTGTTGGGCTTGTCGGACGTGGCCAGCCACTCGTCTTCCGATCCCCAATAGATGTCCTCTTCCGGCTCCCACACATCCACGCGGCCACCGGCGAAGCCAAAGGTCTTGAAGCCCATCGATTCCAGCGCGGCGTTGCCCGCAAGGATCATCAGATCGGCCCAGGAAAGTTTGCGCCCGTATTTCTGTTTGATCGGCCAAAGCAGACGACGCGCCTTATCGAGGTTGCCGTTGTCAGGCCATGAGTTCAGCGGCGCAAAACGCTGCGTCCCGGACGACGCGCCACCGCGTCCGTCCTGCACCCGGTAGGTGCCCGCACTGTGCCACGCCATGCGGATCATAAAGCGGGCCATAATGGCCGTAATCCGCTGGCCACCAGTCCTGACTGTCGGTCAGAAGCGCCTTAAGCTCTTCCATGACCTCGTTCAGATCAAGCGACTTGAACGCCTCGACATAGTTGAAATCGTCGCCCATCGGGTCTGGCGAATGCGGCGCCTGATGCAGCATCTTCAGACTGATCTGGTTCGGCCACCAAGCCTGGTTCTTGACTGTGCCGGTGTGCATGACTGGGCATTTGCCTTCAAAAGCGCCGTCCATCTTAATCCTCCGAATGTGGTTTTTGTCTGGGGGTACAACGCGGGCAAACCGCGCCGGTCTGGAACCATTCTAACAAGTCACGACAATCAGTTGAAGTTGTATTTCCTGATTAACCCCATAAGATTGCCTGATGATAAATGTCACACTCAAACAGTTTCGCTATTTCGAAGCGCTTGCCCGCCATGGCCATTTCGGGCGTGCTGCCGAAGCGTCGTCGATCACCCAACCGGCTTTGTCGATGCAGATCAAGGATTTGGAAGACACCCTTGGCGCTCAATTGTTCGAACGTGGCTCAAAGCAAGTGCGGCTGACACCCTTGGGCGAGGACTTGGCCCTGCGCGTCCGCGAGATTCTGCGCTCTGTGGATGAAATCGGCGACCTTGCGCGCGCCTCGGACGCAAGCCTAGTCGGTCGCCTGCGGATCGGAGTGATTCCCACCATCGCGCCCTATCTTCTGCCCCGTGTCATCCAAAGCCTGTCTGCCCATCACCCCGGCCTCGACATCTATGTCCGCGAAACCGTGACGCCCCGCCTGATACAGGAATTGACCGAAGGACGGCTCGATACCGCCATTGTCGCCCTCCCGATGTCAGAACCCTCACTGGCCGAGGTTGCGCTGTTTTCGGAAGACTTCGTATTGATCCGCCCCGACGCCGACAAAGGTGCGCCCATCCCCAGCAAAGAACATCTGCGCGAGATGCGGCTTTTGCTGCTGGAAGAAGGCCACTGCTTTCGGGATCAGGCGCTGTCCTTCTGCGACATGCGCCTGTCCCGCCCGCGTGAAATGCTGGACGGAAGCTCGCTGTCGACGCTGGTGCAAATGGTCAGCGCAGGGATCGGCGTGACGCTCTTGCCGGAAATGGCGCTGCCCGTTGAAACCCGTTCCGCCGAAGTGTCGGTCCACCGCTTCCCCAAGCCGCAGCCTTCGCGCACCATCGGCATGGTCTGGCGAAAATCAACGCCGCTCGATGCGCAACTCAATCAGGTCGCGGAAATCGTCCGGGCATCGGCCTGAATGTCCACATCAGCTCAACCAAACAACTAGACAATTTCATTGGTCCAAAAATATGCCGGGGAGCACGAGGGGCAGCGCCCCTCGTTCGCCGCGACGACGACGTCGGCGCAAGCTCTGTTAAACCATCTCAACCGCCAAGGCCGTCGCCTCGCCGCCGCCAATACAGATCGAGGCCAAACCGCGCTTGGCCCCCTGCGCCTTCATGGCACCCAGTAGTGTCACCAATATCCGCGCGCCCGAGGCCCCAATCGGATGGCCTACCGCAACGGCGCCACCATGCACGTTCAGCCGCGCGTGCTCGATCCCCAACTCGCGCATCGCAGCCATGGGCACACAGGCAAAGGCCTCGTTGATCTCGAACAAATCGACATCATCCACCGCCCAACCGATCTTTTCGAACAAAGCGCGCATGGCAAAAACCGGCGCCGTGGTGAACCACCCGGGTTCGCCCGCAAAGGCGCTGTGCCCCACAATCCGGGCAATCGGCGACAACCCCAAAGCTTCGGCCTTTGAGGCCCGCGCCAGCACCAAAGCCGCCGCCCCATCGTTGATCGAGGAAGACGACGCCGCCGTGATCGTCCCATCCTTCTTGAACGCAGGTTTCAGCGTTGGGATCTTCGCCGGATCAATCCGCTCTGGCCCCTCGTCCTTATCGACAATAACCTCGCCCTTCCGCGTTTTCACCGTCACCGGCGCTATTTCCCAATCAAACGCGCCGCCCGCCGCAGCCTTCGCCCGCGTGACACTTTCCACCGCAAAGGCATCCTGATCGTCGCGGGTAAACTGGTACTTCTCGGCGCAATCCTCGCCGAAGGTCCCCATCGACCGACGGGTCCCGTCGGGGGCGATGTCATAGGCATCCTCCAACCCGTCCAGCATCATGTGATCCAGCATCTGGCTGTGCCCGATCCGTGCACCGCCCCGCCCTTGCGGCAGCAGATAGGGCGCACCCGTCATACTCTCCATCCCGCCGGCCACAGCAACGCCGACAGACCCGGCGAAAATCGCGTCATGACCCTGCATGACCGCCTTCATCCCCGACCCGCAAACCTTTGAAATCGTGGTACAAGGCACCGATACAGGCAGACCTGCCGCCAAAGCCGCCTGCCGCGCAGGTGCCTGCCCCAAGCCTGCGGACAAGACATTGCCCATCTGCACTTCATCCACAGCCTCCGAAGCCAGCCCCGCGTCCGCAAGCGCCGCCCGGATCGCCACAGCCCCCAATTCGGTGGCCGAAACGCCCGTAAAAGCCCCTTGAAACGCGCCAAGCGGCGTTCGTGCAGCACCACAGATCAGAATAGGATCATCCATCGCAAAAAGCCTTTCTGTTCATGCGATGTTTGCATGTCAGGTCAGCCCCGCAAAGACAGAAGTGATCCACAAAACAAACGGTGGCAGTCCCCCGACCCGGAAACTGCCACCAAGTGTGTGTGTGATAAGATATAAGAGATATCTGCCTGACGGCGAACCAATCGGAGCGATATGTTCAAAATGGGGTAGAAATTGAGTGTTATTTGGACGCGAGCACTAATTATCCAAAACAACCTCTGCGTCACCCGCCCGCATCGCATCGTCAACCCGGTCATGCCGGACATAGGCCAGCCCCATGCCACCCGCCTGCGTATAAAGCGTGCCGACCACGGACCCCTTGCCGTTCACGATCTCGCTTCCCACCGGGACCGCACCTGTGACGCGCACCCGCGCCAGACCTTTGCGCAACTCGGTCTTGTGCTTCATCCGGGCGGTGACTTCTTGCCCCACATAGCAGCCCTTCTTGAAATCAACGCCGTGCAAACGCTCGAAGCCCATTTCAAGCGGATAACTGTCGTTGGGGATCAGCTCAATGCCGCTTTCGGGTACACCTGCCGCGACACGCAAAGCCTCCCAGTCCGCCTCCTGCCCTGGCCGTCCGTCATAGGCGCGCCAGCCAAGTGACGGATCGCGCGGATCGGCAAACGCCCCTTCCGGTGCGTCGCCCAAGCCCCGGCTTACCTCCAGCTCCGTCGCTTCAATCGCCACATCGGCGCGCAAACGGTACATCGTCAGGCGCTGTAACAAGCCTGCTGCCAAGGGTTCGGCCACATCCAGAAGGATCGCATCGTCCTCGGGCACAAGGAAGAAATCCGCCAGATATTTGCCCTGCGGCGTCAGAAGTGCTGTCCAGACCAGCCCCGCCGACAAACCTTCCACATTATTCGTCACGAGGTTCTGCAAGAACGTCTTTCGGTCATTGCCGGTGATACGTAAGACACGACGCGCGCCCATGGCTGGCCTCCTTTGGTGCTGAGGCCTATATAGGAGCGAAACCCGGACGGTGAAACGCCTGATGCCAGCCCCCATTTCCGTTGTGATCCCCACGCTGAACGCGGCCCACGTCCTGCCCGCCACGGCGGACGCCCTTTTGGCGGGTGCCACCGAAGGCTTGATCGGCGAGTTGGTGCTGTCAGACGGCGGTTCGACTGATCAGACCGAAGACGTGGCCC
This sequence comes from uncultured Alphaproteobacteria bacterium, assembly GCA_963841595.1. Classification (GTDB taxonomy): domain Bacteria; phylum Pseudomonadota; class Alphaproteobacteria; order Rhodobacterales; family Rhodobacteraceae; genus CAWJDD01. Next base: position 233,717 of record CAWJDD010000004.1, on the reverse strand, counting down.
GCGAGCTGGGCGCAGTCTGGGTCACGGGTCCTGCCGGGCGCGGCGGCCAGATCGCCCGCGGCGTGGAAGCGTCCAAAGGGGATTGGCTGCTGATCCTGCACGCTGACACTTGGCTGTCCGAGGGATGGACCGAGGTCGCACGACGCCATATCGCCCTGACCCCCGACAAGGCCGGTTGGTTCCAATTCAGGTTCCGCGCCAAAGGCATGGCTCCCCGCCTGATCGCTGGCGGTGCCAACCTCCGCGCGCGCTACCTTGGTCTGCCCTCCGGCGATCAAGGCCTGCTGATCAGCCGCAACCTGCTGGACGCTGCAGGCGGCGTCCCGGACCTGCCGCTGATGGAAGACGTCGCCCTCGCCCGCCGCCTCAAAGGCCAGCTTGTCCCGCTGAATGCTGATGCCCTGACCTCGGCCGAACGGTATATCGCGGATGGCTGGACGCGCCGCGTGACGCGAAACCTGACCACGCTGACCCGCTATTTGATGGGAGCCGATCCCTCCGCGTTGAAAGCTCGCCATGAGAAACGATAGGCGACTTTGCGGCCCTAACGGGACGTCAGACCTCACCGTCCTTCGAGCATATTTCCTTAATAATATCTGATAATTGACTGTAGTGACTAAAATTATAACTGCTTAGCGGCTTCGCCCCGGTTTCGCAAAAATGCACCGGCGTCATCCCAGCCGCTATCGCTGCGGAAATGCCGACTTCGCTGTCCTCAACGACGATACAACGTTCGGGCATCGCTCCCATGGAACGAGAGGCATGCAAGAACAGGTCCGGCGAGGGTTTCCAGGAATTCACATGATAGGAACTGAACAGTGAACCCCCAAAGAATTCAAGCAATCCGTTTTTGCTGAGGAGCATCTCAATTTTTGACAGCGGTCCACCTGACGCCACGCAAATAGGCAGATCGATGCAGCTTAAGGCATGCTCGACCCCCGAAAAAGATACACCAAACTTGCTGATTGGCGCGTTTGAGCGTTTCCGGTACGTCAGCTCAATGTCGTCCGGAAGTTCACAGTCTATTTCTGCACAGATATCGCCGAAAATCGCGTCCAGCTTCCTGCCCCTGAACCTAAGCAATAGCTCCGCCGGAGAAAGACTTAGGCCCGGAATAATTTCGACTAGTGCTTGCAAGCAATGCGTCTCGCTATCAATGAGAGTGCCGTCCAAATCGAAAATCACGCATCCTGCCAAGGTCCGGCGCTCCTCGTTTCCAAAGCTGGATTCAACCAGACTACCGCTCAATCCTCGCGGAACTGCATTTCGTAAAGCCGGGCATAGTGGCCGCCGCGTGCCAGAAGTTCGTTGTGCGTGCCTTCATCGACCACTTGGCCTTTGTCCATCACCACAATCTTGTCGGCCTGCCGGATCGTTGACAGCCGGTGCGCGATGACAAGTGTGGTGCGATTGCTGGACAACCGGTCCAAAGCCTCTTGCACCCGTACCTCGCTTTCGGCGTCCAGCGCACTGGTCGCTTCGTCCAGCAAAAGGATCGGCGCGTCACGCAACAAGGCCCGCGCAATCGCCACGCGTTGGCGTTGCCCGCCCGAAAGCTGCGAGCCACGCGGCCCGGCGGGTGTCTCAAGACCCGTGGGTTGATCGGCGACAAAATCGGTCAGATGTGCCGCGTCCAATGCCGCTGCAAGGCGGGCATCATCAACGCCCCCGGTGGCCAGAACGACATTGTCCCGCAGGCTTTCATCGAACATCGGTGCATCCTGCGTGACGACCGAAAACAGCGCACGCAGGTCAGCCAAACCCAAAGCGGTCGTCTCGACGCCGCCAACTGTCACGCGCCCGGACGTTGTATCAGCCAGCCGCGTCAAAACATTGAATGTCGTGGATTTTCCAGCGCCCGAGGCGCCCACCAAGGCTGTCGTCTCTCCGGCCTTTGCGACAAAACTGGCCCCGTTCAGCGCGGGCTCGTCACCGTAATTGAGCACAACATTGTCAAAAACCACGTCCGCCTGACGCGGATCAACGGACAGGCCCACGGAATGATCTGGCGACAGGATGGTCGGTGCCACCTGAAACACGCTTTGAATCCGCTCCAGACTGGCGCGCGCGGTCTGCCAGGAACCGGCCAGAGTTTGCCACCCGCCGCAGCGGCTCGAACAACAGGCCAATCGCTGTGAAGAACGACATGAATTCGCCCACGGTCTTGTCGCCGTCGATGATCTGATTGCCGCCGTAAATCAGCACACCCGCAAAGCCGATGGCCGCCACAATATCGGTCATCACAGGTATACCGGCCCGCCCGACGCGTGCTTTCATTTCTTGGCGAAGGAAGCCGTCGACGACGCCGCTGAAACGGTTTTCTTCATGGGTCTCGCTGGTGTTCAGTTTGATCGTGTCGACGCCGTGAAAAATCTCGTCCAGCCGGGTCGACAAATGTGCGGCGGCCTCGCGGGCGGCCAGCGTGGACTTGCGCACATACCGCAGCAAGACCATCACCGGCACCAGCAAAAGCGGAAGAGCCGCCACCGCCACCAGCGTCCAGACCGGATCGACCGAGATCGCAACCGCCAAAAGGGCTATCAGGCTGACAACGTCACGACCCGCGGCCCCCAGCACCGTATTCCAGATTTGGTTGGCAACGGTTGTGTCGCCCCGCACACGCTCGATCAGCGTGCCGGGCGGATTCTATGAAAATAAGCGCTGTCCAGCGTCAGAAGATGGCCCAGCATATTGCGCTGCATCGACGCGATGATCTGAAGGCCAGCTCCTTGGATCAACGTGCGATGCCCAAAAGCTGCGCCAGCCCGAATAAGGAAAATAGCCGCCACGGCCGCGGCCACCCAATAGACAGCGCCCCGGTCGCCCGCGATGAACACGGTGTCGAACATCGGCTTCATGATATAGCTGAGCGCGCCCAGCATGGAGCCTTCGACCGCCATCAGCACCAGCCCAAGCCCCATTCTGCCGCGACGCGGGCGCAGATAATCGCGCCATATCCACGTCAAGAACGGCCCATTGGCCGATCCTTCGGTGCGCGTGGTTTGGGTGGGTTCTGTCTCGGTCACGTCCTGCAATCCGGGCTTTTATCCGGGGCCGCCGGTTCAACCTTTGCTAGCCCGGCTTGACGCGGGGCACAAGCCGCCCACAAAACGCATGGCTTCGCCGCATTGACGGGCTTTTGTCTCCATCGTAGGGCTCTGGGTGAAAATCTAGTGAAAAGGCGCGTGACGTGACCCTTGCCAGCGGACAAAGCTATCTTGCCATACCCGGCCCTTCTGTGATGCCCGAGCGTGTTTTGCGCGCCATGCACCGTGCTGCGCCCAATATCTATTACGGCGAATTGCTTGAAATGATGCCAAGCATCGTCAGCCGCCTTCAATCGGTCGCGCGGACCAAGGCCCATGTGGCGATGTATATCACCAATGGGCACGGGTCGTGGGAGGCTGCTGTTTCCAATATCTTCTCGCCCGGCGATCTGGTGCTTGTGCCTTCGACAGGGCGTTTTGCCGCCGGTTGGGCCGAAGTTGCCCGCGCCATGGGTGTAGAAACCGAAGTTCTCGACTTCGGCAAACGCGCGGCAATTGATCTTGAGGCCGTCACCGAACGTCTGCGCGCCGATACCGCAGGCCAGATCAAAGCCGTGATGACGGTCCAGACCGACACCTCGACCGGGGTGCGCAACGATATCGCAGCCCTTCGCGCCGCAATTGACGCGACCGGCCACCCAGCCCTTTTGATGATCGACTGCATGGCCTCGCTGGGTTGCGACCGGTTCGAAATGGATGCTTGGGGCGTCGATGTCATGGTTGCCGGATCGCAAAAAGGTCTGATGACCCCGCCCGGCATGGCCTTTGTATACTTCAACGACAAGGCAGACCGCGCCCGCGATACCGCTGGCTGTGTCACGCATTACTGGGATTGGCGCCCGCGTGCAGGGGCGGATCAACTGTATCGCTATTTCTGCGGCACGGCGCCCACCCACCATCTTTATGGTCTCGACGAAGCACTGACGATGATCGACGAAGAAGGCCTGGATGCCGTATTTGCGCGACACGCCACACTCGCCCGCGCGGTCTGGGCGGCGTTCGATCATTGGTCTCAGAACGGCCCGCTAGAGTTGAACATCGCCAATCCGGCGATCCGGTCGCATTCTGTCACCGCCCTTCGCGCCGGGTCCGACAAGGCCACGGCGCTCCGCCAATGGTGCGAAACCAAAGCCGGGCTGACCCTTGGCATCGGCCTTGGCATGGCGGAACCCGACGCGCCCGAATGGCACAACTTTTTCCGGCTGGGGCATATGGGCCATGTGAACGCCCAGATGATCTTGGGCGCTTTGGCGACGATCGAAGCAGGGATGAAAGCGGTGGACCTGCCGCATCAAAGCGGCGGGACCGAGAAGGCCGCAGCCGTCATCGCGGAAGAGGCTTAAAGCAGAGGGAAGCTGGCGGCGGTCAGTTTCGACCCGAGCGGAAATCGACAGTGATCAGCCTGTCGGCCGTCCATGACACCAGCCCTGCCATGATCAGACCCCAGATCGCCCAGATGGCAAAAAGCACTATGAAAACAACGACGAAAGCCGCGACAAGGAAAGCATTCGTGTAATTTTCAACTTCGCGCATGGCAGACATTTTAGCGCGAGATTCCGAAGATTTCGAGTAATAATCTTGCGGAGAGGCGAATTTTAGCCAGCCCGCGCCGCTGCCAATGCCTGCGGCAAGGCGGCTGCAAACAGATCGAGTTCCGGCCCGGTGCCAGCACTGATCCGGATGCACCGATTGCCCGGTTCGGCGAAGGGCATGCGCACAAAAACGTCTCGCGCAACCAATTGATCCAGAACGGCTTTGGCAAAGGCCCCGTCGCCCCCACAGTCAATCGTCACGAAATTTGTGGCCGATGGCAAAGGCGTCAGGCCATTGTCCCGCGCGATCTTTGCGATGCGGTCGCGGGCGGCCTCGACCAGTTCCCGCACCTTGGCAACCCAATCAGGTTCGGCCAAGGCCGCCATGGCCGCGGCCTGACTGACCCGGCTCATCCCGAAATGATTGCGGATCTTCTCGAACCCACGGATCACCTGAGCCTCGCCAAAGGCATAGCCAATCCGCATTCCCGCCATCCCATGCGCCTTGGAAAAGGTCCGCATCCGGATCACCTGAGGATTGCCTGTGTCTATCGCAGGCACCGCACCAACAGGTGCGAATTCGGCATAGGCTTCGTCCAGCACCAACAGACATCCGTCGGGCATTCCTGCTATCATTGCCTCGATCACATCCGCAGTATGCCAAGACCCCATCGGATTGTCCGGGTTCGCCAGATAGATCAGCTTGGCGTCGTTTTCCCGCGCAGCCTGCAACAGGCTTTCGGGGTCTTCCTTGTCATCGACATAAGGCACCTTGATCAGCCGCCCGCCAAAGCCCGCCACATGATAATTGAACGTGGGATACGCACCGTCCGAGGTCACCACCGCGTCGCCCGGCCCTGCGTAAAGCCGCACCACATAGCCTAACAGCGCGTCGATCCCTTCGCCCACGACAACCTCGTCCGGCTGAATGCCCAGCAACGCCGCCAAGGCGTGCCGCAGATCAAAGCTTTCCGGATCGCCGTACATCCAAGCTTCGGTGGCCGCATCGCGGATCGCCTGTAACGCCCCCGGCGACGGGCCAAAGACGCTTTCGTTCGCGCCGATACGCACTTGGAAGGTCACACCCCGCTGACGCTCCAGCGCTTCGGGGCCCACGAAAGGCACACTTGCAGGAAGGCTGGCGGCAAGATCGGTTTCGGAAGGTCGTTTCATGACCGTGATCAAGCACCGAAGCGGGGCCGGACGCAACCCATCAGCAAACCTGTCGCGAAACCGAAATGGATGCCGCAAATGGTCGGTTCTGCGCGGCAAACCCTTGACACTTTCGGATCAAAGCACGGGAGAGACTTCATGAAAATCGGCTTCATCGGCCTTGGCAATGTGGGCGGCAAACTGGCAGGCAACCTTCTGCAGAACGGTTTTGACCTGACAGTCCGCGACCTTGACCGCGACACGGCCCAACCGTTTCTGGACCAAGGCGCCCATTGGGCCGACAGCCCTGCCGATCTGGTCCGTGCCACCGATTTGACGATCACCTGCCTGCCCTCGCCTGCAGCCTCGGCCGCCGTGATGGAAGGCGAAGACGGCTTGCTGACCGCCCTTGGTCCGGGGAAAATCTGGGCCGAGATGTCCACCACCGACGCCGACGAGATGATCCGGCTTGCGGGCCTCGTCGAAGCCACTGGTGCCGCCGCTATTGAATGTCCCGTCTCGGGCGGATGCCACCGCGCGGCCACCGGCAATATCTCGATCTTTGCAGGCGGCGACCGCGGCACCTTCGATGCCATGCTGCCCGTTCTCACCGTTCTGGGCCGCCGCGTGCTACACACTGGCCCCATCGGATCAGCCTCGAAACTCAAGGTCATGACCAACTATCTGGCCACAACTCATCTGGTTGCCCTGGCCGAAGCGCTGACCACGATGAAGGCCGCCGGATTGGATCTGGCGACAACCTATGAAGCGATCCGCATTTCCTCGGGCAACAGCTTCGTGCATGAAACCGAAAGCCAGATCATCCTGAACGGATCGCGAGACATCAAGTTTACCATGGACCTTGTTCTGAAAGACATCGGCCTCTTCGACCAGATCGCGCAAGACAACGACGTGCCGCTGACACTTTCGCCCCTGTTGGTCGAGATGTTCCGCGACGCCATCGCCACCTATGGCCCCCGCGAGAATTCCCCCAACATCATCCGCCGCTATGAAGACCCCACGGGCCTTGATATCCGCGCACCGGGCTTTCCGGCGGAAATTGTCGACGATGAACCATCCGAGCGGGGCTATGAAGTGCGCCCGCGACAAAGCTGAAAAGGGATCAACTCAATGGCCGACACCGCAGAGCCTCCGCTTGCCCCGGATTTTGCACCGCATCCGACAGGCCCCCTGCCGACCCTCACCGCCGAAGGCGACTTTGTCACCGCCACTTGGCCCGATGGTCTGTCCCATCGCTTCTACGCGCTTTGGCTTCGCGAAAACGAAGTCACGCCGCGCGTGATCGACCATGTGACCCGCGAACGCGAAACCGAGATCGACCAGCTTCCCGCCGAAACGCATGTCACCGATATCCACCCAAGCGCGACCGCGGTTCAGATCACTTTTGGCCCCGATGGCCACAAAGGCGTCTTTCATCCGGGCTGGCTGCGCTCGATGGCCGAAGGCCGCTGGCGGCCCGAACACGACATCCCAAAGCAAAGCCCCTGGGAAGCCGCCGACATGCCAAAGCCGCCCACCTTCGACGGCCCCTTGGTGATGACCGACGATGCTGCTTTGGGTGACTGGCTTCACGTCACATGGGAAAGCGGCTTTGCGCGCCTCCGAAACCTGCCCACGGATGCGGGCACCGCCCAACGTGTGGGCGAACGCATCGGCACCTTGCGCAGTTCGAACTTCGGCTTCCTGTTCTCGGTCGAAACCAAGCCCGATCCTGACAGCACGGCCTATACCTCGGTTTCGCTGGATGGTCACACCGACCTTGCCACGCGCGAAACCCAACCGGGTCTGCAAATCCTGCTCTGTCGTGAAAACACGGCCACCGGTGGAGCCAGCACCATGGCCGACGGCTTTGCGGTGGCCGAAGCCTTCCGCCAGGAAGACCCTGAAGCTTTTGATGCCCTGACGGAGCTGTCATGGGTGTTTACCAACCGCCACCGCGACAGCGACTATCGATTTTCCGGCCCGATCATCGAGACCGACGCCAAGGGCGCAGTTACCGAAATTCGCAACACCGGCTTCCTGCGCTTTTTCCCCGACATGGCCGACAGCGATATCGCCCGCGCTTATCGTGCCCTAAGGCTGTTCACGGCGCATTGCCGATCACACCGCTTCATCTGCCGCACGCCGTTCCAAGCCGGAGACCTTGTGCTCTTCGACAACCGCCGTATCCTGCATGGGCGCGACAGCTTCGATCCGCAAAGCGGCACGCGCCGTCTTGAGGGCTGTTATCTGGACCGCGACGAAATCCTCTCGCGCCTGCGCGTTCTGGCCCGCCAGAAGCGGGCCAGACAGGATCAGTTGTAAACGGATTCTTTGCTGAAATGCTTGACCAGCATGTAATAGATCACGGCGCGGTACTTGGCTCTTTCGGACCGACCATAAGTCTCGATCACGGTGTCGATGGCATCCATCAACTGCGGGCCATCCGCCAAACCCAGCTTCTTCACCAGAAAACTGTCCTTGACGGTCTCAAGCTCTGACACCTGCGATCCAGCCACCGTGAAAGCATCCGCATTGTAAATCGATGGGCCACAGCCAATCGTCACTTTGGTCAACAACGCCATATCCGGCTTCATCCCGCACTTGAGCTGAAGATCTTCCGCATACTTTTTGATAAGCTCGTTTCTCTTGCCCATGATATCCTCCCTTTAAGACTGGGCGTTCTTTACGGGCTGACGACCGCGCCCATAATGAGAAAAATCGGTACACCACGTCAGTTTTGAAACGCCCCTTGCCCTTCATCGGCCCTGAAATATGCTGGGGGAGTGTGAGGGGGTGAAACCCCCTCGCTTGCCGCGACGCCTTTGGCGTCGCAACCCTATGAGCAGCAAAGCAAATGTCCCGCATAATCCTGTTCAACAAACCCATGGACGTGCTCTCGCAATTCACCGACGCAAAAAGCCCCTCGCCTCGCCCGACCCTCTCTAGCTTCGGCTTGCCGTCAGACGTCTATGCCGCTGGCAGGCTTGACCGCGACAGCGAGGGCCTGCTGGTCCTCACCGACAATGGCAAGCTGCAAGCCCGGATTGCCACGCCGAAAGCGCGGACCGAAAAGACCTATCTCGTCCAGGTCGAAGGCGCGCCATCCGACGCCGATCTGCAACCCCTCCGCGATGGCGTAACCCTAAAAGACGGCCCCACTCGACCCGCCAAAGCCCGGCTGATCGACCCGCCAAACGTCTGGGACCGCGACCCGCCCGTCCGCATCCGCCAGACCGTCCCCGACCGCTGGATCGAAATCACCATCACCGAAGGCCGCAACCGCCAAGTCCGCCGCATGACCGCCGCCATCGGCTTTCCCACGCTCCGGCTGATCCGCTGGCAAATCGGCGACTGGAGCCTCGACGGCATTGCCCCCGGCGAATGGCGCGAGGCCTAGGCGCCGTGCCCTGATACTGCGCGCGCGGCGCGCTGAAACGCCCAAAACGCGAGGATTGCCGCGCCCATAAAGCCCGAGCCCAAAACGAATGCCACATTGACGTTGTCCAAAGCCTCGGCAACGGTGCCTGCAACTGCAGGTGCCGCCATCATAAGGACGTAGTAAATGGCATAATAAACCCCCATGCCAAAGGCTCGCGCTTCGGGCGAGAGGATCTCGGATGGCAGGCTGACAACCGCACCTGCTCCCAGCCCAACAACGAAGCCCACCAAAGCGAAGGCAACCAGGGCGACTGACACCGGCACGTACAGCAGCACCGGAAGCAAAAGCATGCCCGCCACCACGCTGATCGCGATGAAGGCGTCCCGCAGGCCGAACCTGTCAGCCACCCAGCCTCCAAGCGGTGCGGATACCACGATGGCAAACATGAACAAGCTTGTAGCCGAACTGGCCGAGGCAGCGGGCAGTCCCCTCTCCACGAGAATGATTGGGCCAAAGCCGAACACCATGGCCAGCGCGGTGTTATAAAGCGCCCAAACCGCCGCCGCCATTATCAGTGGACCCCACGGCAAATTGACAATCTTCAACTTTCCGCCTGGTGCTGCCCCCTCAGGCGTGCGGTAAAACAGGATAAACACAACAAGCGCCAAAGACGTCGCCACGGTCACGCCAAACCATGCCATCTCTAGCCCGCCTCTGCCCGCAAGCCATGGCAAGACCACCAGCGCCAAAGCGATCCCCATAGGCCATGACGCAATAAAAATCGCCATCGCTGTGGCAATGTTGCGCCCGGCGAACCAGTCGATCACCATTTTGGTCATGACCACATTGACGATCACGCCGCCAATCCCCGACACCACACGTCCTGCCAGAAGCCCGTTCAGCGAAGCGGCCTCGGCCACCATAACGCTGCCCACCACCATCAACAGAAGGCTGGCAAACACGGTTCGGCGGTCTCCGAACACCGATGCCACTGTGCCCCCGATCACAGCGACGATGATGCCCGGCCCCAGGTAAAGTCCGATCAACAAGCCGATTTCCACAAGGGTCACGGCCAGACTTTCGATCATCAAAGGGGATAGGGCGGCAACAGATTGGAACTGGAACGCCATAACAGTGCGCGCAAAGAACAAGACCAGCAAAATGACCCAGCGATATTCCATCGCACGCACCCCAAAAGAAAAGGCCCGCCGAGGCGGGACCTTATGTCAGTCTTGTCTCAGTCGATCTTCGGCAACAGGCTGTCGAGGCTGGCCTTGGCGTCGCCATAGAACATCCGCGTATTCTCTTTATAGAATAGCGGGTTCTCGATGCCCGAATAACCCGTGCCTTGGCCCGCGCTTGGACACGAAGACCTGCTTGGCCTTCCAGCACTCCAGCACCGGCATACCGGCGATGGGCGAGTTCGGATCATCCTGAGCCGCCGGGTTCACGATGTCATTCGAGCCGATGACAATCGCCACGTCTGTCGACGGGAAGTCATCGTTGATCTCGTCCATTTCCAGCACGATGTCATAGGGCACGCGCGCCTCGGCCAGAAGCACATTCATGTGTCCCGGCAAACGACCGGCAACCGGGTGAATGGCGAAGCGCACTGTCTTGCCTTGCGCGCGCAGCTTGCGCGTCAACTCGGACACCGACTGCTGAGCCTGTGCCACAGCCATGCCGTAGCCCGGAATGATGATCACGCTGTCGGCGTCGTTCAAAGCCGCCGCGACACCGTCGGCATCAATCGCCACCTGTTCGCCCTCGACTTCCATCTGAGGGCCAACGTCGCCGCCGAAACCGCCAAGGATGACGCTGACAAAGTTTCGGTTCATCGCCTTACACATGATGTACGACAGGATCGCACCGGATGAGCCGACCAGCGCGCCGGTCACGATCAGCAGGTCGTTCCCAAGCGTGAAACCAATCGCCGCTGCTGCCCAACCGGAGTAGCTGTTCAGCATGGACACCACGACAGGCATATCCGCGCCGCCGATGCCCATGATCAGATGCCAGCCGATAAAGCCCGCAATCAGCGTCACCAGCACCATGGTCCAGATGCCAGCGCCGTTGAAATACATCAAGCCAAGGATCAGACAGGCGACAAGGCTGATCGCGTTCAGCCAATGACCCGAGATGAACGGGATCGCGGCCTCTTCGCTTGGCAGCTTCAGCTTCACAGGCTTGCCGTCGATCTTACCGGCCAGTTTGCCAAAGGCCACGATGGACCCGGTGAAAGTCACAGCGCCGATGAAGATACCAAGGAAGACTTCGACCTTCAGGATCGCGATTTCGACCGCGTCCTTCTTCCAAAGCGTTTCGCCAAAGGCCGTCAAGATCGGCATCACCAAAAGCCGTTCCGGCGTCGCGCATCGCAGAAACCGCACCAAGCATGATGTCAGCGTTCAAGCCAATAAACACCGCCGCCAGACCGACGAAAGAGTGCAACGCCGCCACAAGCTGTGGCATCTCGGTCATCTTGCACTTTGCCCGCGACATAGGTGCCCGCAAAGGCGCCCGCCGCGATGGCCACGATGATCAGTGCAAGGTTCTGGACGCCGGGCGCCAGAACCGTGGCCAGCACCGCCATCGCCCATGCCGACAATGCCGTACCAGACCGCGCGTTTCGCGCTTTCCTGATTCGACAACCCGCCAAGCGCGAGGATGAAGAGTACCGAAGCCGCGATATAGCTGGCCGAGACAAGTCCGTTGGACAACATTTCCCCAGCCCCCTTAAGATTTCTGGAACATGGCGAGCATCCGGCGTGTTACCAGAAAGCCCCCCACGATATTGATCGACGCAATCAACACGCCAATGAAACTGAGCAAAACCACCAGCCAATTGGCCGAGCCGATCTGCAGCAAAGCGCCCACGATCACGATGCCGGAAATGGCGTTCGTCACCGCCATCAATGGCGTGTGCAAAGCGTGGCTGACGTTCCAGATGACCTGAAAGCCCACGAAGCAGGCGAGTGCGAAAACCACGAAATGCTGCATGAAGCTGGCAGGCGCAAAGGCCCCGATCAGCAACATCAGCGCACCGCCAGCGACCAGCAAGGTCACCTGTTGCTTGGTTGCTTCCTTGAAGGCCGCAACCTCTTTCGCCGCTTTTCTTCCGTCGTCAGTTCGCGGGGCTTTTCCTTCGCAGGCTGTGCTGCGATGGCGGCAACCTTTGGCGGCGGGGGCGGATAGGTAATCTCGCCACCATAGGTGACGGTGGCCCCCCGGATCACGTCGTCTTCCATGTTGTGCACGACCACACCGTCTTTTTCAGGTGTAAGATCGGTCATCATGTGGCGGATATTGTTAGAATAAAGCAGCGACGACTGCGCGGCCATCCGCGACGGAAAATCGGTATAGCCCACAATGGTCACGCCATTGTCGGTCACGATCTTCTTGTCTTTTTCGGTCAGCTCACAGTTGCCGCCCCGCTCGGCGGCCAGGTCGACGATCACCGAACCCGGCTTCATCATCTCGACCATATCCGTGGTCCAAAGGATCGGCGCATCGCGGTTGGGGATCAGTGCGGTGGTGATGACAATGTCGATGTCAGGCGCCAGTTCGCGGAACTTTTCCAACTGCTTGGCCTGAAACTCAGGCGAAGACGGAGCCGCATAGCCGCCCGTCGCAGCCCCATCTTGGGCAGCTTCCTCAAAGTCGAGAAAGACAAACTCAGCCCCCATCGATTCAATCTGTTCGGCCACTTCGGGGCGCACATCGAAGGCGTAAGTGATCGCACCCAGCGAGGTCGCCGTCCCGATTGCAGCCAGACCAGCAACGCCAGCGCCGACCACAAGAACCTTCGCAGGCGGCACTTTACCAGCAGCCGTCACCTGACCGGTAAAGAACCGGCCAAAATTGTTTCCTGCTTCGATAACAGCGCGGTACCCTGCGATATTTGCCATAGAAGACAGCGCGTCCATCTTTTGCGCCCGGCTGATGCGCGGCACCATATCCATCGCAATGACGTTGGCACCCTGCCCTTTGGCAATTTCAAGCAAGTCGCCATTCGCGGCAGGATAGAAGAACGAGATCAGCGTCTGACCCGCATCCAGTTTCTTGGCTTCGGCATCTGTGGGGGGCCGAACCTTGGCGACAATCTCGGCCTCTTTCCACAAAGCGGCACCGCTGACGATCTTCACGCCTGCCTCTTCATAAGCTTTGTCGTCAAACCCGGCGGCGGAACCCGCCCCCTTCTGAATAAGGCATTCATACCCAAGCTTTTGCAGATCCTTTGCACTTTGCGGCGTCATCGCCACCCGTGCTTCGTCTGCGGCCGCTTCTTTTGGCGCACCGATCTTCATGTCAGGACTGTCCCCCCTTGATAGGATTTGGCCTACATTTAAGTGGATTGCTTCTAATGGCCACCACAATTTTGCACAAGCGGTCGCAATGCCGCGCTGGAACCCGCCCTAAATCCAGCGTCGGGTCGTTTCTGCATAGCGGTCAAAAGCATCGCCAAATGCCGCCCGAAGCCGCATTTCTTCCGCGCGGATAAAGCGCCGATCCAGAAACACGGCAAGAACCGGCGCAAGCAGAAAGCCAAGCAACTTCCCCCAGATCAAGGCAAAGGCCAGCAGAATGAGAATATCTGCCAGATAGATCGGATTGCGTGACCAACGGAAGATGCCACCCGTGATCAATGCGCTTGGCGCCTGACGGGGAATCACTGTCGTCGCCGAGCGCCGAAATTCGAGCAAAGCGCCCAGTGTAAGTACCGCCCCTGCTGTGAAGAAAAGAAGTCCGCCCAAAAAAGTTGACCCCCATGGCACAACCCAAGGGGAAACCCAGGTCAGCACCACGCATAACAAAAGCCAAAAGGGCGGAAGATCGATCCAACGCATGGTCGGTATTTAGCGTGAAAAACAAGCGATGAACACCATTTCGTCCTGTCAGCCCGCCAAATAGGAACTTGCACAACTTCAACGCGCAACGCTAGATGTTGCGGGTTTTTGCCTAGATGGGCATAGGGGTTGCGAGGCGAAACGCAATCCTGCACAGTCACCTAAAGCGAATCCCGACCAATGCTGCCTGCTGCCGGACGGGACAAAACAATAACTTGGGGGGAACGGTCACTGCCGTTCCGAGGGTAGTTGACGATGCCGGTTGCGCTTGCATCTGATTGTTTGGCCGATCTTTTCGCGCCCTGCGAAAGGCGTGGTCGGCCGTCCCGTTTGCCTAATCTGAAGACCTTCCAGAACACGTTCGTGGAGGGCTAGGGCATGGCAACAACCTTTGTTCTTTTTTATCTTGGAACCGGCCCGGAAATCGACACGGTCGAAGGAAATCTGACATCTGAAAACGACGCGGCGCTGGAAGGGCTAATCTTCGGCAGCGCGGCGGCGCCGATGGCGGGCAATGTTCAGACCTTCACGGACAACCCTTCTGGCAATTTCTCGGGCGGAGCTACCGCCACCGCATATGAGGCAAATAACGCCGTCGCAAACGAGACATTCTCGATCGATGGCGGACCCGTTCTGACGCATGACGCCACGATGATCTACAGCAATACGATCATCACCTATACTGACGGCACGACGGCAACCGTAAACGCCATCGTGATGCAGGATACGGACGGCAATCTTTACCTGATGCCGCCGCCCACAGGGCCCAACACCTATTCGGACGCGCTGGAAGCAAAGCCGATCGAAAGCGTCGAAATTGGCACGGCTGCGCCTTCAGGTGGCACAAACGTTTATGGGCTGACCGCAGATCGGTATGTGCTCAACCCGGCCGATAGAGACGGCGACGGGGTTGCTGACGATACCGACATCGACAGTGACGGCGATGGCATCCTGAACGTCGACGAGATGGTCGCCGGGACATTTACGACAACTGCTACGCAGGTTGATGTCCCTAACTCGGGTGGCACGTCGACTGACACGATCAACCTGACGGGCGTTGGCGTCAGTATTGGCGACACCGTTACAATTTCGAACATCCTCGCCGACGGCGACCTCAATCAGACCCCTGAAACCTTCACTTTGGATTTCAACAACGGTGAGTTTGTCACCGGTCCGCTTCAGACAGGTTTGCAGAACGCCGGATCGCTTCAACCCCTGACAACTCCTGTCACACAGACGGTGACTGTCGTCGATATCGGCGGTGGCGTCCCGGGTTTAATCATCACAATCGATGCTGCATCACAAGTCACGGCACTGAACGGCAACCCCGCAGTTTCTTATACTCTGGATATCACCGGCACCGGTCTTGTTGACGTAGATTCCGACGGCGATGGTTTTGTCGACCGCCTGGACCTCGACAGCGATAATGACGGCATTTCGGACAATATCGAAGCACAGACCACTGCAAGCTATGTGCCACCGTCCGGCGTCGATACCGATGGCGATGGCCTTGATGACGCTTACGAATTTGGCGGCGACGTCGGCCTTACGCCGGTCGATACGGACGGCGACGGCACGCTGGACTACCTCGATCTCGACTCGGATAACGACGGCATAAATGACGTCGACGAAGCCGGGCACGGTGTCTCACAAGCTGCGATTGATGCTTCAGTTGACACGGACGGTGACGGCATCCCGGATGTCATTGACGAGACGTCGGGTTGGGTTGCCTATGATGGGACCAATTTCAACCTCACCGACAGCGACGGCGACGTAAGCCCGGACGGATCCGACGCTGTCGCTTTGGTCCGTGATTTCGATTACCGCGACAATATCATCTGCTTCACCGAAGGCACAGCAATCCAGACCCCACATGGCGAGCGTCGGATTGAGGCGTTAAAGGCAGGTGATCTGGTTCTGACCCTCGATCACGGGCCCCAACCGATCCGCTGGATCGGACGCAGAAGCGTTCGGGCCACCGGCAGACTTGCACCCATTCGCTTTGCCAAGGGCACGATCGGCAATCACCGCGATCTTCTGGTCTCGCCCCAGCATCGGATGCTTTACGGCGGCTATATGACCCAGCTTCACTTCGGCGAGCCCGAGGTTCTGGCACCAGCACATAGCCTTGTCGATGATTTTGGTGTGACGATCGATTATGGCGGGATGGTCACCTATATTCACATGCTGTTTGACCAGCACGAACTGGTGATAGCCAATGGCGCGCCGTCCGAAAGCTTTTTCCCCGGCGATCAGGGGCTCAGCACCCTGACGGATCCGGCCCGTGATGAGCTGTTCGGCATTTTCCCCGAACTTCGGTCAAACATCGGCGCCTATGGCCCTGCCAGCCGGATATGCCTGAAAGCGCGGGACGCGCGCGCCCTGGTTACAATGTGAACCATCTGTCGTAATCGCTGACCAGAAGATGCGTCGGCGCCGTATCTTCCTCGATCTCGGCAAAGCGACCTATTGGTTCGCGGAAAATATTGTCGGTCACATCGTCATTGACGGTTGAGACCTCGCCAATCAGCACATCGCCGCCCTCGCCCCAGAAGGCATGCCAGTCGCCCGGGTTCAGCGTGACACTTTCGCCCGGAGCCAGAGCCAGCTTCTCGCCCGGCCCAAAGGGGCGTTCCAGACCCGTCGCAAAGCACCATACCGCCCTTGTCGCTGGAACAACTTCCGTCAGCGTCCGAGCCAAAAAGCTCGATGATCAGAGTAGCACCACCACGGTTGATGATATCTTCGGACTTGATGATATGGGTGTGCATCGGGCTAAGCTGGTCCTGCCGACTGATCAGCAGCTTTTCGGCATAAACCATGCCACGCCCACGTTCGAGATCGGCCAGGTGACCCGTTCCGTAGCGTGAACAGGAAAAGGCCCAGATTGTCATAGTCGCCTTTCCCGTAATCGGTGATGTCCCAGCCCATGCGCGAGTCCGCAATGCGCCGCGCCGTACCATCTGCAACGCGCGTCTTGAAATCGTCGGGCGTCCAATAGGCAAAAGGTGGAAGGGTAAAGCCATGACTGCGGATCATATCGTCTGCAGAGGCCATGATGTCGTTGATGCGTGAGCGTTTCATGGGCGGACTCATAGGGCAAACCCGCGCCTTGGAAAAACGAAAAATGCTTAGGCGATGTGGCGCGAATCCCTGCCAAAAAAGTCTGGCGTGAAAACCGCTAGGCGCTGCGAAGTCGTCCCGGACGCTCGCCCTTGGCCCAAGCGTGAACGGCATCTCCAAAGGCTTTGAACAGCGGGCGTGACACAGGGTCTTCGCTGGCTTTGTATTCAGGATGCCACTGCACCCCCAACGCAAACCCCGGAGCCCCTTCGACATAAATCGCCTCGGGCGTCCCGTCAGGCGCGCGGCCATCGATGACGATCCGCTCGCCCTTTTCTTTGATGCCCTGGCCGTGCAGCGTATTGGTCAGAACGGTCGACGCGCCGAACACCTGGTGAAAGACCCCGCCTTCGGTCAGCGTCACGTCATGGCGCAGCGCGAACTTTTCTTCGACCGTGCCATCGGGTGGCATCCGGTGGTTCATCCGCCCCGGCAAATCCCGGATTTCGGGGTAAAGCGAGCCACCCATCGCCACGTTAAATTCCTGAAACCCCCGGCACACTCGCCAGGATTGGTTGGCCCGACGCTACACAGTCGCGGATCAGCGGCAAGGCAACCGCGTCACGCGCGCGGTCGAACGCACCATGCGCCTCGGTTTCTTCCTCGCCGTATTCTTCCGGATGCACGTTGGCGCGGGCACCGGTGAACAGGAACCCGTCGCACACGCTTTGCAGTTTCTTCAGATCAACCAGCGAAGGATCGGACGGCACAATCAGCGGCAAGGCACCGGTCACCTGAGCAGACCGCTTCGCAGTTCATGCGCCCGCCCATCAGGACAGGGTACTGGTCGTTCACCATGAAGGAACTACCGATAACGCCGACAACCGCCATAAACTTCAGATCCTTTCAACCCCGACTGACACTACACCACATTTGACCGAACATCAGCAATCTATACGCACGCCTCATGCGAAAGTTTGCATGAACTGCGCCCGAAAAATCGCTTTGAGGCCCGTTTTTACGCAGACTTTAGCTCTAATCGCCGCTTGTGCAGCACCGGTTCGGTATAGCCTGACGGCTGCACACGGCCTTCAAACACCAGATCGCAGGCGGCCTTGAAGGCAATCCCGTCGAACCCTGGTGCCATTGGCTTGTACGCCGGATCCCCTGCATTCTGCGCATCCACACCTACCGCCATCCGCTTCATCGCATCCATCACCTGATCCTTACTGGCCACCCCGTGATGCAGCCAGTTGGCCAGTGCCTGCGCTGAGATCCGGCACGTGGCACGGTCTTCCATCAGGCCCACATCGTTGATGTCAGGCACTTTGGAACAGCCAACGCCCTGATCAATCCAGCGCACGACATAGCCAAGAATGCCTTGGGCGTTGTTTTCGACTTCGCGTTGAATCTGCGGTTCGTTCCATTTGCGGAATGTGGCCAGCGGGATATCCAGTATCCGTCCACATGGGCGCGCGCGCCCGTCTGCTTTCAGCGTCCTGCACCTTGAACACATCCACCTTGTGATAGTGCAGCGCATGCAACGTCGCCGCCGTCGGGGACGGGACCCAGGCGCAATTTGCGCCCGCTTGCGGATGTTCGATCTTGGTTTCCAGCATCGCGGCCATCAGATCGGGCATGGCCCACATGCCTTTGCCGATCTGAGCCTTGCCGGACAATCCACAGGCGAGACCGATATCGACGTTGCGGTTCTCATAGGCCGTGATCCAGCTTTTGCGCTTGATCCAGTCTTTGCGACTGAAAGGTCCTGCTTCCATCGAGGTGTGAATTTCATCGCCCGTCCGATCGAGGAACCCGGTGTTGATAAAGGCCACGCGCGACTTTTCGCGGCGCGAATACATTCCTTCAGGTTCACACGACGTGCGGCGTTCTTCGTCCATGATGCCGATTTTGACCGTGTCCTGTGGCAGGCCCAGCGCCTTTTCGACCATGTGTGAAAGTCTCGGTCAGCAAAGGCAACCTCTTCCGGGCCGTGCATCTTTGGCTTGACCACATAGACAGACCCTGTGACGCGAATTCCGCGCCGTCCCGTTTTCAGCAGATCATGCTTGGCGATCAGCACGGTGACAATCGCGTCCATCAGACCTTCGAAAATCTCGTGATCCGTCTTCCAGTCAAGATCGCCGGATTGGTCATCAGATGACCCACATTGCGCACCAGCATCAGCGCGCGCCCCTTGACGGTGACCTCGCCGCCATCCGGTGCGGTATAGGTCTTGTCAGGGTTCAGGGCGCGGGTAACGGTCTTGCCGCCCTTTTCGAACGTATCCGTCAGGTCGCCCTTCATCAGGCCCAGCCAGTTGCGATAGGCCAGAACCTTGTCTTCGGCATCGACGCAAGCGACCGAGTCCTCGCAGTCCATGATCACCGACATTGCGGATTCCAGCTGTACGTCCGCCAGCCCGGCCTGATCCCGGCTGCCGATCATATGGGTGCGGTCGAACACCAAGCTCGACGTGCAGGCCGTGATTGCGTAGAAGCACGGCGTCCGGCGCTTTTGGATTGCCGCGGTAACCGACGAACTTCTCGGGCTCGCGCAGCGGCATGATCATCAACCAGAAGCGTCCCGTCACGAACATGATAGCGCCGCGCATCGGCATGGCTGGTTCCCTCAAGCGGGAAAGCTTCGTCCAGAAACACCCGCGATTTTGCGACGACGCGTGCGCCGCGGCCCCGATCATATGGACCAGACGGAGCGACGCCATCCGTGGCGTCAGTGCCGTAATACGCATCGTAAAGACTGCCCCAGCGCGCGTTGGCGGCGTTCAGGGCATAGCGTGCATTGGTGACCGGCACGACAAGCTGCGAGCCGGGAACGGCTGCAATTTCAGGGTCGGTGTTGGTGGTTTCGATCTCGAAGGCGTCGCCCTCGGGCACAAGATAGCCGATGTCTTCCAGAAACGCCTTATAGGCTTCGTGGTCATGCGGCTGGTCCCGATGCGCGATATGCCACTGATCGATTTTGCCTTGAAGGACGGCACGTTTATCCAACAGCGCGCGGTTTTTTGGGGCCAGATCATGCGCAATCCGGCTGAAGGCTTCCCAAAAGGTCGGGGCCTCGACGCCCGTGCCCGGCAAAACCTCGGCTTCGATGAATGTCGCCAACTCGTCTGCGACTTGCAGCCTGTGCCGTTCTACCCGTTGTGTCATTGTGCCTCCAAACACCATTCCGAAGCCGGTACTTAAGCGCACAACAGTATACAATCAAGGAAATCCAAGCCTTGGGACAGTTATAGGGCCCCTTTAGCCCTGTGCGGAAAATGTGCCATTTTCCGGCCCGATTTCTGCATCAGAAACCCTTTACGCTTCCGACCAGCAAAACCCACGCCTATAAGCGCCTTGTTCAAGGAGAGCGGCCATGCGCAGCGCAACAGTCACGCGAAAAACAGCTGAAACCGATATCAGCGTCGAGATGAACCTCGACGGTACCGGGAACCTATGACAATCAGACCGGCGTCGGGTTCTTTGACCATATGCTGGACCAACTGGCGCGCCACTCGCTGATCGACATGACAATTCGCGCCACCGGCGATCTGCACATCGACGATCACCACACGGTCGAAGACACCGGCATCGCTTTGGGTCAGGCACTGGCGCAGGCACTGGGCGACAAGCGCGGCATCCGCCGCTATGGCGCCTGCCTTTTGCCGATGGACGACGCTCTGGTGCGCGCGGCGCTCGATCTGTCGGCGCGGCCGTACCTGATCTGGAACGTCGATCTGCCGACGCGCAAAGATTGGCACTTTCGACACCGAACTGGTGCGCGAGTTCTTTCAGGCGTTCGTCGACCCACGGCGGCGATCACGCTGCACGTCGACGCGCTGCACGGGATCAACAGCCACCACATCGCCGAAGCCGCGTTCAAATCGGTCGCCCGCGCGTTGCGCGAAGCGGTTGAAACCGATCCGCGCAAAGCCGATGCGATCCCGTCGACCAAAGGTGCGCTGTAGACCCGCATGCTGACCGTTCTGATCGACTATGGCGCCGGCAACCTGCATTCGGCCGAGAAAGCCTTTCAACGCATGGCCCGCGAGGGTGATGCGGGCGAGGTGCTTGTGTCTGACCGCGCCGAAGACGTGTGCCCGCGCGGACCGCATCGTTCTGCCCGGCGACGGCGCTTTCCCGGCGTGCATGCAGAGCGCTTCGGGACAGAGCGGCCTGTACGACGCGCTGATCGAAGCAGTCGAAGTCCGCGCCCTGCCCTTTCTGGGCATCTGCGTCGGCATGCAATTGATGGGCCTTAAGGGGCACGAGTATCAGCGCCACCGACGGTCTTGGCTGGATCAACGGCGAAGTGCGCCGGATCGCACCGTCAGACCCGACGCTGAAAGTGCCGCATATGGGCTGGAACGATCTGGTGATCGACAGCCCCCACCCGGTGCTTGATGGGATTGCGACAGGTGATCACGCCTATTTCGTCCATTCCTATCAGATGGAAATGGCCGACCTGTCGCAGCGGCTGGCCCATTGCGACTATGGCGGCGACGTCACGGCAATTGTCGGGCGCGACACCATGATCGGCACCCAGTTCCACCCCGAGAAAAGCCAGGCTGCCGGCCTGCGCCTGATCGCCAACTGGCTGAACTGGCGCCCCTGAACTGGCTGGTCTCACCAAGGTAACGTGCTATTCTTGGCCTATGAGACATCTGATCCTGCTTCTGGCCTTCGCCTCGCCCGCCGCCGCGCAAGACGCCGCACCGCCCTTCGCCAGCTTCGATCTGGCCAGCGAGGCGGTTCTGGCCGATCCGCATGATCTGGCGCTTGGCCCCGACGGGCGGCTTTACGTGGCCGACAAGTTCGGGGCGCGGATTGCCGTCTTTGATCCCGACACACTGGAGCTGATCGAGATGTTGGGCGAAGGGCTTTTGCCCGGAGTGCATGACATCTCCTTTGGCCCCGACGGTCGCATTGCCGTGGCTGTAACAGGTGCCGGTGCGGTCGCACTTTACGACAGTATCGATGCGATGCGCAGGCCCCCGGAAACGGGCGTTTCAGCACCAAGAACCGAAGGCGCGCTATTGCACAGCAATGGCGACCTATACGCCATGGCCAGCGGCATCGGGACCTTGGTGCGCTATAGCGGAACCGAGCTGATCGCGGCCACAGACGGTCACCCCGGAGCACATGACGTGGCCGAAGGGCCGGACGGTTCGATCTGGGTGGCGGACAACTTCAACCGCAGGCTCGTGCGGTATTCGCCTGATCTGGAACAGTTGCAGGTGATAAATGACCCAAAATTCGGGTTCATTGGCCCGCGCTATCTGGACGTGACTGATTTCGGCTATCTGGCTGTGGCAGATCAGGACGCGCACCGCATCCTGCTGATCGACCCCGACAGCACGCCAGAAGGCGTCTTATTGGGTGTTTTGGGGGATGGGTCACCGGGGATGGGGCCGGGCAAATTTGACGATCCGGAGGGGATCGCGGTGGATGGAAGTCGCTATTTCATCAGCGATTCCGATAACAATCGGATCGTCCGCTATTCGGTTGTGCTCAACTGATTTCTCGCCGGTCTGCAACCGCTTCGGTTAACAAAACACTTAGAAGCACGCATGTGCCGGTCAGTGAATAAGCGAGGAATGCCAAAAGGATAGAGCTGGACTCGTTATAGATCGAGACCGCCATGGCCAAAGCTGTGATGAAGCTTACGATCAGATTTCCCATGCGCTAAACCTTTCACTTTCGATCAGTCTTAAGTGTGAAAGGTTAATTTGTTTGTAATGGGGCACAAATTTGGACAACCGAGGCAAATTCTTGGCAAACATTTAACATTTTATGTATCCGCCCAAGCCCATGGCCGTGTGAAGGCCCCAAGCGTCTGTCCCACGGCGTCTTCTTCAGCTTCATTTTGACCGCTGAGATGGGCCACCAGACCCAGCTTTTTATCCTCGACAACCTTGACCACCCGCGCGCTAATTCCAGCCTCTTCCAAAGCCGCGTTATAAACTCTTGTTATGGCGCTTCTTCGCAGGTCTGGCTTAAAGACTTTCCCCACGGCGGTTTTTGGGATTTCATCAATAATCTCAAGATGTTTTGGGATGGCAGCGCGTTCGGCAATATGCTCGGAGGCAAAGGCAATCAACTCATCCGGCGTGACAGATGCACCGGAAACCAGCTCGACATAAGCGCATGGCAGCTCACCCGCATGCGCATCCGGCTGGCCAATCGCACCGGCCATGGCAACGGCTGGGTGCCCCGCCAAAGCCTCTTCAATCTCGGCGGGATCAATGTTGTGGCCGCCGCGAATGATCAGATCTTTCGCCCGACCCGTGATCCAAAGATACCCATCGGCATCAATTCGTCCCAAATCACCTGTCCGAAGGTAGTGATCAAGATGATAAAGTTCGGCGTTTTTCTCAACCTGTGTATAAGTGTTGCCGGCAAAAACGCCGGGGTTTGAGACACATATCTCGCCAACTTCATCCACATCGCAGTTTTTGACGCCGTCCGCCGTGCCCATCAGGATCTTAACGTCGGTATAGGGGAACGGAATGCCAACCGAGCCCACCTTTTTGACGCCCCCAATCGGATTGCACGACACAAGGCATGTCGCCTCGGTCAGACCATAGCCTTCGATGACCTCGACCCCGCAGGCCGCCTCGAACCGCTTGTACAGCTCGATCGGCAAAGGAGCCGACCCGCAGAAGGTCGTTTTGACCGAAGACAGATCTGCATCCACTGGCCGCTGCATCAGGGCCGAAAATGCGGTCGGCACGCCGATGATAAACGTCACTTGCCAACGCTCGATCAGCTTCCAGAAGTTATCAAACACACCTTCGCCGCGATAACCGGCAGGCGTGGGGAACACCACATGCGCGCCCGAGCTTAGCATCGACATCAGAATAGGATGCACGGCAAAGACGTGGAACAAAGGCAGCGGGCAGAAGATGACGCTGTCCTCATCAAACAAAAGCGACCCGCCCAGCCAACCGTTATAGATCATGCCCGAATGGCGATGCTGCGCGACCTTGGGCATGCCCGTCGTGCCGCCCGTGTGGAAATAGGCCCCAACGCGGTCGCCCGCGGGTTCCTCGAAATCCAGCTCGGTTTTCTGGCGCTGAAGCTCGGCATTATAATTCAACACGCGTGCCTTATGCGTCACCGGGTTCTTCGGCCGGATCAACGGCACGATCCACGACTTGGGCGGCGTCAGATACCGCAGAAGATCAACCTCAAGCACCGTTTCCACGTTGGGCGCAAGCGCGAGCGCCTCGGCCGCTTTTTGTGGCACGTCTGTCTTGGGAAAAGCTTTGAGCGTCACCAACACCTTTGCATTGGTCTCGCGCAAAATAGCCGCGATCTGGTCGACTTCCAAAAGCGGGTTGATCGGGTTGACGATCCCGGCGGTCATTCCCCCCAGCAGAACCGAAACCGTCTCGTTCGCGTTGGGCAGCAAGAACGCGACCACATCGCCCTCCCCAACACCGAGGGTTCGGAACAGGTTCGCAGCCTGCGCGGTCTTGGCGCGGATATCATTCCAGGTCAGCGTTTCGGCTGGATCTTTGACGCCAGACTGAAGCTGGAACGAAACAGCGTTCCGCCCCCCATGCGCTTTAGCAGTCTCGCAAATCGCCTGATAAACGGAGCTCGGCGTGGCGCGATCCTCCCAGGACATTTCCTGTTCAATCGCGTCGCGCTTCTCAACTGACGAAAATTCCATACCGCTCCTCCCAAAGCTTTCCTGAAATTGCGCTATCCGAAGCTTTTGAGCAAGTGGCACCGATCATCCCAAACGCAACGTCAAAACCACCAAGGCTGAGTTGAGGTTCAGAATACTATCTTTCGGTCTTCATCGGCCCCCAAAATATGCTGGGGGTCTGGGGGCGACGCCCCCAGCTCGGCGACGACGAAGTCGGCGCAAATCCTATTCTGCAGCCAAACCGTCAGTGAACTGCAGCTTCGCAAGCCGCGCATACAGGCCACCTTCCGCAACAAGGCTATCATGTGTGCCGGTGGCCACGATCTGGCCGTTGTCGAAGACAAGGATCCGGTCCGCCTTTTTGACCGTCGCCAAACGGTGCGCCACCACAAGCGTCGTGCGCCCTTCGGCCAGCCGTTCGACGGCCAATTGCACAGCGCGTTCGCTTTCTGCATCCAAAGCGCTTGTGGCTTCGTCCAGCAGCAAGATCGGCGCATCCCGCAGAATGGCGCGCGCAATCGCAATCCGCTGCTTCTGGCCGCCTGAAAGCATCACGCCGCGCTCGCCCACCTGACTATCATAGCCTTCGGGCAAGGTGCTCAGAAAATCATGCGCCGCTGCCGCGCGGGCCGCGTCTTCCACATCAGCGTCCGTTGCACCCGGGCGGCCAAAGCGGATATTCTCGCGGGCCGTATCGGCAAAGATCACCGGCTCTTGCGGCACCAAAGCAATGTGCTTGCGGAAATCAGCCCGCGCCATGTCGCGCAGGTCCTGCCCATCAATCGTGATCCGCCCCGAAGTTGGATCATAAAACCGCAGAAGCAACTGGATGACCGTCGACTTGCCCGCCCCCGAAGGGCCGACCAAGGCCACCGTCTCACCCGGTGTAACCGCCAGTGACACACCGTCCAAAGCGGCATAGCTGGGGCGCGCAGGATAGTGGAACAAGACGTCTTCGAAGGTGACAGCGCCTTTGACCTCTCCAACCAATGGCAAGGGTTCAGCGGGATCGTTCACTGTATCTTCTGCATTCAGCAGCTCAACCAAACGCTCGGTCGCCCCAGCAGCACGCTGTATTTCGCCCCAGATTTCGCTCAGCGCACCAACGCCGCCTGCAACCATCACCGCATAGATCACGAACTGCACCAGCTCGCCCACGGTCATCGCCCCTTCGCGGACGTCGCGGGCACCGATCCAAAGCACCCCGACGATACCGACGAAAACCAGCGTAATGACGATGACAGTCATGAAAGCGCGGGTACGGATCCGCTGTTTGGCCGAGACAAAAGACTGTTCGGTCACGTCGGAAAAGGCCGACCGGCTTTGCTCTTCATGAGTAAAGGCCTGAACCGTCTGGACCGACAACAATGTCTCGGACGCTGACCCGCTCGAATTGGCAACCCAATCCTGATACTGGCGGCTCAGCACGCGCAACCGCCGCCCCAATACGACGATCGGCACAATGATCAGCGGCACCAGCAACAAGACCATCGCCGCCAGTTTGACGGACGTGAAGAACAACAGGACCAACCCGCCGAGCAAGATCAGAGTGTTGCGCGCAGCAATCGAGATCGACGACCCGATCACGCTGAGCAGCAGTGTCGTGTCCGTGGTGATCCGGCTGAGGACTTCCCCGGTCATGATATTTTCATAGAATGCCGGGCTCATCCCGACCACGCGGTCGAAAACAGCCTTTCGATGTCCGCCACGACACGCTCGCCCAGACGCGTGACCAGATAATACCGCAGCCCCGTACCAATCGCGAGCAACAGCGCAATGCCTAGGGCTGCCGTGAAATAGCTGTCCAGAAGTTCGACCGCCGAGGTTTCAAACCCGTCGACAACCCGCCGCACCGCAATGGGCAGGACCAGCGAGATCATCGCGGTCGCAACCAAAGCCGCAATCGCTGCGAACATCGTCATGCGGTACCGTCGCAACAAACGGCCAAAGTGCGCGCAACGCACCAACGTTGCGGGATTTTTCCCGATCTTCCTTCAAGTCAGCCATGCAACCTCTCTCACCGGCTCAACTAATCCAAGGTGAAGGGTGTTCACAACCCAACTTTTATCACTTCTGAGGAAGGGAAAAGTCTGGAGCGGGCGGCGGGAATCGAACCCGCGTCATTAGCTTGGAAGGCTAAGGTCTTACCACTACACAACGCCCGCGCCGATGTAAGATGACTATTTCACGGATGTTTCAGGGTCAAGACAGATGTTCGCTCAAGCCGGGTTTGGTGGCTCCATGCCCAACACGGGTGGAACGCGCCACAACTCGGCTTCCCTCTTTTGATGCCGGGCATTTAGTTGAAAGAAGGCTCTCAAAGCTGCATGTGTAAGTAATCAACTTGGCCCAGAGCCGCCGTCGGAAGCATTGTTGGGGAATCGGTTCAGCTGACGAATTGCGGACTTTTCTGCGTTACGCAGCATGTGCAGAACATGCATCGGAATGTCCTACCGAAGTTCGCAGCCAGTTAAGCATCGACTGTCAGTTACTGACAGACATCGGATCTTTAATATCGCCATGCGCCAGAACCGTGCCAGCATATGCCGACGTTTGCCATCCTGCGTGGCGTGCGAAAGGCACGCAAGAAGCCCGAAGGGAAGTCAAAGAGTATCTGAGTGTACGGTTGTTGACTTGCATCAATAACACCGGGTTCCAAATCGCGCATGCTTTCCAGCATAAAGAGAAGGATTTTGGACATGCTGAGCGTTTCGATACCATCGGCCAACCGTGTAGACATTGAGCTTTCTGGTGCCCTCGATGAGGAAGCAATGCGGTCAGCGCTCGATCACCTTATTGAGAAGTCCGAAGGCATCACCCACGGAAAGATACTTTACACAATCTCCGACTTCGAGATGCCGACGTTGGGTGCGATGGCGGTTGAACTCTTTCGGATGCCAAAGCTGTTCAGCTTGACCAGCAAGTTCGACAAATGCGCGGTGGTCTCGGATACAGCATGGATCCGAACCGCGGCAGAGATAGAGGGTGCCGTGATTCCATCACTCACAATAAAGAGCTTTGCGCTTGCCGATACCAAGGCTGCAGAGTCTTGGCTCGACGACCGTTCGGAGGAAGAAGGCAGCGAGGAAGAAGAGGAGAACTTCCCTGTCTAAAACGGTGCACTGCAGGTTTCCGCGGAGGCTGTGTGGAAACGCTGTTGATCGCGGTGTCGACGTGAGTTTTCGACGTTTGGGTGCCGTTTGGCGCGGCATCATCATTTCTATATTTAGATGAGTTGTGAAGGCGGCTGAGGCAATCGCGGGCTCATCCTGGCGTTCTCGTGGCTAGTTTCAGGCCGAACGGAGCCCCTTACGCCTTCATGGCTGCGATCATTGCCGGAATGCCCATGATCTTCATCACGCGGGTCATATTGTAGGCGAGCACGTGCAATGCCATCTCGGTGGCGACGTTTTTCAGCCGCCTCATTTTGAAGTGGGTGGCACCCATCCATGACTTGATTGTGCCGTAAGGATGCTCGACGGTCATGCTTCGAAGGGCCAGTTGGGTTGGGTCTGCATCCAGTCTTTCTTGGACCCGCTCAAGCACATCTTCGTGTTCCCATCGACGAACGCGGCGCTCTTTTGATGTCGTGCATTTGGTCTTGATCGGACACTCAGCACAGGCTCCCGACCAGTACGATCTGATGGCTTTGCCGTCTTGCTGGCCGGTAAATCTGTAGGTCAGGGTCTCACCCGCCGGGCAGACATAGACATCCTTGTCGCTGTCATATGCAAAGTCAGCCTTGTCAAACTGCCCGCGTGCAGCGGCGTTTGAAGTCATGGGTTTGGGAACGACAACTGAGATACCCGCGTCTTCGCTGGCGACAATCTCCTCGCTCTTGTAATAGCCTTTGTCCGCGATTGCTGTGAGCTGATCTGTCGTCATGACATCGTTCGCTGCCGCAGCCATCATTGACAAAGCATCCCGGTCAAATCCAAGCATGGTGACTTCATGCGCAACGATCAGGTGGTGATCCGCTTCGACAGCGGTTTGAACATTGTAACCGACAATGCGCGGCATGCGGGCCGTCGTGGCCATGGATCGGGCATCAGGGTCACTGAGCGAGATCTGCGTCTCGCCGGTCTCATCCATGCGTTGCTCGATTGATCGGTAGCGCACCGCCTCCTTTTGCAGATGTTCCAGCTTTCTCAAGGTGCGCTCCATGCGCGCTTCTGGCAGCACCGTGCCGGTCTGCTCAAACACCTCATCAGCACGATCCAACTCACTCAAATAGCGCTCAATTGCCTTGTCGATCTCGCCCAACTTCTGACGCAGCTTCCCGCGCGTGTAATTCTTGGCCTTGGCATTCAAAGCTTTGAACCGGCTGCCATCAATGGCAACCACATCTCCGTCGAGCAGGTCCATGTCGCGGCACAACGCGACGAACTGCTGGCACACCTTGCGGATCGCAGGTCCGTTGTCCTTCCTAAAATCCGCGATCGTCTTGAAGTCTGGCTTCAACTGGCCCGTCAGCCAAATGAGTTCCAGATTGCGGCCGCACTCACGCTCCAACCGTCGCGACGATTGCACTTGATTGAGATACCCGTAGATATAAATCCGCAGCATCAACCCCGGATGATACCCCGGGCGACCCGTGGCAGCAGGCCGCGTATTGAAGCCAAGCGCTGCGAGATCAAGCATGTCGGTAAAGGCATCAATGGCACGGACGGGGCTGTTCTCGTCGACATAATCATCCAGATGTTCAGGCAGCAACATCGTCTGCTGGCGATCCGAACCCTCGATAAACTGCGTCATGAAAACCTCCGCATCGAATACGGAAATCATACCATCAGTTCCGTAAGAATGGAGGAGTTTTCACACACCCTCCGCGCTTTGCTGCCAACTTGACTTCAATCGGTCCGGAGTTTTTCCGGACGAAGACATCAACCGGCTTCTCCGTCAATATCTGCTACGTGGGACAGACTTATCCATCTCTTCCCAGACAAAACTCAGCGCAATCGCCAGACAGCTGAACGAACGACCACACAAGACCATGCAAAACCAAACCCCAGCAGAAAAGTTCTCTGAGTGTGATACAGCAACCGTTGAGCCCGCAGCCCAAAGTAGTCAAGTCTGTTCACGGCCGTTACCAGACATTCCTCGCGACGCGAACCGCCGCAGTGCAGCTTGCGCAATGCGGACGTTCGCGACGATTCCAGAAATCTCCAAAAATGATGGCTGCTGCGCGTACAATCCAGCCTGGTGCAGGTCAGCGCACGCTAATGCATACAGCACGAAGATTGACGCGCTTAGGGTAACCCTGCCGACATTTAGTGTTTGGCGGCGGCCTTCGCCCAGCGAATCCAAAAGGTCCTTTTCAATCCTCTTTCTTGGCTTTCAGCATATATTTGAGCTACCGCGTCAAAGTACAAAACTCTGCTGTCCCGCTTGAGAAAATTCGCCCTTCATATCAATAACTTTCGCTGAGCCTTTTAGCTGTTGCCAGGGCGCAAAAAAACGCGATGAAGCACAACAATACTACCGCTAAAACAGCATAGCCAAACATCGACTGCGCAAGGAGAGTAACAGTTGCGACGCCTCCAAGTCTGTGCAAAAGTTATGTCCAGACTTGCGGAGGCTGCGCTCATTCCCTTCGGTGCGAACTTGAGGATCAACTGTGTCGAAGGAGCGTTGCTGCAAGCTAAACCGGAGCCGACAAGGATCGACGCCAAAGCCAGGCAAGTGATTTCGTGGCAGAAATATGCAAGCGGGAAGCCAGAAGCGATCAGCACCGGTGCAGCGAGCAAAATCTTCCGAACATGCGGCTCATCGACCTGGTTTCTCAGAAGGGTACTCACAACGGAAAAGCTCAACCACAAGATCGACAAGCTTAAGCCGATGCTCACCACTTGGAATTGATTGTCTGACAACCAAAGTGGGAGCCGGAACAGGTAGTATGTGATCGACCCATAGGTGCAGAACACATACCCGAACATCACCCATAGGTCGCGTGATCGAAGCAATTTGGAATAGCTTGCGACTTGACGAATGGCATGCGCAGGTTCATCGCCGGGCTGCGAACTATGGACAATTGCCATTGCCAGCCATGGAAACAACGGCGAAAATCACGAACGCCAGATTCCAGCCATAAACCGCAAGAACGCTACCATAAAGAAATGGTGCGGTTGCAGCGACATAGCCAGCGACACTTCCCCAGACGATCAGCACCTTTCCTGGTCGAAGTGGTGACGGCTCTGGTAAGAAGAAGGGGGATCAACGGCGAGAATATTCCGCCACCGAATCCCTGCAACATACGGCCCGCTATGATGATTTCATAGCTTCCGGCGTAGGCGACGACGGTGGACCCCGACGCAAAACAAAACACGCCGACAGCCAAAGACT
This sequence comes from uncultured Alphaproteobacteria bacterium, assembly GCA_963841595.1. Classification (GTDB taxonomy): domain Bacteria; phylum Pseudomonadota; class Alphaproteobacteria; order Rhodobacterales; family Rhodobacteraceae; genus CAWJDD01. Next base: position 202,693 of record CAWJDD010000004.1, on the reverse strand, counting down.
TTATTGGTGTTGAAGATGTCGCCAAGCCATCCACCCAGCAGCACTCCGACCGCAACCGCGATACCATAAGAGTTGAAGACCCAAGCAAGTTCGCCGATCGAGAGGTCAAACTGCCTCTGGATCGCAGGCAGAAGAAGTGGAACCAGAGTAAGCTCCATCACAAACGCGATGCTTACGGCAATCGATCCAAAAATGATTCTGCGGGATGAAACAGACATCGTGCCAGCTGGTTTATATTCTGGCATGTGTGACGGCAATGTTGAATTTCGTCAATCAGCCATGACAACTGACAGTCTGGATCAACCCTTTGAATCAATCGATGTCAATGTTGACCTATGGCTGAAACCTGACGTCGATTTCGAAGTGACTGTGGTTCTCTGGCGAGTGCATTGGACATGTCTTTAGCGCTCATCCAAATCAAATAGTCTTCTTCTGTCACCTGTTGGTCCGGGCCAAGCCATCTTCCCGGTTCGCAATGGCTGTAGCCGTATCGAAGATGCGCACCCCTTGCTGCCAACTGTTTTGGCACGAAGAGCGAAGACATAGTCCGGCTCCCAGCTTCTGAACATCAATTCGAAAAGTATGCGCGACAACAGAGGCGTCGCCCCTTGGCTTCGTGGTCCGCCAAGGCCGCGGGCGGGAAGCCAAAATTCGCCGTGATAGCAGACCTTTCCGGTAATCGTTCTAAGGGCTTCTGGGCCCGAATAGAATGTGAGGTCCGGGTCAGGCGTCGTGTCGGGTGTTATATACTTGTGCCGATGGACATTCAGATGCTGCTCAAGCGAAACGCTCGGACAAATCAAGGAGACGCACTGCCTGAGTGTGGATCAACTCGTCGGCCTCATTGAAACCGCAAATCCAAAAGCCGTTCGATGTCGTCGATATACGAGCTTGCAACATCGAACATTGGATACATGCGCGATCGGTCGGTCTGAGAGTTGCGGTAGACCCGATACTCGGAAAAGTCGTCGCCAATCACGACACGCATGCCTGCGTCTTCGAGCTCTCTGATGATGCCCGACACGTTCATGACCATGCCGACAAGATTTTCGTACTGACATTTTGACCCCTAGCCCATCTCCGACTTGAAGGTCAGGCTACCATCAAAAAGCCATATTTGAGTACGATTTTTGCCGCATTTTCCGAAATTTAGGTGCGGTTCGGTGTTCACGTGTGACCGTATGGCCACTTAATGTGGCAAGTCCGGGTGGGAAATCCATGATCAGGTCTTCTGGAATATTTGGTCGATGCTCGTCATTAAGATGCGTCGATCTCGACCTTTTCGGTGATTACTGCAAGAACGTTCAGACCCGGCGTCCCATCAGGAAAGACACAACCAAGCAGCAATCGTTGGAAAGTCACCGGCAGAGGATCGCCGCCGTCCTTCGGAAGATAGGCAAAGAGGTGATCGAGACGCACACCGCCTTCGTCGTAGATGCGCGAATAGGCACCTGCGATGAATTCGTTGAACTCGTCGCCGACATTGTCTTCGGTCATGAGTTTGCCGATCGCGCTTCTTGACCAGGCCCAACCGAACCATTTTGCATAAGCCGATTCCGTTCCGATATCGACAAACACCCAGCCAAGCGGCCCTTTCCTGTAGAGCACCGAATAGGGTCGAATGACCTCCATCGCTTCGTGCTCGATCGGTGTCTCGGCATTTCCCCAGGCGACCAGCGCTTTTTTGAAAAGAGGCAGACCATTCAGGGCGATCTTCGAAACCGGATGTTGCTGGGAAAAGAACTCCCGTCCTTCAGCATCAACATACCGGCTTGATTCCAGCCCCTCTGAGAATTTTTTCGTCAGAGAAGATTGCCCCGACCATGTATCCAATTGGAGAAGCAAGGATTTCGCACCGTCGAGGCGACGCCTGGCCATAAGGTGTCAGTTGGTATTGCCGATCCGCCACCTCAAAGAGCTGTTCGCCCTTGATCCTTTCCAAGATCGGAAATGTGACGTCGCACAGTCTGACGGGTCGCTCCAAGCTCCTGACACGTCTTGGACAGGTTCAAGTTACGACTCATGCACACAAACGCGCGCAGCATGGCAACAGTGACGCCACCAGTACTTTTGGTTTGATACAATTTGCCTCCGAATATTTGGCACCGCTTGGAAACGAAGTTCTAAAAACACTTTGACCAAAGCCATCGCAGGCGAGAGCGAGCAAAAGAAGGCAAAATTTTAGCATTTCTTAGAGTGTCGTTTCAATGTCACCTAACAGTCACCCATGACGATCTGGGTTAAACGGTTGAATTGGCTGGCCATGCCGCAGCGATCTTGATCACTTCGCAAGTTTTTTAACTTCCAAAATGAATATTTCGAAGGCAGAAACCCAACTGTCGCCATCATTTGGACACGTTGAGTTGGATAACCCATGGGGCGAAAGGATTTGCTTCCATGAACCTTGCAAAACTACTTGATCCTTCAGTCATGGTGACCAGTCCGCCACCCGGCTCTGTTAACGTCCGTGTCGGGAGAACTGTAGAAGGACCGGGCGGCAAATGGGTTCCATGTGCAACCGAGATTTCGGGCGGCGTCTTTTTTTCTGGGGTTTTTGAAGTTGGGCCGGGCCGCAGACAGGTTTGTGCCGCTGATCTTCCATTGCACGATGCCGATGAGGCGCTTTCCCGTGCAATCGAACTCGCGTCTTCGGCTGCGGCTTAAAACCCGCCGCGAAAACGGCATTGCGCGTATGCGGTAGGGCCGCCGACAGACAAACAGACATTCTCAGAGGATAACCGCATCAATTGCAGGGTCTATTGGATGAGGCTCGCTCCCACCCGGACGCGAGCCTCACCAAATCACCGTTACCACTTACCAGCACAAAACACACAAAACGCGACCACAAAATGGCCGACAAGACGTCACACTATCGGCCATTTCTTAAGCATTTAATACAAATGACCCCGACCAAGGTCACGAACGGACGCACACACTCACTCACTTACCTTCACCGGCGGACGCGAACATTTCACACACATGTTCGCGTCTGTTCGGTTTGAAAGTGTAGCCTATTCGCTACCCTCGCGTCGTACAGACAAACTCATCACTCACTAAACTCGAAAACACACACAGAACGTTCTCGATAAAGACAATTTGAACCAAAGAGCGATTCTGAACAATTCCTCAAATTTTTGACTTGATAGGGTTATTTTTCATCACCCATTGGATGATTTTTCACCCATAAGCAGCCATGTGAGTTTCGCCCAGTAATTGCAGGGCTTTGTGGACGCTTAACCCCTTAACTTTGAGGTGAGGAGGCCGACATGGGGACACGCAACTTCAGCGACGAGTTCAAATGCGACGCGGTGCATCAGATCAAGGTGCGGGAAATTCCAGTTTAAGAGACGCGAAGAGATTGGACGCTGTCCACGCTTTCTGGCCATTGGAGCGCAGTGCAGCATAAGTCAATCTGGGCTCGAAGCCGCTTCCCCGCCACAGCATGATCTTTGTGCCACATCGGCGTACCAGTCAGGTACGTGCCGATCACCATCTGCCTTCTATTCTTTTCCGGTCGCGAAACATTGCTTGATGCCCGTTGGGCGGGGGCAATTAACGAAGCCTAATCGATTAAGTGTCATTTGTGGGCATGATTTTGAGAGCCTTCCCCATGATACCTGCCCAGATATTCGACCAAATCCCCGATAAGTGTGCAGAGGGCCTAGCACTTGCGTTGGCATGTGATGACGACGGCGCTGTCATGGAACTTCAGTGGTGCAACAAAGCCTTCACCAAGATTACCGGATACGAATTCTCAGAAGTAATCGGTCAACGCGGAACCATCTTGATTGGGCCAAATATGGAGCAGGGTAAGCACCTGCGCATCATTGAGAAATTGATGAACTGGGAGCACTTTTCCATCAAGGTTCTCAACAACCGGAAGGACGGGGAGCTGTATCGGCAGCGGATGAGCTGGACTCCTTTATCAGAGACTTCAAATGGAAATCGGTGGTGGCTTTGTTCGCTAGTCAAATTGGAGGAGCCGCCTGACGAACTGGCCCCACGCCAAACATTTGAAATCGCGGCATCCGATCCACAGGTTTCTGCAAAATATTATGAGAAAATCCAACGCCTTGAGAAAGAAAACGCACGACTATTCGAACTGGCAAAGTCGGTCGCAAAAGAATCGAACGAAGACCCACTAACCGGCCTGTCAAATCGACGACACTTCGAGGTTGAGTTGAAGACTTGGATTGCGAATCTCGGAAAGGAAGGGTCCGCATTTGCGGTCCTCTATATCGACTTGGACCGTTTCAAACTTGTGAACGACACACTTGGGCATGAGGCTGGGGATTGTGTTCTTGTTGCCGTTGGAAACATGCTGCGCAGACTGACTGATGACAGCGATTTGGCGGCGCGCCTTGGCGGCGATGAATTTGTCGTTTTAAAGCTGCTCGGTGACAGCGCTTTGAACATAAGCAATGTCGCTGATGAAATAGTGCAGGAGATGCAAACGCCTATTACGATTGAAGGGAAGTCAGTCACCTGCAGCGCGAGTGTTGGGGTGGCTATTGCAGATGCGAGCATGGACCATCCAGAGCAGGTTGTCGCAGACGCAGATACGGCGCTCTATCACGCAAAATCGCAGGGCAAGGCGCGGTGGTCATTTTTTACCGAAGAGATGCACGCTGAATCGATTGTAACCAAGCAACTTGCATCGGACCTCTTTGTTGCTTGCGAAAAACGCGAGTTCATCCCTTTCTTTCAGCCTTTGATCGATGCAGTTACCGGCAGGATTTCAAGTGCAGAAGTGTTTGTAAGGTGGTCTCATCCCACTAGGGGGTTGCTGCCGCTCGGCGCGTTTCTTGATACCGCCGCAAATATCGGGATCCAAAAAAGGATCGACGAAATTGTTTTTAACTCTCTTCGCGAAACCTTAGCTCAATTCGATGCAGCGGGCGTCGATCTTCCCCGCGTCGCGGTAAATGTCTCTGCAGGTCGGTTGGCAGACCCATCATTCATTCATGACATCAAAAGCTCGGGCATCGATCCAGAAAGATTAGTCGTCGAGATACTTGAATCCGTCTACTTAGAGCGGATGGGCGACGTGGTAGGCTGGGCGATTGATGAACTTAATGAGTTGGGTGTAACAATCGCCATTGATGACTTCGGAACAGGACACGCCTCGGTACAGGGGCTGTTGAAAATCAAACCCGCCATACTGAAGATCGATCGTCAGTTCATCCAGCCTATCGTGGAAGACGACAACTCTAGGGCGCTGGTTTCATCAATTATAGGCATCGGAAAGAGTCTTGATATGAGAATAGTTGCAGAGGGCGTGGAAAGCGAAGAACACGCGCGGTTCGTAAGCAACATGGGGTGCGATTATCTGCAGGGATTTCACTTTGGAAAGCCGATGTGCGCTGCTGATCTACGCAACAAGTTGATTGAAACTCAGGGCAAATTTTGGTCCCCAATGACAATAGAAGCTGGATCGCATTACTCGAGTGGTAAATGAACTCGGGTCGATGCTTTTATGACCTTCGGTTTTCTCGCCTACGGCCCAATCTGAGATCGTCGAGGAGGAGACGGCCCAGTCCTGCCGTTGACCTGACAACCCTACGCTGCGGTGTAGATTCCCTAAAGCTGACATTCATGCATCGTGCACAAATAGGAAGATGAGCCCGCTGTCCGTCGGCAGAGTTTTTGGGTCCACGAGCAGCTTAAACTAAGAGAGTGTTTGGCTCATCTGGTTGGTTTGATTATGCGGCGTGTTGCCTGTGATGCAAGCGGCGCGTTCGAGTGTCTTTCGTTTGATCCTTTCCCTTTGCTTTAGAATGGCTTTGTCACGTCCGAAGTAGACGTCGGATGGCGTTACGTTGTTCAGGCTCTCGTGGTAACGCTGGTGGTTGTAGTGATCGACAAAGGCTTCGATCTGGGCTTCGAGATCGCCCGGCAGGAAGTAGTTTTCCAAAAGGATGCGGTTCTTCAAGGTCTGATGCCAACGCTCGATCTTGCCCTGGGTTTGAGGATGGTACGGCGCACCACGCGAGTGCTTCATGCCCTTGTCTTGCAACCATTCAGCCAAGTCACCTGAGACGTAACTTGACCCGTTATCGCTCAGCAATCTTGGCTTATGAACGACATGAATTTGATCGCACCCTGATGCCTGCAGTGCCAGATCGAGCGTGTCCGTTATGTGAGCGGATGATGGATGACATGCGCATCCAAGGGATGGGTGACAAAGTTCAGAAGGCCCGCATTCGGGCGGTCAAGGGCGCATAACGTACATTCTGTTTGGTTTTTGCCAGTCGCCATTCGTCCAAACCCGGTGCGGGCGAGACAGCTCTAAAAGCGAACTAAAGAGTTCGTCTCAATGCAACAGTCCGCAATGTGATAGTTGGCAATAAGCCTAAATGTAGAAACAATGCCGGTACAGATTTAGCGCCGTAAATGCGATTTTCATCTGAGCTTCCCGCAGTTTTGCGACTAGGCAGCGAGTTGCCAGTCACGAAAGATCGGGCAGCGCATGCACGCATTCCGCCCTGAACGCACGTCTGTCGTTGCGCGGCACACCTGTCATCCTCGGTTGCATCAGCTTCGCGACACACTAAGGCTCTTACGAGCTTCCGAAATTTTGGCGACCAACCTATCGTCGCCACCCATCAGTCCAGCAAATCCGTAATGTTGCGGACGGCGGCGCGGCGATTGGCCTGCTCGTCTGTCAAGACAGGGATCTTCAGGTCGGATTCGCCGTATCCTTGCGTGATCAGGTTTTGCGGCGGCACATCGAAATACTCGGTTAAGGCAAGTGCGACCGTTTCAGCGCGGCGGTCTGAAAGCGCAAGGTTGTAGCTTGCACTGCCCACTGCATCGGTGTGGCCTTCAACCAGAAACACAGCACCCGGATTGTCGATGATGATCTCGCTGATCGCAAATCCAAGGTCGCTCAGGGCTTCTGCCTGGCTGGGCTGGATTGCAGCGGAACCGGTCGCAAACGTAAGCGCATCAAGGTCAATTCTGGGTGCAAGCGCGCGGACCCGCTTATACTCGCGAACCTGCCGCAAGGAAAAAGTTCGGCCAACATCAGCGTACAAGGCCTTTCGCAATGCAACGCGCAGCCCGTCCTGATCGTCAAGTGCGACCTCGTCTCGGCGTTCTTCGATCGTTGCCACCTCGGGCAACTGCGCGAAATCAACCGGATCAACCGCCGCCGTATCGTCAAACAGGACCACTTCGCTGCCGTCCGATGCACGGATCAAAGTCCTGCGCAAAACGGTGCCCTCGGGGGACCGCACAGTGATGATCTGGCTGCCGTCATCATAGCTGACAATTGTGCGCGTTGAGCCGTCGTTGAAGGACTGCGTCTGAACTTCGGCGCCCGGACGACGCAGCAATACGTCGTCGTTTTTCAGAACGCGAAGTTCGCCGTCGCGTTCCACAACGACGCGATCGCCCGAGTTTGAGACCACCTGGTCGCCGTTGTTCAGAATGGTGCCAACAACTGCGGCCCCAAGGCCCAGCAACAATGCCTTCTCGAAATCAGACAGTCCCTTCTTTTCCTTATTCGCCTTGGCAGCAGCCGTTGTCTGTTGGCCCGAAACGCTGGTGTCAAAGTCTTCGGCACTTGAACGGACGTCCTCAACGGTCACCGTCTGGGTTTCGACTTCGGCTTCCACTTCTCCCGGTTCGTCGACAGCAGCCGCTGCCGAGATTTCGTTTTCCTCTGCCCGAGCCTGAGCCAGTTCCTGACGTTCGGTGTCGGTCAGTTGCTCGCCGCCCGCTTCGCCCGCTTGCGTCGCCACTTCTTCGGCGGCAGGTGCGACGTCTTGCGCCACTTCGGTGACTTCTTTGGCCTCGGGTTCGTCGGTTGGCGTCACCTCATTGGCCGCTGTTTCTGTCGGTGCTTCTTCTGAAGGCGCTTCTTCGGCGGTCTCTTGCGTGACCGGCACTTCGGCTTCAGGTGGCGTCTCTGCCTCAGCAGATGCGGCTGTCTCCGCTTCAGTTGGTGTCTCTTCGCTCGGGACTGCGGCCTCTGCCTCGACACTTTCGGGTGACGCGTCCGGCTCTGCCGCTTCGAGTTCAGCTTCCACAGTGGTCGTATCCGCGCCGTCCTGCGATGGTTCCTCGCTTTCGGCTTCTGTCGCAGTCGCAGTTTCCGCCTCGGCGCTCGGTTGTTCGCTCTCTGCTTCGACGACCGTTTCGGCTTCGGGCGCTGCATCCGCTTCGGAGGTCGCCTGTTCGCTTTCCGTTTCGACGGCCTGCTCGGCCTCGGGCGCGGCCTCAGGCGGGTTCGTCAACAGAGCAAGGTGCTCTTCCGGCGCAGCATCCATCGCCGCAGCCAGTTCGTCTCCGCCATCTGCAATCGCCTCTTCCAACGTAACTGCATCGCAAGCCGCAATATCAGCTGATTTCGGCCCCTTCTTGGCATCTTCACCCGCCAGAAAGGCCAGCAAAGCGCGCGAAAGCTGGTTCACGTTCTGAACGACATCACCTGAAGGACTGACACAAGGGTAAGGTTTTCCAGCGTTCTGCGCCGTAAGCGTTGTCGGCACGGCCAGTGCAAGGCACATGATTAGCGCTGTTGAAGACTTCAGGTTTGGCATGATTCCACTTTCTACAGAGACGAACTTCTAGGTTTCATGATCACACGTCCAACACCCGGCGGCTAGCTGGGTTCCGAGAAATAAAAGACTTGGCAATAGTTTGCCACTTTCAGCATTCTCGGCAGGCGGAATCTAAATAGACTTGCGCCGGGCCAGCGGGGGACTGGTGACCCGGCGCATTTCGGGGTTTTGGTCGCCTTACATTCGCTGTCGAAGCTGAACCTTGGACGCAGGAACAGCTTGTTGGGATGAAATCGACATGAACATACCTGCAAGGTTCCACTTAGTGCAGAGGCAACCTCCCGAAACTGAATATAACGGAAAAAAGGGGTGTCAGACATTCTGGTTTTTTGCGCAGGATCGACGTGCTGGCGCTTGAGGAATTGGCCAAGGACAACGACGCACAGATCTTCATTGATGTATTGCCCGGCGACCGGGTGTTAAGCGGCCTGCAATTGGCACGCATTGCCGGAAAGATTGATCCAGACGCCGTTGCCGATTGCTTTACGTTGGCATCGAACAGGTCCTATGAGCAGGATCCGCGGTACGCCATTCAGGCCATGCGCGAGACGGCGTCCAAGGCGCTTTCGCCGGGGATCAACGATCCCGGAACGGCGGTTGAAGTCATCGCAAGGCTGGAGCGCGTTATCTGGGATGCACTGCGAACCGATGTTGAAAAAAATAACCCGATATTCGAACGCCTCTACGTTAAAGAATTGGCGGCTGGCACACTAATCGATTTGGCGTTCCGCGACATTGCCCGTGACGGTGCAGGACTTGTCGACGTCCTTTTGGCGATTGCGACAACGATTTCAACACTTTCAGAACAATGCGGCGAAGTAGCCGGCGACACGATCGACGACCTGCGCATAGCTTTGAACGAACATGCAGAAGCCGGCCTCAGCACTGACGCCGAACGCAAGGCTTTTCGGGCAGGCTCCGTTTTGGGGAACTAACGACGTTTCAAATCGTTGTCGGACATACAATCGGCAATTGCGATGTGGAGCTGCGCATGACGACCCTGACCTATTATCCCGACAGCGAGCCGGGTATCTTTCGGTCCCGGCGCGGCCGGGGATTTAGCTATGTCGCTGCGGATGGGACACGGATCGACAACGTTCAAGAACGCGAACGGCTTGCAGCAATGGCTGTTCCTCCGGCTTATGAAGACGTTTGGATGTCCCCGATCGCGCATGGCCACCTTTTGGCCACTGGGCGAGATATCAAAGGCCGCAAGCAGTACCTGTATCATCCTGACTGGCGGCGGCTTCGCGACGAAAAGAAGTTTGAGCACCTGCCAAAGGTTGGAGAGACATTGCCCGAACTTCGACGCTGGATCGACCGACAACTGGCAGGCGATGTGGGCGATCAGTCAACGGCCATTGCGGCCGTACTGGCCCTGCTCGACAGGGCGTCGCTTCGCCCCGGCGATGAGCGTAATACCCGAGAAAACCAAAGCTTCGGTGCGACGACACTTCGCAACCGTCACATAGACTTCGACGGCGAAATGATCCAACTGGCGTACCGTGCCAAGGGAGGTAAGCAAGTAAATAAAAGCCTGAGGGGCAGTCGGTTAGCACGTGTTCTTGAGGCACGCCGCGACCTTCCGGGTGCGTCGCTGATTACCTGGACCGATGACAATGATGCTAGCCGCATCGTACGCTCTGACGAAGTCAACGACACGCTTGGCGAATTGTGTGGTCCTCACGTAACTGCCAAATCACTTCGCACGTGGAATGGAACCCATGCGGCATTCGTCGCTGCGTCAGGGCCGGAAAAGGCAACAATAAAATTAATGTCCGACGCAGCATCTAAGCGACTTCACAATACGCCTTCTATTGCTCGGAACAGCTACATCCACCCGCGCGTCATCGACATCAGCGCATGGAATAACAACAGACGGCAAAAGTTCGTCGATATGTTTGACATGACGCCGCAAGGCGCCTACCCGCTGGTGAACATGCCCTTCTTGAGTTCCTGCAAACAACTGTTCGCTAAAATTCACCTTTGACCAATTATCCCGGAACCAAAGTGCTGTCTGCCTGTTGTTGTCCTGAAAGGAGTGTTTAGAAATGACAACGACTGCCAAACCCAAAGACCGCTCAGAGGGTGTCAAGAAATCAGCCGAGGAGTTTGTCGAAAAGGCAAATGAGTCGATCAACGAAGGGCTTGATCAGGCTCAGGAGACCATCGAACGGGTCAGTACTCAGGCGCAGCAGGAACTTCGCAAGGTTGGCGACGAGGCGACTTCCTTCGTGCGCGAGAACCCCGGCGTGGCGATTGCCGGAGCGGTTGGCGTCGGTCTTTTGATCGGACTGGCCCTGCGGCCCCGCTATTAACTTTCCGAGCAATTGGGAATGTTAGAGCCGCGGGTCAATCGCCCGCGGCTCTAATGTCTTCACTCAGTAATAAACGCCGCCAGCCCGTCTGCGTGATCAAAGTGCGGAAAATCTAGCCCTAACCGGGGACACTTTGGGTAGCAGTGCAAGGTTGAGCAAACTCTACATCAAAGTGAGGGAAGTTTCGGGGAGCAGGTCAGCTCCAATGCTGAGAATTCTGCCCTGAAGGTCGGAATTCTCCTTCCATGTGTGCTTCGAAGCTTAGTTTGGGTCTGGCTGGATAGGCCTCTGTGGCGATTTCGAGTGTCGGCGCCCCTATCTGGATGCGCTTACCGGCTCCCCTGCCCCACTCCAGCGCAAATCCCATCGCTGTCTGGCGCGCCACATCTGCAGAAACGACTGGGTATCGCCCGATCAAAGCTCGCTGTCTCTGGCCACCGACATTTCGCCGGGAAAGCCTCGTCAACCTGCTTAAACGTGAACGCATTCGCCGCCGAACCTACAAGACCCGCGAGGATGCCAGACAGGGCATCTTCGACTACATCGAAGTATTCTAAAACCCGAAACCCAAGCATGCCAGAAACGCGTTGCTGTCGCCCGTCGACTTCGAAAACAGACAGCCAAATGTGAACCAAGCAGGTCTCTGGGAAACCAGGGGCTATTCAACCTAACCGTCTTTCGTGCTGGCAACGGGTGTTTGTGCCGCTGAAACCGATGAAGAGGCCGTGCATGCCGCCGCAAATCTGGGGCCTTCAAGCCGCGCCGATAATTTCCTTGCGTCGCAATGGATGCGCCTCGGCAAAAGCCAGTATCGCCATAAGCCGGTCGGTCAGATCGCGAAAGATGGGAAAAGGCGACAGATCAACATCAAAAGTTCTGCCCGCAACTGCGTGGCTCGCCATTGCAATTTCTGCCAAACCGACGGTGTCGCCAAAAAGGAAGGGGTTCGGCGGCCGCTTCTTCAAGCGCTCTTCGTAAGCTGCGGCCCCTTCGGTCAGCCAGTGCCGCGCCCAAGCCTTCACCGCAGCCGGGTCGGCACCCAGTTCTTCAGCAAGACGCTTGCGGATCCGCGGCACGATCAAGGGATGCGCATCGGCGATGGTATTGAGCGCCAGCGCCAGCGCCTCGGCGCGGTCAAACGGGTCCTCGGGCAACAGTCGAGCAGTGCCATCCAGACCGTCTAGATAGTCGAGGATCGCGAAAGATTGCGAGATAACCCGTCCGTCGACCTCAAGCGCCGGGACCGCTGCATTTGGATTTAGCGCCAGGAAGTCAGGATGGAATTGATGGCCTTCAAGCAGGTCGTATTCGATCTCTTCAAAGGGCAGTTCCATCAGGTTCAATGCAACGCGCACCCGATAAGTCGCATTGGATCGCCAATAGCCATGTAGCCGCATTCGTCTCACCTTTATAAAACTCTTTAGCTCGGGCAAATCACAAACGCCCGCACTAGCCAGCGAACAGCACCACACGACAAACGATACCTCGGAAAAGAAGAATGCGCTATATGACCGGCTTCGTTTCAACCGGCCGGTTGTTTTGGTAAGTCATGAGTTTTGCCTGCGGCCCTTCAACCCAAGGCGGGCATTGAAGCGGGAAACCGATCAGCTGACGCTGTGTCTGCCTTAAACCCCTTCGGGGAAACCGGTATCTTTTGCCAATTTCGGGGCTTGGCGAAGGCTCTGCCGAAAGCCTGGTTCTTCAGGTCGCACGAAATCTTTGCGCAAAGAACGATTTCATCGGTGGAAAGCAACCTTTCCTCGCCCTAGGTTTGCAGCAGGTAGGCCAATTGGGAAAAGCTGGATGAGTATAATCCGCGCTGCAATAATTCGGATGAAACTAACTGCGGCAGCAACCGTCCTGTTGGCGACCATCCATCCAGCCATCGCGGCGGATCAGGCGGGCCCCATCCAGCCCGACCCTCGCGCTTTGGCGCTGGTGGCGCTGATGCAAGAGGGCCCGCTAAAAGACCGTCTGCTGAACTGCGCGGCAGACCCGGTTCAGCGCACATTGTTCTCGATCGGCCATCGCGGTGCACCTCTCGGATATCCCGAACATACAGTCGAAGGATACCAGGCGGCGGCCCGGTCAGGCGCCGGGATCGTCGAATGTGACGTGACTTTCACAAGTGACAAGGAACTGGTCTGCCGACATGCTCAGAATGATCTGCACACCACCACGAATATCCTGACGACCGATCTTGCCCGGACCTGCATCAAGCCATTCCAGCCCGCGACGGGCAGTGCCAAAGCCGCCGCAGAGTGCCGGACCTCCGAGCTTACGCTTGCCGAGTTTCGCAGCCTCACGGGCAAACGAGACGCATTCGATGCGGCAGCGATGACGGCAGAGGACTACGTAAAAGGACCAATCGGAAATCGGGTTCTTCAAGGTGATGATGACAAGGGCGTGCTGATGACGCACAGCGAGTCCATCGCGCTTTTCAAATCCCTCGGCGTCAAATTCGCTCCCGAGCTGAAATCCCCGGAAGTCGCTATGCCCTTCAATGGCTTCAGCCAGCAGGATTATGCCCAGAAGCTGATCGACGAATACAAGGCGGCGGGCGTGCCCGCGTCAGATGTCTGGGCGCAAAGCTTCGATCTGAACGATATTCTCTACTGGATCGAACGCGAACCAGAGTTCGGCGCACAGGCAGTCTACCTCGACGGCCGCTTTTCCGCTGGCCTTGATCCCAATGACCCCTCGACCTTCAAGCCCAACATGTCGGAGCTGAAAGCGATGGGCGTCAACTATCTTGCGCCTCCAATCTGGATGCTGCTTGCGTTGGAAGGTGGCAAGATCATGCCCTCGGCCTATGCAAAAGAGGCCCAGGATGCAGGGCTGAACTTGATCACCTGGACGCTGGAACGGTCCGGTCCACTCGATGCGGGCGGCGGGTGGTACTATCAGTCGGTGGGAGAGGTGATCAACAGCGACGGGCAGATGTACGAAGTCCTCGACATGCTGGCGCGGGACGTTGGCGTCGTCGGCGTCTTTTCAGATTGGCCCGCGACGGTGAGTTACTATGCAAGCTGCATGGGCCTGAAATAGATCACCGATAAGCGAGCAGATGGTGGCGTCAGACGGTATCGGGCCAGTCTACGTTTGCCACCCGAGACCGAAACCTAAGCAAAATCTGGGCCACAGATTTAGACAAGACGACCACAAAGGCACAGATAGCGGAACGAATATTCACTGATGTCTGGGTTAAACCCCAACTTTCCTCGTATGAACAGAGACGGAATTAGGCCCGCGGTTCAGACTTTAGTCTGAACATTCCTCAGACCTTTGCCGCCCTTTTCCTGAAGATCTACGGTATTTCATAGCCCCAAACAATGTAGATATAGAATCATTCTAATCTCGCCCTGCGAAAAGTTGGGGCCAAATCTGGAGACTAGGCAAATGAAACTTTCCCACCTTTTATTGACGACCAGCCTTTGTGCTGTCGTGGCCATTCCCGCCGCCGCTCAAGGGCGACCGTTCAGTGAGGTCGACGGTAACGGCGATGGTGCACTGTCATTGAGCGAACTGGAGTCGGTCTTTGGTTCTGGCAGTGCCTCACGAATTATGGCGCGAGGCGACCGCAACAGTGACGGCGTACTTTCAATGTCGGAAGTTCGTGTCTCGGGAGACGACGAGAGCGACGACGACGAAGATGATGATGATGACGGCGACGAGTCAGATGAATCGGACGACGATGAAGATGACAGCGACGAGTCCAACGATGATGATGATGACGATGACGAGGATGATGACGACGAGTCGGACGACGACGATGGCGACGACTCGGACGAGTCCAACGACGATGATGAAGATGACGACAAGAGCTGATTAAGGCCCACGTCAAGTTTCAAATGAACGTCCTTGAAAGCTGCATCCGTTGAAAGCACTGTGGATGCAGCTTTCCAATTTCCGACCATTCAATTTCTTCAGGCCGACGAATGACCGAGCAAACGAAATACGAAAAGCTTTTCTCAACGCCATTGCTGAGATATCAAATTCCAGAACATGAAGCCTTGAACGACGCCCTGTTGAAAGAGGCGGCACGCATGCGTGAGAACGATACTGGTGTCTCAAAGTCGAACCGGGGAGGCTGGCATTCTGCCGGGAACCTGTTCGATCAGAAAGCGCCGTGCATCGCGACGCTTCGAGATGCGGCGGAAAAGTCCGTCATCAGCGCCACCAGAAAACTGACGACAAAAGTCGATCCTGCCTCTTTGCGGTTGAAGCTTTTTGCTTGGATGAATGCGAACCCGCCAGGCGGATACAATGCGCCGCACACCCATCCCGGCGCCCACTGGTCCGGCGTCTACTATGTATCGCAACCGGACGTCGAGGCAGGGAATTCCGGAATGATTGAATTCCTGGATCCAAGGTCAGACCTTCCGAATTGGCGCATTCTTCAAGCCAGCGCATTTCGGATGAAGAAAAAGATCCGCCCCGAACCGGGCACTCTCATCCTTTTCCCTTCCTACCTCGTTCATTGGGTTTATCCCAATGAGACGGACGAAGAACGGGTGACAATTGCCTTCAATGCGACCTTTCGCAAAAAGAAGTAGAAATTGCACTCAGCTTGACCTCTCGCTTGCAACGACCAGCGACATGTCCCAGCACCTTCCAATGTCTCATTTCTGCTACACGAGCGGCTTTCGGTAAGTACCTAAGGCTGCTAACGTCGATTTTACGACCTTGGTCCGATGCAAAAACTGGGCTTTACGGTCATAATGGTTGCGTATGGTTGGTAAATAAAATGCGACTTGTCACCAAAATCACCATCGTTTGTTTGCTGGCCTTTGCCTTTGCATTGGCCCCGCTTCGTTTTGGCCTGGGCAAATCTGGGTTTGTGAACATCGGTCTTGCGTTTGCATTTGCCGAGAGTGGCAAGGGCAAAGACGGCGATGGCGGCAGTGACGACGATGACGACAGTGACGATGATGACGACGACAGCGACGATGACGACGATGACAGTGACGATGACGATGACGATGACGATGACGATGATAGCGACGACGACGAGGATGACGGCGAAAGCGGAAGTTCCGGAAATGGTTCGGGTGGGTCTGGAAACGGAGGGTCTCAAGCCTCTTCAGGTCAGTCGTCGTCTGGAAACGGAACCAATCCTAAGCGCGCGCGTTCAGCGATCGTAAAAATCGAAGTCTCGCGCTCTGGCATCGAAATATATTATTCGGACGGGTCCCGCGAAGAAATCGAAAACGGCGTATACGAACGCAAAGACACTCGGGGGAAAACGGTTGAAAAGCGTCGCGCCAAGGGTGCCGATGTTTCCCGTCTTCGCGCAGTCTCGGAAGGAGTTTCAATTCGCAGTGTGCGGCAGGGTTCCACCGATCAATCCGCAATTCGCAGTGTTAAGGCTTCAGGCGGCTCGATCGAAGTGACTTATGCGAACGGATGGTCCGAGGAAATTTCCAATGGGCGCTATAAACTAGTCGACTCATATGATCGCACCGTCGTCATGCGTCCGGCCACGCGCAAAGACCGCTCGCGACTAACCAAGATCGCAGACCGAAACTAGGCCTCTTTTCCCCAGACATCATGCGCAATCAAGGCGGCTTCAACCCTGTTGCGCGCGTGAAGCTTGCTCATGATCGTGGTCATATAGTGCTTAATCGTCTTTTCCTGAAGCTCCAATGCTCGGGCAATTTCCTTGTTGCTTTGACCCTTGGCCACCAGACGAAGAATGTCTTCTTCTCGTTTTGTAAGGTCTTCAAGCGGCGACTTTTCCGCCCCCGGCCCTGACATGAACGTCAGGACCTTCGCGGCCAGCGCCGGCGATACAAAAGCCTCGCCTTCGGCAACGCCTTTCAGAACACGTCGCAATTCCCCGGCGGATACCCCTTTCAGAATATAGGCCGTGGCACCGAACCGCAGCGCGTCGGCCACGTTGTCGTCATCCTCGGAAACCGTCAGCATCGCAACGAATTTGGCGCTTTTGGCCGTCGAGATTGCTTTGACCGCAGTCAGGCCGCTTCCCGGCATGGACAAGTCCAGAAGCGCTATATCCGGATGCTTCTGTTCAGCAAGTTCAACGGCCTCTTGTGCCGATCCAGCAGTTGCGACGACACGGAACTCGCCTGTTTCCTCCAGACTTCGAACAAGCCCATCCCGAAATATCGGATGATCGTCGGCAACAAGAACGCGAATAGTCATGCGGTATCCTCGCTTAATGGAAGTTGAAGCCTGATCTCTGTGCCAGACCCGGCATCTGAGATGACTTCGATATGCCCGTTGAGCGTTGCGGCCCGATCCTTGAGCCCAGAAAGCCCCTGTCCGCCGTCTTCGCGAACCTCGATCGGAACCTCTGTGTCAAAGCCCAGACCATTGTCTTTTACAGAAACTGAAAGCGTGTCATTTACCAGTTCGGCAACGACATTTATCGACGTCGCTTGGGCGTGCCGACTGGCGTTGGAAAGCGCTTCTTGGACAAAGCGATAGACACATAGTTTTATCGCGTAAGGCTGAGACAGCTGCTGTCCAAGCCGGTCTTCTAGCTGAACGTTGGAGTGAAAGGCCTTGCGGTGATCATCTACCGCCCGGGCAACACAGGAATTGATGCTTAGCTGATCAATATCAGGCAGGGCCAGACCGCGCGAAATTGCACGCAGTTCCGCCATTGCCGTGTCCAGCGCTTGCCGCACAGTTTCGGCATTGCCTTTATGCGTTGGGTCGGCTTCCTCGAAACGCAGACTGGCAAGGGAAAGATGCTGGGCAACGCCATCGTGCAAATCCTGACCAATCCGCTGCATGACGCGGTCCGATTGCGCCGTCGATCTTTGGGCCGCCGTCGTAACCCGTTCTTTCAGGGCAACGATCTGGGTAAACATACTCTGGCTCTCGGTAAGTTGGTGCTGCAATTCACCCCGCTGTCGCTCGATCAGAAGGCTGCCAGCCCGCACAATCCCAAACAAAGTCAGCCCACTTGTCGCAAACACGGCTATGACGACAAGCCAGCTTTGACGCCGGGCGTCAGCTAATTCGTTCGCCAAAGGTTCGGCACGCTCATAGAACTCGGCCACGGCAATGACTTCGCCCGTCCAAACCTCGTGAATGGGACTGTAGACTTCCAGAAGAGGTATGCCCAAGGCCGCCTCACCGGCGTCTTCCAGTCCATCCAAGTCTTCAAACGAGGCGGCGATTGTTCCTTGCCACGCGGCGCGCAAGTCGTCTGAGGGTTCGAACGTCCGACCACGAAGTTCTGGGTCTGACGCTTCGACGACGCGACCGCCTTCCTTCCAGATCTTGTAGGAAACCACGCGTTCCCCCAAAGCTGTGTTCGTAAAAATTTCCTGCAAAGCCGCGCGCGCAGGGTCTGACAGGCCTTCATCGTTCGCCAGTTCCTGACTCAAGGGAGCCACGAAACTTTCCATATAAAGCGCCGCCGCCGTTGCGGTGTTTTGCACAACACCCTGTTCAATGCGGTTCGAAACCCATGTTCCAACAATTGCCGCGGCGATAGACATGACCAACCCGCCAGCAAGCAGGAACTTGCCCGAAAGTGACCCCCAAATATTGCCCAAACTGTCTTTGAACTGGTACATAGCCATTGTGATGCATGAAACTTCGTCGTTTTTCCACCGACTTAGGTCCTAAATGATCAAACCCTCACTGCAGTTCCCTTCAGGCCGCACCCACAACAAGACGATGGTCAGCGTTTGCCGTGTCCCTAACTAGCTCTGGGCGCATTTCCTGATGGCGCTTGCGCGCGCCGCCGGTCGCAATCAAACCCAGCATGCGCATCGTCGGAAGGAACCGATTGAACCGGGAAACTTCGCCCATCGCCGCCAAGCCAATGCAGTATTTCGAGCATTTCTTGGTTGGTCTTTGCCTGGCGCGGCGCAGCTGAATGTCGGCAAATCCGCGCCCAAGCGCGGACTTGGTCTCGACGATGAATACATCCGTGCCCAGCGATATCGTCCCCTTGGCCGTTTCAAACCGTAGGTCCGTGTCGATGGTCATCCGTTCGCCACCGCTTTTTGCGACAAGCGTGATCCGCTTATAGCGAACGTCCATTGCGGCCCTCAGGTCATAGTTGAACGCCTTGCCGTATTGCCGACCATAGGTCTCACGCGCAAAGTCCATGGACTCTTGCGAAAGCCGTTCGTCAGGTGTTGCGTCCAAAGGCATGCGGAACTTTCTCGGTCATACCCCGCTTTCCCTTTACCTTGACCTCCAGAAAGCTCAGGCCTGCGTCGGCATAACGCCGGACACGAACCTTGAAACCTTTGCGCAGGCCCTGGTGGTGCTCGTAATAGGCGCTGCGCTGCGCGTCGTCGAAATAGCGCGTGTCATAGGTGAAAGCGCGCCGTTGATCGATGTCGAGGATGTCGAACTCCTGCGGACAAGCGCCGGTACAAGACTTTGTAAAGCGGCACGCGGCACGACGTATTTGTTGTCGATCCGCGACAGCATTTCGGCGGTTTCATTCAGCGCCTGAAGCGAGATCGGGTCGAAAAACTGTTGATCAGCCAATCGATATCAAGGTTAGGGGTCGTGGGTGGTCATGATTTGGCTCCTCATGCGCGAAAATAGACGTTGATACGGGCAAGATCGTTGACGTAGTTCAGTTCGATCACCTGAAAGGTCATCACCTCGACACCAAGGCGCGCGGACAGATCAGTGCGCATCTTCTCGGTGTCGGACAGAACGTGAGCCTCGATATTGTCGAGGGTCAGCTTTGCGCTGCTGACCGAATGCAGCATGCGCGGATGATCCAGAACCCAGGCGCCGACCAGTACGAACACGATGATGATCAGAACAAACAGTCAGCCTGGTTCCCTGAACCGAACAGATGACCGCAAGTGCGATGGCCCCGAAAAAATATGAGATTTCGGATTTCGAGATGGTTTCGGACCGCAGGCTGAACAAAGCCAGAATGGCAAAAAGCCCGAACCCTGCGGCAATGCTGAACTCGACGCTGGAAAGAATGGTCAACACCGCGAAAGCGAAGATGTTGAACATCGAAGCCGTCGTTGCCAATTCCTTGTCGCGATAGCGTCGGTAAAACATGCCGAACATAAGCAAGACCATTGCGACGGTGTCGATCGCAAAGCGTGCGACAAGTTGCCAAATCGGATCGTTCCAGTTAATCGATTCCATTATTCTTTTTCCTTTGGCGTAAGGGCATTACCCGCACGCTGCGTTACGTCCCTGTCATGAAACTGTCACATTGGGTTGGCGGGCGATGCAGACATGCGTCGGGCGATCAATCAGACCTAAGTCCAATAAGATTTACGACTATTTCCGAAGGCAGACGGAAGCTTGCCACTGAGCCGGTTAGTCTAAGGAAATTGGAAAGCCCAACGCCCCGTTTTGTGGTCGGGGCGCGGCCTATTTGGACCGTGACTCAGGTCTATGGTTTGTAACGCAAGCGTTTGCCCTGCTACCTTTGACCTGTCGTCAAAAATCCAGATGGTGTTGCCTTCAAATCGGTCCCCGGAAAGTCGATCGACCGGTAAACGCCGTTTGTCATATAGACAACATTCATGCTCCGCTTGCCATTTTTTGAGCGGATAAAAACAGCGCCCGATGTCGCTTTGGCAGCTTCACTTAGAAAAACTTTCGGATCAAACCCTGCCGGGTTGCGGCTTGGACTTAATTGCAGCTTTTCGACCCGGTTCAGCCAGTAATTGGCCGCATCCAAGTGACGTTTTGTCAGCGGCTGGCGAGACGTATACGACCGCTTACCGCTTTTGCCCTTGAAAACATACGAAGCGCTTCCGTTTTCTGTATTCACGCGGCATCGGGTAATTTCATCCGTTCTGAAACCTTTTTTGCCATCATTGGAAGCGATCACGCAATTCCGGGTGTTACCGGCTTGAGCTTGGGCTGTGCCTTGCTCCAACGGCATAGCGGACGCGAAGACGATGGCCAAAAGTGAAGCCAGAACCCGGAAATTGATACGTGCCATTTTCGGAACCTTTCCCGTTGATGCAGACTACATTCTACCAATGAGAAACCTTCCCGCTACGGACTTTAGCCCATACGGCGTGCGGCAATGGTCTGAGAAGTTCCACTTGGAAGTGCATTTGGGAAAGCTCCTTTAACAGCGATCCAACTTCTGACCAATGCAGACCGATCCTGCACCAGAAGGCACAGAATCCGGTTGAATATCTCCGGTTTCGGCGTCATTCATGCACAGGAAAAATCATCGACTTTCGGCGCCCCAAATCACTGGAAAGACCACAAAATGCTTGACGCAGAAACCAACCTTTCAGCCCTTTTGAACGATCCCAGCTTGCTGGTGACCAAAGCCTATGTTGCAGGCGAATGGTGCGATGCCGATGATGGCGCCACATTCGCGGTGACGAACCCCGCGCGCGGCGACACGATTGCCCATGTGGCCGACCTCTCCCGCGCCGAAACAGCCCGCGCCATCGCTGCAGCCGAGACCGCGCAGAAACTTTGGGCCGCATGGACAGGCAAAGAGCGCGCCGCGGTCTTGCGTAAATTGTTTGATCTGATGGTCGCCAATGCCGATGATCTGGGCACGATCCTGACGGCGGAACAGGGCAAGCCTCATGCCGAAGCCAAAGGAGAGGTCATGTACGGCGCCTCCTTCCTTGAATGGTTCGCCGAAGAGGCCAAACGCGTCTACGGTGAAACCATCCCCGGCCACCAGCGCGACAAACGCCTGACCGTTATCAGCCAGCCCATTGGCGTCGCCGCGTCGATCACACCGTGGAATTTCCCCAACGCGATGATCACCCGCAAGGCCGGCCCGGCCCTTGCCGCAGGCTGCGCCTTTGTGGCCCGCCCTGCAGCCGAGACACCGCTTTCCGCCCTTGCCATCGGCGTCTTGGCAGACCGCGCCGGACTGCCAAAAGGACTATTGTCGATCATCCCGTCGTCGCGGTCTTCGGACATTGGCAAAGAGTTCTGCGAGAACCCGGTGGTGCGCAAACTGACCTTCACCGGCAGCACCGAAGTCGGGCGCATCTTGCTGAAACAGGCCGCAGATCAGGTCATGAAATGCTCGATGGAACTGGGCGGCAACGCGCCCTTCATCGTGTTCAACGACGCCGATCTGGATGCCGCCGTCGAAGGCGCGATGATTTCCAAGTACCGCAACAACGGTCAGACCTGCGTCTGTGCCAACCGGATTTACGTCCAATCCGGCGTCTACGATGCCTTTGCCGAAAAACTGGCAGTGGCGGTCGGGAAAATGAAGGTGGGCGACGGTCTGTCCGACGGGTCGCAACTTGGGCCTTTGATCAACTCCGAAGCCGTGGACAAAGTCGCGGAACATATCGCGGATGCGGTGTCCAAAGGCGGCACGGTTCTGGCGGGTGGCAAACCTCACGGGTTAGGCGGCACCTTCTTTGAACCAACGATCATCACAGGTGCCACGCAAGACATGGCCTTCGCGCAGGACGAAACCTTCGGCCCCCTCGCCCCTTTGTTCAAGTTCGACACGGAAGACGAAGTGATCGGGATGGCCAATGACACGATCTTCGGGCTGGCCGCCTATTTCTATGCCAAGGATATTGGCCTTGTGACCCGCGTGTCCGAAGCGCTGGAATACGGCATGGTTGGCGTCAACACCGGGTTGATCTCGACCGAGGTGGCGCCATTTGGCGGCGTCAAGCAATCGGGCCTAGGCCGCGAAGGCAGCCGCCACGGCATGGACGAGTTCATGGAGATGAAATACGTCTGTCTCTCGGTCGACTGACCGCTCAGGCCTTGGCGGCCAGATCAACAAAGTCGCGCGCCACGATATCCCAGTCTGATGCGGCTTCCAAGTCGGTGACCTGCCCTGCCCCATGCTCGGTCGGGCGGGGCACAAAGGCCGTGCGCAACCCGGCGTCGCGCGCGGCATAAAGATCATCGTTGTGGGCGGCGACCATGGTCACTTGCCCGGGCGCCAGTCCTAGCGCGCGCGCCGAGGCCAGATAAACCTCAGGCTTCGGCTTATAATCCTTGGCCACATCGGCGCCCACAAGCGCATCCCACGGCAACCCGCCCCACCGCGCCAGCCGCGCCATCATCCCGATGGAGCCGTTGGAACAGGTGGCAATCAGCCCTTTGTCCCACAGCGCCGTCAGCCCTGTCACCACATCGGGCCAAGGATCAAGCTTTTCCCAAGCCTTTGCCAGAGACTCCGCATCAATCGGCCCGGCATCAAAACTGTCGGCGACGATCTCAAGGTTTTCCAGATGCAGTGTATCCAGCCGCACATAGCCCCGCCCGCCTGTCCGAATACGCTCCATCGCAGGTTGATACTCGGCCCGCCAAGCGTCAGCGAATGCAAAGGCGTCGACATGCGGCAAAACGGCATGCACCTCGCGGGCGACCGAGCTGCGCCAATCGACACAAGTTCCAAAGACGTCAAAAATAAATGCATTGTTCATGCCATTATCTTCGCACGCCCAGTTAAGAATGCAATCCAGCAGTCGATCAAGGGCTGGCATCTTCCACAACGCGGCATAGGCTTAGTCCCGCGTTTGCATCTTTAATATAGCCTCTTGCCGCGAAGAAACCCCAAGCTTAGCAAAAATATGGGTGGCGTGATTACGCACTGTCTTTTCACCCAGACCAAGCGCCAGCGCGATTTCTTTATTGCTCTTGGCCGAACAGATTTCATGGAGGATTGCCTCTTCGCGCGGAGTTCAGCCCATGCCCTGCCGTTGCCCTGCCCACCTCGGCAAAACGTAGGATCGCTTCACTGGCTTCGGTCCATGCCGGCTCTTCTGGCTGCAAAATATGGTTCTTGCTGTCGAGGACATGAAACTCGGCCCCCGGAATACGCTGCGCCAAATACCGACCTTCAGACAGAGGCGAGACCCCGTCCTCGCGCGCGTGCAGAACAAGCGTTGGGCAGCGAACTTTCGGCAAGGTTGCACTGACATCCATGTCACCCCGCGCCGATAAAAGCAGTGCGCCAGTTTCGGCATCCACGGTCCGACGGCACAGATCGTTGAACCAGCGAATTTTCTCAGGATCGCCGTCCGGTAGGAACCGCTTGGTGAAGACATCGCGAAACGCAGGGTTTTGTTCGTCAAAACCTGCGCGAAATATTTCGACCACAGCACGGTACAGACTTGCGCCCTTTTGATCATCGCGATGGAACGCACCGCGGGCATAGCCACCGATCAGGATCAGATGAGACACGTTTTCGGGATGGTTGGCGGCATATCTGACCGCAGCCCCCGTCCCTTGCGACATGGCCAATAAAGCGAAGGGTTTCGGGATCTCGGCAGCATCGACAATGCGGGTCAGATCATCAGTCCAGCTGTCGATATCAAGCTGGCCAGTTTGCCGGTCCGACAAACCACAGCCCCGCTCATCGTAACGCAGATAGTCGAAGTGATCCTCGAAAAGCGACACCCAATGCGACCAGACGGGGTTATCGGCGTCGAATTCTAAATGGGTCAGCCAGGCGGCGGCCTTGACAAGAGGCGGCCCAGTGCCCGAACGCGTCCATGCCAGCGACAAGCCGTCATGTGTGGTGGCAAATCGGACTGGGCGCACCCCTTCCCCCTGATCCGGGACATCTGTCCCATGACTTATGGCGCCTTTCTTAAGCGACTGGGACATCTGTCCGATATCGCGGCGCAAACTGTTAAGGCAGTCTGGTCCTCAATGAAGCGCCGGTCAACGCAATCGGAGCAAATCATGAAAGAGGTCTACCATGTTCCGCAAAACCGAAAAACGTCACAACCGACCCGCAGACCAATCCAAAGAAGATGCACGCGACGAAGTCTTTCGCCGCCGTTTTCAGGCCGCAATGCGTTCATCTCGCTTCTGGCTTTAAGAAACCTGTGTACAATTCAGGGCCAGCGCGCGATGACCCTGTCGCACCGCAGTTGCCCGGCGCTCCGCTGAATTACCTCAGGATCGACTTGCCCGCATAGACAGCCGTCTCGTCCAGCATCTCTTCAATGCGGATCAGCTGGTTATACTTCGCCAAACGGTCCGACCGCGCCAGTGATCCCGGTCTTGATCTGCCCGCAATTCGTGGCCACCGCCAAGTCAGCAATCGTGGCATCCTCGGTCTCGCCCGAACGGTGCGACATCACGGATGTGAACCCGGCCCGGTGCGCCATATCGACGGCCATCAACGTCTCGGACAACGTGCCGATCTGGTTGACCTTCACCAAAAGCGAGTTCGCCGCGTTTTCCGCAATCCCGCGCGACAAACGCTCAGGATTTGTCACGAACAGATCGTCGCCGACCAGCTGAACCTTATCGCCCAAAGCCTTCGGTCAAAGCGATCCAGCCGTCCCAGTCATCCTCGTCACATCCGTCTTCAATCGACAGGATCGGATAGTCCTTCACCAGCGCTTCCAGATAGGCGACATTCTCGTCCGAGCTCAGCGATCTTGCCCTCGCCCGCCATCACATAGCGCGCCATCTTTGTAATATTCAGTCGAGGCACAATCGAGCGCCAGCATGATGTCTTCGCCCGGCTGATAGCCTGCCTTTTCGACCGCCTTCAGAATGAAATCCAGCGCATCGCGCGTCGATGACAGGTTCGGCGCAAAGCCGCCCTCGTCGCCAATCCCCGTCGAAAGCCCAGCCGAGGAAAGCTCTTTCTTCAGAGTATGGAAAATCTCGGACCCCATGCGCACGGCCTCGCGGATATTCTCCGCACTGACCGGCATGATCATGAATTCCTGAATGTCGATCGGGTTATCCGCATGTTCGCCGCCGTTGATGATGTTCATCATCGGCACCGGCAGAACCCGCGCCGAGGTCCCGCCCACATAACGATAAAGCGGCTGACCCGAGAAATCCGCCGCCGCCTTGGCCGCCGCAAGCGACACACCCAGAATGGCGTTTGCGCCCAAACGGCTCTTGTTTGCGCGTGCCGTCCAGTTCGATCATCGCCGCATCGATGGCTTCCTGCTCGGTCGCATCGAAGCCCACCAAGGCATCGGCAATCTCGCCGTTCACCGCATCAACCGCGCCCAGAACACCCTTGCCCATATACCGCGCCTTGTCGCCGTCGCGCTTTTCGACCGCCTCATGCGCGCCGGTCGAGGCCCCAGACGGCACCGCAGCCCGGCCCATGATTGCCGTCTTCCAGCATGACATCGACCTCGACCGTCGGGTTGCCCCGGCTGTCCAGAATTTCGCGGGCGTGGATGTCGATAATAATGCTCATGGGATAGCTCCTGGGGTTCGTGTCGCGCGTTGCTATAACAGGGGCTTGGGCCAAGGGAAACGTCAGGTTTTGCAACCCGCTTATGTTGTCGCGGCCTTGACCTGTCGCTCGCGCAGGAAGGTATAGACGCCCGACCCCACAATCAAAGCCACCCCAACCCATGTGAAAAAGTCGGGAACCTCGTTGAAGACCACATAGGCGATGGTCAGCGCAAACAATATCCGCGTGTACCGAAACGGCGTCACCGCTGAAACCTCGCCCGTTCGAAGCGCCGAGGTGATCATCCAGATCGCCACCACAGCGGCCAGAGTTGTGCCTGCCAGCCAGCCCGCAGGCCAAAGGCCAATCGGATGCCATCCGCCCTGAAATGGGATCATCGCGAGGCCCAGAAAGGTCATCGGCAACATCGACCAGGCAGCCGCAAAAGGCGTTGTGACCGCAGGCGGCAAAGCACGACTGGCCAGATCCCGCGCAGCCAGCCCGAAGACATAAACAAACACCCAGAGAAGGTTGGGATCAAAACTGCCCATCCCTGGCCGGAGGATAATCAACACGCCGATAAGTCCCAGCAACACCGCGCTCCAACGCCGCCAGCCCACGGTTTCGCCCAGAAAGAGCGCCGCCCCCATGGTCACCGCCAAAGGCTGGGCCTGACCCAATGCCGCAACGCTGGACAAGGGTGCCAAGGAAAGCGCCATCACAGATACCAAGCGAGCCAAAGACCTCGCCCAAAGTCCGGATCAGCATGATCGGGTTACGGGCTTCGGGCGTCAAAAGTCGCCCGCCATCACGCCAGACCCAAAGCGTGAATGTGACAAACGCAGCGCCCGAAGTCAGCGCAAGGATTTGTCCCACGCTGACTGTTTGGCTTGCCAGTTTCACAAAGGCATCGACCAGCGCAAAAAACGCCATCCCGCCGATCATCAGAAAGATGGCGCGGGAATTTCCCAATTAACGTTCGACCGAAACGTCTTGCATCAAGTCCGGCACGCCTTCGACGGCCCCATTTGGACCAGTGCCAAGCTTGATGGCGTCAACAACGTCCATGCCTTCGATCACACGGCCAACCACAGTATATTGCCCGTTCAGGAAATAGCCTTCGTCAAACATGATGAAGAACTGGCTGTTCGCCGAATTCGGGCTTTGGCTGCGCGCCATACCGACGATGCCGCGGTCAAAGGGCACATCGGAAAACTCGGCTGGAATGTCAGGACGCGACGATCCGCCACGGCCTGCCATGCCGCACATCGCCACCTTCCTTGCCGAACTCCACGTCGCCGGTCTGCGCCATGAAGCCGTCGATCACCCGGTGAAAGACGACGCCGTCATAGGCGCCCTCTTCCGCCAAAGCGGTGATCTGCGCCACATGCTGCGGGGCCACGTCTTCCAGCATGTCGATCACGACGCGGCCATTGGCCTCGCCTGCGATCTCGATCACAAGGTTCGGCCCGGGGCCATCCTGAGCAAAAGCGGGTGCCGCGACGAAGGCAGCGATAATTGCCAGCTTACGCATCAGAAGCCACCTTAACGCTAATCATCCGGTCCGGGTTCATCGGCGGCTCGCCGCGCGCGATGGCGTCGACATGCTCCATGCCCGAAATCACCTGGCCATAGACAGTGTATTGGCCGTTCAGGAAATCATTGTCGGAAAAGTTGATGAAGAACTGGCTGTTGGCCGAGTTCGGGTTCTGGCTACGCGCCGCGCCGATCGATCCACGGGCATGCGGTATCTTCGAGAACTCGGCAGGCACATCGGGCAGGCTCGAGCCGCCCGTTCCAGCGCGCCGCAGATTGAAGCCATCCTCAAAATCGCCGTGCTGCACGTCGCCGGTCTGCGCCATGAAACCGTCAATCACCCGGTGAAAAACGACATTGTCGTACTCGCCCGCGCGGGCCAGCTCTTTCATCCGCGCGCAATGCTGCGGGTGCGATATCGGGCAAAAGCTTGATCGCAACGGTGCCGTCTTTCAGTTCGATCAGAATTGTGTTTTCGGGGTCGTCATACTCGGCCATATCTGCCTCCAATTGCTGTATTCGAGCGGGAACCTAAAGCGAAGCCTTGCCAAGGGAAACCCGCCCCGCGTTCATTGGTCCATAAATATGCCGGGGGGTGAGCGCAGCGAGGGGGGCAGAGCCCCCCTTCGGCCCGCAAGACGAAGTCTTGGCGAAACCTTGACGCCCGCGCTTACAGGCGTACTCAGAAGAGACATAGAACGGAGACACCGAACATGGCCTGGAAAACGCTCGACGATATGGACCTTGCAAACAAGGCCGTGCTGGTCAGGGTTGACCTGAACGTGCCCTTTGAAGGCGGTGTGGTCACAGACCGCTCGCGGATCGAACGGATCGCCCCCACCGTTCATGATATTATTGCCAAGGGCGGCAAGCCCGTGCTGATGGCGCATTTTGGCCGACCCAAGGGCCAGCGGAACCCCGAGATGTCACTGGGCCTGATCCGCGACACCGTGGCCGAAGTCTTGGGCCTGCCAGTGACATTCGCCGAAGACTGCATTGGGGGCCCCGCCAAAAAGGCCGTTGCGGCACAGGCGCCGGGAGAAGTCATCTTGCTGGAAAACACCCGCTTTCACGCAGGCGAAGAAGCCAACGACGCGCTTTTTGCCGCCTCGCTGGCCGCCTTGGGCGAGGTTTATGTCAACGACGCCTTCTCGGCCGCGCACCGCGCGCATGCCTCGACCGAGGCTCTGGCCCGGCTTCTGCCCTCGGCAGCAGGCCGATTGATGGAGACGGAACTCCGTGCACTGGAAGCCGCCCTGACAGACCCCGAACGCCCTGTTGTGGCGGTCGTGGGCGGGGCCAAAGTCTCGACCAAGCTTGATCTTTTGGGCAACCTCGTGCGCAAGGTGAACACGCTCGTGATCGGCGGCGGCATGGCGAACACGTTTCTAGCGGCACAAGGGCTGGAGATTGGCACTTCGCTGGCCGAGCGCGACATGACCGACACAGCGCGCGACATCTTGGCCAAGGCCGAAGAAGCCGCCTGCGATATCCTTTTGCCCGTCGATATCGTCTGCGCCACCGAGTTTGCCGCAAACGCCGACAACGTCACGGTTCAGGCAGGCGCCTGCCCGCCCGACCGGATGATCCTCGATGCCGGGCCTGCAACGGTCGAGTTAATCGCCGCTGCCTTCGAGAACGCAAAGACCGTGATCTGGAACGGCCCCCTCGGCGCATTTGAGATACCCCCCTTTGATGCAGCAACAATGGCCGCCGCTCGGAAAGCAGCCGAGCTGACCAAAGCAGGCACGCTGGTCACCGTGGCGGGCGGAGGTGACACCGTCGCCGCCCTCAACGCCGCGGGCGTGGCGGATGATTTCTCATATATTTCAACCGCTGGCGGGGCGTTCCTTGAGTGGATGGAAGGCAAAACCCTGCCGGGTGTGGCCGCTCTGGATCAGGACTGAGGTAATCTTGTCCTGTTAGCGCCACCAAAGTTGACTTGACGACATCGCTCGCTCAGACGGGCGGCAATAAATTCCGAACGAGGGTAACAAATGTCGCAAGTACAGCAAACCGAACAAATGCGAACCGGCCGCGGCTTTGTCGCCGCACTGGACCAATCCGGCGGCTCGACGCCAAAGGCTTTGGGCCTCTATGGCATCGGCGAAGATCGCTATAGCTCGGACGCCGAGATGTTCGATCTGATCCACGAAATGCGCGCCCGCATTGTGCGCGCCCCTGCCTTCACCGGCGATATGGTCATCGGTGCCATCCTGTTCGAGATGACAATGGACCGCGACTTCGAAGGCAAACCCGCCGCCGCCTATCTTTGGGAAGATCGCGGCGTGGTGCCTTTCCTGAAATGCGACAAAGGTCTGGAGGACGAAGCAGACGGCGTGCAGATGATGAAGACCATGGGCGATCTGGACGGGCTTGCTGGACACGCGCCAAAGACAAAGGCATTTTCGGCACCAAGATGCGCTCGGTCATCAATGCCGCCAACGCGACAGGCATTGCCGCGTAACGTCGCACAGCAGTTCGAAATCGGACGCCAGATTCTGGACCAAGGGCTTGATGCCGATCCTTGAACCAGAAGTGAACATCACGATTGATGACAAAGCCGAGGCCGAAGTCATCCTGCGCGATGAATTGATCAAGAACCTCGATGCGCTGGACACGCCGGTGATGCTGAAACTGTCGCTTGCCGTCAGAAGCCAATTTCTACGCACCGCTGATTGCGCATACGAACGTGCCTGCGGGTCGTGGCATTGTCGGGCGGATACAGCCGCGACGACGCCGAACCGGATGCTGGCCGAAAACACTGGCATGATCGCCAGCTTCAGCCGCGCCTTGACCGAAGGTCTGAACGACGCGCAGTCGGACGACGAGTTCAACGCGATGATCGCGGAAACGATCGAAGCGATCTATCGCGCGTCTGTAACCTGATCCAAAGGGGCGCCTTGCGGCGCACATAATGATTTGCGCCGGGCTTTGCCCGTCGCCAGGGGGCCGCTGCTGACGCAGCGGCCTTTTCGTCACCATTTGAGCAAGTACTCGCCAATCCGCATGCCTTTTTAGCATAAGGGGGGATTCACACCAGAATCAGTTTGTGTCATGGTCGACAAAGGCGCTTCGCAGAAAGCGTGACAGGGGCAGTGTATGACGACCAATCTAAATCGACCGGGTCTTGGTTTGATCGCCTATTTCGGCATCATGTTCTCGCTTGGCATCTATTTCATGTTCGCCAGCGTTCAGGGCGATTTCGGCCTTTTCCGCCGCGTTCAGATCGAAGCTGAACTGGTGACCCTGACCGAAGAACGTGACCGGCTGGCGGTCGAGGTCACCTTGCTTGAAAACAAGACGCACAGGCTGTCGGACACCTATCTTGATCTTGACCTTCTCGACAGTCAGGCCCGCGATGTGCTGGGCCTGATCCGGTCAGACGAGATCGTCCTGCACTAAACCAAGCCTCAGTCCAAAACGAAAAAGGGCGCCCCAAGGCGCCCAACTTCCAGTTCTCTGAACTCGAAGACTTAGCTGCGACGCTTACGCATCATTGCCAATCCACCGAGGCCTGCAAGACAGGAGGAAACCTGCCGCAGGACAGCGGACATTTGCTCCGACCGATGCATTCAGATCGTCACACGCGACGACCCTGTTCCAGTCCGAAGAACAGCATGGACACGTCCTGAACGGCAGCCCGATCGGTCCATCTGTTCGATTGTCTGTCCCGAAAGAGCGATCGCCGTCGAGCC
The DNA here is from genome assembly GCA_963841595.1 of uncultured Alphaproteobacteria bacterium. Taxonomy (GTDB): domain Bacteria; phylum Pseudomonadota; class Alphaproteobacteria; order Rhodobacterales; family Rhodobacteraceae; genus CAWJDD01. The sequence continues at coordinate 171,477 of CAWJDD010000004.1, read as the reverse complement.
TTCCGAAACGTAGAGCGCGGGACCCTGTCCGTCTCTGCGCCGAACCACGACATCAGCTGAATTTCCGTCGCACACGCGACATTTCACAACTGCCAACTCGGAAGCAGCAGGCGCTTTGAATTCTCGCCGTCCAGCACCCCATGGGCGTCGAACCCGCTCCGATGCTGACTTGTTCGAAGACAAAGCCAGCCTTGTGATACGTTTCCGCCCGACTTGTCGCCATCATCGAAATGCGTTGCCGCGACACCGACGACCGCCGAGCCAAACGCGTGCTCCTGGCAGCCACCGGAGCACGATACGATTTTGCATTCGAACATAGTCCTCCACCCAGATCGGTAATTTCGTCAATTCGTAGGCGAATACTGTCTGCTCGCACCAGCGCTACATTGCGAAACTCTGACCGAACTGTGTCGTAATGGTCGTTCATATAAGTCGCGATCCGGACGCTAATGGCCAGATAACCAAGTGTTGCCTTTTCGGATACAAATCGACTGCTTCTTCGCTCAAGCACTTCGCAACCCAATCCTCTATCCTAACCGCCAGTACCATTGCACCCTCAGCCGGCATAAAGCATTGCAGGTTCTGCAACGCTGCTTTGCGCCGGTTTCCAGTGCATTCTCGAATGTCATCGTGTAAGAGATAGTTTAACGCTGAACTATCTCTTCGGAACCTTGGGAGGAAGACGTCGATGGCCGCAAAGCGCGACGAACAACGCGTAAATCCAACGCCTCGAAAGAGGAACTCCTGAAATTTTACCGCGAGATGCTGCTGATCCGCCGGTTCGAGGAAAAGGCAGGCCAGCTTTACGGCATGGGCCTGATTGGCGGTTTCTGCCACCTCTATATCGGACAGGAAGCGGTCGTTGTCGGCCTTGAGGCCAGCACCGAAGAAGGCGACAAGCGCATCACCACCTACCGCGACCACGGCCATATGCTGGCCTGCGGGATGGACCCAAAGGGCGTCATGGCCGAACTGACCGGCCGCGAGGGCGGCTATTCAGCGCCGGCAAGGGCGGCTCGATGCACATGTTCTCGAAGGACAAGCACTTCTATGGCGGCCACGGGATTGTGGGCGCGAACGTGCCACTTGGTGCCGGTCTGGCCTTCGCCGACAAGTATCTGGGCAATGACCGCGTGACCTTCACCTACTTCGGCGACGGCGCCGCCAACCAGGGTCAGGTCTACGAGACCTACAACATGGCCGAGTTGTGGATGCTGCCGGTCGATCTTCGTGATCGAAAACAACCAATATGCCATGGGCACCTCGGTCAAGCGGGCCACCAAGTCGCCGTCGCTTTGGGAACGTGGTGCCGCCTACGGCATCCCCGGCGAAGAGGTCGACGGCATGGATGTGCTGGCCGTCAAAGCAGCCGGTGAGAAGGCAATCGAACACTGCCGCGCTGGCAAGGGGCCGTATATTCTTGAGATGATGACCTATCGCTACCGCGGCCACTCGATGTCGGACCCGGCCAAATACCGGACCCGCGACGAGGTGCAGAAGATGCGCGAAGAACGCGACGCGATCGAACAGGTCCGCAAGCGGCTGCTGGAAGGCGGCACCGGCGAGGATGAGCTGAAAGCGATCGACAAGGAAATCAAGGACATCGTGAACGAGGCCGCTGAGTTCTCGAAAGAAAGCCCCGAGCCCGCGGTGAGCGAACTTTGGACCGACATCATCGTAGACGCCTGAGGGGGAGACTGACACATGGCTACTGAAATTCTCATGCCCGCGCTTTCCCCCACGATGGAAGAAGGCACACTTGCAAAATGGCTGGTCAAGGAAGGCGATACCGTCGCTTCCGGTGACATCATGGCCGAGATTGAAACCGACAAGGCCACGATGGAATTCGAAGCCGTCGACGAAGGTACCGTTGGCAAGATCCTGATCGCCGAAGGCACCGAAGGCGTGAAAGTCAACACCCCCATCGCCGTGCTGATCGAAGACGGCGAAAGTGCCGACGACATCTCATCAGCGCCCGCGGCACCCGCCGCCGCGTCGGACACTCCGATGCGCCCGCCTCATCCGACGACGCCCCTGCAGCGGCCAAGGCAGCCGCGCCCCCGCTCAGGTCGCCGTGGATCGCAGACCCGGACTATCCCGAGGGCACTGAAATGGTCTCGACCACCGTGCGCGAAGCGCTTCGCGATGCCATGGCCGAAGAAATGCGCGCCGATGAAACCGTCTTCGTGATGGGTGAAGAAGTCGCCGAATATCAGGGCGCCTACAAGATCACCCAAGGTCTGCTGGATGAATTCGGCGCACGCCGCGTGATGGACACGCCGATCACCGAACATGGCTTTGCCGGTATCGGCGTCGGTGCAGCCTGGGGTGGCCTGAAGCCAATCGTCGAGTTCATGACGTTCAACTTCGCCATGCAGGCCATTGACCACATCATCAACTCTGCCGCCAAAACGCTCTACATGTCCGGCGGCCAGATGGGCAGCGCCGATCGTGTTCCGCGGCCCGAACGGCGCTGCGGCGCGCGTCGGTGCGCAGCACTCACAGGACTATGCCGCCTGGTACGCCAGCGTTCCGGGCCTGAACGTCGTTCAGCCCTATTCGGCAGCCGACGCCAAGGGCTTGCTGAAATCCGCGATCCGCGACCCGAACCCGGTCGTCTTCCTTGAAAACGAGATCCTCTACGGCAAGTCCTTCGACGTGCCCAAGATGGATGATTTCACCATTCCCTTCGGCAAGGCCCGTATCTGGCGCGAAGGCGATGACGTGACCATCGTCTCCTGGGGCATCGGCATGACCTATGCCCTCGAAGCCGCCGACGAGCTGGCCAAGGAAGGGCATCATGGCCGAAGTCATCGACCTGCGCACCCTGCGCCCGCTGGACATGGACACGGTCATCGCATCGGTCCAGAAAACCAACCGCTGCGTGACCGTCGAAGAAGGCTGGCCTGTGGCATCCATGTCCGACCACATCGGGGCCGAGATCATGCGCGAGGCCTTCGATTACCTCGACGCGCCCGTCATCGCCTGCACCGGCAAGGACGTGCCCATGCCCTATGCGGCGAACCTTGAAAAGCTGGCGCTGACGAACACCAAAGAAGTCATCGACGCCGTCAAAGCCGTCACCTACCGCTAAGGAGAGAGCGATGCCCACAGAAATTCTGATGCCTGCGCTGTCTCCCACGATGGAGGAAGGCACGCTTGCCAAATGGCTGGTCAAGGAAGGCGACACCGTCTCATCCGGTGACTTACTGGCCGAGATCGAAACCGACAAGGCCACGATGGAATTCGAAGCCGTCGACGAAGGCACCGTCGGCAAACTGCTGATCGCAGAAGGCACCGAAGGCGTGAAGGTCAACACCGCCATCGCCGTTATGCTGGAAGACGGCGAAAGCGCTGACGATATCAGCGCTACATCCGCCCCGGCACCGGCCGCAGAAGCGAAAGCGCCTGCGGCAGCGGCTGCCGAAGCGGCTCCAGCCGCCGAGAAAGCCGCACCCCCTGCCCCGGTTGCCGCCAGCGGCGATCGAGTTTTTGCCACACCACTTGCCCGTCGGATTGCCGCGGACAAGGGTCTGGACCTTGGCGCCATCAAAGGCAGCGGCCCGCATGGCCGGATCATCAAGGCCGATGTGGAAAGCGCGCAACCCGGTGCCGCCACCGCGCCCGCAGCAACCGCCGCAGCAGCGCCCGCACCAAGCAGCCCAAGCGCCGATCAGGTCAAAGCGATGTTCGCCGACCGCGAATTTGAAGAAGTCACGCTGAACGGGATGCGCAAAACCATTGCAACCCGTCTGGTCGAGGCCAAGCAGACAATCCCGCACTTCTATCTGCGCCGCGACATCCAACTGGACGCACTGTTGAAATTCCGCAGCCAGATCAACAAGCAGCTGGAACCACGCGGCATTAAGCTGTCGGTCAATGACTTCATCATCAAGGCCTGCGCCTTGGCGCTGCAAGCCGTGCCCGACGCCAATGCCGTCTGGGCGGGCGACCGTATCCTGAAACTCACACCGTCCGATGTGGCCGTCGCCGTGGCCATCGAAGGCGGGCTGTTCACACCGGTTCTGCGCGACAGCCACACCAAGTCTCTCTCGACGCTCTCAGCGGAAATGAAGGATCTGGCCACCCGCGCCCGCGACCGCAAACTCGCCCCGCACGAATACCAGGGCGGCAGCTTCGCGATCTCCAACCTCGGCATGTTCGGCATCGACAACTTCGACGCCGTCATCAACCCGCCCCACGGCTCGATTTTGGCCGTCGGCGCAGGCGTGAAAAAGCCTGTGGTGACTGCTGAGGGGGAATTGGGCGTGGCAACCGTGATGTCGGTGACGCTCAGCGTCGACCACCGGGTGATCGACGGCGCACTTGGGGCCGAGTTCCTGACAGCAATCAAGGAAAACCTCGAAAACCCGATCGCGATGCTGGCATGACCAAAGGCTATCTTCTTAAGGCAGAAGACATCGCCGCGATGGAAGGCATCGCCAAGACTCACTTCCTGAATGCGGACGCCAAGCGGATCAACAAATCGCTCGGCGACGCTACCGGCCTGACCGGCCTTGGCATCCACATCATCGAAGTCGAACCCGGGTCCGAGACAACCGAATACCACGTCCACTACTTTGAAGATGAAGCCGTCTATGTTCTGGCCGGAACAGCCACAGCGCAAATAGGCGACGAGGCATTCCCTATCAAACCCGGAGACTTCATCGGCTACCGCAAAGGCGGGCTGGCCCATACGATCCGGAATACCGGAGACGAGACGTTCAAGTGTCTGGTGATCGGCCAAAGACTTGCCCACGACGTGGGCGACTATCCCCGCAAGGCCAAACGCATCTATCGCAACGAGGGGATGCCCTGGGATCTGGCGGATCAGGATGCACTGGACCACCCACAGGCAGGCGCAAAAAAATAGCGCTTTAACGCTATTCTCACTATTCCATTCTACGGCTCGAAACGACCTCGGATCGTCCGAGCAGGAGAATGGTATGAGTGATGAACCCTATGTGCTGTCCGCCGTCGATATCATGTCGATGCCGGGCAAGATGAAAACGCATTTTCTGAACGATGGCGCGCGTCGATTGGAAAAGTCTCTGGGTGCGGCAACCGGTCTGAGTGAAATTGACTTTAGCATCATCGAAGTCGCCCCCGGCGACGAAAGCACCGAACATCACCTGCACTATCACGAAGAAGAATGCCTTTTCGTGCTGGAAGGCGAAGCAACCGCCCGCGTCGGCGCTGAAAGCCATTCGGTCAAAGCGGGCGACTTCGTCGGATACCGCAAAGGCGGCTTGGCCCATTCCTTGAAGAACACCGGCAGCGGCCCGTTACGATGCATCATTGTCAGCCAGCGCCAGAACCACGACGTTTCAGACTATCCGCGCCTCGGTAAGCGTCTGTTCAGAAACAAGAATCTGACATGGAACATGGTCGATCTGACGGTTATCGACCGCCCCTTTGGCGCCAAGACCTGACGCAACCCTAGCCCTAATGGCTAGAGTTGATAGCCCGGCGTTGATTGTGACAGGGCCACCTCTTCGTCAGACATGTCTTCGGCGATGCCTTCGAACAGCGGCGTCGACAAGTATCGCTCGCCCGTATCGGGCAGCATGCAAAGGATCACCGACCCTTCCGGGGCAGTCTCCGCAATCTTCATCGACACAGCGAAAGTCGATCCGCCGGATATGCCGGTGAATATGCCCTCTTCCGCCGCCAGCCTGCGCGACCACGCGATACCGTCCGCCCCCGAAACGGGCAAAAGCTCGTCGTAATACCCGTTATCCATCGCCTCTTGCAGAACCCATGGGATAAAATCCGGCGTCCAGCCCTGAATGGGATGGGGCTCAAAGTTCGGGTGCCCTTCAGTCGGCTGGTGCATTTCATTCCGAGTGTTAATATATCCCGACGCCACCAGAGCCGAATTCGCCGGTTCGGTCAGAATAATCTTCGTATCAGGCCGCTCTTTTCGCAGGACACGCCCGACGCCAGCCACCGTGCCGCCGGTGCCATAACCCGTCACAAAGTAATCCAGCCGCTCGCCCGCAAAATCATTAACAATCTCGCGCCCAGTGGTGTTTTCATGGATATCCGCATTGTCAGAGGTCTCAAACTGACTGGCCAAAAACCAGCCATTTGCCTCGGCCAGCTCTTTGGCTTTCTGGTACATCCCAAAGCCCTTTGCAGCCTTCGGTGTCAGCACAACCTTGGCGCCCAGAAAGCGCATCAAGCGTCGCCGCTCGATGGAAAAACTGTCGGCCATCGTCACCACCAAAGGATACCCCTTGGCCGCGCAAACCATCGCCAACCCGATCCCGGTATTGCCGCTGGTCGCCTCGACAACCGTCTGACCGGGCTTCAAATCGCCCCGCCGCTCGGCTGCCTCAATGATATTCAAAGCCAGACGATCCTTAACCGAACCAGCCGGATTGAAAGCCTCGAATTTCACGTAAATAGTGACGTTGTCCGGCGCGATTCGATTAATCCTGACAGCAGGCGTATTGCCCACCGTATCCAGAATGCTGTCGAAACGCCCGCGTCCGTTGGTTTGCCGAATGCCCATCAAGACCCCCTGTTTTGATCAAAGGAACCCTAACAGATTAGCGGCACTTGCCAATGCCATGGAATTGATCCGAGAAGACGTTCTGTGAAATTGCAGGCGGCTGGAACCAAAGCTTAGTCGCGGGTCATCCCGTTCAACGCCTGATCCATGGTCAACGCCGGTTGCGCGCACCCGGCTTCGCCAACGATCCGCGCCGGAACACCAGCAACCGTCTTGCAATCCGGCACATCTTCTAACACGACCGAACCAGCCGCGATCCGGCTGCAATTGCCAACCCGTATGTTGCCAAGAACCTTGGCCCCCGCACCGATCAACACGCCGTCGCCGATCTTTGGATGGCGGTCATCGTCTTCCTTGCCAGTGCCACCAAGCGTCACCGAATGCAGCATAGAAACGTTGTCGCCAACCACAGCCGTCTCGCCGATCACAATGGAGTGTGCATGGTCGATCATCAGACCTTTTCCAATGCGGGCGTTGGGATGAATATCAATGCCGAAAATCTCGCTCACGCGCGCCTGGATGAAATAGGCCAGATCCTTGCGCCCTTGCTCCCAAAGCCAATGCCCGACGCGATACGCCTGCACCGCCTGATACCCTTTGAAGTACAAAAGCGGCTGCAAAAGGCTGTGGCAGGCCGGATCGCGCTCGTAAACGGCAACGATGTCGGCGCGAGCAGCAGCGGTCAGTTCCGGATCGCTGGCATAGGCCTCCTCTGAAATCTCGCGCAACAACTGGCCCGACATCTCGCTCGAGGAAAGCTTGAATGCAAACCGATACGCCAGCGCATGTTCCAGTGTTTTGTGATGCAAAACAGTGGAATGCACCATGCCGCCAATCAGCGGTTCGCCCGCGATTGCAGTTTGCGCATCTTCCTGAATGCGGTCCCAAACCGGGTCCAATGCCGCTGTGCGTAGATTTTGCTTGGCCATCGAGCTATCCTTGATTTCTGACACTCTTTTAGAACAGATCGTCAGGTCAGACCAATGAAAAAGCCTGAAAGCTGTCATTCACAATGCTGAATGTTGCCGAGATAGAAGATTTTCGCCAAGCACTTCTGCGTGAAAAGGCAAATCTTAGCCGCGAAGAAGCGGCAAGCGCCGATGATCGCGGCACGGTGGAGCTTGATCAACAATCCGTCGGTCGGCTTAGCCGGATGGACGCGATGCAGCGCCAAGCCATGGCACAAGCGACCTCACGCAGACGCGCCGGACGCCAGACAAGGATCGAAGCCGCCCTTCGCCGGATGGACGAAGACGAATTCGGCTTCTGTCAGGAATGCGGCGAAGACATCGGCAAACCCCGGCTTACGCTGGACCCGACCTCGCCAACCTGCGTCTCTTGCGCAAAAGGCTAATTAATCCCGTGGCAGCGTCAGTTCGGCATAATGCACCGCCAAACGAATTTGCCCCGAACCATCGAAACTGCCGCCCAAAGCTGTCAGCTCCAGATCGGTCGCACTGTAATAGGTCAGCGGCGACCCGGTAATGCCCCGGGCCCAGGCTCCGGCCCCCGTACCGATCCCACTGCCATAGCGATCAGTCGATCCTGCCACGCCAATCTCAAACGTCGCAGCACCTCCGATAGACGACAGCACACGAGCCGTCACACCGTAAACGATGGCATTTGCTGGCAAAGCGCCCGCGACAGTCGAACTGGCACCCGCCACCAACGAATGATCCACCTCAGATGTCTTGTGCACGAACCCCGCGCCATTCGCCGACAAAGCACCTGCCCCCTCGACCCAGTCGACGCCGTCAAACTGCACACGCGTTCCGCTTGAAACAGACCAGCCCTGCCACCCGGCACCCGGCAACACAAAGGCCCAGCCGCCGTTCTGAAAAATGGCCAAGGTGCCATCCTGCCCGGCCCAATCGCCGCCTGCACCTGTGCCAACACCGTGCACTTCGCCCTCAACCGGGGAAACCGGCGGCGCAGTCGTACCAACCGAGGTCAGCGCCAGTTGCACAAGCGAATCTAACCGGGAAAAGCTCTCGTTTACCGTCACATGCTTCTGGGCCTGTCCGGATGTCAGAAGCGGAAGCTCAAGTCGGGTTGTTTCAGGCATTGATCACGATCCTTGCAATTGCTCCAACCCCGTAAAGGTCGGAAATCTGCGCCACTTCGATGTCAAAGGGCGCGGTCACTCCGTCCGCCGCCTGCGCAGCAGCGTCATAGACGAACTCGGGCGATGTTACGGTTACGTCCCGACGCACCGATCCACCTTGGATCACCTGCACGCGGTACGCCTCGTAAGCCTCGCCCAGCGGCACATCAGGCAAGGCCCAATTGTCACCGTCAATCCGCGTCCTGCGCACCCATCGAAGCATATGCCCGCCAGCCCCATCCGGCACCGCCCTCGGATGCACCGGCGCATAGGGCCGAAGCCCAACCGCCCCCGCTGCATGCGTCAGATCAACGTAAGACGGATGATCCACCGGCTGCGACGCTGGTCCCACGCGGTACATCCGCGTCACACCGCGCAGCGAAGACGGCACATCCAGTTGCAAAGGTGCGGCATCCAGAACGACCACCGTCGATCCTGCAGCCCAAACCGGCGGCATGACCACCTCGGTTCCCTGCTGCCCGCGCAACAGATGCGACAGCTGCCAGGTATCAGGACCCGTCAAAACCGCATCGCGAAACTGGAACACTTCCCAAAGCCCCGACGTGTCGCTGATCGCCGCCACATTGCCCCCGGCAAAAAGCGCCGCGTCGTCAATCGACCCCAACGCCCCATGCACCAGCCGAACACCAACACCCGGCCCCCGCTGCCAAAGCCCGGGACGCGCAGAAGCCAGATCGTTTTCCGTCTGCCCCATCACCGCACGGCGGCTAAGTTCGGCCTCATAGCTCCAACTTTGTCCATCAAGCGACGCATAGACCGCCACAGCGCCGGGCCAGGGTTCCGAAGTGGCCGCAATCCACGGAGCTTCAGGGCTTTCCGCGCCGGTCAGAAGCGGCAAGTCCATGATTTCAGGCCAAACCGGCAAAGGTGCCACCACTGGCTTTGGCGTCGCGATCACGTCATCCGAATTCGCACTTCGGTAAAGGCTCCGCTCGATCCGGACAGCGTCGACCTGCTTCAAACCGGCGTCTTCAATCCGATCAACCCGAAAACTTTCACCCTCGATTTCAATGACATCCCCCGCCGAAACCTCCATCGAAGGCGGCAAGGCAAAGGATACACCATCCCGCGCCACACGCGCTTCGGCCAGCCACCGCTCGACCATGCCGCGCGCCTCACCCGAAGACAAAGCCAGCGGCATCTCACTTCGCGCCACACCAACACTCGCCTCATCCGGAAAAATGCTCTCCGTCCCACGGATCTCATAATCGCCATCCGCCTCGACATAGCTCAGCCGAACCCGACCCGACATTTCAGCTTCCGGAGCCCGCATCCGCGACACCAAAGCCCCCGCCTCGCCCTCGGCCAAATCGCCTTCACTCAAAGCGCGCGTGACCAGACCATCCCGGTTGCGAAAGGCAATAAGCCCGTTGCGCTCGATTGCATCCACACCGAAAGCCAACAGCAACGGCTGGATCGCCGCCCGCGCTGACCCACCGCCTTCCAAGGCATAGCCCCGGACCAGACCATAAACTTCACTGACATCGACATCCGCGATGCCCGCATCCGCACACAACTCGGCCAGAACACCCCCAAGCGACCGCGCCGTGACCCGACCGTTCAGCCAATGCCCCCGCGTATAGTTGCCCCCGTCGCTCCAAACCTCGGTGTTGCCCGGGAAAAACGGATAGGGCCGCGCGTCCCAAGCCCAAACATACATCCGATCCGTCGCCACCATCGGCGCACCATAGCTTTCGGAAACCGGATTATTCGCCGCTTCGTCCCAAAATTCGGACATGGCCCGCAGATATTGCATCTGGATCAAATCATCGCGGGCACCGGTCGAGTACTTAGGCAAGGAGGATTCCGAAGACTTCGGGTCCAGAAACTTGTTCGGCTCGTTCGTGCCCTTATCGACGGCGGCACAACCAATCTCGGTGAACCAAATCGGCTTGCTTTCCGGCACCCACGCTGTCGGCAGGGCCTGCCGAACGCCACCAATCCGCTCGTGATGCGGCTCGGACCACCAGCTTTTCAGGTCCTTGTTGCGAAATACCCAAGGCTCGCCGTAAGCTCCATCCGTGATCGGCTTACGCAACTGAGCCGCCTCGGCCTGAGGCGACGGATAGTACCAATCAAACCCTTCGCCGCCCGAAATATTCTCTTTCAAATACTCAAGGTTATGGATCGAACCCCATCCAGAATCCGCATGTTCCCATCCGTCTCGCCAATCACTCAGCGGCATGTAATTGTCGATGCCAACAAAGTCGATTTCCGGGTCCGACCAAAGCGGATCAAGATGGAAGAACACATCCCCCGACCCGTCCTGCGGATGATAGCCGAAATACTCGGACCAATCCGCCGCATAGCCAAGCTTGACGTCCGGCCCAAGGATCAAACGCACCTCAGCCGCCAAAGCCCGCATGGCATCCACGGCGGGAAAACTGTTCCCAGCCCCTCGAATTTGCGTCAGCGACCGCATTTCGGACCCGATGCAAAACGCATCCACGCCGCCCGCTTCAGCGCAAAGATGCGCAAAATGCAGAATAAACCGCCGATAACTGAACCCGTCCGATCCGGTAAAGGCAACACTTCCCGACCCTACCGAGAAGTCCGCCGCCACCGCCGTTCCAAAAAACGCGGCCACCTCGGCGTCCGCCCCAGCGGTCCCATCAGGCGACCCGATCTGTCCCGGAGCGAGCGACGTCGTTATCCGCCCACGCCACGGCAAAGCAGGCTGATCCGGCGCACCTGTCCAAGGGTCTTCCAAACCGTTCGCCCCCAACTGCTCCATCAGAATAAACGGATAGAAAAGAATGGCTTGCCCGGCCTCTTTCAACGCCGAAATCGCTTCTAAAACCGAGGCATCCGACGGCGAGCCGCCATAGATTGGACGCCCATCCACCTGCGGCACCGTCTCAGCCCCGGCGCGGTCGATACCCGAAACCGACCAGGGCTCGCTGCCATCTAAAGCCGTCTGCTCGACCTTCGGCTTGATCTCGCATTGCCCACACCGCAGATCATTGCCGAACCACGACACAACCAAAGACGCAGCCCCACAGTTCGGCAATTCTTCGGACAAGGCTTCCAGCGAAGCATCGAAATCCGTCATGCCACTTGGGGTATGCACATTTGCCGTGCGCACAACGCCCGGCGCTTCCTGAAAATGCACAGGCGTCGTCGCCAGCGCATATTCCCCCGTTCCCGGGATCACTGCGACGGCTTTCAACTTCTCTGATAGATCGCCCGCACCCGACCGCATCACTTCAAAACTGAACTGCGGTACACGGTTACCGAAGGCTTCAAGTGCCAGATCCTCGATCACCACATAAGCCGTTCCGCGATACGCAGGCGCATTGCCGGTGCCCTCGACGGCCTCGATCTTCGGGGTCGGGAATCTGATCCTCGCGTCCGGTATAGAACCGCAGGTTCAGATCGGTTTTCGCGATCTCGTCGCCATCCGCCCAAACGCGTCCGACCCGCGTGATCTCCCCTTCACACAGCGCAATCGCCAAGCTGACTGAGTACGAGTACGATTTGATTTTCCGGCTGAGACGGCGCCCCCTTGCCACCCCCTCCCGAGGTCGCAACCTGTTCCTGAAACCGCGATGCCCAAATGACCTGTCCCGAAATGCGCGAGCGTCCATGCACCGACGCAATCGGCGCACCTTCACTGGCCCCCGTCAGGCGAAACCGGTCGATGCGACCTGTTTCCACCGCAGGCGATCCGGCACCCAAGATCCGCGCGTCGATCACCCGGCCAAGCGTTGCACCCGCCGCCTGTCCAAGTGCCGCTGCTGATATCCCAAGGAAAGAGCCGCCAACCGAGCCGCCAAAAGCAGCCCCCGCAGCCGAAAGAAGGATCGTGGCCATCTATCTGGACCCCCTCGTTATTTCTAGTGTTTCAGCAGTCCGGAAAAGCAAAGACGCCCGCGACCCGCCGACGCCACGGCGCCGACAGCGTGTTCTCGACAACGCCGTGCCCGCTGTAAGCATGAATGAAATGATCCGGGCGCGAGGCGATCCCCAAATGCTTGGCAACCGCCCCTTTGCGCATCCGAAACAGCAAAACGTCGCCCGCCTCCAGCGCCGCCAGTGACCTTTCGTTCAGATGACAAACGCGCAGCCCGCTGCAACACATCTTCCCGCGCAACTTCATCCCAATCGGACGTGTAAGGCGGAACCACAGGCACAAACCCATAAAGCTCTCGCCAGACACCGCGCAAAAGCCCCAGACAATCGCAGCCAGCACCCTTGGTCGCCGCCTGATGACGGTACGGCGTCCCAATCCAGGCCCGAGCCTCCTCGACCACACGCGCGCGGTTCATCGCCCAAGGCTCCCGCCATCGTTGACGCCAGTGCGTACAGGATAAGACACCAGCCAATCCTCACCCGGAATGTCCGGAAAGCCGCGAAAATTCAGAAAGTTGTCAAACTTCACACGACAGGTTTCCGCCCGCTTGTCACAGCCCGGCTCCAGCCGCACCCGATCACCCGGCGCAAAACCAGCACTCAGCATCTCCCAAAGCTCGACCACCCGTTGTCCCGCAACATCACGGTCCCGCTTCACCACACCGATCCGGCCAGCGGCAGCCCCAGTCAGCACGATCAGCCTTCCTTGCGCGAACCAACCATCAGCAAACCCCGCCAACGCCGGAAGCATCAGCTCGGCTCCACCGGCAACCGAGGTCACTTCCACTTCCGTCGACATCCCCGGCGCACTGGTATCGAACCGACAAGCCGCGTCACCCAACACCGCCGTACAAGGCCGGTGGTACACCCGCCCCTGCGGCTGGTTCAGGGTCTCCGCCAATCCGCGCAACTCGGCCCGAAAGCTTTTGCCCTGCCGCTCGATCTCGCCCAACGAGCCTCGGAACAACAGGCGTCGCTCGTCAACGTCGGCCCAATTGACCAGCCAACTCCGCATCACAGCACCGTCAAACAAGCCCGCCCGCACATCCTCTTCCCGAATGGCCGCATCGCTCAGCGCCCCCAGCGCCTCGCTGTTGTCGACCGAAAGGCCGGTGGTCTGTTCAACCGCCCGCGCCGTCAAACCGCTAGAAGCCCGAAACTCGATGCCCTCAAAGGAAAACGAGCGGTCGTGGTCCGTGAACCCCAACTCCACGCCATCCTTCCGGGTCACCGCCCAAGCCCGACACACCGTCGTGATCCCACTCGCCAGATGCTCGGCCAGGCTCATATCCGAACCTCCAAAATCGGCACATTCGGAATATCGCCCGCCTTGAAACTGGCGACCGAGCTTCGGATCGCGTCCGTATCAAACCGCACCGGAACATCGAATTCGAACCCAGCCGTCACTGTGGCCCCCGGGCCCGGAGCCTCATACAGACTCTAAAACGCCGCTTACCGTATCGACCGAGAAATCCACACCCTCCGCCTTAACATCGCCCTGCACACCAACACGCACCGTCCCAAGCACCGGCTTGCGGATCTCGCGCGCGTAACTGGCATCACCAGATTGATACGTCTTGCACAATTGGAATTCGGTGGTCACTCCGTCGCCCGTCCCGATCACCTGATCGTCGTGCGCCGGATCGGCATTAGACCCACAAGACCGGTAATCCGACCAGTCTTTCCAGCGAAAGCCATGAAGCTGCCCACGCCGCGCCTCGAAAAACGCAATCAGCGTGTCGATGTCTTCAAGCGAGCGCATGCCAAACCCGGCATCGTAACGCCGACGCGAGTCCGCCCAAGGCGTGTTACGCTCTTCAAACCCGTTGGCCAGCGTGACGATCTCGGTCATCCGCTCTGGCCCGCCCACGGACCCAAAACTCAGGTTGGCGGGAAAACGTATCTCGTGAAAGGACATGTGACCTCCGTCATTTGTCGTGCCCGAAGCCATTGGGCACCCCGGCGTTTGCGCACCGCGCAGACGCAAAACATCGTGTGCGCCGCAAGGCGCTCCTTTAGAAAAAGCCCGCTCAACCGTTGCGCTGGCTGCGCCCTAAGGCGCGAGACATCTGTGCTGCAATCTGCGACTGGCTGCGCTGAAAACTGCGCGCATCCTGCGTCTGGATATTCATCACCACCTGAACCGAACGCCCGCCGCCTTCGGACCGCACACCCAGCTTGCCGTCAGGTCCCCGCGACAAAGGCATGATCGCCTCAGGCCCCGCTTCGCCCATCAAACCAGTGCCGCCCCGCATCGGGAAATACGTCGGCCCCGACACGATCCCGCCACTGGCAAAGGGCATCACGCGGCCTTGGCTGAACGACCCACCATCGGCGAACAGCCCCGCAATCCCCTGCGCCAGCATCCCACCAAAATGCTGAGTGACCGGCTTCATCGCGGCCCCATAAGCCGTGTTGATCGCCGAGCGCGCCACCGCTTCCAAAGCGTCCGAAGCGCGCATGCCGTCAAAAACCAACCCGTCAAAGGCACTCCGCAAGCCCCGCGACAGGCCCCGCGACAACACTTCGGTGTCCCGGCTGGTCGCTGCCAAAGCGCCCTGCATCTTGGTGATCTCTGCCGAAAAGGCCTGCGTCACAGCGCCTGTGTCCGCCATCGCCGCTTCAAGCTGCGCCAACTGATCTTCAAACGCGTCGATCTGTTCACCGTCCGCCATCATCCGTCCTTTCTGTTGTCGGGAAAGGCAGCCGCCAGTTCCTCAAGCCGCGCGCGGCTCAGGGCGCCTGCCCACTGTCCTTCCCAAGAAGAAATCCCAGCTCCGCCGGCGTCATCCGCCACACCTCATGCGGCGCCAGACCCAAAGCAGCACCTGCCCGCAAAAGCCCCGGCCAGTCGAACCGCGTCATGCCGCAGGAAAGGCAAAGGCGCGTGCCAGAAGCTGCCCCGCCAAACGTGCGGCTTCCACCGGCCCACCTTGAACCTCGACCGTCAGCAGATCCCGCGCGTCTCCTTGCCAGCCACCGCCACGCAACCCGGCCACGATCAAAGCCAAGACATCGCGTGTGGAAAACGACCCACCCTCGAACCGCTCGACCATCGCCACCAGACTGTCGGCTTCCATCCCCGCTTCCAACTCGGCCAGCGCGGCCAAAGTCAGCTTCATCACATGGCGCTCACCGTTCAACCGAACGGCCACCTCTCCCTCCCAGGGGTTTGCCATGATCAGATCGCCGTAAACGTAAGGGCACCAGCCGAAGCAAGACTTAACTCATAGGTCGCCTCACCATTATGACTGCCCGCATATTCAATCGAGGCCAGCTGAAACGCGCCCTCAACAATCCCGAAATCCGGAATGATCACCTGAAAATCTGGCGTCTCGCCATCGAAGAAAATCTGGCGCGCGCGCTCATCGGTCGAAGCATCACGAAACACGCCCGATCCGGAAATCCTGGCCGATTTCACACCCGCCCCTCCCAGCAACTCGCGCCAGCCGCCTTGGCTGCCAAGGCTTGTCACATCGACGCTTTCCGCATTGAACGAGATCCGAGTGGCCCGAAGCCCCGCGATGGTCTCGAATTGCCCGCCGCCCGTCATATCGAGCTTGATCAGCAGGTCTTTGCCATTCTGTGCCGCCATTGGCCTTCACTCCACTTTTCGCGCGAAATTGCTTCGCGCATTACATTTGTCAGTCGTCTTGCACGATTGCGCGAAAGGTCAGATCAATCCGCCGCAATTGCCCCGCGCGGACGCGTCGTGCACGTGCGCGCAGAAAATTCAGCACCACCACTCGTCCACGGCTCAAAGCCGGGGTCGCATCCACCAAAGCATCCGAAACGGCGGTCGCCGCGGCCTGTGCTTCCGCAAACCCTTCCGCATCGCTCAAAACGCTGATGCTCAAGCGATGCTCCGCAATACCGCCCGTTTTATCGGACAGATCGCGCACCTCGCCTTCACCAAGTGTCACAAAAGTGCCCACGACCGGGCCGGGCGGCATCTCGTCGTGAATGGCGCTGCCCACCAAAGCCGCAAGGCCCGCGTCCGCCGCCAAAAGCTGATACACAGCCGCCTGCAAAGCACTTGCCGGTCCATAGCTCATGACGCCGCCTCCTCATCCACGATGCAGGTCAGATACCGGGCATCACTGCTTTGCAGGACGGCGCGAATGTCATAAACGCGCGCACCTTCGCGAAACCGTTGGCCCGCCCGTGGCCGCGCCGAACTTGCAGGCGGCATCGCACGCACCGTGATCTTGTAAGCCACCCGACTGCGCGCCGCGCCGTCACTGCGCTCCAGCCGGCCCGAGATCGGATCGACCGCGCCCCAATGGGTTCCAAGCTGCACCCAGCCCCCTGAAAACCCGCCAGCGCCATCGCCAGATCGCACACGGTCTTCCAGTTCCAACTTTCTGGATAACCGCTTCATGGCCGTCGCACTCCGACAAGCCGCACAGGCGTGTGCCGTCTGCAAATTGCGGCAACGCTCAACGGTAAATCCGCCGCTCGCTGAGCAACCGGGGTCCGGTTCTCATAGTAATGCGCAGCCAGCATCATGACCGCCTGTTTCAGATCATCGGGCACTTGGCCCCATGTCCCGAACCCTGCCTCAAACTCGATCTCGGCCGTGCCCCCGACCGGAATGATGGGCAGCGAAATTCCAAGACTATGCAGCACCGGCGCATGCGTATCCGGGCGCAGCCGGTAAGCACTGGGTGCCACCTCTTCCGAACCGTCATTCATATCCGTGATGCTCAGCGACAAGATGGAACTCACCGGCGCCATCGGCAAAACCTGACGTCCCAGATCGCGCCAAGCCGTCACCACCAATTTGAAGCTGCGCGTCAGCAATGCCTTGCCAGTTTTGCCCTCAATCGATGCCAAGGCGGCCCGAAGCTGAGGATACAACACCGCATCCTGCAAACCATCGTCAGCAAACCCGCTGCCCAATTGCAAATGGTCCCGAAACTCTGCGACCGGAAGCGCCGTGTCCGGCACCTGGGTCTGCTCAATCAATATCATGTACCTGACCTCCGTTGGCTGCCCGCAAGGGGCCGATCTTACTGCCGGTCAAAGTTCCGGCGGTCCGTCACAAGGGTCCTGCGACGGATAACGGGCGCGCGCCTCCCCGCATCACTTGGACGGAGGGGAGCAGCAGAAACACGGGGGGCCTAGCACGCGCCCGCAGACCGGCCCCGAACGGGACCGGCCTCATCTCAACGCCTTACGACGTCGAGAACTTCAGAAGTTTGATCGCGGCAAAGTCGCTGACATCCCCGCCGACACGCTTGGTGGCATAGAACAGGACATGTGGCTTGGCCGAGAACGGATCACGCAGAATACGCAGGTCAGGGCGCTCGGCGATCGTATAGCCTGCACCGAAATCACCAAAGGCAATCGCCGTGGCACCGGTTGCAATGTCTGGCATGTCCTCGGCAATCAGCACTGGATACCCCAGAAGTCGCGCAGGCTCGCCTTGCGTCAGACTGTCGGTCCAAAGGAACCGACCCTCAGCATCCTTGATCAGACGCACGACACCGGCAGTTTTCGAATTCAGAACAAAGGTGCCATTCGCCCGGTAACGCGCCCCAAGGCTATAGACCAGATTGATCAGGCCATCACCCGGCGACGTTGCATTGAAATTGCCATCCGTCCCCGTCGGCACATAGCCCAACGAACCCCAGGCCCAGCTGTCATTGTCGACCGAAGGGTGATCCAGAATACCCACCGGCTTGTCCGCACCATTGCCCGTGATGAAAGCCGCCGCTTCCGAACGCGAGAACGTATCGGCCACACGACCAGCCAACCAATCCTCGATATCAAAAGCACTGTCATCCAGCAGACGCTGGCTGATCTTCGGCAACGCCGACAGTTCGTGCAACGGAATGCTGATCCGCTCGATCGTCGGCGTCGCAGTTTCACCAGCGGCCGCCGTCTCGGAAGCCCAGCCTGCGCCGGTCTCGGTCGAGTCGATGAGAACATCATAGCTCGTGGCTTCCACGTTCACCACTTTGGCAACCTGCCGAAGCGACGACGCCCCCCGCAGCACCGATTGAATCGTCGAGCTGGTTTCAGGGTCGACCAGATAGCCACCGTCGCCGGCAACAGCCGTGCTCATGGCCTTTTCTTCAATGTTCAGGCCGCGCAGCCCGTCATCTTCGCCTGTGCGAAGATAGGCAGCGAAGGCCTTCTGATGAGGAGCCTCAGCGTCAGAGGCGGCAGCCAGCGCCGGACGGCGCATGGGGTTCAAATTCGATTTGCGATCCAGCATGGTCAAACGTTCTTCCTGTTTTTTAAGTTGCTCGGTGATGTCGCCGACAAGGCCCGCAAGCGCGGTCTTTACCTCTTCGGCCCCCGTCCTGGGGTTTGCCTGGGGCTGAGGCACGGCCTCTCCGCCCCGGGACATAGTCTCGGGTGTGCTCATGTGGTCACTTCCTTGAGTTGAGAGGGCGCTAACCGCCCCGTGCAAGATCGCGCCGGGCCTCATCAATGGCCGCCGCAAGGTCGCGCATCAGGTCGTCGTCGGGGCTTTCGCCCTTCGCGCCCACCCGCGCATCAGGAAGCATCGGGAAAGTCACAAGCGAGACCTCCCAAAGCTCCAGTTCCACAAGGCGCCTGCGCCCTGTGTCGTCTTTCTTGGCCCGGATCGTGCGATAGCCGATCGACAGCCCTTCAATCGCGCCTGCTTCCAGCAAAGCTGCCGCCTCTCGCGCCCGCGCCACACCTGCCAAAAGCCGCCCTTTGACATAAAGGCCCTGGCTGTCTTCGCGGACCTCGTCCCAAACGCCGATCGGCTCGGACGGATCGTGTTGCCACAACATCCTCACACGGCGTCCACCCGCCTCCATCGCTTTCAGCGACGCGGTATAAGCGCCCCGTTCAACGACATCGCCGCCCCGGTCCTCCTTGCCGAAAAGCGAGGCATAGCCCTCGATCACAGTCCCGTCCTTGACGGTGAGCAGCGTATCGGCACGACAAAACTTGTGCTCAAGTCCAGTATCAGAGTTATTCATGGTCTATTCCTCCGCTTGCTTCGGCAGACCAAGCAGCACACGCTTCTCGGCATCACTCAGGAACCCAGCCGACGCGATCCGGCGCCACTGCGCTTCCCGCTCAGCCGCCAAGGCGGGCACCTGATCAAGATCAGCGCTGAACACCACATCCTCGCCCGTGAAGCCCCCCAGCCAATGCGACATGGCAGCCGTCACCTTCTGCACCAGCGGTAGAACCGTCAGCCGATAGAACGCCCGGTTGGCTTCCTGATAATTCGCGTAGGTCGCATCACCCGGAATGCCCAACAGCATGGGTGGCACCCCAAAGGCCAAAGCAATCTCGCGCGCGGCCGCTTCCTTGGTCTTCTGGAACTCCATGTCCGACGGGCTGAACCCCATCGGCTTCCAGTCCAAACCACCTTCCAGCAGCATCGGTCGCCCGGCGTTTCGCGCACCTGTGTGATGCGCCTCCATCTCGTTCAGCAACCGGTCGTACTGATCGGTCGTCATCGTCTCGTGCCCATCCGGCCCGCTGTAAACGATGGCCCCCGAAGGCCGCGCGGCATTGTCCAGCAAAGCCTTCGACCAGGCGGACGCCGAATTATGCACATCCACAGCCGCCGCAGCGGCCTGCATCGGCGACAGACCGTAATGGTCGTCTTGCGGATGAAACGCCTTGATGTGACAAACCGTCGAAATTCCATCGGCCACCGGAAAACGATGCTTTCGCCCCGCCACCGCGTATTGATAAGCCACCGGCCAGCCATATCCGCACCCGGCACCACCGACATCCGGTCCGACCGCAAAACATGCAGCTCAACCGGTGTGCCATCATCTCCCAAAACCGCTTCGACATACCCGTTGCCCGACAGCAGAACCTGCCCGTAAAGCGCCTCCAGCAACTCGGCCCTCCCCTGCCCTGAATTGGGCCTGGCCATCAACGCCAGCATCGGATGCACCTCAAACCGCGTCTCGGTATCCTGCAATACCAAGGGCAAGGCCGCCGCCGCCTCGGCGATCAGCTTGACCGACCGAAAGCCCACCGGATTGCCCGTGAACCCCTGCCGCGTCAGACTGACCGTATCGCGCGGCGACCACGCCACCCGGCCCGACCCGGCATAGGCAATCACCGGCCCCGCAGCCGAGGCTTTGGCCTCGGGCGAAGGCTCGGCTCGCCGTTTCAAGAAATCAAACGCCATTCTTTCTCCTTCCGCCGCAAAGGGCCGATTGCCGTATCACGCGCGTCAGCACTGCCCGGCCCTGTGCGGCCCGAGCCTTTCAAGCTTTCAAAACTGGTCGCAAAAAGTCAGCCGCCCAAAGTACGCACACTTGGCCTTGGCTTGACCGCGGGCCGGATCATCAATTCGTTCAGTGCCCAGACCAAAGCATCGACCCGGTCCGGAGACCCCTTCCCCGCATAGCCATCGCGCGACATCAGACCCATCTCGGCTTCCAAAGCACCCAAACCACGCACGTGTTTCACCCGGCCCTGCTCGTAAAGGGCCGCCACAGGTTCCGCACGCAGCACCTTGCCCCGGCTGGCATGGAGAGACGTGACCGGAACATCCTCGTCGATCTGACGCAGGATCTGCTCCACCATCTCGCCGCCCTGATTGACCTCGGCCACGATCCGGTCAGCACCATGCCTGTGAAACGCATCCACAACGGCTTCAGCCCAGGCGGTTGGCGACGCAGACTTCACGCTCACGTCCTCAAGCACGACAGCCCGCCAATCGCGCTTCTGATCTGCGAACTTAACACCCGCCACGATGATGCCGCAGGTGTCTGAACTCGCCTTAGACGTCACCGCCGGATCAATAGCGACAACGATCCGGTCCAAAGCGCCAATCTCTCCTTCAATATGAACCGATGCCAGCGCTTCACGCGGCCAAAGCGCACCTTCGACGTCCTCAACCAGCACGCCTTCAATCTCCTGACGGCCCATCTGCGTTCCGCCATATAGGGTCTCGATCTCTTCCAGAAACGAGGCCGCCAGATTGACCCGATTGGCCTGTGTCGGCGCATGTGTCGTCACCGTCGTCGGCGAATTCAGAATGCGCTTCAGAACCGGTATGTTGCGCGGGGTCGTTGTAACGACCTGCTGTGGATGCTCCCCCAGCCGCAGCGAAAATTGCAGCATATCCCACGCCTCATCCGCCTTCGGCCACTTGGCAAGTTCATCCGCCCAAGCCGCATCAAACTGTGGGCCCCGCAGCCCGTCGAAATCATGCGCCGAGAACAAACGCGCTTCCGCACCGTTCGGCCAGATCAACCGGCGCCTGCCAGCTTCCCATTTCGGACGCCGGTCTTCTGGCGTGCAAGCCAGAATGCCGCTTTCCCCAAAGACCATAACGTCGCGCGCCTGATCAAAGGTCTCGCCAATAAGGGCAACGCGCCGCGCACGCCCCTCATCAGAAGGCTTGCTGCCTTCCACTTGGGACCGAACCCATTCCGAACCGGCACGGGTCTTACCAGCACCACGCCCCCCCAGCACCAACCATGTTTTCCAGTTTCCGTCAGGCGGCAACTGGTGATTCAATGCCCAGAATTCGAAAAGATACGGCAACGCGCGCAACTGATCGGGCTCAAGCTCTTCAAGAAAGCTCTTCCTCATCGAGTGCGTGGCGGATGCTATCAATGCGGCGCCCGATCTCAACGCGGATGGCTTCGAGATCGAGAGGGGCTTCTGCGACGCGCCCCTCTGCGAGTAGAACTCTATTGTCATGCTCCTTAACCTCGTCTTGCAGTCTCGTCCTGGCTTGGCTGTGGGCCGTAAGCGTTTTCGTTAATTCTGCGGCAGACACGTCTTCGGTCTGCATGCGTTCGGCCATCAATTCAAAGGCGCGCACCACCTCGGCCAAGGCTTTCTCGCTTCGCGCAAGTTGCTGCCGGGCCCGGTCCGTGTCGGCCTGCCGATTTGGATCGTCATTCATCAGACGCGTCCGAATATTAGGAAAAAGGAGAAGAAACGCGGCTACGGAAAAGTCCCCGTGCCGCGCTGTCACATCTCCTAGCTTGCCTGAAGGTATACGCTGGAAAGTACGATGGGTCAAGCGTTAAGTGGTTGATTAAATTGACAAATACCGTTCGCAGCGATTAACAGAAAGTTAATCCGGACGTTTCTCCAACGCCCGCAAGGGCTTACTGATTTTCACGTTCCAAAGCGCGGTATGCGGCCACATTCTGGTTATGCTCGTCCAGCGTCACCGCAAAGTTGTGGCCGTCCTTGGGATCAAGCGTTTTTGCGACGAAATAGATGAAGTCCGAGTCGTCCGGGTCCAAAGCAGCTTCGATACTCGCCAGTCCGGGATTTGCAATCGGTGTCGGCGGCAATCCTTCGATCACATAGGTATTCCAAGGCGTTTCCCGGCGAAGCTCGCTTTGACGGATGCCGCGACCCAGAATGCCTTTGCCTTCGGTCACACCATAAATGACCGTCGGGTCCGTTTGCAGCTTGATCCCCTGGCGCAGGCGATTGGCAAATACGCTGGCCACCAACCGACGTTCTTCGCCGATGGCAGTCTCTTTTTCAATAATCGACGCAAGGATGACCGCCTCCTCCGGGGTTTCCACCGGCGTATCCGATGCACGGTTCTCCCAAGCGCGGGCCAAACGCTCGGCCTGAAGCGCTGCCATTCCCGCCAAAAACTCGGTTCTGTCCGCACCGGGACGAATTTCATACCCATCCGGCGCCAGCGTTCCTTCGGCAGGCACTTCCGCCACTTCTCCTTCGAACAAATCAGACGCCTTGATTGCCTCGACGATCTGCCAGCTTGTCACGCCTTCCGCCACCACCACACGGTAAGCCGTCGCAACATCGTCCAGCGCCTGCGTATAAGCTTCAGGGACCGCGTCTTCGGACGCTGGATCAAACTCGCCGGTGACTTCGAATTCCTGCGTCGCCGGGTCCAGCTCTCTCACACGGGTCGTTTGCCCCGCCACCGACACAAGATAAAGCACTTCAGTGCCGCAAGTGGAAAGCCCGTCACCGGTGATCAACGCGGCGATCTCGGCCATCGAAGCACCTTCCTCGATCAGGAACGACCCCGCCTTCAGCTTGGGCGTCAACCCGGCATAATCCGTGCCCACCCGATAGATCATCGAGCTGGAAACCGCGCCCTGCGCTTCAAGATCAGAGGCAACTCGCGCCATCGATCCACCACGCGGCACTTGCAGACAAATCGGTTCGGTCAAAGGCCCGTCTGCATGATACTGCGACTGCCCCCAGCCAATAACGGCCACACCTGCGATCAAAACCACGATCATGATCGTCAGCAAGTTCGATGCCATATTACGCCACATCAGCGGTCCATCCGTCCCATGACGACCGAAGCATTGGTACCGCCAAAGCCAAAACTATTCGACAAAGCCACGCTAATTTCGCGTTCCCGCTTTGCATTCGGTGCCAGATCGAGCATTGGCTCCACCGCTGGATTATCAAGGTTGATCGTGGGCGGCGCCACCTGATCGCGCAAAGCCAGAATGCAGAATATCGCCTCAACAGCACCTGCAGCCCCCAGAAGGTGCCCGATCGACGACTTGGTCGACGACATCGTGGCCCCCTTGGCCGCGTCGCCCATCACGCGCTCCACGGCACCCAACTCGATGGTATCGGCCATCGTCGACGTTCCATGCGCATTGATATAGTGAATATCCGCGCCCGTCAGACCAGCCGAGCGTAAAGCATTCCGCATCGCCCGCTCGCCGCCCTCGCCGCTCTCGGACGGCGCCGTGATGTGATAGGCGTCGCCGGAAAGGCCATAGCCAAGGATCTCGGCATAGATATTGGCGCCCCGCGCTTTGGCGTGTTCATATTCTTCAAGAACCACCACGCCCGCACCTTCGCCCATGACAAACCCGTCCCGATCAGCGTCATAAGGGCGGGAAGCTTTCCGAGGCTCGTCCGCCCGCTTGGTCGACAATGCCTTACAGGCATTGAACCCGGCGATACCAATCTCGCAAATGGGGCTTTCCGTGCCACCTGCCACCATCACATCGGCATCATCCAGCATGATAAGCCGGGCCGCGTCACCAATTGCATGCGCGCCCGTAGAACAGGCCGTCACAACCGAATGGTTCGGCCCCTTGAACCCAAAGCGGATCGACACCTGACCAGACACCAGATTGATCAAGGCACCCGGAATGAAGAAGGGCGAAACTCGCCGTGGCCCACGCTCTTTCAGCAGAACCGCCGTTTCCGCAATCGACTGCAATCCGCCAATGCCCGACCCGATCATGACACCAGTGCGCTCAAGACTTTCCGTATCGGTCGGCGCCCAGCCGCTGTCCTCTACTGCCTGCGCGGCAGCCGCCATGCCATAAATGATGAATTCATCGACCTTGCGCTGTTCTTTCGGCTCCATCCAGTCGTCCGGATTGAACGTGCCCCCGGTTCCGTCGCCGCGCGGCACTTCGCAGGCATAGGTGGTTGCAAGGTGACTGGCGTCAAAGCGCGTGATCGGTCCCGCGCCAGATCGCCCGCTCAACAGCCTCGACCAGGTTTCTTCAACCCCCGAGGCCAGAGGAGACACCATTCCCAGCCCCGTAACAACGACCCGACGCATGCCTCAACTCCTCTTTTTGCTCTTGGTTTCAGACATACACGCGAGGCGAACCGGGTGCAATCTTGCGCAGCACCTTCCGGCCATTGTCGTATCGGCGGTTAACCAATGGGAAATCGGGCGCGCTTAAAGTACCGCTTGATCTGTACGAAGATTCCGATGCGCCCACTGCGAACCATAAATCTTGCCCTGTTGCTGTTCCTGCTGACTTCCGCCGCAGCCCATGCCCGGTGCGAAGGGGCGAAAATGCTGGGCCAGCTACATGACGCGTACCTCGCCACACTGGTCGAAACCGGCGACGCCCGGATCAGCGGCGCACGAACGCTTCTGGTCGTTGTGGGTGGGAAAAATGCCGCGGCCCTGTCCCGGCAAGTCCGTAAAACCGGAATTGAAATTCCGCAGGACCGTCTTTTGGACGTCATGCAGACGGGCGCAGAACTTGCGCACTCGATCCTGCTGGGCAATCCACTGCCCATTGATCTGTTCGAACACAGCCGAAACATCGACTGGCTTGGATCCATCGTTCAGAAAGCAAACTGTCAAAACGGTATCGTCGCAACGAATGCGCGTACAAGCAAAACATCAGAAGATGACAGTGCATTCAAATTCTCAAAGCCAGACACAGGAACCCAGCCAATCATCGCCGCAAGCATTGTGGCGCTTCTTGCCGCACTTGCCTTGCTCACAAAGATGATACTCAAATCCCGCGCCTACCGCGTGCGGCGAACAGCCCGCCTTCCACGCAGTCCCCTTTCAATCAAGTTCAACCTGACGATCACGGATCAGGACGGCGAGATGCAACAGACAACAGCCACCGGCGTCGACATATCGGCCGGTGGTATGAAACTCGACTGGCCTGACGGGCCTCCCGCAGGGACAACCGTTACGGTTTCGCTGCCATTTGGTGAAAGACTGGCTTCGGTGGTTTGGTCGAACGCCTATTTTGCCGGAATCATGTTCGACGATGTCCTAAGCAAGAACGAACTGGCGTCCCTCAGCACCAACGATGCGTCAGAAAAGAAAACGGCGCCCGAAGGCGCCGCATCACAAGTCCCAACTTGATCACCTAAGGGATCAGGCAGCTTCCGTGATAAACTTGACGGCGTCACCGAAAGTTTGAATCGTCTCGGCAGCGTCGTCGGGGATCTCGATCCCAAACTCTTCTTCGAAAGCCATGACAAGCTCGACAGTGTCCAGGCTGTCTGCGCCCAGATCGTCGATGAAAGAAGCATTCTCTGCCACTTTGTCAGCTTCAACGCCCAGGTGCTCGACGACGATTTTGCGCGTACGATCTTCGATGTCGCTCATATCAATTCCTCACGTATTCCTCGGGCATGATCCCGACTTGTATTTGCCCGCCAATACTAAGCGGAAAAAGCCGCTATACATAGCGTAAACGGCCAAGATGAGGCGCCGGGTATACCATCCTGCTTTGAAAAGCAAATGATATTGAACGCCCTCATCCGCTTCACAACATCGCCATTCCGCCGTTGATATGCAACGTTGCACCCGTCACGTAGCCCGCCTCCTCGCTGGCCAGATACAGCACTGACGCCGCGATTTCGTCAGGCTCCCCCATGCGCCCCGCCGGAACTTGGCTTAGAATGCCGGTTTTCTGCTCGTCCGTCAGTTTCTCGGTCATCGCCGTGGAGATAAAGCCCGGAGCAACGCTGTTCACAGTGATCCCACGGCTTGCCACTTCGTAAGCAATTGATTTCGACATCCCGATCAAACCGGCTTTTGAGGCCGCATAATTGGCCTGACCCGGATTGCCCGTGGCCCCCACAATGGACGAGATATTCACGATCCGACCCCAGCGCGACTTCATCATCCCACGGATCACGCCCTTGGATAAAACCATTGCACTTCTGAGGTTTACCAGAAGAACATCATCCCATTCCTCGGCCGACATGCGCATGAACAGATTGTCTCGCGTGATGCCGGCGTTGTTCACCAGAATATCCACTGCGCCCATCGCCTCAACGGCTTGCTTGGGCAGCGCTTCGACGGCTTCGGTGTCGCTCAGATTGCACGGCAAAACAAAAGCCCGCTCGCCCAATTCCGCGGCCAGTGCCTCCAACGGCTCTACGCGCGTGCCCGAAAGCCCAACCGAGGCACCGGCCCCATGCAAAACCCGCGCAATCGAGGCCCCGATCCCGCCAGAGGCCCCTGTCACAAGTGCCGATTTACCTGTCAGATCGAACATGACGATCTCCTTTTGATGCTCATAGCCCGTTTATGCCCGCGACGCCGCCGCTTCAGCCACGTCCGCAGCCGTTCCAACGGCCCGCGTTTCAGCCTCTTTGGCGATCCGTCGGATCATGCCAGACAAGGCCTTGCCCGCGCCAAGTTCCCAGAATTGGGTGACACCTTGTTCCGCCATCCATTCGACCGAGTTTCGCCACCGCACGCGACCCGACACCTGATCGACCAGCAAGGACCGGATCCTTGCGGGTTCTGTTACAGCTTCGGCCACCACATTCGCCACCAAGGGCACTTTGGGCTCGGCAATGGTTACGTTCTCCAAAGCTTCGGCCATTTCGACCGCAGCGGGCTTCATCAGCGCACAATGAAAAGGCGCCGACACCGGCAACAAAAGTGCGCGTTTCGCACCCGCCGCCTTGGCAAGCTCTACCGCGCGTTCCACAGCGGCCTTGCTGCCCGACACAACGGTCTGCATCGGGTCATTCTCGTTCGCCACCTGACAAACATCACCTTCAGCGGCCTGCTCGGCCAAAGCATCGACTGCTTCGACATCAAGCCCAAGGATCGCAGCCATAGCGCCCTCGCCCACAGGTACCGCTGACTGCATGGCCAATCCGCGGATACGCAACAGCCGGGCCGTATCGGCCACGCCAAGCGATCCCGCAGCGCACAGCGCCGAATACTCGCCCAACGAATGCCCCGCAACAAAGGCCGCGTCGGTAACCGCAACACCTTCAGTCTCCAACGCCCGAACCGCTGCCATTGACGTTGCCATAAGCGCAGGCTGAGCATTCTCGGTCAGCGTCAGCGCGTCCTGCTCGCCTTCCCAGATCAGTGTGGAAAGCTTTTCGCCCAACGCCTCGTCAACTTCGTCGAAAACCGCTTTCGCTGCTGGATAAGCCTCGGCCAGATCGCGCCCCATACCGATGGTCTGCGCGCCCTGTCCCGGAAATACGAATGCCAGGCTCATGTGCCCCTCCCCGTTTGTTTGTTGTTTTTAACGGTCCTAACGCCAAGTCCCGCATCCGGCAAGCCAGCCTCAGGCGTTCACGTCCACGACGACACGACCACGCACCTGCCCTTTCAGAATATCCGCACCAAGCTTTGGCAAATCACCCAAGGCAGCAGGCACAACCATCGCTTCAAGCTTGTCCATCGGCAAGTCAGAAGCAATGCGTTTCCAAGCCCTTACGCGGCTGTCGTAAGGTTGCATGACACTGTCGATCCCCAACAGATTGACGCCCCGAAGCAGGAACGGAATGACCGTTGCCGGCAATCCGGCCCCACCAGCCAGTCCCACAGCAGCAACCGAACCACCGTATTTCATCTGCCCCAGAACCCGCGCCAGCATCGCGCCACCTACAGCATCGACACAGCCCGCCCATGTCTCGGCTTCCAGCGGGCGCTTCACAGTTTCGGCCAGTTCTTCGCGCGGCACAATCCGCGTGGCCCCAAGCCCGGTCAGGTAATCAGCCGTCTCGGGTCGCCCGGTCACCCCGGCCACCTCATAGCCCAAGTTGGCAAGAATGGCCGTAGCAACCGACCCCACGCCGCCCGCGGCACCGGTGACCAGCACCTCACCTCCACCCGGCTTCAGCCCATGATCCTCAAGCGCCATCACCGCCAACATCGCCGTGAAACCAGCCGTGCCCACAGCCATCGCCTGACGTGTTTTCAGCCCATCGGGCAAAGGCACCAGCCAATCCGCATTGACCCGCGCCTTTTCGGCATAACCACCCCAATGCGCTTCGCCCACGCGCCAACCGGTCAGCACAACCTTGTCGCCCGCAGCATAACGCGCGTCATCCGACGCCTCGACCGTGCCCGCAAAGTCGATCCCCGGCACATGCGGATAGTTCCGAACCAATCCGCCGCCCGGACCAATGCAAAGCCCGTCTTTGTAGTTCACTGTCGAATATTCGACCGCAACAGTCACATTGCCTTCCGGCAACCGATCTTCGCCAATTTCCTGAACCGAAGCGCTTGTTTCGCCCTGTTCATCCCTCTCAACGATCAGTGCCCGCATATCCCTGTCCTTCTTATCCTTAAAATGCTCGAAAACTTAGCTTATGGGTGCCCCTTCCCAAAGCGGTTCGCAACCCTTATGTTATGTATGTTCCCTCGGGAACTATGGACATAAACGCGCTCGTAATAAGCGGATCGGACCCGGGGGCGGTACCCGGCGTCTCCACCAAATATCCTTCATTTGGGGATCATGGGGACGAAATAGGATCGACGGACGTCTAAAGGGGTTTGCTTTGTCTCGGTGAGGTACCACCGATATCGGTCCACTAAAGCTAGTTGCAAATGACAACAAAGCTCCAATGGCGATGGCTGCGTAAGCAGTCGGAACTATTGAAAATCTAAGTCCTTAGGCTTTGCGGCTTAAGGCGGGGTTCGCAGGCACCTGGCAACAGAAGCCTGCACTTTACATCCCCTCACTTGCCAATCCCTGCCTTATCCCATGTAGGAATGCCCCATGGGGTCGCGAACGCCCCGTGAGGCTCAGGCCCAAGGTTCGCATCCGACTGAACTCGTCAGAGAGGATGCTACCATGCCTGCACCAAATGAGATTTCCGTAACGCCAGTTGAACCGCCTGATCGGAACGCCAGATTGTCCGGTGATTGTCGATATCTCCATTGATCCCGACTTCGACGATGACCCTTACCTGATCCCCGGCGCGTTCCGGCATCCGCACACCGATATTGTGGGCCTGAAAGAACGCTTGAGCAATCGCGCTGCCGTCATCGCATGCCAGAAGGGCATCAAGCTCAGCCAAGGTCTGGTGGCATGGCTCCGCGGAGACGGCATGGCCGCCGAATACCTTCAAGGCGGCATGTTCGGCTGGCGGGACGCGCCAGACACCCAGCGCATTCCAGCAGCCAGTATTCCCGAACCTGTGGACGGCGCCACCCTTTGGGTGACACGCCACCGCCCCAAGATCGACCGCATCGCCTGCCCTTGGCTGATCCGGCGGTTCGTTGATCCCGATGCGCGCTTTCTGTTCGTCTCGCCCGTCGAAGTTTTGGGCGTCGCGGACCGCTACAAAGCCACACCATTCGACGTTGAAGATGTCGCCTTTTCCCATAACGGAGAAAATTGCAGTTTCGACACCATGCTCGAGACGTTTTCGAGCTTCACTCCCCCGCGCTGGACCGTATGGCCGCCGTCATTCGCGCCGCAGACACCAACCGGCACGATCTGAGCGCCCGAGGCGGCTGGCCTTTCTGGCGCTCTCTGTCGGGCTTGTCGCGCATGTACCACGATGATCAGGCGCAATTGACTGCGGGCATAGCGCTTTATGACGCGCTTTACCGTTGGGCGCGCGACGGTTTTGAGGAAGGCCACGACTGGCCCAGGCGCGCCAGACAGCATGAACGACATGTTCCGCATCTTCGGCAAGATCGGCCTCTATTCCTTCGGTGGCCCGGCCGCGCAAATCGCACTTATGCACCGCGAGTTCTGGTGGATGAACCGCAAATGGCTGAGCGAACCCCAGTTCCTCGAGCGCCCTGTCGTTTTCCATGCTGCTGCCCGGCCCCGAAGCAATGCAGCTTGCCACCTATGCAGGCTGGCGACGGCGCGGCGTTCCCGGTGGGTTGCTGGCAGGCGGGCTGTTCGTTCTGCCGGGTGCTGCCGTGATGCTGTGTCTGGCAACGATCTATGCGTTCTTCGGGCAGGTTCCGCTTGTCGATGCCGTGTTTCTGGGCGTTCAGGCCACCGTCGTGGCGATTGTGCTGGAAGCCTTGTTTCGCGTCTCAAAGAAGGCACTACAGAAACCATCCGACTGGGTTATCGCCGCTTTGTCCTTCGTCGCGATCTTTGCGTTTCAGTTGCCGTTCCCTCTGATCGTCGTTGCGGCAGCACTTTGGGGCTATGTCACATCCCGCGGCTTGGGCACGCCTCCACCCGAAGCGACGACCAGTCCAACCTTAACCCAACACGCTTGTCACTGTCCTGATCTGGCTGGCGATCTGGGCCGCACCAATCGCGCTTCTAGCCCTTCTCAATGCCAGGCTTCTGACCGAAATCGCGCTGTTTTTCTCGCGCCTTGCCGTTGTGACATTTGGCGGCGCCTATGCCGTTCTGGCCTATATGGCGCAGACCGTGGTCACCGGATTTCGGCTGGATCACGACGACCGAAATGATGGACGGGCTGGGCCTGGCCGAAACCACACCCGGTCCGCTGATTCTTGTAACGCAGTTCGTGGGGTTTCTGGCAGGCTTTCGCGACGGCGGCTTCGGCATGGCCCTTCTGGCAGCTTTGGTGACGCTTTGGGTGACCTTTGCGCCGTGTTTCCTCTGGATTTTCGCAGGTGCCCCTTATGTCGAGCGTATCATCCACATGCCCCGCCTCTCGGGTGCCTTGCGCGCCATTACAGCAGCCATCGTAGGCGTTATCCTGAACCTCTCAATCTGGTTCGCAGCCCATGTCTTCTTCCGAAACATCGGCACATTCGAGGCAGGCCCCCTGCGGATGATCCTCCCTGATCTCGCTTCGCTAGACCCATGGGCGGTTGGAATCGCCCTTATCACAGCGCTCTTATTGCTTGTTCTTCACGCAGGGATCGGGCGCACGCTTCTGGCCGGAGCCATCTTGGGCGTCTTTTCGCTTCTTTCTTTCACATGATTTCCGTCAAGCCGCCTTCCCTTCCCCTTTGAATTCCTTATGTTGGACTTTGCGAGGGGGGGATGACGGAGACAGGATGACCCGCACAATCGACTACGGCAACCTCATGCACCACGCGATGCGAGGCCTTATCCAACGCGTATTGATTGACGTGTCCGAGCACGGTCTGCCCGGCCAACACCACTTCTTTATCACCTTCGACACAATGCATCCCGATGTGGAAATGGCCGACTGGCTTTCGGACCGTTATCCCGAAGAAATGACCATCGTCATGCAACACTGGTTCGACAATCTGGATGTCACAGATGACGGCTTTGCCGTGACGCTGAATTTCGGCGACACGCCGGAGCCCTTGTATGTGCCCTATGATGCAATCCGGACCTTCGTCGACCCATCGGTCGAATTCGGGCTTCGGTTCGAGACGCAGGAAGACGACGAACCTGCGCCCACGCCTGTCGAAGATGACGACGAGGAAGAAGCCGAAAACGGCAACGCCGAGATCGTCAGCCTGGATAAATTCCGAAAGTAAGACAGCTGCGACATCGACGTTGACCAGAATGCCGGCCGTCAGCCCACAGTCACACCTTCTGTGAATGCAGAATGAAACCACCGTGAAATTGC
Organism: uncultured Alphaproteobacteria bacterium; assembly: GCA_963841595.1. Lineage (GTDB taxonomy): Bacteria > Pseudomonadota > Alphaproteobacteria > Rhodobacterales > Rhodobacteraceae > CAWJDD01. The sequence goes on along the minus strand of CAWJDD010000004.1, from coordinate 139,021 downwards.
GGCCTTCAGAGAAGACGCGCGCCTTGACGCTGGGTTAGGCAAACCTATCGACACGGCTTTCAGGACGCATTCCCGATGATTGACGGGCAGACCATTCAGATCACAGCACACGAGGCACTGGGGCTTTTGGGAGCCACGGTCTATTCGGTCAGCTATGTTCTGTCAGCCTATGACCGCCTGCCCAGCCAGTCACCTCTGTACTATCTGTCCAAGCTTGTTGCGGCCGTTCTGGTGCTGATCAGCCTGTCACAGAATTTCAATCTTGCTTCGGCGGTGATACAGATCTTCTTCGTCACCGTGTCGGTCATCGGCATCTTTCGCCATCTGGATGCGCGCCGCCGCAGCCGCGCTTACGCACAATCCCAGCACGCGCCGGGCGGAACAGCGGCCACGCCAGTGGAAGATTTTCTGGCTACGAAAAAACCGTCAGCAGGCTATGCGCCATTCCACGAACGCCCAACGCCCCTGACAGAGAATTTCAGATCGAAACGCCTTTTCGCCCGGCAAGATCTGTAAAATACTGCCACGCCACACGACCGGAACGCGACCCGCGTGTGGCCTGCCATTCAATCGCTTCGGCGCGCAAGTGTCTCGTCATCAATCTCAACGCCATGCGCGTCGCAATAGCCCCGGATCATCGCAAGGTATTCGTCCTGCGTGCAGGGATGGAAGCCAAGCCAAAGACCAAAGCGGTCCGACAGCGACACCTTTTCTTCAACCGCCTCTGACGGATTGATGGCGGACTGGAACGTTCGTTCTCGATCATATCGCGCGGCATCAGGTGGCGACGGTTCGACGTGGCATAAAACACCACGTTGTCGGGCCGCCCTTCGATACCGCCGTCCAGCACCGCTTTCAGCGATTTGTAGTGCTGATCGTCGTGACCGAACGACAGATCATCGCAAAACAGCAGGAACCGCGCGTCCGACGCCGCGCAAGCAGGTTCAGCAGACGCCCACCGACGGCAGGTCCTCGCGCTGCACCTCGACAATCTTCAGGTTCAGCCCTTCGGCCAGCACCGCGGCATGTGCCGCCTTCACAAGGCTGGACTTGCCCATGCCGCGCGCGCCCCACAAGAAGCGCATTGTTGGCAGGCAAGCCCACGGGCAAACTGGCGGGTATTCTCCAGCAGCGTATCGCGCGAGCGATCTATGCCCACCAGCAGACTCAAGATCGACCCGGTTCACATTGCGCAACCGGATCAAGCCGGTCAGGCGAGACATGCCAAACAAACGCATCCGCACTGTCGAAATCCGGCGCCTCAAGGGTGCCGGTGATATCCGCTCCAAAGCCGCGGCAATCCGCTCCATCGGATCGCTCACGATTTCGCGTCCCATCAGCGTCCCCCCTCGTCATCCTCGCCGATACAGGTCCTCGTCTTCGTCCAAGATGCCCTCTTCGCGCAGCTTTTGCGTTCGCTTCTTTTCAACCCGCTTCACCAGCTGGATCGAGATTTCGTAAAGGCCGTAGACCAGCAACGAACAGGATCAGCCTGCGTGATAACATCGGGTGGTGTGACCAAAGCCGCCAGCACCAGAATGGCAACGACAGCGTATTTGCGCACGTCCGCAAGACCGCGCGACGACACCAGACCCGCCTTGCCCAGCAGCGTCAAAAGCACCGGCAGTTGGAAGCACAATCCGAACGCCACGATGAATTTCAGTGTCAGATCGAGCGACTCGTTCACCTTACCAAAGAAGGTAATGGCCAGCCCCTCGCTGGTCGGCGCAGGCTCGGGGGCCACCGCCGGGGCCATGCCCTCGCCCGTGACACCAATGGTACCAAACGCCGATTGCAGCGCGTCCGAGAATGAAAATGTCGCAAATCCCAACAAAAACTGCATGGCCAAGGGAACGACGATGAACAGCGCAAAGGACGCGCCAATCAGGAACATGACCGGCGACGCCACGATAAAGGGCAAAAAGGCGTTCTTTTCAGTCTTGTAAAGCCCCGGCGCCACAAAGCGCCACATCTGGTAAGCAATCACCGGGAAGGCCAGCCCAAAGCCGAATACCATCGAAATGCGGAACAGCGTGAACAGGTATTCCTGCGGCGCTGTGAACTGCAAGACCGGGGCCGGATCGCCCAGATCGCGCAGCGTCTGTTCAATTGGTTCCAGCAGGAATTGCAGGATCGGCTCGGCCACGACGAATGCCAGCACGATACCGATGATAAAGGCGATGATCGAATAGATCAGCCGACTGCGCAGCTCGCGCAAGTGTTCCAGCAGCGGGGCCGAGCTGTCTTCGATTTCGTCGTCAGATGTGTCGCTCATGAGGCGTCTTTCGCCGTCGGTGCGTCTTTCACAGGCGCTTTCGCCTTGGCGGTCTTAGCAGGTTTCTTTGCGGGCGCCTTTTTGGCAGGTGCCTTCTTCGCCGGAGCCTTTTTGGCGGGCGCTTTTTCGGTTTCGGCGGCCTCGGCAGCAGCGGCCTTTTCGGCAGCACGCTTTTCGGCAGCTTTCTCGGTTGAATACTCGCGGATCTTCTTGGCGGCTTCCGCGCGCTCTTTGCTCAGCGTCGCGGTCGCATCCCCGATGTCCTTGGCCTTGGCCGATGGTTTGGTCGGGTCCCACTTGTCGAACTTTTCTGCAGCTTCAGTCAGCCGATCAAGGCCCATCTTCGAAGGCGATGTCGCGTCTTTGAAAGACTTTGCGGCATCTTTCATGCCCGCATCATCGGCGGCGTCGTTCATGGCATTCTGAAACTCGCGGGCCATCCGGCGCATTTTGCCCGTGAACTTGCCAGCCGTACGGAACATGGCCGGGAAGTCATCCCCGACCACGATCAGCGCCACGATGCCGATCAGAACAAGTTCGCCTATACCGAAATCGAACATGGATCAGCGGCCCACGCTCAGACCTTGTCCTTCTCGTCTTCGGGTGTCACGTCGCGCGCCACCTCCGAAGCATCGGCATCAAGCTCGGCATCAAGCTCTTTTTTGCTGTCATCAACGCCCCTTTTGAAAGCGGTAATGCCTTTGCCCACTTCGCCCATCAGCGAAGAAATTTTGCCGCGCCCAAAAAGAACAAGCACGACAACAGCGATCAGTAGCAGGCCTGGCAGGCCAATATTGTTCAGCATGGGGGTCTCTCCCGTGAAATCCGTTAGCTTATGTAAGGACGCTGGCGCGCAAGGGGAAGCCGCAAAAGGGTGACGGGGCTGTTTTTCCCTGTGCAGGCCCTCAACTGACAGGTTAATGTCAGTTGGACGGAGACATTGCTTCGAATCGCAGAGCATTGAAACACAAGGAAAACACCCGTGCCCCGCGCCGACCGCCTTTATGATTTGATCCAACTATTGCGCGATGGCAGGTTGCACCGGGGACGCGACCTTGCAGACCGCTTGGGCGTCTCGCTGCGCACCCTTTACCGCGACATGGACACGCTGATTGCCAGCGGCATTCCGATCGAGGGCGAGCGGGGGCTGGGCTATGTCATGACAGCGCCCATCACCTTGCCGCCGCTGAACCTGACACTGGAGGAACTCGAAGCGCTTCACCTTGGCCTGTCCGTCGTCGCAAAAGCCTCTGACGACACCACACGGCAAGCGGCGGCATCCCTGTCCGCCAAGGTGGACGCCGCCTTGCCCGAAGATCGCTCAGCCCCCGCCTCGGGTCTTGGCTTTGCGGTCTATCCCTTTGCCGAAGCCGCCCGCGGGTTCGTCCACATAGCCCCTATCCGGGCGGCCATCCGGTCACGCCGGAAAATCGAGATCACCTATGCCGTGCCGGGTAAGGCCGAGACACAGCGCACCCTTCGCCCGCTTCAGATGGAATATTGGGGCCGCGTCTGGACCCTGACCGCATGGTGCGAGCTGCGACAGGACTTCCGCGTGTTCCGGGTTGACCGCATCCGCACGCTGGACGTCGCTTTTGAAAGCTTCGAGGAAGACCCCGGACGAACGCTTGCCGATTATCTTGAACAGATCAAAGCCTAGTGTTTGACGGGAAACACAAAGCACTTGCCGCGCCGGATCATCAGCCAAAGCGCGGTGCCGGGCTTGGGCAAAAAGACCGAAGGCACACTGGCCTTCAGCGTCGATCCGTCATGGTCCATCAGAAATTCGACAAGGCTTTCGTGACCCATAAAGCGCGACCGGATCACGGTGCCCCGCGCTGGCGTGCCGTCTTCCGGTGTCGGGTTGGGGCCACGCCCATCGCGATCAAAGTCGATGCGTAAGTGCTGAGGACGGATGACGATTTCAACCTCGGTGCCGTCGGCCACACCGGGCGTCAGAAAGGCCCCAAAGGGCGTGTCGGTCAAAGCGCCCTGCGTTGTGCCACGGATCACATTGATATCACTGAAAAACGCCGCAGCCTTGCGATCAACCGGCGTGTTATAGACATTGTATGGCGCGCCCTGCTGCACAATCCGCCCGTCCCGCATCAGGGCAATCTCGTCTGCCATCCGCATCGCCTCTTCCGGCTCGTGGGTGACCAGAACGACGGCGGTGCCCTCTTCTTTGAGGATGTCCAAGGTTTCGTCCCGGATGCCATCACGCAGGCGATTGTCGAGGCCGGAAAACGGCTCGTCCATCAGCATCACACGCGGTTTGGGCGCAATGGCACGGGCCAGCGCCACGCGCTGTTGCTCGCCGCCTGAAAGCTCGTGCGGATAGGCGTCAAGGAAGGTGTCCAGATGGACCCGCGCCAGAATCTCGGCACTGCGGGCAAGCTTCTTGGCCTTTGATCCGCTTAAGCCAAAGGCCACGTTCTGAGCCACTGTCAGGTGGGGAAACAGGGCAAAGTCCTGAAAGATTAGACCGATACGGCGTTGTTCTGTCGGGATATTTACCTCACCCCCGGACAAAAGCTTCCCGTCAACCAACACACGCCCGGAATCTGGCCGATCGACCCCGGCGATCATCCTGAGCGTTGTAGACTTGCCGCAACCAGATGGGCCCAAGAGACAGGTCACCTGCCCCGGCTTCACGCGCAACGAGACGTCTGACACCACGTCGCGCCCGCCGAAACGGCGCGTCAGTCCCTCAACCGTCAATCCTTGGTTCGCGTCGCTCAAACCAGCCTCACCCTTCAATCCCGAGCAATCTTCTCGGAATTAAATCGCCATAGCAATGCGACCAAAGCGGCGCAACCTTCGAGAAGCCGCCCTAAAGCGTTGCGTTCACCGCCCCGCCGTCCAGCAAAAGGTTTTGCCCCACGATGAAACCGGCATGTTGCGAACACAGGAACGCACAGGCCGCACCAAACTCGGTCGCCGTGCCATAGCGGCGCACGGGGATGGTCGCATAGCGCTTCTGGCGAGCCTCTTCCAAGGTGATCCCTTCGGCATTGGCGACGCCGCCGTCCAGCCCATCGGCGCGGTCAGTGGCATGGATGCCGGGTAGAAGGTTGTTCATTACCACACCCGAAGACGCGATCTGACGCGAAGTGCCGGCAACATAACCGGTCAAACCGGCACGCGCGGCATTCGACAACCCCAGAACCGGGATTGGAGACTTGACCGACTGCGACGTGATATTGACCACCCTGCCCCAGCCACGTTCCATCATCGCAGGCACCAGCGCCTTTATCAGCGCAATCGGCGTCAGCATGTTACCGTCCAGCGCTTTGATGAAATCGTCGCGGTCCCAGTCGGTCCACATGCCCGGAGGAGGGCCACCGGCGTTGTTCACCAGAATGTCGATGTCGCCAGCGGCGGCCAGCACCTTGGCGCGACCTTCGTCGGTGGTGATATCGGCGGCCACAGTTGTCACGGACACACCGTACGCGGCGCGGATCGCCTCGGCCGTGGCCTCAAGCGCCTCGGCGCCGCGGGCGTTCATCACCAGATCGACGCCCGCTTCTGCCAAAGCCTCGGCGCAACCGCGCCCCAGCCCTTTTGAGGATGCGCAAACCAATGCGCGTTTGCCTTTGATACCAAGATCCATAATCTTTCTCCCTGATCCGTTACGCTCAACTATCATCCCGGAGAGCCACCATGCCAGCCGAAACCGACGCACTTGAAGCTTTGCGTTTGATCCGCGAAGGCGGTTTTGCAATTGGCCCCGCTTGGGAACAAGCCCACGAGATCACACAGCAACACGAAGGCGCGGCGATCTTTGATGCCATCCACGCGCTGTTGCACCGGATCGAAGGCGACACCGGCAACGCCGCCTATTGGGATCGCCGCGCAGGCACAGATTTCGGAGGTGACGGGTACAAGGCCGAACTGGCAGCGCTTGAACGCATGGCAGAGGCATGACGGAAGACCGCCCAAAGATAGCAGTGATACCACCTTTGGCTTTGTTAATAGCCATCGCCGCAGCCTTCGCACTGGAATGGGCGCTGCCACTTGGCATGTTGCCGCCCTATCGTGGACCCTCGGGCTGATCCTCGGCATCCCGCTGATCGCTGCGTCAATCTTCGTCAATTTCGCCGGAGCACGGGCGTTTCTCACGGCCGGAACACCGATCAATCCCTATAAATCCAGCACCACAGTGGTGCGAAGCGGAGCCTACCGTTTCACGCGCAACCCAATGTATCTTGGCATGATCGGGTTTCTGGCAGCACTGGGTTTGATCTTTTCGGTGGATTGGGCCCTGATCGCGACGCCAGCGCTTTGGGCAGTCTTTCACTGGGGCGTAGTTCTGCGCGAAGAAGCCTATCTTTCAGGAAAGTTCGGCGCAGACTACGACGCGTTTCTGGCCCACACCCGCCGCTGGCTTTAGCCTACGAAGACTGATCAGTCCTCTGTCGCTTCCGAAGGCGCGGCGTCGTCAGGATCAACCATGTTCATCACCGCCTTCAGCACACGCTTTGTGATCAGCAACCCAACCAGCATGACCAAGGCGCTCATGACAAACGTCACGAAAGCGCCGCCCATGGTCCCACCGGTCTGCACAGACTGATAAGCCCAATAGCCCGCCAACCCAAAGGCAACGACGGGGCCGATATAGGCCACACAGATATAGCCAATCACCAAAGCGCCGATACCAATGGACTGCATGCGCCAAGCTCCTTCTAAACCAAACCAAGGTATACCCTGATCCGGTAGATTTTTGACCCATGCACCCAAAGAAACGCCCGTGCCGTTGCAGCTCTGCCCGCAAGCGTCAGCCCATCGGCGTCATCATAAAGCTTTCGCGAACGATCTTGCCGTTTTCAACGTCGTACAGCGCCACCTCTTTGCCTTTCCAGCGGTTGCCGCTGGATTTTTCGGTCGTGTCCATCTCGAAAATCACGCTGAACTGATCGCCGTTCACGTAAGGGCCATCCACGCCGACGTCGTGCACCTCGAAGTTCGAATTCCACCAGTCGTGCTTGGCCTTGATCGCCTCGACCCCTTCGCTGATCGGGCTCATGCCTTCCGGCGTCATCGCTTCGACCGAGGTGGCGTTTGGCGCGTACAGCTCGTCCAGCCCCTGCATCTCGGTGTGGTTCCGGCAGTGTTCACAAAGTTTCTGTGCAATTTCCTGAGTATTCATAGGGCTTCTCCCTTGGCAGGTTAAAATATGCTGCCCGATTCATGTTCTTGTTATGTTCCCATATTGCCGCTTAATGCAGCACCGGTCAATTCTCAAGTTCTGCACACATTGCCTGCAGGCTTGGCGACCGCTACATAGCGCCCATGTTGGACCGACCCTCAAACGCCGCCCCTTTGCCACCGGAAATTGCCCGGCGGCGGACATTCGCGATCATCTCGCACCCTGATGCGGGCAAGACCACGCTGACCGAAAAGTTCCTGCTATATGGTGGCGCGATCCAGATGGCGGGGCAAGTCCGCGCCAAGGGCGAAGCGCGGCGGACGCGCTCGGACTTTATGCAGATGGAAAAAGACCGCGGCATCTCGGTCAGCGCATCCGCCATGTCCTTTGACTTTGGCACCTATCGCTTCAACCTTGTCGACACGCCCGGCCACAGCGATTTCTCGGAAGACACCTATCGCACGCTAACAGCGGTGGATGCGGCCGTCATGGTGATCGATGGGGCCAAAGGTGTGGAAAGCCAGACGCAAAAACTGTTCGAAGTTTGCCGTTTACGCGACCTTCCCATCTTGACCTTTTGCAACAAAATGGACCGCGAAAGCCGCGATACCTTCGAAATTATTGACGAAATCCAAGAAAACCTCGCAATTGACGTGACACCGGCGTCTTGGCCCATTGGTATGGGTCGCGACTTCCTTGGCTGCTACGATATGCTGAACAATCGGCTGGAATTGATGGAGCGCGCGGACCGCAACAAGGTCGCCGAAAGCATCAAGATCGACGGGTTGGATGACCCGAAACTGGCCGAGCATATCCCCGCGGCGCAATTGGCTCAGCTGCGCGAAGAGGTCGAAATGGCCCGCGAATTGCTGCCCGCCTTCGACCGTCAGGCATTTCTTGGACGGCACCATGACGCCGATCTGGTTTGGCTCGGCGATCAACTCGTTTGGCGTCAAAGACCTGATGGACGGCATCGGCGACTTCGGCCCGGAACCACAGCCGCAATCAGCCGAACCCCGCCAGATCAGCCCGGACGAGACCAAAGTCATGGGCTTTGTCTTCAAGGTGCAGGCCAATATGGACCCAAAGCACCGCGACCGCGTGGCTTTCGTGCGCCTTGCCTCGGGCCATTTCCTGCGCGGCATGAAGCTGACGCATGTGCGGTCGAAAAAGCAGATGGCGATTTCGAACCCTGTGCTGTTCCTGGCATCGGACCGCGAATTGGCGGAAGAGGCATGGGCAGGTGACATCATCGGCATCCCGAACCACGGCCAGCTTCGCATCGGCGACACGCTGACCGAAGGCGAGGCGATCCGCGTCACCGGCATCCCGTCCTTCGCGCCGGAATTGCTGCAAAACTGCCGCGCAGGCGATCCGATGAAGGCCAAGCATCTTGAAAAGGCTTTGATGCAATTCGCCGAAGAAGGGGCCGCCAAGGTCTTCAAACCAATGCTGGGATCAGGCTTTATCGTGGGCGTCGTGGGCCAGCTGCAATTCGAAGTTCTGGCCAGCCGGATCGAGCTGGAATACGGCCTGCCCGTCCGGTTCGAGCCGTCGCAGTTCACCTCCGCTCGCTGGGTGCACGGGCCCAAAGACAAGGTCGAGGCCTTTGTGAACGTCAACAAGGGCCACATGGCCGCCGACAACGACGGCGACATGGTGTACCTGACGCGCCTGCAATGGGACATCGACCGGATCGAGCGCGATCATCCCGAACTGACGCTTTCCGCGACGAAAGAAATGCAGGTGTGACAGGATTTGCCTGCTTCGAGTGCCAATTCGGCAAGTCTTAGCCTTCCCTGCCGAACCGAGGGTGCTGTCGACCTGCCGAAACTGGCGCGGCGTATTTTCGAGAACACACCTGCTTGCTGTCGAGACGATGCGGGCTCGGTTGAGATCATTGGTCCTACTGCTGTGTCGGCGATCTGGTTGCCGCGAGACGCCGGAAACAGGCTGGGCCTTCCTGCTTGCGGCGGCTAACCACCTTGAAACGACGAAGATACAAGCCTGCGTGCTTGCAGCTGGGGCTGCTCGAAAGTTGATCGTTTTCGCGCATGGTGACGCTTATCGCCCGGATCGAAACTGAAGCGGCAAGCAAGCCTTCGATTTCGCTTTCTCCTCACTGGCGCCTGGTCGCAGGGCAATAGGGAAGCCGCGTATTGGCAACGCATCGTGACGGCACGCGGGACGCAACCCAGCATTGATGGCGGCGACAAACTGCCTCCAGTTACGTAACTCCTCAGCAATCTCGCCTTTGGGCGCTGGTTTTCGATGCTTGGCTGGCCAGCCCTCTAGAGTAAATCCGTTTAAAGTGGAATAATTTCGTCCCAACCCGTTTACCTGCACTTAACCCGCAAACAGCACACTTCGGCTCATGAAGTATATCAGTGCCCTTTGTATGTTCGCCCTGCTCGCCGGTTGTGCCGGTGCGCCGCAGAAATCCCTCATCCCGCAAGCGGGGTACACCGACTTTCGGTCAGCTCTGCATTTGGCGGGGCAAACCCCGGCCTCGCGGACACTGGTCTATATCGTGGCACTGGAAGGCGACGCTTTTGGCCTTGTCACCTATGTCGGGCGCCGCGACGGACGGTTTCCGGGGATCACGCGGGCAAGTGCAGGCGAAACTGCCCTGTCCTATCAGCGGATATCCAGCGAACAGTCCGATGGTATGATGATGGAAAGCGGCATGATCGTTCTGACGAACGAAGAATTCCAACTGGCCGCCCGCACTGGCATGGCGCTTGAGCTTTGCGGCGTGGGCACCTGTTACAGCGCCGATGTGCCGTCGGGCCTGTTCATGCAAGCTTTGGTAGAATAGCCCGCACAGCGCTGAAATTGCTTCGTTTTCCCCAACATTCGACATAGCAGAACGCCCTATTATTGCCATACTGGCCTGATCTAAAGCGCCTTAACGATGGGATACACCATCACTGCCAAAACAGAGGCAACGAGGCTTAGAGATGTTCATCGACACGATGTTCGGCGGTACTTTTGGCGCGTGGATGGCTCCGCTTATCCCGTCGCAAAAGGCGTTCTATCTTTACATGGTCTCGGCTTTCGTGCTTGCGAGCGCTCGTGGGTGTACTTTTCCTACCGCGAGGAAAACGCGCGCCCCGAAGGCATCTCGCGCGGTCTTCTGGGCTATATCTTCGACAAGCGGGTCTGGTTCCACCGCTCGGCCAAACAGGATTACATGTATTTCGCGCTGAACGCGTTGATCTACTATGGCATCGTGGCCCAGCTTTTGATCGCCGGTCACATCTTCTTTGGCGTCTTCGGCAATGCGCTTGAGGCGCTGTTCGGCCTGCGCGACACACCGGTTTTCGCACCCTCCCCCCTGACCGCCGCCGCCTATACGCTGGCCGTGGTGCTGGCCATCGACCTTGCGGTCTGGGTCACGCACTATCTGCAACACAAGATCGTGCTCTTGTGGCAATTCCATCAGGTGCACCACTCGGCCGAGGTTCTGACCCCGGTCACGGTCTACCGGATGCACCCGGTTGACCTGTTCTTTACCGGCATCGTCACCACCGCACTGATTGGCCTTGCACTGGCGGGCTTCACCTATCTGACCCAAAGCACCCCCGCCGAAGTCACGATCATGAACGTCAATATCGTGATCTTTGCGTTCTATCTGATCGGTGTGAACCTGCGGCACAGCCATATCTGGCTATCTTATCCGCCGTGGCTGTCCTACATCCTGATCAGCCCGGCCCAGCACCAGATCCACCATTCCATCGACGAAAAGCACTGGGATCGGAACATGGGCCTGATCTTTGCGTTCTGGGATTGGGTGTTCGGCACGCTTTATGTGCCGCAAGGCTATGAGAAACTGGAATACGGGATCAAAAAGGACGAGCCGAACCCCTTCGGGTCTGTGGTCGACATCTATCTGAAACCCTTCCGCATGGCCTGGGACAAACTGCGCCCCGCTGCCCCCGGACGCACTGCGATGCTGGGTGTAATCGGGGTGGGCACAGCGGGCTTCCTGCTGATGCAGCCCGGTTTTTCAGCGGATCGCACTTTGCCCAGCCTGCACCTTGAGGACCTGACATGGACCGAAGTGCAACTGGCGCTGGACGATGGCTATGACACGGTGATCATCCCCACGGGTGGGACCGAACAGAACGGACCGCATGTCATCCTTGGCAAACACAATTATATCATCCGCGACACGGCAGGCCAGATCGCCGCGCGACTGGGTGGTACGCTGATTGCCCCCGTGATGGCCTATGTGCCCGAAGGCGAAACAGGCGACACTCCGACAGATCACATGCGCTGGCCCGGCACGCTTAGCCTGCCCGAACCCGTGTTTGCCGCGGTGTTGGAACACACGGCCCGCAGCCTTGCGACCCATGGCTTCACGCGAATTCTTCTCATTGGGGACAGCCTTGGAAACCAGAACGTGCAGGCGGAAGTCGCAGACCGCCTGACCAAGGAATGGCGCGATGACGGGATACGCGTGATCCATGTCAGCGACTATTACGCCGCCAACGGCCAAACCGACGCGCTTTTGGCCAAAGGGTTCACCCTCGCCGAAATCGGCGGGCATGCCGGAATACGCGACACATCCGAACTTTTGGCCGTGAACCCCGAAGGTGTGCGCCAGCGCTTTGTCGCAGCCCCACCCGGCAAAGCCCAAGGGTCTGACGGCGCGCCGGGACTGGCCACAGACGAACTTGGCAGCGAGATGATCACTGCCAAAGTCGAGGCTGCGCTTCGACAGATTAAAGCAGCCGCAACGGGCCACTAAGGCGGATGTGCATAAATCTCCGCGCCGAAGCATTCGCCTAAGGCGAGCATCGGGTACATCTGAAATGCGCTGAATAATTCAATGAACACGCAAGATTGGGCGTGATTTCGCGGAAAGTCGCAATTGCACAAACCTTACCCAAGGTCACTTTTGTTAATATTCCTTAAGAAAACGTTAAAAAATTAGTGTTTCTAAGGCCTTCTGCTACACCGGAAACAGTTAGAAAAATTCAACACGATTGTTCACAAAATAGAAGCTGGCGTTGACGCCCTCATGGCGATGCACTACCTCTGCAGCAGTTGCGGCGGCTTGTGGATAAGCCTGTGGTCACCCGGACCCACGCCGCGTTGCCGACGGGCCTTAAATTGGTCCGTAACATATGGACCGATATGACGAAATTTTCCGATCTGGCGTTGTCGCCAAAAGTACTTAAAGCCGTTGAAGCAGCGGGTTACGAAACGCCCACTCCGATCCAGGAAGGGGCCATTCCGCCCGCTCTTGCCGGCCGCGATGTTCTGGGCATTGCCCAGACCGGCACAGGCAAAACGGCAAGCTTCACGCTTCCGATGATCCACTTGTTGGCCCGCGGACGCGCACGCGCCCGGATGCCACGCAGCCTTGTGCTGTGCCCGACACGGGAACTGGCCGCACAAGTGGCCGAAAACTTTGACACTTACGCGCAGAACGTAAAGCTGACCAAAGCTTTGCTGATCGGCGGCGTCAGCTTCAAGGAGCAAGACCTGCTGATCGACCGTGGCGTCGACGTTCTGATCTGTACGCCCGGCCGCCTGCTTGATCATTTCGAGCGTGGCAAACTGCTTTTGACCGGCATCGAGATCATGGTGGTGGACGAAGCCGACCGGATGCTTGATATGGGGTTTATCCCCGACATCGAACGCATCTTTTCGCTGACACCCTTTACCCGCCAGACGCTGTTTTTCAGCGCGACCATGGCGCCCGAGATCGAGCGGATCACCAATACCTTCCTGTCCAACCCGGCCCGGATCGAGGTTGCCCGTCAGGCGACAGCCTCCGAGACGATTGCGCAGGAAGTGGTCTTTTTCAAACCATCTCGCCGCGACCGCGCGGCCAGCGAAAAGCGCGATCTGTTGCGAGCTCTGATCGAACGAGAGGGCGAAAGCTGCACCAACGCCATCGTGTTCTGTAACCGCAAGACTGATGTCGACATTGTTGCCAAGTCGCTCAAAAAGCACGGGCTGGACGCGGCACCGATCCACGGCGATCTGGATCAGTCACAACGAACAAAGACGCTGGACTCGTTCCGTGATGGCAGTTTACGCTTTCTGGTCGCTTCGGATGTGGCCGCACGCGGCCTTGATATTCCAAGCGTCAGCCATGTGTTCAACTATGACGTTCCCAGCCATTCCGAGGATTACATCCACCGGATCGGCCGCACCGGACGCGCCGGTCGTGATGGCAAAGCCGTGATGATCTCGGCCCCTGTCGACGAGAAGAACCTTGCAGGGATCGAGCGGTTGACCGGCAAGGTTTTCCCACGCATTGAGAACCCCGTGGAATCGAGTGCCGGACCCGCAAAATCTGTTGCCGACGACGAGAAAACAGAAACCAAGCCACGCCGAACGCGCGAACGCAAACCACGGTCCGAACGGTCCGAACATGTCGCCGAAACAACGGCTGCACCGGCGGCCGTTGCAGAAGCTTCGAACGACAAGCCACGCCAAAAAGAGCCGCAAAAAAGCGAGCCGCGCAACAATCGGCGCGACGGTCGTGATGGTGGTCGTGGAGGCAACAAGGTCGTCGGCATGGGCGATCACATGCCCAGCTTTATCGCCATGAGCTTTGACGAGCGAAAACCGGGCTAATCAAGACCTTTTACAGAATAAGTGCCGGAAATCCCGTTTTCCGGCACTTTTTCTTTGCTAGCTTAACCGGCTGATCACCACACTGACCTCGGGCTTCTTGCCAATCTCGTCGCCCGCGGTCTTGCGCACGGCTTTCCGGATTTCCTTGTCCAGATTGTCGTCATCGCCCCGCGTCTTGCGGCTGGCCCGCCCGATCAACTGGCTCAGGTCTTCTTCCAACACATCGGCAAGTGGCGCATTTGACCTTCCCTGCTCGGGCAACCCCATCAGATCAACCCAAGGTTCGCCCACAGGTTCGTCATCTTCCATGATCAGCGACACGACCACATGGCCGTTCAGCGCCATGCGGATCCGGTCACGCACCACGCCGTCCATGGCTCCAATCTGAACCGCGCCGTCAAGATAGGTCCGCCCCGCCTCGATATGCTCGACAACCTTTGGCGTCTTGCCCGTCAGGTCCAGCATCGTCCCATTGGGCGCGATGATCGAGGCAATTCCGTTGCTTTCGGCCAGTTTCGCATGTTCGCGCAGATGCCGGTGTTCGCCGTGCATCGGGATCACCATGCCTGGCTTCAGCATCTTGTGCATCTTGTCCAGATCAGGCCGGTTCGCATGGCCCGAGACGTGATAGAGGTTGGAACTGTCATCCACCACATCGACGCCCTTTTCAGACATCGCATTCACAATATGGCCCACGCCGCGTTCATTGCCGGGAATGGTTTTTGACGAAAAGAGAAACATATCACCTTCGGACAATTCCAGCCCCAGATACCTGCCGCGCGACAAGCTGGCCGAGGCCGCGCGTCGTTCGCCCTGACTGCCCGTGACCAGCAACATCAGATTTTCGCGCGGGATCTCGGCGGCTTCTTCCGGTGAAATCGTTGTGGGAAAGTCGGTGACAACGCCGGTCAGCACCGACGCTTCAACCATGCTCCGCATCGCGCGGCCCAACAAACAGACCGACCGGCCTGCCGCCACGCCCGCATCGGCCAGCGTTTTCACGCGCGCGACGTTCGACGCAAAGGTCGTGGCCACAACCATCGCCGGAGCGCTTTTGACCAGCTTGACGATCTCGGGCCCCACGGTGATTTCCGAACGACCGGGATGCAGCGAAAAGACGTTGGTCGAATCGCAGACCAGCGCATGGACACCCTGTTCGCCCAGATCCGTCCAGAAACTTTCAACAAAGGGTTCGCCCACCAAAGGCGTGGCATCCAGCTTGAAGTCGCCCGAATGCACGATCCGGCCCGCAGGCGTGTCGATGATCAATGCCGAGCTTTCCGGGATCGAATGGCTGATCGGCGCAAATCCCACAGTGAATGGACCAGCCTTGACGGTCTCGGGCCAAGCCGAGACGATATTCACCGTTTCGGGGTCTACGCCATGCTCTTCAATCTTGCGCCGGGCATGGTGCGCCGTAAAGGCTCGGGCATAAACCGGCGCTTTCAGGCGGGACCAAAGATGGCCAACAGCGCCAACGTGGTCTTCGTGAGCATGGGTTATAAAGATGCCCTCGATCCGGTCGGCCCGCTCTGCCAGCCAATCCACATCGGCAAAGATCAGATCAACCCCGGGCGAGCCGTCCATGTCGGGGAATGTCACGCCAATATCCGCAAGGATAAGCCGTTCTTTCCCCGGCGCACCCCAGCCATA
This sequence comes from uncultured Alphaproteobacteria bacterium, assembly GCA_963841595.1. Lineage (GTDB taxonomy): Bacteria > Pseudomonadota > Alphaproteobacteria > Rhodobacterales > Rhodobacteraceae > CAWJDD01. The sequence goes on along the minus strand of CAWJDD010000004.1, from coordinate 123,347 downwards.
GACATAGGTGTTCATTCCGATCTCACCGGCCCCACCAAGGGGGAGATAGATCAACCGCTCTTTACTCATTGATTTTCCTTATTATATTTATGGATCACGGTCAGGCCGTGCATCGTCAGATCATCTTCAAGGGCGTCAAAACTGATATCGCCCTGTGCAAAAAGCGGGGCAAGACCACCGGTGCCGATAACCTTCATATCGCGTCCGTACTCGGCTTTGATCCGCGTGACCATCCCTTCGATCAATCCGCTATAGCCCCAAAATACACCCGACTGGATGCATTCGACGGTATTGGTTCCGATCACCTTATCGGGGCGCGAAATATCGACATGCGGCAAAGCAGCAGCACCCGCATGCAGCGCCTCAAGCGACAGGTTCACACCGGGCGAGATCACGCCGCCGACATAAGCGCCATCTTCGGCTACAACGTCAAAGTTCGTCGCGGTGCCAAAGTCGACAACGATCACATCTCCGCCGTGCCGCACAAACGCGCCTGCCGCATTCGCCAACCGGTCCGGCCCCGGGCGCACACCTTCGTCGACGCGGGGTGGCACCGGCAAAAGGCACTCGGGCTTGCCCACAACCAAGGGGCGGCAGTCGAAATAGCGGTCGCAAAGAACCCGCAAATTGAGGACCACTCGCGGCACGGTCGAAGACACCACCACCTCGTCAATTTTGACATCCGCCAGCCCCTGCGCCTTCATCAGCGTCGAAAGCCAGACGAAATACTGATCAGCCGTGCGCTGATGCTCGGTCGAAGTGCGCCAGGTTCCGATGAACTGCGTCCCGTCCCAGATTGAGAAGACAGTGTTGGTGTTGCCCGTATCGATACAGAGAAGCATGTCTATCCTTCAGAAAAAGACGTCGGCCGCCGGTATCGCAATCTGCCCCTTTGGGGTCCGAAGCACAAGTTGGCCCGCCTCGTCCACAGTCTCGAACCGTCCAGTAAATTCGTCGCGGGAGGTGCGCGCGGTGATCACCTCGCCCAGCCGGGCCGCGTGACGCAGCCAGTTTTCGCGGATGGGGCCAAAACCCAGTTCGGCAAAGATGCGCTCTTCGGTTGCCATGTTGCTGGCCAGAAGGGACAAAAGCTCGTCCGGGCTGGTGGGCTCGCCCCCTTCGCCTTCAAGGCTGACCGGAGGAAAAGCGGCGTCCTTCACCGTCTCAGGCGCCACCATCAGATTGACGCCGATCCCAATGGCAAGCCAGTCCACGCCAGCGCGCGTCCCCATGCTTTCCAGCAGAATACCCGCCACTTTGCCACCGTTCAAAAGAACATCATTGGGCCATTTCAGTGACAAACAATCCCGGTCAATCTTCAGCGCCAGCGCTTCAAAAAGCGCATTCGCGGCCATGAATGAACGAAGCGCCGCCGCCGCCGCATTGCCCTCGGGTCGATAGACGAAACTGGCCGCAAAGTTTCCGACAGGGTTTTCCCAGACCTTGCCGCGCCTGCCGCGCGCGGCTGTTTGGCGACGGGCCATGATCCATGTGGGGCGCATCAGGTCGGGCGCGCGGCGCGCAGCCTCGGCCATGGTGCTGTCGACCTCGTCCAGAACGATGCGATCCGTCCCTTCCGGCCATGGCAGAAGGTCAGTCATCGCAATTCGCGGTCAGTTGACAAGCGTTGCCGCCGCAGCCGCTGCGGCACCGTCGACGCCAAAAAGGTTGATGACACCCAGAACCATGACCGCCGCACTGGCCACCAGAAAGCCCCAGAGGATGCCCGATCCGCCTCTGTCCAGTTCGCTTTCAGCCTCGCCGAAGTACATCAGGTACACAATGCGCAAATAGTAGAACGCGCCAATCACCGACGCGATCACGCCCAGTACCGCCAGCCAGACCAGACCCGCATCCACCGCCGCCAAAAGCACCGAGTACTTGGCGAAGAAGCCCACCAAAGGCGGCACACCTGCAAGGCTGAACAACAGCACCAGCATGCACATGGCCTTCAGCGGATCGCGGCGCGAATACATCGACAAAGCGTCGATATCGACCACCGGCTGGCCGTCTTTTTCCATCGACAGGATAAAGGCGAAGGTACCGATGTTCATCGTGACGTAGATCGCCATGTAGATCAGCATGGCCTCAACCCCGGCGACGGTGCCAGCGGCCAGCCCCATCAGGGCAAAACCCATATGCGCGATCGACGAATAGGCCATCAGGCGTTTGATGTTCGTCTGGCCAATCGCGGCGACCGCACCAAGGAACATCGATGCCACCGACAAGAACCGCCAAAATCTGCTGCCAGTCCTTCACGTTGCCGCCAAATGCGTCATGCACAACGCGGGCAAACAGGGCCATCGCAGCAACCTTGGGGGCCGTAGCGAAGAAGGCGGTGATCGGGGTCGGCGCACCTTCGTAAACGTCCGGTGTCCACATGTGGAACGGGGCCGCACTGACTTTGAAGGCAAGGCCCGCAGCGATAAAGGCCAGACCAAACAGCAGCCCAACCGAGTGGTTGCCGCTTGCCGCCTCGATGATGCCCGCAAATTGCGTGGTGCCGGTGAAGCCATAAACCAGCGATGCGCCGTAAAGCAAAAGGCCCGAAGACAAGGCGCCAAGCACAAAGTACTTCAGGCCCGCTTCGGTCGATTTCACGCTGTCGCGGCGCAAGCGCTGCGACCACGTAAAGCGCCAGCGATTGCAGCTCCAGCCCCATATAAAGCGCGATCAGATCGCCAGCTGAGACCATGATCATCATGCCAACAGTGGCGAGTGCGACCAGCAAAGGATACTCGAACCGCAAAAGGTCCGCGCCGCGCCATATAGCCTTCGCTCATCAGCAGAACGGCCGCCGCTGACAGCAGGATCGTCACCTTGGCAAAACGCGCAAACCCGTCGTCGACGAACATGCCGCCAAAGGCATCTGCGCGTGCCCGCCCCTTGCACACCGATCCAAGCCGCCAGCGCCACCAACACAGCCGATGTCGCCCAAACCAACATCGGCGCCAGTTTGTCCTTGCCGCCATAGGCGCCGACCAGCAGGCCCAGCATCGCAAAGACGCGAGAGGATGATCTCGGGAAGGATGATCGAAAGATCGCCGGGTTGCATCAGTGGCCCTCCGTTCGCAGCGACCTGATTGCGGCCGCCTGAAAATCAGCCACTGCCGTGTCATAGCCGCCCAAAAGCGCCGTCGACCGAGGGGCCGATAATATCTGTCACAAGGCTCGGATAAACGCCCAGCAGAATGGTCATAAAGATAAGCGGCGCAAAGATCACAGCGCTCGCGCGTGGTCATATCGGTGATCGACTTCAGGCTTTCCTTGATCAGATCGCCCATCACCACCCGGCGATACAGCCAAAGCGCATAAGCCGCCGACAAGATCACACCGGTCGCCGCCACCGCCGCGACCCAGGTGTTGGCCTGGAACATGCCCATCAGCGTCAGGAATTCGCCGACAAAGCCGGATGTGCCCGGGCAGGCCCACGTTCGCCATGGTGAACAGCATGAACACCGCCGCATAGGCCGGCATCCGGTTCACAAGGCCGCCGTAAGCATCAATCTCACGGGTGTGCATCCGGTCATAGATCACGCCGACACACAGGAACAACGCGCCCGAAATAAAGCCGTGGCTGATCATCTGGAAGATCGCGCCATCAACGCCCTGCTGGTTCGCCGCAAAGATACCCGCCGTCACAAATCCCATGTGTGCGACCGACGAATAGGCGATCAGCTTCTTCATATCCTCCTGCACCAGCGCCACCAGCGAGGTATAGACAATCGCAATCGCCGACAGCCACAGCACGAAGTCTGCCATTATGTCAGACGCTACCGGGAACATCGGCAAGCTGAACCGCAGGAAGCCATAGCCGCCCATCTTCAACAGGATCGCCGCCAGCACGACAGAACCCGCCGTCGGGGCCTGAACGTGCGCATCCGGCAACCACGTATGCACCGGCCACATCGGCATTTTCACCGCGAAGGACGCGAAAAAGGCCAGCCACAGCAGCGTCTGCAAGCCGCCAAGGATCGTGGAAGCCCAAGACCTCCAGACCGTGTCCGACCCGAAGTTATGCGCCAGCAGTGCCGGAATATCGGTGGTGCCCGCGTCCACATACATCGCGATCATCGCGACCAGCATCAGGACCGAGCCGAAGAAGGTATAAAGGAAGAACTTGAACGACGCATAGATGCGGTCCTTGCCGCCCCAGATGCCGATGATCAGGAACATCGGGATCAGACCCGCCTTCGAAGAACAGATAGAACAGCACCAGATCCAGCGCGCAGAAGACGCCCAGCATCAGCGTTTCCAGCACAAGGAACGCAATCATGTATTCCTTCACGCGGTGTCGTCACGTCCCAGCACGCCAGAATCGTGATCGGCATCAGGAAGGTGGTCAGCATCACGAACAGGATCGAAATCCCGTCAACGCCCATCTTATAGTTCAGGCCAAGGATCCACTCGCCCTCTTCCACGAACTGGAAGCCTGTGTTCGCTGGCATCGAACCCGGCCAGCAGGAACAGCGAGGCAAGAAAGCGACGCGCTTGTCGCCGCCAAAGCCAGCCACTTGGCATTGGTCTGTGCCGCTTCATCGTCGCCGCGCAGGAACAGCGCCATGAATGGCGGCCCAATCAGCGGGATGAAGGTGACGATAGAAAGGAGGTTGTCCAGAAACATTCAGTTGCCCCCCGACAGGTCATCCAGGTGACCAGCACCAGGATGCCCAGCACCATCGCGAAGGCATAGGTAAAGATGTATCCCGACTGAGCCCGCCCGGCGAGGCGCGTAAAGAACGGCACAATTCCCATGGCCAGCCCGTTCAGGGCACCGTCGATCACTTTGCCGTCGCCCTTCTTCCACAAGGAAGGTGCCCAGCCACATCGCGGGTTTGACGAAGAGAAAGTCGTAAATCTCGTCGATGTACCACTTGTTCAGCAGGAACTGATACAGGATCTGCTGGTTCTCGGCCAGTTTGCGCGGCAAGTCCGGGCGGCGGATATAGAACTGATAGGCCGTCAGAAAGCCGATCAACATGGCGATAAACGGGCGAGGCTTTCACCCATTTCGGCACGTGGTGCGCATCGTCCAGAACGTGATTGTCGGGGTGCCATATAGATCGCGCCCTGCCCGGGAACCGGTGCTTCGCCATATCGCCTGTCGCAGCGTGGTCATCGCCTTCAGCAGCGGCACCAGCGTGTCACCTTCAGCCGGGTCTCGGCCGCATACGCCGCCCCCAGCATCAGAACCTGCAGCGTGCTCTTCTGACTTGGTGATGCCAAAGAAACGTCTCGACCGCATGGTGATCGCCAAAGAACGGCTTGTACCAGATCATGCCCGCAAACATCGCACCCACCGCCAGAACCCCCAAAGGCACCAGCATGGTCATCGGGCTTTCATGGGCATGCTCATGCGTGTGCTTGTCGCCCCGCGGCTCGCCAAAGAAGGTCAGGAACATCAACCGCCAGCTATAGAAACTGGTGAACAAAGCCGCCACGACCAGCGCCCAGAACGCCACCATCGAGGCTTCGGTACCGCCGGCAAAGGCGCTTTCGATCACCGCATCCTTCGACAGGAACCCGGCGAAACCGATATGCGTCAGCGGAATGCCAACACCCGTAATCGCCAGCGTGCCGATCATCATCGCCCAGAAGGTATAGGGCATCTTGTGACGCAGCCCGCCATAGTTCCGCATGTCCTGTTCGTGGTGCATCCCGTGGATCACCGACCCTGCCCCAAGGAACAGCATCGCCTTGAAGAACGCATGTGTGAACAGGTGGAACATCGCGACCGAATAAACGCCGACGCCAGCGGCCACGAACATGTAGCCAAGCTGCGAGCAGGTCGAATAGGCGATCACGCGTTTGATGTCGTTCTGAACAAGACCCACCGTCGCGGCAAAGAACGCCGTCGATCAGCGCCGATCGAAACGATGAAGTTTCGTCGCAATCGGCGCAAATTCCATCAGCGGCGACATCCGGCAGACAAGGAAGACGCCCGCCGTCACCATGGTCGCGGCGTGGATCAGCGCCGACACAGGCGTCGGGCCTTCCATCGCGTCCGGCAACCATGTGTGCAGGATGAACTGAGCCGATTTGCCCATCGCACCGATGAACAGCAGGAAACAGATCAGCTTCGATCGCGTTCCACTCGGTCCAAAGGAAGTTGATCTCTCGCGTCGGCCAATTCCGGCGCGGCGGCAAAGATGTCGTCGAAGTTGACGCTGTCGACCATGAAGAAGATCGCGAAAATGCCCAAGGCAAAGCCGAAATCGCCAACCCGGTTGACCACAAACGCCTTGATCGCGGCCGCATTGGCGCTTGGCTTGCGGAAATAAAAGCCGATCAGCAGATAAGACGCGAGGCCCACGCCTTCCCAACCAAAGAACATCTGCACAAGGTTGTCCGCCGTCACCAGCATCAGCATCGCGAAGGTGAAGAACGAGAGTACGCAAAGAAACGCGGACGATAGCTTTCCTTTTCGTCGTCGAAATTGGCGTCATGCGCCATGTAGCCAAAGCTATACAGGTGCACCAGCGCCGAGACCGTGGTGATCACCATCAGCATGATCGCCGTCAGACGATCCAGCCGGATGGCCCAGTCCGTCGCCAGCGATCCGCTTTCGATCCAGCGCAGGATCTGGATTTGCTGCGATTTCGCCATTGAAGCTCAGGAACACGATCCACGACAGGAAACAGCCGCGAGAAACAAGAAGAACGTCGCCATCCACTGAGCCGCATATTCTCGCCGATGATCTTCCAGCCAAAGCCGCAGATCAACGCGCCGATCAAGGGGCGAGAAAAGGATGATGGTTTCCATGTGTCTCTTAGCCCTTCATCACGTTGACGTCTTCGACGTCAATCGTGCCGCGGTTGCGGAAGAAACACACAAGGATCGCAAGACCAATCGCAGCCTCGGCGGCGGCCACGGTCAGGACGAACAGCGTGAACACCTGCCCCGTGAGATCGCCCAGATAGGCCGAAAAGGCGACAAGGTTGATGTTCACCGCCAGCAGCATCAGCTCGATGGACATCAAGCAGGATGATGACGTTCTTCCGGTTCAGGAAAATGCCAAAGATCCCGATCACGAACAGCGTCGCGGCCACGATTAGATAGTGTTCAAGTCCGATCATGAACAACCCTTCTCATCACTAGGGAGTGTGGATTCCGAGTTGTAAGACGAAATTCCTGCCATCGCCGAATGACCGCCGTTAGCTTGGATTTCGCATATGCATCTGAACGGATAGCGACCAAAGACCCCGCCACCCCGCACTTTGCTTTTGTATCCAAGCCCTATCATCGTCGTCGGAAATCTCAGAAGGCGTCGCTTCAGAAGAACCACACACTGCCGAACGCGCAACGCGCCTGCGCTCTTCACCAGCGGGTTCAAATCTCCAAGTTTCATACTTTGACGTTCCAGGCTCAGGGTCTGGCACAATCACAGCTTTCTTCGTCCTACAATCGAGCACGATAAACTCGTCGAAATAAGTCGAATATGCGACAACATCGTCAGTGAGGACAGTAACGTGTGACGCAGATATTGGCGCGCCGGCTTTCTCACCGCATGGGTGTGGCGCAAATTCCATTGCAGAAGCGGCTGGGGTGTAGAGCATGCCGAAGATCGCGGCATTCCGCAGGAGATAAAGCAATCTCACAGCCCCTGCCCCGATTTCACGTCTTTCAGCTCCATCGCCTTGGCCGGATCGCGGTACATCTGTTGCAGCACGTCCTGGCGCTTGACGTAGTCGCGGTGGCGCAGTGTCAGGACGATAGCGCCGACCATGGCGACCAGCAGGATCAGGCCCGCAAGCTGGAACAGCAGGAAGTACTGGTCATAAAGGATGCGGCCCAAAGCGTCGGTGTTATGCTCGCCGCCGCCTGCGATGGCGTCGGGGCGGTCGGCCATGACGACACCGTCCGCCGTTTCCCAGACGCCAAAGGCCATGGCCAGCTGCATCAGGATCACCACGCCGATCAACAGCGCCAGCGGCAGATAGCCCGCCATCTCGGCCCGCAATTCGGCGAAATCGACGTCCAGCATCATCACGACGAACAGAAACAGCACCGCGACCGCGCCCACATAGACGATGACCAGCAGCATGGCGACGAATTCAGCCCCCAGCAGCACGAACAGACCCGCAGCCGACAGGAACGACAGGATCAGCCACAAAACCGAATGCACCGGGTTCCGGCTGACGACAGTGAACAGCCCGCCCGCAACGCAGGAAATGGCGAAAAGATAGAAGGTCAGCACAATTGGTGTCATTCGGTGTCTTCCTCCCGAGGCGCGTCAGCCTCCATCACGGAACTGGCCAGTTCCATCGCTTTCGACATGGCAGGTACGCCGCCGAAGACGCCCATGATCGCGATGGTCTCGGCGATTTCCTGTTTGGTGGCCCCGGCAGCCAAAGCATGGCGCACGGTCAGCCGGATCTGAGCCTCGGCCTGCGCACCCAGAATGGTCAGCGCGCCCAATGTCAGCAAAAGCTTGGTCTTGGCGTCCAGCCCCTCGGGGTTGAACGTCTTGCCCATCATGGTTTCCATCATGTCTTTCGGCATGGTGGGCCACATCGCTTCGAACCCTTGCGGCGTGAAACTGGTAAGGGCGGGATTGATGGCCTTGGCCATCTCCTGCCCCATCGCCATCATCGCCTCGAACGGGTTCTGCGCATCAGTCATCGATCACGCCCTTCGATCCGCTTGGCCAGACGACGGAAATTTTGCGCAGATTCCTGGCGCATGGCCTGCAGTTCGGCAGACAGCTCGACAATGGCCATGCGGATGTTCTCCAGTTCGGAATTGCGCGGCGCAGCACCTGCGCTTTCACCCGGCTTGGCCTCAGGCTTGGCCTGTTCAACCTGTGCAGCACCCCTCAGGCGGGCGCGAAGATCACTCAGCGACGCCTGCCAGTCTTGATGCTCAGCCGCACCAACCTCGGTCCAAAGCTCCTTCAAAGCGGAGCCACCAGTGATCGCCAAGATCACGTTTTCACATTCGGGAATAAGCGCCTCGGCCGCAGCGACGTCAGCCGCAGGTCCGCCAGAAAACCCCTTTTCAGCTTCAGCCGAGCCGCGTCCAAGCGCGAAAGCCACTGCTTCGACCGCGGCAATCGCGCGGCACGCCAATTCCGCCGTCAGGCCGTTGTTGCTGTGGTCACTCAGGGCGATCTGGATCGTGCTTTGCGCAACGGGCAGACCCATCTCGCGGTAAGCCGCCGCCCATTCCACGGCGTCGTCGTTCTCAAAGCTATGTACGCCCCAAGTTCCCATCAGCGATACGGCGCGTCAATTTCAAGATTGCGGGCAATTTCGGCTTCCCAACGGTCGCCGTTCTCTAGAAGCTTGTCCTTGTCGTAAAACAGTTCTTCGCGGGTTTCGGTCGAGAATTCGAAATTCGGGCCTTCAACGATGGCATCGACCGGGCAGGCTTCCTGACAGAAGCCGCAATAGATACACTTGGTCATGTCGATGTCATAGCGCGTGGTCCGGCGACTGCCGTCATCGCGGGGTTCGGCGTCAATCGTAATCGCCTGCGCCGGACAGATCGCCTCGCAAAGCTTGCAGGCAATGCAACGCTCTTCCCCGTTGGGATAGCGCCGCAACGCATGCTCGCCCCGGAACCGAGGGCTTAGCGGGCCCTTTTCATGCGGATAGTTCAGCGTGGCTTTGGGGGCGAAGAAATACTTCAGTCCCAGCTTGAAGCCTTTCGCGATGTCGAACAGCAGGAAGTATTTGCCCGCGCGATTCCAATCGATGGTGCTCATGTCGGCTCCCCGGCTTGTGCTGCATAGTCTTGGTCAAGCTTTTGAAGCGCGGCCTCAAATGTCTCGACCGACATTCCTTCGAAGTCGATCGCCATTACTCGGTCATGGTGGGCTCTAAGTGCCGGTCTCTCAGTCGAAAAGACAGTGCTCTCGCACACACGCACCAAATCCTGGCTGCCGGATTTTGCAACCACATCTTCATCGGGTCTGGTCGCCTGCGCCAACACATCGCTTGTTTCGAGCTTGCGACGCGCATCGTCAACGTCACATTGCTCTCCTGCAAGGTGCTTTTTGATCTGCTGTGTATAGTTGAAAACCGCAGAGTTGAAATCAGTGTCTGCAAGCGCGTGGGCATGAAACTGTGTCCACGTGTCCAATGCTTTTTTATGGCGTGAAAGCATTGCGATACCCGGAAGGTTTATCCGCTCAAGATTGAGACGCCGGTCTGGCCATGCGGCTTGGTATGCCGCCAACTCAGCGGGACAATGCTCGGCCATAAACGCCCAGATCAACTCAAGCCCGCGCTGCATGTCGGGGTTGATCGGACGATCCTGAAGTGCGGCAGACACGCCCATCATCAGCCTCCCACAACCCAGCGGGCATAAGCGCCGCCGAAGAATTCATAGCGTGCCGCGAAGGCCACCCAAACGACCCAGATCAGCGAAAGCGGCAGGAAGACTTTCCAGCCCAGACGCATCAATTGGTCATAGCGATAGCGCGGCACAATCGCCTTCACCATGGCGAAGACAAAGAAGAAGAACGCCATCTTCAGCACCATCCAGTGCGGCCCGTCGGGCACAGAACGGGATGGGTGAAAGCCAGCCGCCAAAGAACAGCAGCGTCGTCAGCGCACACATCAGGAAAATGGCGATGTATTCGCCCGCCATGAACAGCAGGAACGGCGTGGATGAATATTCGACCTGATAGCCCGCGACCAGTTCCGATTCAGCCTCTGGCAGGTCAAACGGTGGCCGGTTGGTTTCCGCCAAGGCGCTGATAAAGAACAGGAAGACCATCGGGAAATGCGGCAGCCAGTACCAGCTGAACAGCCCATAGTTGCCGTCCTGCGCCCGCACGATGTCGCCAAAGTTCAGCGAGCCCGTCGAGATGATGATGCCGATGATGATCAGACCCAGCGAGACTTCGTAGGAAATCATCTGTGCCGCCGACCGAAGCGATCCGAGGAACGGGTACTTCGAGTTCGACGCCCAACCGCCCATGATCACGCCGTAAACTTCCAAGGAAGACACGGCAAAGACGTACAGGATCGCAACGTTGATGTTGGCCAGAACCCAATTGTCGCTGAACGGGATCACCGCCCAAGCGATCATCGCCAGTACAAAGGAAATGATGGGTGCCAGGATAAACACCGTGCGATCCGCGCCCGCCGGTATGACGATTTCCTTGACGATGTATTTCAGCGCGTCAGCGACGGTTTGCAAAAGGCCCCAAGGGCCAACCACGTTCGGTCCGCGCCGCATCTGCACCGCCGCCCAGATTTTCCGGTCGCCGTAGACCAAGAAAAGCAGGCTTACCATCACGAAAGCAACCATCAGCAGGGTTTGCCCTGCAACGATAAGCACAGTGCCCAGAGGTGTTGATAGAAACTCAGCCATGTAACCTCGTGTTCCCTGTGTCGTTGGGCGAGGGTTTTGCCCGGCCCCTCGTTAACAGCATCTTATCCGTGACTTCCAGTGCCAATGCCGCCCTGTTAACCACTTTTCCCTACTCTGCTGCCAGCTTGCCCGACTGCCTGTCGCGCGCGTTGGCCTGCAGCTCTGCCATTAAAGCAGAGGCCCTTAAGATCGGGTTTGTCAGATAATGCGCTTCGACCGCTTGGCCGAACTCGCCCGAGCCTTCGCCGCCAGCTTCGACCGGTTCCCATTCATTGTCAGGCACATCGTCGATGTTGGCCAGATGGGGAACGTCTTCGATCAAGGCTTTGCGCAAAGCGGCCAAGCTGTCGTAAGGCAATGTCGCCCCCATCTCAGCCGAAAGTGCACGCAGGATCGCCCAGTTTTCCTTCGCTTCACCCGGTGGAAAGCCAGCCCGCATGGCAAGCTGAGGCCGCCCTTCGGTATTGACGAAAAGCCCGTTTTCTTCGGTCCATGCCGCAGCAGGCAGAACGATATCGGCGCGATGTGCTCCCCGGTCACCGTGGCTACCCTGATAAATCACCACCGGACCCTCGGGAATCTCGACTTCGTCTGCCCCAAGGCTTAGAATCGCAGCGGCCCCTTCCAAAGCGCCTTCGACGCCGCCGTTGTTCACGGCACCAACATCCAGCGCGCCAACGCGGCTGGCAGCTGTGTGCAGCACCATAAACTTCGATTGTGTTGCCTCGGCATAGGCCATGGCATCGGCCAGAACACCTTTGCCGCCATCGCTGGTCAAAGCGCCCTGGCCGACGATCACCAGTGTTTCTTTGCCGTGGGCACTTTCAGGGTTCGTGTCGAACAGCTTGCGCAAGGCGTCGCGCCCAGTGCCCAGATGCGTATAATCATAGGTCAGATCAACAGCTTCGCCGACCAAGCCAATGGTTGCCCCGCGCGACCATGCCTTGCGAATACGTGCGTTCAGCACCGGCGCCTCACTGCGAGGGTTCGTGCCGATCAGCATGATCGCCTGCGCGCCGTCGATATCTTCGATGCTTGCCGTGCCAACATAGGCCGAACGATTGCCGGCAGGCAGCTTGGCGCCGTCCAGACGACACTCAACCTGACCTTCTTTGCCTTCGACCAGCGCTTTCAGCGCGTAAACCGCCTCAACCGGGGCCAGATCGCCGACCAGTCCCGCGACCTTGCCACTGTTCATAGCGGTGGCAGCAGCCTCAAGAGCCTCGCCCCAGCTTGCAGGGCGCAATTTGCCGTTTTCGCGGATATAAGGTTTGTCCAACCGCTGGCGACGCAAACCGTCCCAGGCATAGCGCGACTTGTCCGACAGCCATTCCTCGTTCACGCCGTCATGGTTGCGCGGCAATATCCGCATCACTTCGCGACCCTTGGTATCGACCCGGATGCTGGACCCAAGCGCGTCCATCACATCGATGCTTTCGGTCTTGGTCAGTTCCCACGGACGCGCAGTGAAAGCGTAAGGTTTCGACGTCAAAGCGCCGACCGGGCAAAGATCGACGATATTGCCTTGCAATTCACTGTCCAGCGTCTGACCCAGATAGCTGGTGATCTCGGCATCTTCTCCGCGACCGGTCTGTCCCAACTCAGGCATGCCCGCCACTTCGGAAATGAACCGCACGCAACGCGTACACGATATACAACGCGTCATCGCCGTGCCGACCAAGGGCCCCAGCTCCAGATTATCCACGGCGCGTTTCGGCTCGCGGTAACGGCTGAAATCGACGCCGTAAGCCATAGCTTGGTCTTGCAGATCACACTCGCCACCCTGATCGCAAATCGGGCAATCCAGCGGGTGGTTGATCAGCAGAAACTCCATGACGCCCTCGCGGGCCTTCTTGACCATGGGCGAGTTCGTCTTGACGACGGGCGGCTGGCCTTCCGGGCCGGGACGCAGATCCTTGACCTGCATCGCACAGCTTGCAGTAGGTTTGGGTGGCCCGCCAACAACCTCGACCAGACACATCCGGCAGTTGCCCGCGATGGAAAGGCGCTCGTGATAGCAAAAGCGGGGAATTTCGATCCCCGCCTGCTCGCACGCCTGAATAAGAGTTAACGCCGGATCGACCTCAATTTCGACATCGTCGATAACGAGCTTCTTCAGATCAGACATGGGCACCTGTTCCCTATGGCAGTTCCTGCCGCGGGAAACAGGCCATTACTTGGCCTTGAGGAGTCGTCCCGCAGCGCTGCCCTTGGCTATTTCTTCAAGCCCAACAGTGCAATAGCCTTCCGGTGTTTCCGGTGTCGCACCGCGTTTGGCCAAATCCGCATGGATCTTGGATCGCAATTTTTCTTTTTCCGCTTTGTTATCAGTAAGTTCTTCAATGTCGTCGCGCGTATAACCCGCATTCAGAGCATAGCGTTCAAGCGATCTGAGGTACCCGATTGCCCTAAAAATTTTAGGCTTGATGGTCGGGCACTTCTTGCGAACCTCGTCCGCAAAGCCAATGACGTAAAAACCGTTCAAAACGGTCGGGTTTTCGTGCAGAGGCGGAAGCGCCGCTGCCGGGGTGGCCAGGCCGATCATTACAAAGGCCGAAATTGTCTTCAACATAGAGAAACTCTCAAGCAATATGCGCCAGTCGCAGGACCCGCTTCCCGCCTGACGCAGTATGGATATAGGCGCTGATTGCGGTATTTTGGAGTGTTATCATATATCACCAGCGAGTTCCCGCGAAGGCATGTCTAGGAACCATCCAAGCTATTGATTTTAAATTATTATATTTTCCTTCGAAGTCGTGAGAAGTATTACCAAATGAAATGGACTGCGATAGCAACAACACTCCGCATCAGATGTTGAAAACCAACCGGCAGCCTACATCAGATAACGGCCGATCTTCGTGCCCTTGGCCATCTCGCGACGACCAGCCGAACACCACGTCCGCTCATCGTTCACATTGATGTTGCGATCCAGGATCATGTTGACCACTTTCCGCTGAAGCGCCAAGTCGGATTCCATGCGTTTGGCACCAACGGTCAGATCACGCTCGGTATATCCGGCAGCAGCCAGACGAACCACATATGCGTTCAACACCTTGTCTTCATAGGCCTGATTGTACTTAAGACTACGGCATTCATCTGCAATCGTATCGGCAAAAGCGGCCTCGATCGCCACGCCAACAAATTCAGGCGGAAGCGCCTTGACCGGCCCCCTCTCAACAGGCGTGGAAGCCCCGCAGGCAGACAGTGTCAGGGCAGCCAATGCGGTAAACGCGATTTTGCGCAGGGTCATAAGCGAGATCCTTTGTTTAGGTCCACTCCTCGCTAAATCGAGTTTATGGCAGGAAAACGGTGGCCCAAGGAAAATTCCGGGGCGTGCTCTGTTGATCTGAACCGGGAATCTGGCGTTATCTGCGACGATCACGCATCGGATGAACGCCCCGGCTTGCTTTACGCAGGAAGGCCAGCAGCATCACCAACCCGACAAGGCCCAAAAGCACCAAAGGCACCCAGCTCCAGCCGGGCAACAACCCGTTCCGGATCGCCAGATAGGTGCCCCAAAGCGGCACGCCAATGATCCCGGCCGTGATCAAAGCGGCCAAAAGGCTCAGAAAACCGTCCCAAAGGCGGATCACGTCAACGCGCCACGCAGCGGCCAGTGAAGATCATGTCCTGACCGTCGCGCTCAAATGCCCAATCGCCCGTCGCGGGATCAATTGCCCAGCGCGTTTCCGACCCGCCGTAAGTGGCCAGACAATAGCGCGTCGCCTGAAAACGCACGCTTTCCCGCACGTCCGCCACCGAAACGCCACCAGCACGCACGCGCACCGCAATGTCACGGCGATCATCGCCCTTGGTCAGCTTTGCATTGAACGGCAAGGCAACATCCGCTTGCCCCGCGCCGCCACCGAATATCCGCTCACGTACACCGCAAGCCGAAAGCGTCAAAGAGATGCAGATAAAAAGTATAATGCGCATCAGTGTCATAGCCCCTTGCCTTACCGCGCACAGTAATTGGGCAAGGGTCGACAATCAACTGGGACAAATGACATGCCGAGCCGCCGTAATCTTTGGAAGACTATTCCGCCGCGACAGCACTCACCTTGCCTGTGCGTTTCGCTTTGATCCGATCCTCGATCTCGTCGCGGAAATGGCGGATCAGGCCCTGGATCGGCCATGCAGCGGCGTCGCCCAAAGCGCAGATGGTGTGGCCTTCGACCTGCTTGGTCACGTCCAGCAACATGTCAATTTCTTCGACCTCGGCCTCGCCCTTTACCAGACGATCCATGACGCGCATCATCCAGCCGGTGCCTTCGCGGCAAGGCGTACACTGGCCACAGCTTTCGTGTTTGTAAAACGCCGACAACCGCCAGATCGCCTTGATGATGTCCGTGGACTGGTCCATCACGATCACGGCAGCCGTGCCCAGGCCCGACTTCTGCTCGCGCAGCCAGTCGAAATCCATGATGGCCTCGTCCTTCATGATCTTGCCCGGCAAACAGGGCACGGAAGAACCACCCGGAATAACCGCCTTCAGGTTTGACCAGCCGCCGCGAATACCGCCGCAATGTTTGTCGATAAGTTCATGAAAACTAATCGACATCGCCTCTTCGACAACGCAAGGCGCGTTCACATGGCCAGAGATCGCGAAAAGCTTGGTGCCTGCGTTATTCGGGCGCCCAAAGCCCGCGAACCACTCAGGCCCACGCCGCAGGATCGTTGGCACAACAGCAATCGATTCAACGTTGTTCACCGTGGTGGGACACCCGTAAAGACCCGCCCCAGCAGGGAACGGAGGCTTCATCCGCGGCATTCCCTTGCGCCCTTCAAGGCTTTCAAGCAGCGCGGTTTCCTCGCCGCAAATATAGGCGCCTGCCCCGTGGTGCAGATAGATATCAAAATCCCAACCAGACCCGGCGGCATTTTTGCCGACAAGTCCGGCGTCGTAAGCTTCGTCGATGGCGATCTGAAGGGCTTCACGCTCGCGGATATACTCGCCGCGGATGTAAATATAGCAAGCGTTGGCGTTCATCGCGAAAGAGGCAATCAGGCAGCCTTCGACCAGCGTATGCGGATCGTGGCGCATGATCTCGCGGTCTTTGCAGGTGCCGGGTTCGGATTCGTCAGCGTTCACCACCAGATAAGCCGGGCGACCGTCGCTTTCTTTGGGCATGAAGGACCACTTCAGACCGGTCGGAAAACCAGCCCCACCGCGTCCACGCAAACCGCTGGCCTTCATCTGATCGACGATCCAGTCGCGACCTTTTTGAATTATCCCGGCTGTGCCATCCCAATGGCCCCGCGCCTTTGCGCCGGCCAAAGTGCGGTCGTGCATACCGTACAAATTCGTGAAAATGCGATCCTTGTCTTCCAGCATCGGCTTGTCCCGTATCTGACACACCCCACAAGGGGGTTCGCTTAATCGTTCTGGCGTGTTTTTCGCCAAAGTTGCCATGTCACGATTAACGCCCAGAGGAAACCCGCGAGTGCGAAAAGATCGAACAAAAACACGTATTCACTTGGCAGCCCCAAAGTGCCGCCGATCCATTGAGCCGCCATCCAAAGGATCATGGTCGCTGCAATGACAATCGAGATTTGACGTGCCAGCCTGCCGTTTTCTCTATTGTGGTCACGTTGTTCATTCATCCCAGAATCCAGACGCTTTATTACGATTTCACCGCACGCAAATGCACGCGGCGTCCCGTTCAGAAAGGGTGAAACAGGTTTCACCCAGTTTGGTTAACAATGCGTTATTTTTAGCGGCGGCTCAATAGACACCGCCATCTTCGACGCGTTTTGCAAACTCGGTCGTCCCGCCCGTGGCAAGGATGCCTGCCTGCGCGACCCATTCGTCGCGCGTCACGCGGCCTTTGAAACCCTGCAGGTTGGCATCGACCCATGCCACTTCGTCGCTGGACCACGAAGCAACCTGATCAAAGTGCCAGAACCCAAGGCTATTGCACAGTTTTTCCATCTTGGGACCAATGCCCTTGATTTGTTTGAGATCGTCAGCCTGACCACCGCGTGGCGCATCCAGACCCGCGGGGCGCGTGCCTTCGTGTACGCCTTCGCGCACGCCGTCACCGTCGTAATCTTCGCCAAGATCAGCCGAACCTGACGGCGAAGTGACCGCGGCAGGCGTTGCCTGAGCGGCTGTGCGTGCCGCTTCTGCATCTGCCACCCGAGCAGCCTCTGCGTCCGCTGCGGCTTTGCGCGCCGCTTCTGCCTCCGCATCAGCTGCAGCTTTACGCGCAGCCTCGGCCTCCGCATCTGCCGCAGCTTTACGCGCAGTTTCGGCTTCGGCATCTGCCGCCGCCTTGCGTGCAGTTTCAGCTTCGCTTTCCGCCCTGCGTTCGGCCTCGGAATCCGCGTTCGCTTGACGTACTTCTTCCGCTTTCCGTGCTGCTTCTGCCGCCCGGGCAGCTTCAGCTTCGGCCTCTGCTGCAGCTTTGCGTCCTGCGGCGGCCTCGGATGCCTCTGCCGCACTTGACCGTGCCGAGGCACCTGCTCCGCCTGCTGCTGCCGCCAATCCGGCGCCTGTACCCGCACCTGTCCGCGCCACTGAACCCGTTTGATAAGTTGGTGTCCCAAGGCCCAGATACAGCACGATCGCTGTCAGCAGCGCGATCAGGAATGCCATGAAGAACGAGGCCATGAACCTGTAATCGCCGATAAACATCAAACAAAAGAACGCAACGACGAACACCGCTGCCGCAAGGACTGCGACCAGCGAGATAGAATTCATTGAGTGTTTCGACATTTGATTAGGCCTCCCAAAGTGTTGGGATAAACTCTGCACAACCCTGCCGTTGGATCAAGGGGAACTATTTCCGGTCGGCGTCAAGTTGGCGGGCCTGCGCCACCCATTCGTCGCGGGTAACACGGCCTTTGAAGCCTTCCAGATTGTCATCAACCCAGGCGATTTCCGAGGCCGTCCAAGCCCCCACTTGATCGAAGTGGAAGAAGCCCAGTTTGTGTAACAAGGCCTCAAGTTTCGGGCCTACGCCCTTGATAAGCTTAAGGTCGTCCGGCTGGCCGCCACGCGCTTCCGCCAGGCCCTGCGGCTTGGCAGCAGGTGCCGCTGACACAGTATCGGCAGCAGGTGCAGGCACTTCGGCAACCGGGGCTGGCGCCGGTGTTGGTTCGGGCGCCGGGGCCGGTTCAGGGGATGCAGCAGGTTTCGGCGCATCAGCCACGAATGTGCCGCCTTCGCCAAGCCACGGCGTCGTCAATGGCACTTCGGTCCCGTCGATCCGCTTGACGGTATCGCCAAATTCCACGGCCAGCCCGGCACTTGCATTGTATTTGGGCCGTCCCGCTTCATAGTCCTTCAGGCTGGTCAGACCGCTGATCGGTTCCGCCGCAAAACGCCCGTTCTGAGGCCCCGGCACCGGCACCTTGCCCGCCGCCAGTTCGTCGATGATCTCGGCAAACCGCTCGGTCGTCAGGTCTTCGTAGTAATCCTTGCCGATCTGAGCCATCGGCGCATTGGCACAAGCCCCCAGACACTCGACCTCTTCCCAGGTGAACTTGCCGTCTTCGGACAAAGTATGCGCCTTGGAGGCGATCTTTTCCTTGCAGACGGCGATCAGATCTTCGGCGCCACAAATCATGCAGCTTGTGGTGCCACAAACCTGAATATTCGCAATACTTCCCGTGGGTTGCAGCTGGAACATGAAATAGAAAGTCGCGACCTCAAGCACCCGGATATAGGCCATATCCAGCATCGCCGCGACATGTTCCAAAGCAGGCCGAGACAGCCAGCCTTCCTGTTCCTGCGCGCGCCACAAAAGCGGAATGATCGCCGAGGCCTGTCGGCCCTCCGGATACTTGGTGATCTGCGCTTCGGCCCATGCCTTGTTGGCGGGCGTGAAGGCGAAACTGTCGGGTTGGGTGGGGTGGAGGCGTCGGAGCATGTTCAGGTCTCAGATCATGAAAAAGATAAACATCGGTCCGGACGCGAAGACCAAACCGATAGGATTGATGAGGAACGGGGTCGCAATCACCATTGGCAGAAGCGCGATACCAAGCGATGTCATCGGTCAATTTCCCCAAACACCACGTCCATCGTGCCAATAATGGCGGCAACGTCAGCCAACTGGTGCCCCGTCGACAAATGGTCCATCGCTTGCAGGTGCAGGAAGCCCGGCGCGCGGATCTTGGCGCGGTAGGGTTTGTTGGACCCGTCCGACACCAGATAGACGCCGAATTCGCCCTTGGGCGCTTCGACGGCTGCGTAAATCTCGCCTTGGGGGACGTGGAAGCCTTCGGTGTATAGCTTGAAGTGGTGGATCAAAGCTTCCATCGAGGTTTTCATGTCCGACCGTGACGGCGGCGTGATCTTGCCGCGGGCCAGCACTTCGCCCGGTTCATTCCGCAGTTTCTCGCAACACTGGTGAATGATCTTCAGGCTTTCGCGCATTTCCTGCATCCGGCAAAGATACCGGTCGAAGCAGTCGCCATTGGTGCCCACGGGGATCTGAAAGTCGAACTCGTCATAGCATTCATAGGGCTGTGCACGGCGCAGATCCCATGCCATGCCAGACCCCCGCACCATGACGCCGGAAAAGCCCCAGTCCAAAGCCTCTTCTTGTGACACGACGCAGATATCCACATTGCGCTGCTTGAAAATCCGGTTGTCGGTCAAAAGCCCATCGATATCGTCCAGCACGCGGGGGAATTCCGTTGCCCATTGGTCGATGTCTTCGATCAGATCGGGCGGCAGGTCCTGATGGACACCGCCGGGGCGGAAGTAGGCGGCGTGAAGCCGTGCACCGCAAGCGCGTTCATAGAAAACCATCAGCTTTTCGCGTTCCTCAAAGCCCCAAAGCGGCGGCGTCAGCGCGCCCACGTCCATGGCCTGCGTGGTGACGTTCAGGATGTGGTTCAGAATGCGCCCGATCTCGCAATAAAGCACGCGGATCAGCGAGGCCCGGCGCGGGACTTCGACACCGGTCAGCTTTTCGATCGCCAGACACCAGGCGTGTTCCTGGTTCATCGGAGCCACATAATCCAGCCGGTCAAAATACGGCAGGTTTTGCAGATAAGTCCGGCTTTCCATCAGCTTTTCGGTGCCACGATGCAGCAACCCGATGTGCGGGTCGCACCGGTCAACAATCTCGCCGTCCAGTTCCAGCACAAGGCGCAACACGCCGTGCGCCGCCGGGTGCTGAGGCCCGAAGTTGATGTTGAAGTTCCGGATCTTCTGTTCGCCTGTCAGGGCGTCGTCAAAATTACCGTCCATCATGCTGCACCTTCCATTGCCCAACCTTCGGGCATGCGCCCCAAAGCCATCCGGGCCGCGTCATATTGAGGCCGAAGCCAGTCCTGCGCCGCGCGCCGCTGATCCGCCGTCATCGCCAAAGCCTGTCCTTCGTGGACCGCCACGGGGTCGGGCGTGATCCGCGCAATCCCCAGAAAATCACATATCCGCGCCAGACCGTCGCCCCGCACCATGTCCTCAAACGCCTCGACCAGAAGCTTGGCCGGGGACACCGCCCTAAGCCGGGCAAGTGCGCTCGCATAGTCCGACCGGTTCACGATCTGCGTCTCGCGCCCTGCAAGCGTGCGCTTCAGAATGCGGGCACAGCGCCGTTCGGTGACCACGCCCTGATCATCGCGCCGGGCGGCAATCATGCGGATATGGCTCCACAACCGCTCGACCGGGTCGCGGAGCAGATAGAGGAACCGCACGTCAGGGGCCATAGTGGCCATGGCAGCCAGCCGGGCTTCGGGCAAAAGCGCATAAGACGGGGTCATGTCGCCCACGAGGCGCCCGTCAGCGCCGTTCTGCAAATAGTTGAGGTAAGCGGCCGTATCATCGCCCCGCTCAAGCACATCCATCCAAGCCGCACGGTCAGCAAGGCGCAGCGCCTGCCCCGGCCCCGGCGCACGACCGCTGGCCGCCACACGTTCCAGCAGGTCTTTCTGCTGGTCACGGTGTTTGGCCAGCTCATCGCGCAGTTTGCCGTTCGCCAAAGCGTCGAAATAGTGCAGCTCCTTGATCGCCCGAAAATGGCACTCGGGATGCGCGGCCAACTGGCGATGCAGCCAGCTTGTCCCCGCTTTCGCGGCGCCCAGGCAAAGGAAGACGACACTCATGCCCACGCCCCGACCTTGAAGCGCCGCAAGATAATCCTCGCGAAAAACACTATAATGATTGCCGCAAGCGAAGCAGCGACGACCCAGCTGAGCTGCTGTAAGGGGCTTAATAGGCCGGGTGTGAAAAACAGAGCACTGCGGGACGCCACCAAAGCGATCACTGCGAACACAACGGCGAGCAGGTACACCGCCTTACCGGGGACAAAATAAGCGACAGCTACCGAAGAAACGAAAACATAAAGGTTTGAAGCCGCCGCGCCGACATAAGCGAAAAAGGCAACAATCAACCACAAAATGGTGTCTGTCTCTGTCATTCAGCTTTCGGCCTTCTTATCGCCCTTGTCGTCACCGGGCAGGATATATTCGGCGCCTTCCCAAGGGCTCATAAAGTCGAACTGGCGGTATTCCTGCACCAGACTGACCGGCTCATAGATCACGCGCTTTTGCTCGTCGTCATAACGCACCTCCGTGTAGCCGGTGGTCGGAAAGTCTTTGCGCAGCGGATAGCCGCGAAAACCATAATCCGTCAGGATACGGCGCAGATCCGGGTGACCGGAAAACAGGATGCCGAACATGTCGAAAACTTCACGCTCGAACCAGTTGGCCGAAGGATGCACCGACGTCAGCGATGGCACGACATCTTCTTCGCGCACCGCAACCTTCAGCCGGATGCGGTGGTTCATATACATGCTGAGAAAGTGGTAAACCATGTCAAAACGGACATCGCGTTCCGGGTGATCAACGGCCGTGATATCGACCAGCGTCGAAAATTTGCAGTTGCCGTCGGTTTTCAGGAACTCGACGAATTTGACCAGCGACGCCTTGGCAACCGTCATGGTCAGCTCGTCATGCGTCACATCCCAGCTCAGCACGCAATCGGTGCGTTTGCTCTCGATATGGGCAGCGAGTTCTCGCAGGGCTTCGGACATGGGGCGGGCCTCCTCAGCGCGTGATGGTGCCGGTGCGGCGGATCTTGCGTTGCAACTGCAGGATACCATAGAGAAGCGCCTCGGCCGTGGGCGGACAGCCCGGCACATAGACGTCTACGGGCACGATCCGGTCACAGCCGCGCACAACGGAATAGCTGTAATGATAATAGCCGCCGCCATTCGCACAGGACCCCATCGAGATCACATAACGGGGTTCCGGCATCTGGTCATAGACCTTGCGAAGGGCGGGCGCCATCTTGTTGGTCAGCGTACCCGCCACGATCATCAGATCAGACTGGCGCGGGCTGGCGCGGGGTGCAGTGCCAAACCGTTCCATGTCGTAACGCGGCATGGCCGTGTGCATCATTTCAACCGCGCAACAGGCAAGACCAAAGGTCATCCAGTGCAGGCTACCGGTGCGCGCCCAATTGATGATGTCATCGGTCGAGGTGACAAGGAAACCCTTGTCCTGCAACTCGTCGTTCAAAGCACGGGCTGCGACGTCAAGGTCGGCTCCCGCAGTATTGGCATTCGTGGCAACGCCCATAGGGTCAAGCCTCCTGCTTTGCGCTTGTCTGGTGACCTAATCCCACAGGCGCGCGGGGTCAATTGGCCGATGTGTCTCAGGGGGCATTCATTTGGCCTTAAGATTAGCCAAAAGCGCCGCAAAATGCGTGGCTTCGCCTGCAAGCACGTGAAAGACAGTCCGCAAGGGGTCTGAAGGTCTTTTCAGACAGGTTCCCGCCGGACCGAACGGGCCAAGCCGAAGTTCAACCGTCTGTCGAGGCGTCCTGCACCTTACGGCCCCCAAGAAACGGCAGCATTAGGTTGGCAAGATCAACCACCAACTGATTGTGCACAAAAGCGCGGTTCGCGCGTCTTGGGCGGCCCTCGGCGCGGTCAATTTCATCCGTCAGGTGATCCGCCATGAAATCGGTCAGCCAAAATCCGAAATACTGCGCCAACGGCAGGGAATGTCCGGTTTCTTCCACCGTTACTTCCGTGCCCCGTTTCCCCAAATCCTTAAAACTATGCGTAACCGCGCCAACCTCGTCGCTTTCGACGCCATCGCCGACATAAGTGATGATCTCGTGTCGATCAGGGCTGCTGGAATGCACCAATGCGTGAAAATCGGGATAGGAAACGTCGTCTTCGTCAATGTCTTCATCGTCAGACGTGTCATCCATTTCACAACCCTCGATCACGTAATCAACAGTTTGGAATTCCATCTGAAGCGTCACAGGAAAAAGGCCGTTCTCATCCGCTTCACCACAAATCTTCCGCTCATCGACGCGACCCGGATAATGTGTGATCTCACGCTTCAGCGTCACAGCATCAAGCGTTGAGCGCCGCTTGGCAACCGCCCGTACATTTCTTACTGGCCCCGCCATAAGGAGCATCGACGCCGGTACAGTCAGCACGAAAAAGAGGATCAGCGCCAGCACCAGCAGCCAGAATGTCCGCGAGACCACCTGACCCGTGCTCAGCTCGGGGCCCATGGTCGAAGCCAGCACCAGACAGACCGACAGGACAAAAGACACCGTCACCGTTTCTTGCCAGTTTCCCGGATAGCGCAACACATGCGCCGTGGGCACAAGCACGGCCAACAGGGTCAGAAGCGGGAAGCTGTGGTTGTGATAGGCGCTGGCCAGCCAAACCGTGGCCAAGGGAAGCGAAACGCCCAAAATGACAACGCGCCAAAGACGCATCATGCGATAGGTAAGAATGTCCAGCGTCATGCCAAATGCTCCGAAAAACATGCGTTTCAAGAAGCGTTAGCAATGATGTTTGACGAAAATTAGGCCGATTATCCGCGGATGATAAGGATCATTCCCAGTCCATCGCGCCCTTTTTCCACTCGTAGGCAAAGCCAAGGGTCAGCACGCCAAGAAAGACCATCATCGACCAAAACGCGATGTCGGACAGGTCCCCAAAGGCCACGGCCCAAGGGAACAGAAAGGCAATTTCCAGATCAAAGATGATGAACAGAATGGCGACCAGATAAAACCGCGAGTTAAACTTCATCCGCGCATCATCGAAGGCGTTAAAGCCACATTCGTAAGCGCTGAGTTTCTCCGGATTAGCGTCGCTGGGGGCCACAAGAACAGCCGCAAGGATCAGCACAAGGCCCAAACCAATTGCAATCCCAAGGAAAATCAGGATCGGCAGGTATTCTCTGAGGATATCGTCCACGAATGAGATCTCCGGTTGGGGCCAGTGTCACAAGTTGCGCTTTAATTACTGCCCTGCCGCATCCGGGTCAACGCCGGATACCCGCTGACTTCGACCAGGGACCATGTGCCGCAGCAATTTTAATGCCGATAGGTCCCGTGTTAAAGTCCGCCAATGCTCTATATCGCAATTCCTCCCACTTGGCTGCTGGCGGCGCTGACTTTGGCGGCGATCCTTTGGCTGACGACCACGGCTCAAAAGACGACGGGTCAAGGCGTCATCGTCGTCTACGCCGTTTTTGCCGCCGTCATGGCATCGCTCTCCCTTTCCTCGGCCGGCCTTTGGTTCACCGCAGATTACAGCATTTCGCGGAAAGCCTGTTATACTGGTTTCTACGGACGTTATGCCGCCCTTGGGGTCCTTTTGTTCATCCTTGCGGCGGGCGCAGTTCTTTACGCCCGCACACCTGACCAACGCCCCGAAGGTTCCAGAAGCTTTTTTGATGCCGCCGGGCTGGCCACCCTGCTTGCGGGCATAATTCTGCTCAGATCAGTTTTGCGCTGTACGGTCTGAAAGTGCGGAGCCTGCCTCAGCGATCATCGCTGGTCGCGTCTTCAAGAAGCTGCAATGCCATGTCGCCTGCCGCAAATGCCGTTTCGCCAAACGAGACACCGGCATCAAAGACAGGCGGCGCATCCTGAACAGGCACAGCCAAAGCCTTAAGATTGACTGCAGTTTCGCTGTCAGGTGCAACCGGCCCGTCTGAAAGACCATCTGGCACCTCAGGATCCACAGGCATATCAGGCACGTCGGGTACAACCGGGGCTGGATCGTCTGGCTCGGACGGCCCCGCAATCGCTGCAAACAAGGACGCCGGGTCAGCACCCCGCGCAATGCCCGACGCCGCGATGCCTTGTGCATTCCGTGGAAGATCGAAGTCAAATTCGCGCGCCACACTGACAGCGGCCTTGGCCTGCTGACCAACGGCGTTCATCTTATTGCCCGACCCCATGCCTTCGGCGGCCATATCTCGACGAGACCACTCCCCACCTGTTTGTCCCACTGATCCGATCATCCTGCGTCTCCTTCTGGTATGCGCAGACCTTCCCTAGCGCCTCCGCCCCTAACAGACTGTAGACGCACACCCTGATCGCTCGAATTCTAAGTATTATCGCAGGGCTCAGCCCGACTTGGCGACGCACCAACTGGACCGCCGCCCGCCGCCATAAATCCGCGCCAAACCGCGCTCGATCAGGTCATTGCCAACGGATCGGCCATCCACCGTCATCCGCGCCAGTACGCGGTCATATCGATCGCGACCCGTGGGATAGATCGCGATCCGATCTGCCGACCACAGGTTGCCTTTCAGCGCCAAAGTTGCCCGAAATCCAAGCCAAAGCTCGCCATTGCATTGGGGCGAGAACACCTCGGGCGTGTCAAAACCAGTTAACCGGGTGCGCTCAAAATTCGCACCACCGCACCATGTTGTCACCGTGTCACCGTCGACCACCGCAACCACCTTGCATTGGCTTGTGCCCTTTGAAAGCCCCATGGCCGCGTCACCCACCGAGCCGAATATCAGATAAAGACCGCCCAGCAGCAGCATGAAGCGTTTGACCAGCCGCCCCCGCTTTTTGCGCGGTTTTACAGGGGGATCGCCCATCGACCAATGCTTCTTCCGCCGCGTCCGGTCATAAGTCACAACCTTGCGCCTCACCACCACAACCCGCTTTTGGCCAAGACGTAGATCCGCTCCAGCGCATCGTCGATCTTTTTCTGTATGACTGAGGTCTGATATTCCAGCTTGCCATCCTTGCTTTTGCTGCGCGCGCCGCCCAAGGGGCGCTCAATACCGTGTTCCCGCACGATGTCGCAAAAAGCCCCGCTCAGGCCACCCCGATCAGTTGTCCAGAGGCAAGATAACTCCGGATGCGTGGCAAGCGCGCGTCATCGCGATCACCAAACACCTCCACCGCAGACCCTAATCTTTCATTGGTCCCCAAATATGCTGGGGGTAAGCCCGGAAGGGCGAGCGGGTCGTCCTTGGTTGCGCCATTGGTCCGAGCGGCCAATGGACGACGCCCCCTTTTGCCGCGACGCCGTCAGGCGGCGCAAACCATCACCCAACAGCACCTTCCAGAATACGCTCGTTCACCTCAAGCCAGCGCGCGCGGTACGCAAACCGCGCCGACGCCGCCACATCGTTCTGGAACGCTGCATTGACCCCTGCCCCTACAGCCGCCCCAAGGATCGGCACAATCTGAGCCATCTTGCGGGCCGACAGGTTCACGCCCAAAGTCGTCGCCACCCGTTGCGTGGCAGCAACCGACCCCGTCGTCTGCCCCGTCAGACGCACGATCTTCTGCCAGTCTTCCTTCGCCAATCCCGTCCGTTCCTCGGCAAGGCGTGCGATGGCGGCGTCACGCTCAGCCCGGCTGTTGGCCCCGGCAAGTTGCAGGATATCTAGGATATAGATGCGCTCGGCCTCGGTATCGGCGCCAAACCCATAGCAAAGCCCGGTCAGCCGCGCCGTCCGCAAAGCCAAAGCCACCGTTGCCGGCACATCAATCGCCAAGCCTAACGCGCCAAAGGCCCCGGCTGCCCCGCCGCCGGTCACCGCATAACCCAAAGCCCAGCGCCGAACCTCGCTTGCCGCCTCATCACAGGCCTCGAAGTCCGTAAAATCATGGCTTATCGTGGCCTTACGGATCGAACTGGACGCTGCCCAGTCAGCCCCACGAATGGCCGCTTCGATAACCTCTCCGGGGATCAGCCGGTTGGTCAGAAACCCCAGAGGCTTGGCAAACGACCGCACAGCACGCGGCAAAGCCGAAGGTGGGGCGGCGCGAAACCTGTCCTGCTCGCGCAAAACGCTCTCGATATAAGGCACCGCGATCACATCACTGGTCATTCAAACATCTCCCGCATGTCGCGCAACTCCAAGGCCCGCTTTGCCGTCATCTGCATGCGGCAATCCGCACCCGCTATGTTGCGCATCGAGCCCGAGCCCCATTGCGCATAGGCCAGACTGCATTCCGCATCCCGAAAGGCGATCCATGCCCGTTGTGCGGCGCGCAGGCTTTCAACCCGCTTGGCGTATTCAGGGAAATACACCGCCTCGCCTTCATCCGCCGCCTTGGACCAAGCCATGGTCGCCTTGTATTCCGCGTTCAGAAACCGGTCCCAAACATCAGCCTCGGCCCCAAGACAGGACGACATCCCAAGCGTCGTATGCCCGCCATCCTGACTGTCCATACAGGTCTGCGACATCTGACCGATGCAGGCAGACCGCGCGTCGGGGTCCGGTGCAGCCCCCATAACAGCCCTCCAGAACCGGCCCATAGTCACCAATCTCATGCTCTGTCGCCATTGCGGGGCGTGTAAAAAGAACCACAGCCACAGCCAGAAAACCAAACATCCGCATCGTTTTCCTCAAAATCCTGATCGAATCGCCGTATTCGACACCCCTCTCAGACGAAGGAGCGCGACCCATGTTTCGCATCATGTCGCCAAAACCCAAAGGCCAATCCGCCCCGGCGTAATCCGCCGGACCGATCACCCTTTGCCTTTTCCCATCCTCTGAAAGGACCTGCCCCTTGGGCAGGACACCTCCATGTATCTTCGTTTTGCCGGGCTCAACCGCGAGCCCTCGGTCGGCGTGGCGCCCGGCATTTTCTGGACGTCCAGTGGCCTTCCGCTTGAAGGAGACTGGCGACACGCAGAAATTGCCCGTGTCCTCGACTGGTTCAATGATCATCTCGACGTGCCCCTCGTGCTGGAACGGCGCCTCGGACGGCACGGCATACGTCAGGGAGTGTGCTGGTTTCGCGACGACGCGCGCGCGCATATCGCCCAGGCGCGTTACTTCGCATGGCTGCTGACAGACGTTGGCCGCCCAGTCCGCGAGCTTCGCGCCCACCGACCCGGCACCGAGATCTGGCGCGATGACCATCAGGTCGTCTTCGTGCCCGCACGCGACAGCCTGGTCCACGTCATTTGATCTAAAGGCGGGCATCATCCTGGTGCCCGTCCAAACAGAACAATCCGTTTTCATGTGACATATGTAAGCAGGCCCAGTGAATTTCACCAGATTAGCAGCCTAATTAACTGTGAAATATGGGAAAATTTCGCCTTGGTGCCATAGCAGGACAACAGGAGGCAGGCACTGCGCCGCCTTTTCGCCAGCCTCAGCTTTGCGCCAACCGGGCGATGGCTGCGTCTGCCGTCGCCGTCTGGCCTACGGCGTCCATCACCAGTATGCCTTCGATCAGCGTCAGCGCGAAAGGGGCTCCGTCGCTTCCATCCGGGTGGCGAAGGGCAAGCCAAGCCACAAAACTGTCGATAATTGCGCCACCAACCAGCCTGTGCGCTTCGACCCCCTGAGCCGAGGCAGACACGATGTCCAGCCAAACCCGCGAATAGGGTCGAAACGCGTCCGAACGCATCAATTCAGCGATGCGGCCCACCAGAACGCCTTCGCTGTCCAAAGGTTCGGGCGGCAGGAAGGCCTCAAGACCCAGCGCCATCTGGCCCGCCAGATGCTCAAGGATTGCGGCGATCAACTGATCCTTGCTGCCGAAATGATAGATCAGCATGCGGTCTGACGTGCCCGCTGCCGCCGCCATGGGCCGCAAGCTGGCCGTGTTCAGTCCATTTTGCAGCACATAATTCGACAGAGCTTCCAGCAAAGCCGCTTTATCAGGTTTCGGTCGCAAGGCTTCCCCTCTTGTAGCAATCGCTACATTATGGCATTACGTAGCAGTCGCTACAAAAAAGAATTCGCTTCCGAACCATAAAGGGCAAATACCATGACATTCCTCCAGATCCTCCCCGTTCTTGCCTATGCAGGAATTGCACTTGTCATCCTGTCTGTTGCAACTGGCCGGTCCGTTACCGCTGATATGCGGTGGATGCTGCCTGCGGGGCTTGGTGCTCTATTTCTGGTCTTCTCGCTGTTCACGGTGGCGCAAGATGGTCTGCTGCCTTTCTGGACAAATCACACGACGAATTTGGCAGGCAATCAGGTCTGGTTCGATCTGGTCTTTGCCGTGACTGTGTCGTTTTACCTGATCGCACCTCGCGCGCGTGCGGTGGGGATGCCGCTTGTCCCATGGGGCATTGCCGTCATTGCGACTGCTTGCATAGCTCTTTTGCCCATGCTGGCGCGGCTGATCTGGCTGGAACAGAAAGCGCAGCATTAAGTCTCAGACGCCGCAAGCGCCTTCAGGTCTTTGCGGATCACCTTGCCGGTCACCGTCATCGGCAGCGCATCCAGAAATCCGATTTCGCGCGGATATGAATACTGCGCCAGCCGCGCCTTCACCCAGTCCTGCAACACGGCCACAGTGACCTCCGCCCCCGGTTTCAACACCACATAGGCCTTCACAATCTCGGTCCGAACCGAGTCCGGCTTACCAACAACGCCCACAGTGGCCACGGCAGGATGGGTCAGCAGACAATCCTCGATCTCGGCCGGCCCGATCCGATACCCGGCCGAGGTAATCACATCATCCTCCCGACCGACAAAAGTGAGAAACCCGTTTTTCAACTGCCCCCGATCCCCGGTTACCATCCAGTCACCGCGAAACTTCTCGGCCGTGGCTTCCGCCCGGTTCCAATAGCCTAGCATCATGGACGCCGCCCCGCGCCTGATCGCAATATCTCCTTCGCCATCAGTTACTTCGCCTGCGTCATTGATCACATTCACCTCAAACCCCGGCACCGCACGGCCAATGGCCCCCGGCTCTGGCGGAAACAAAGCCTGACACGAACTCGCCACCATATTGCATTCGGTCTGGCCATAAAACTCGTTGATGGTCACACCCAGCGCTTGCCGCCCCCAAGCCAGCATCTCGGCCCCCAAAGGCTCGCCTCCGCTGGCAACAGTCCGCAAACCCTCAATGGTCCCCCCTTCCGCCTTCAGCATCCGCAAAGCCGTGGGCGGAAAGAACACATTGCGCACACCTGTGTCCCGACAAAGCTGCAAACAAGCGTCCACAGAAAACCGAGGCATCCGCGCCGCCACAACCGGCACGCCCAGCGCCAGCCCTGGCATCAGCACATCGAACAACCCGCCGATCCAGGCCCAATCCGCCGGGGTCCACAGCACATCGCCGGGCTGACCTAACAGATCATGGCTCATCTCGACGCCCGGCAGGTGCCCCATCAAAACACGGTGGCCATGAAGCGCGCCCTTGGGCTTGCCGGTAGTCCCCGAAGTATAGATCAGCACAGCAGGCGTTTCGGGTCCGGTCTCGACCGCCGATGCGGCAGACCCAATCTCGGGCAGATCGCCTTCGGTCAAGACATCCAAATCGAAAGGCGCCAGCAACGCCGCCCCTTCGTCGTCCGTCACCACAGCGCGGCACCCGCTGTCGTTAAGACGCGACCGCAAAGCATCCTCGCGGAACAGCTTAAAAAGCGGCACCGAAATTGCCCCCATCCGCCAGATCGCAGCATGACCTGCAGCACAAAGCGGGGATTGAGACAACAGCACACCGACCCGGTCACCCTGCCCGACGCCAAGCGCCCGCAACGCAGCCTCGACCCGCAACATCAGGGCATTCAACGCGCCATAGCTTACCGTTTGAGCAGCACCGTCCCTCGCATCAATGATCGCTGTGCGCTCGGGCTCGGCTTTTGCCCAATATCCGATGACCTGCTCGGCCATGTTGAGATGCGCGGGCAAATCCCACCGAAACCCGGAAAACAGCGCCTCATAGCTCTCGCCTTCAGTCAACATCCTAGTCATGCGGCGTCCTGACATTGCGGCTCACAACATCACTGGGGTTCTAGCTGGCAATAATCCTCAACCGAGCGTTCTTCAACACAAGCCGTGAACTCATTGGTCATCAAAGCAATTTCCGCGATCTGGCACCCCAGCTGTGCCGCATCATAACTGATATCCGCCCGCCCCTCAGCCACAGCAGTGCATTTGGTGTCGACGAACTTGGGCCAGGCCAACATCAAGCCGCTCAGCTCTTGCATGCCAGCCTTGCTCAACCGATCCACCAAGGCCCCTTCCGCCGCACTTTTGGCCAGACGCCAGTCTTCGCGCTCGGTCTTCAGACAGGTAAGATGCCCTTCCGAGCCGATCTCTTGCCCCGCACAAGGCGCGAACATGGTGTTGAGACAAGTGTTCCAATCCGTGCGGGCGCCAACTTCTGCCAGGCAATTCAGTACCTGATCCTGCAGGTTGTCTTCCGCCGTCACCACCACTGGCAGGCCAAAAAGCAGCACCAAAACAGGCCGCGTCAAATACTGTCGCTTCATCTTGTAACCTCCTCAACCACCAAGAAATTTCTCCATCCGACCCCAACGCGAGATGTAATACTCTGTCCGCCGCGCGTCTGTATCGCTTTGCGGCACACAAAGCACAATCACCCAGACTTTGCCCTGACCCGGGCGCGCTGCGCAATCCGTGACCGAAACTTCGTGCCCCTCTGCCGCCGCATGAGCCAGATAGTCAGCAGCAGCAGCGTCAATCACCTCAGTCTCGGTGATCGTCGCATAGCGCCATCCCGCACGTAGGCCCAGCAAAGCGGCAACGACACACAACACCACCACTGTCACCAAAACCTGCCGAGGCACCTTAAACCCGCCCTGTATTCTTCTTGGTAAAAATACTCTGGGGTCTGGGGCAAAGCCCCAGCGGGCCGGTGCCGCAGGCAGCGGAACCCCGGCTCATCCCATAGCCCCCATCAATTCGCGCCCGATCAGCATGCGTCGTATCTCGGAAGTACCCGCACCGATCTCCATCAGCTTGGCGTCACGGAACAAGCGCGCAACTGGGGCGTCGGCCATAAAACCCGCCCCGCCCATAGCCTGCACGGCCTGATGGGCCTGCGTCATCGCCGCCTCAGAAGCATACAAACAACAAGCCGCCGCATCCTGACGGGTTACATCGCCCCGATCACAAGCCTTGGCGACCTCGTACACATAGGCCCGCGACGAATTCATCGCCGTGTACATATCCGCCATCTTACCCTGCATCAGTTGGAACGACCCGACCGGTTGCCCGAACTGCTTGCGCTCGGCCATATAGGGCATCACTTCGTCCAGACAGGCCGCAATAATCCCCGGCCCGATGGCGGCCAGCACGACACGTTCATAGTCCAGCCCCGACATCAGAACAGCCACGCCCCGGCCTTCTTCGCCAAGGACATTTTCAAACGGCACCTCAACATCGTCAAAAATCAACTCAGCCGTGTTCGACCCCCGCATGCCCAGCTTGTCGAAATGCGGGCTTGCCGTGAAACCGGTCATCTCTTTCTCGATCAGAAACGCCGTAATGCCCTTTGAGCCAGCCTCGGGATCAGTCTTGGCATAGACCACCAAAGTGTCCGCATCCGGCCCATTGGTGATCCAGTACTTGGTGCCGGTCAGACGGAAATGATCGTTCCGCTTCTCGGCCCTCAGGCGCATGGATACAACGTCCGACCCCGACCCGGCTTCGCTCATCGCCAATGCGCCCACATGCTCGCCCGAGACAAGCCGTGGCAGATACTTCGCCTTTTGTTCAGCCGTCCCGTTCAGGCGGATCTGGTTTACACAAAGGTTGGAGTGCGCCCCATATGACAGGCTGACGCTGGCGCTGGCCCGCGCGATTTCCTCGACCGCGACAGCATGGGCCAAGTATCCCATGCCCGCACCGCCGTAGTCTTCTTCGACCGTAATCCCCAACAGGCCAAGCGCACCCATCTCGCGCCAAAGCTCGGGCGGAAACTCGTTTTTCAGATCAATTTCAGCGGCTTGCGGCAGGACGCGTTCCTGCGCCCAGCGGTGAACGGTGTCGCGCAGAGCGTCAATATCTTCGCCCAGATCAAAACGCATGGATGCTGAAAACATGGGCGAGCTCCGCGAGTGAACGTATGTTCATTTTCTAGGCCCAAGGCATTGCCTCGTCAATAAACACTGCCCATGACGTTGGTTTTGCGCTTTGGCTGCGCCAAATCGCCGGGAGCGAGGGGGCTTTGCCCCTCACACTCCCCCAGCATATTTTTGGACCGATGAAAATGCGTTTTGGGAAGGTCAGGCACTGCCCGGGCTGATATCCTAGCGCACAGCCTCTTCGCGGATCACCTGTGCGATCACCGCGCAATCATCGACCCTGAAAGTCAGCGGCAGGCGCATATCCAGAAGCCCCGCCATCACGCGGTCGGTCTTCGGCAAGGCCACCGGCTCGGCATAGGCCCAGTGCCGGTAGGTCGAAGTGAACCCAACAGCACGTTCCGCCCCGAACCACTTCAACTCGACGCCGCGATCAAGACAACGACCCACGAAGGCGGCGATCTGGTCGCCCGTATGATCCGGCAAGCGGAACTGAAAGGACGACCCGACCCGCACCAGCCCGGGATCGCGCTCGATCAACCGCAATCCTTCGACCTGCGCCAATCCGGCCTCCATCGCCTCGTGCAAAGCCCCCCAACGCGCCACCTGATGCGGCAGATCGGCCAGTTGCGGGCGCAGGATCGCAGCTCGCAGGTTGTCCATCCGGCCCGAGATATTGGGTGTGACGTCGCGAAGCGCCTCAAACGCCTCAGCAGGTGGCCCGGCCCCGTTGCGTTCGTAGAGCATATAACTGCCAGACAGCAGCGTCGCCCGCGCGGCCACCTCGGCATCATCGGTGATCAGGAAACCACCCTCGCCCGAATTGATGTGCTTGTAGGTCTGCGTCGAATAGCAGGCCAGAGCTCCATGCCGACCCGACACAACGCCGCCTACCGAGCCGCCCATCGTATGAGCGCAGTCTTCGATCACCGTCAGGCCGAGATCATTCGCCACGGCCATCAAAGCCGCCATATCGGGCTGATGACCGCGCATATGGCTGAGCATCAGGTGGCGCGAACCGCTCGCCTTGGCTTGTGCTGCAAGATGATCCAGATCAATGGTCAACGCCTCGGTCGTCTCGACAAAAACAGGCTTCGCCCCCACCGCGGCAATCGCCCCCGGCACCGGGGCCAGCGTAAAGGCGTTGGTCAGAACCGGCGCACCGGCAGGCACCTGCAAGGTCCGCAAAGCGGTGGCCAAAGCATAGCCGCCCGACGCCACAGCCAGCGCGTATTTCGCCCCCGTGAACGCGGCAAAGTCACGTTCCAGCAAGGCAGTTTCGCCAGCTTCGTCACCTGCCAGATTATAGCGGTGCAGACGCCCGTGCCCCAGAACTTCCATCGCGGCGGCAATGGACGCCTCTGGCATCGGCTCTTGTTGCGTGAAATTCCCGTTGAAGCGCGTCATGTGCGTATTATCCAATCAAATCCCGCACCACACTGCCAAGAGCCGCATAATCCGGCAAGAGAGCATCAGGCTTCAATCGCGCCACCCCTTCGCCCTCGGGACCGAAGGAAACAAGCACAATTGGCACGCCCGCAGCACGGGCCGTTTTCACGTCTGTTTCGGTGTCGCCCACCAGTAGGGATTTTGCCGGATCGCCGCCAGCTTGGCGGACCGAAGCCACAAAGGGTGCCGGATCAGGCTTGCGGACCGGCAAGGTGTCGGCCCCGATCAGCGAGCCGAACATGTCGCGCACGCCCAACCGTTGCAACAAGCTTTCGGCCAGCCCTTCCGGCTTATTGGTGCAAACGCCCACCTTATAACCGCTTGTACGAAGGGCCTCGACTGCATCAAGAGTACCGGGGTAAATTATTGTTTTTACATCAATATTCTCAGCATAATGATGCAGAAATTGCGGAAACTCGCGATCAATGTCCTCTTCGCCAAAATCACCCTCAAGCCGCGAAAAACCAAGCCGCAACATCGCACGTCCGCCATGAAAGGCCGTCAGCATATCGGCCTTTTCGTCCAGCAATTCGCCATGCCCCAAGCCGTGAAAACTGGCATTGGCGGCTGCGATCAGATCGCCACTTGTGTCGGCAAGTGTACCGTCGAGATCAAAAATCACTGTTTTCAAGGCAAACCCTCTGCAATATACCGCTTTCGGTGTAACCTCGCGCAGCACAAGTTGATAGCCTTGAGCTTTGCGAAATCGCGCATTCTCGCTAAGGGTATCGCACAAGAAGAAACGAGCAGAGCAAATGCCCACTCATCTCATCCTCCTTGCCGCTGGCGAGGGCACGCGGATGCTGTCCGACACGCCCAAGGTCCTGCATGAAATTGCAGGCGCGCCGCTGTTTGCGCATGCCTTGTCCTCGGCCAACGAACTCGACGGCAAACGCGTGATCGTCGTCGGTCACGGCGGTGACGCCGTGCGTCAGGCAGCCAATGCGCTTGACGAAACGCTGATATGCGTCGAGCAGACTGATCAACTGGGCACAGCCCATGCCGTGACAATGGCCGCGGACGCTTTGGCCGGTGCGGATGGCGACACGGTCATGCTGTTTGGCGACACACCCTTTATCAAGCCCGAGACACTGGCCCGCATGGCTGACGCCCGCAAAGCCGGGGCCGATATCGTGTTTCTTGGGTTCGAGGCGATGGATCCCGGCCGTTATGGCCGCATGGTCACCGATGGCGATAGGCTGATCAAGATCGTCGAATTCAAGGACGCGACGGAAGAAGAACGGGCCATAACCCTTTGTAATTCCGGCGTTGTCATGGCCCAGACGGAAACCCTTCTGCGCCTTGCCGCCGCTGTGGGCAACGACAATGCGGCGGGCGAATACTATCTGACCGACATTCCCGCCCTGGGTGCCGCCGAAGGCTTGGTGACCCATGTGGTCACCTGCGACGAGGCAGAGACGCTGGGTATCAACACCCGCGCCGATCTGGCCTTCGCCGAACGTGTTTTTCAGGACCGCGCCCGCTCTGATGCCCTGGCGAACGGCGTCACCCTGCACGCCCCTGACACCGTGTACTTCGCCCATGACACGCATATTGGCCGCGACGCGGTGATCGAGCCAAACGTGGTCTTCGGCCCCGGCGTCACGGTTGAATCGGGGGCCCGCATCCGGGCCTTTCAGCCATCTGGAAGGCGCACATGTCGGTGCAGGCGCCATCGTCGGGCCTTACGCGCGGCTGCGCCCCGGCGCCGAGCTTTCGAACGACGCCCGCATCGGCAATTTCGTCGAGATCAAGAATGCCACGATTGGCGAAGGATCAAAGGTCAATCACCTCAGCTATATCGGTGACGCCTCAATCGGCGATGGCTCGAACATTGGTGCCGGCACAATCACCTGCAACTACGACGGCGTTTTCAAGCACCAGACCACGATTGGCCGCAATGTCTTCATCGGCTCGAATACAATGCTGGTGGCCCCCGTCACGATCGGTGACGAGGCCATGACCGCCACAGGATCAGTCGTGACCGAAGATGTGCCCGGCGGCGATATGGCCGTGGGTCGTGCGCGGCAGGAAAACAAACCGGAATTCGCGAAGAAGTTTTTCGCCCGTTTACGCGCTGCGAAAGCGGCGTTGAAGAAAGGATAAGTCCATGTGTGGAATTATTGGCATCTTGGGCGATCACGAAGCCGCCCCCGTCATGGTCGAAGCGCTGAAGCGTCTGGAATATCGCGGCTATGACAGCGCGGGCATCGCCACCATCAACGACGGCACGCTGGATCGCCGCCGCGCGGTGGGCAAGCTGGTCAACCTGTCCGATCTGCTGGTGCATGACCCACTGGCAGGCAAATCCGGCATCGGCCACACCCGCTGGGCGACGCATGGCGCGCCAACGGTCGGCAATGCGCATCCGCATCGCTCGGGCCCCGTCGCGGTCGTCCATAACGGCATCATCGAGAACTATCAAGACGCTGCGCGAGGAATTGACCGCCAAGGGATATGCAACGGAAACCGAGACCGACACGGAAACCATCTCGCTTCTGGCGCAAAGCTTTCTGGATCAGGGTCTTGCGCCGCGCGACGCTGCCGAACAAACCGTGGCCCGGCTGGAAGGCGCCTTTGCGCTGGCCTTCCTGTTCGAAGGCGAAAGCGACCTGATCATCGCTGCGCGCAAAGGCTCACCTCTGGCCATCGGCTATGGCGACGGCGAGATGTATCTGGGGTCAGACGCCATCGCGCTTGCCCCGCTGACCGACCGCATCACCTATCTGGAAGAAGGCGACCGTGCCCTTCTGACCCGGGACGGCGTCGAAATCTGGGATGCCTCTGGCCGCGCCGTCAACCGCGAGGTGCGCAAGGTCGAAATCGACACCACCCAGATCAGCAAGGGCGGCCATAAGCACTTCATGGCCAAGGAAATCGCCGAACAACCCGCCGTTCTGGCCGATACCATTTCGCACTATCTGAGTGACGCCGGGCTTGTTCTGCCCGAAAACACCCCGAATTTCGCCGAGGTCGACCGGATCGTGATGGTCGCTTGCGGCACCGCCTTCCTTGCCTGCCTCACCGCGAAATACTGGATCGAGCGGCTGGCGGGCATTCCCGTCGAAGTCGATGTAGCCTCGGAATTCCGCTATCGCACACCACCCATCGGCCCGAATACGCTGGCGATCTTTGTCAGCCAATCGGGCGAAACCGCCGACACGCTGGCTGCTTTGCGTCACGTGGCCGCGAAGGCGCAGATCCTGAGCGTGGTGAACGTGCCCGAAAGCTCGATTGCGCGCGAAAGCGACGTGGCCCTGCCCATTCATGCCGGTGCCGAGATTGGCGTGGCCTCGACCAAAGCCTTCACCTGTCAGCTTTTGGTCCTGTTGATCCTTGCTCTGAAAGCAGGCCACGACCGCGGATTGATCGACCAACTGCGCTGGACCAGCACCTTGCCGATCTGCGTGCCTTGCCGGGCCTGATCATCGCAAGGCGCTTGGACGCGATCGACAGCCATCGAGGCACACCGCAGAAAAACTTGCCGAAGCCCGCGATGTCCTGTTCCTTGGGCGCGGCCAGATGTATCCCTCTGGCCATGGAAGGTGCGCTTAAACTAAAAGAAATCAGCTATATACACGCCGAAGGTTATGCCTCTGGCGAACTGAAGCACGGCCCCATCGCGCTGATCGACCAGCAACGTTCCGGTGATCGTTCATGGCCCCGCAGGACGCGCTGTTCGACAAGACCGTGTCCAACATGCAGGAAGTCATGGCGCGCGATGGCAAGCGTCATCCTTGATCACCGACGCCAACGGGCGCAGCCGAGGCCGGAGACGGCACCTGGGCGCATCATCGAGATGCCGCAAGTGCCACCGACCTCTGGCGCCGATCCTTTACGCGATCCCGGCGCAGTTGCTCGCCTATCACACCGCGCGTGCCAAGGGCACCGATGTGGACCAGCCCCGCAACCTCGCCAAATCGGTCACGGTGGAATAGCGCCGCAGCCTCGCCTATGATCGCCTCAGCACCTTTTCGGTGCCCATCGTGCAAACAACGAGTGAGCGCTCTTCATGGCCACCCGCTTTGACAAACTTTCAGATGCGCATCAGCGCTTCATCGAAAAGCAACCGATCTTTTTTTCCGGCTCGGCGGCCCGTGATGGCCGTGTCAACGTCTCGCCCAAAGGCATGGACACACTGCGGATCTTCACCCCCAACCGCATACTCTGGCGCAACCTGACCGGCAGCGGCAACGAAACCGCCGCCCATCTGGCCGACAGCCCCCGGATGACGCTGATGTGGTGCGCCTTTGCAGGCCCGCCAATGATCCTTCGCGCATATGGGACCGCCCGCGCGATCTCACCGCAACGATGCCGAATGGGCTGAATTTAACGGGCATTTCCCAGCGGATATGGCCGCCCGTCAGATCTTCGACCTGACCATTGATCTGGTCCTGAAAAGCTGCGGCTATGCTGTGCCCGAAATGACATTCACCAACGACCGCGACGTGCTGACCAAATGGGCTGAAAACAAAGGCGAAAGCGGCATCCACGATTTCTGGTTTAATAAGAACGCAAAAACCATCGACGGCATCCCAACCCATATCGTTGAAAAAAACCTGTGAGCCCCGACGCAGCCCTCGCCCAGATCTCGGCCACCGCCAACGCGGACAAAGCGACCGAGATGGCGCGCTATCACAAGGTGCCGCGCCAATATCTGGGCGTGGCCAACCCCCAGATCGACACGCTGACCAAAGAATGGCGCCAATCGCTCGATCTGGATGCCCGCCTGAAACTGGCGAGCGACCTTTGGGCGAACGGACATCCACGAGGCCCGCATCGCCGCCGCCAAACTGCTGACCCAGGCCCGCATCCGCCCCGATGACAGCGCTGCGTGGGAGTTGATCCAAAGCTGGGTGCCTGATTTCGATGCCTGGGCCATCGCCGATCACGCCGCGATTGCGGGCAAAAAGCGGCTGATCTGCGGACCCTGCCCGCCTTGACGATGTCGAACCCTGGACCCAAAGCTCCGCACATGTGGACCCGCCGCGCCGCACTGGTCATGACACTGCCCTGGACCAAGCAGAACGCAACCCAAAACCACCGGAACTGGAGGCCCGCGACCGCATCCTTGGCTGGGCCGCCAGATATGTCACTGATCCCGAATGGTTCATCCAGAAAGCCGTCGCATGGTGGCTGCGCGATCTTTCAAAACGCGACCCCGACCGCACCCGCGCTTTTCTGGCGAACCACGGCGACGCGATGAAACCCTTCGCCCGCAAAGAAGCCGCGCGCCTGCTGACCGATCTTCATTTTGCCGAAAATACGAATGCGGAGACGCCAAAGGCGGAGCCACAATAAAAAGTCGGGGGCGGAGTCCCAGTAAATAAATCGCGTGCGCCGTAAGGCGCTCCGTTCAGCGGGAATAAACTGCGACTGTCAGTCAAGATCGGTCAAGCGGCGCTTCCAATCACGCGCAAAGCCGCCAATGACACCCGGCTTGCAGCCTTGCCGCAGGACGCAAGCGGCAGAAGCGTTACCGACGCTGATTGCCGTTGCCGGCGTTTTCAACCCGCCCCGGCGTCTTCAGCATCGACCAGCGATGTCTCAACCCAGAACCCCGGCGTCGGCCGCATCGCCCAGGACGCCACAGTCTCGCCCAAACGCGCGCCTCCCGAAGAAGGTGCCGCAGCCGCCACACGCTCGGCTTCAGTCGTCGTATCGAACTGCTCGACCGTGCGCGCAGCGGGCGGTGGTGGCGGCGCGCCGTCGCCGGTGCAAGCCGGTTCCGGCCTCGCCGCGGTACGCGGTCAGCAGTTTCGACGCCGTGCCGGTCCAATCCTGCAGCCATAGGCGCACAGGCCGTAAGCCCAAGAAGCATTGGAAGAATTATATGACGTCATGCCCCTATCTAGCCGCCCGCGTCCGACCATTCAACGACGATCCCCTCTTGCCGG
This sequence comes from uncultured Alphaproteobacteria bacterium, assembly GCA_963841595.1. GTDB lineage: Bacteria > Pseudomonadota > Alphaproteobacteria > Rhodobacterales > Rhodobacteraceae > CAWJDD01. Next base: position 82,690 of record CAWJDD010000004.1, on the reverse strand, counting down.
CAACCTCTCGCCGCCCCTAGTCTTGCACGTCATGACAACACCGCCGCTCATTGACCCCTTTGCCCGCGCCATCACCTATCTGCGCGTTTCGGTCACTGACCGCTGCGATTTCCGCTGTGTCTATTGCATGTCCGAAAACATGACCTTCCTGCCCAAGAAGGAACTGCTGACGCTGGAGGAACTGGACCGGATGTGCTCGACCTTCATCCGGTCTGGGCGTCGAAAAACTGCGCATCACCGGCGGCGAGCCGCTGGTGCGCCGCGACATCATGACGTTCTTCCGCTCGCATGACCCGCCATCTGGACAGCGGCGCGCTGAAAGAACTGACGCTGACCACCAATGGCAGCCAGCTTGGAGCGTTTCGCCGACGATCTTTATGCCGCTGGCGTGCGCCGCGTGAATGTCTCGCTTGATACGCTGGACGAAGAGAAATTCGCCGACATCACCCGCTGGGGCCGCCTGCCGCAGGTGCTGCACGGCATTGATGCCGCGCAAAAGGCCGGGCTGCGGGTCAAGATCAATGCCGTCGCGCTGAAGGGCTTTAACGAAGACGAACTGTTCACCATCACCGAATGGTGCGCTGAGCCGCGACATGGACCTGACCTTTATCGAGGTCATGCCGATGGGCGATCTCGGCAACGAAGACCGGCTCGGCCAGTACTGGTCGCTGAAGGACCTGCGCGCGCAGCTGGCCGAACAATACACCCTCACCGATCTCGCCGACCGCACCGGTGGCCCGGCGCGCTATGTGCGAGCTTGAGGAAACCGGCCAGAAGATCGGCTTCATCACGCCGCTGACGCCATAATTTCTGCGAAAGCTGCAACCGCGTGCGGCTGACCTGCACCGGCGAGCTTTACATGTGCCTGGGCCAGGAAGACATCGCCGATCTGCGCGCGCCGCTGCGCGCTCATCCGAGAGCGATGCGCGCCTGGAAGACGCCATTCGCGCCGCCATCGCCCTCAAGCCCAAGGGCCACGACTTTGACTATTCCCGCCAAGAAGCCGACGGTCAGATGCCCCGCCACATGAGCCACACGGGTGGTTAAACTGCCGCCGAATTTGCCCCATTCGAACCTTGATGTCGGCATAGTCGCCTGATCACGTCCCGTTTGTGGGGCGGTGAAGGTGATCTATGCAAAAAGCACTCGTTTTGACGGCAGTTCTGGTTCTTTCCGCCTGTAGCGGCGCTGAAATGACGGACAAGCTTCACGCTGACGCCACGCCCGCCAATATAAAGTTGGAGACCGCAAAGTACTTTTCCACCAGCCAGCGCAGCGTTCGCGTGGGCAACATGAGACCCGGCGTTTTGGGCACGGGCTATCAGGCTAAAGTGTCAGGCACGCTGTATGACTGCCGCTATTTCAAGAAAACCGTGACCTGCAGTCGCGCATAAAAGTACAATAAAACAAAGGGATGAGGCGCAGCTTTGGCCTCGCCCCAAACCTGTCTGCACAAAAACTCGACGAAACTGCCACAGTTTTGCCGCGCAGATACAGTTTAATAAGAATTGTATCGAGTTTGTGAGTAGGCAGTAAAATGAACGATTTCAAATCCATTCGGGTTCAATCGCGCGTCAGCATCCCAAAATTCTTTGATCGGAAAATTACGGAAGACGCGCTGCAATCGTTGCGTGACTATCGTCGCGCACGTTATGCCACCCGTGAAGTGCCTTCCCAACCAAGGGCGGCAGCTTAACCGCTGACGTCTATTTTCTGGGCCGCGAATAGGTCAGGGTTGCCCGAGCGACCAGACCGGCAGGCCTTCCGATCGGATCAAAGCATCGCCGACGGCAAGGGTGCGCCCAAGCTTCAGCAACGTGACTTCTGCGATAAGCGGAACACCTGCTGCGGGCTTGCGCATGAAATCAATCGACGCGCCCGTGGTCACCGCCAATGCTTCCGGCCCGACCATCGCGATGATCGCCAGATAAACCGCGCAATCGGCCAGCGAAAACATCGTCGGTCCCGACACCGTGCCGCCGGGGCGCAAATGCCGTTCGGCGGCGCAGACATGCGCAACCGCGACGGCATCGGTCCCACCGTATCGACCACATACTCATCCGCCACCTGCGGGAATTCGGTCGTCAGAAACTCCTGAACTTCGGCAACGGACATCTTCGGCTGCATGGCATCTCCTCTTCGACGCTATCCTTGGGCGAACCCTGCGCACAAGGACAATCCCATGACCGACCTCCCTGCCCGATCATCGCCCTTGAGACCCCGCGCGCCGTGCCGATGCCGAACGTCTCGACCGCATCTTTCGCGACGTGACCGGATGGCAGCCCCGGCTCTGGGGCTCAACTGATCGGCTACGGGCAATACCACTACGTCTACGACAGCGGGCGCGAAGGAGATTTCCTTGCCACCGGCTTTCACACCCCGCGCGCGGGATTTCTCGCTGTACATCCTGCCCGGCTACAGCGATTTCCCCGAAATCGCCGCCCGCCTCGGTCCGCATCAAGGGGCAAATCCTGCTGGTATATCAAACGTCTTTCGGACATCGACGAAGCCGCCCTGCGCGACCTGATCCGCGCCGGTCTTGACGATCTTGCGTCCCACTGGACTGTTCAGCCAACGTGAAAAACACCCACCGACGCGATACCGATGCAATACCGACGTGATACCGCACCGGCGGATCACACCCCGTAAATCGCCCCGAACTTGGCCTCAAGATAGTCCAGCAACGGCCCTTCGCTCGGCGCTTCCCCGGTCGCCCGTTCGATCACGTCGCGCGGTTCGTACAAGCCCGCCGTGGCGTTGAATTTTCTCGCGCAACCAATCGTTGCTGGGCGCGTATCACCCTCCGCCAATGCCGCATCCAGGTCCGGCACATCGCGCCTGAAGCGCCGCGTGAAGGCACCCGGCATAGACATTGCCCAGCGTGTAGGTCGGGAAATATCCGAACAGCGCCTCCGACCAGTGCACATCCTGCAAACACCCGTTCGCAGGCGTATCAACTTTCAACCCCGAAGTCATTGAAAAACCGGGCATTCCAGGCCTCCGGCAAATCCGTGCACCTCAAGCCGCCCGGCGATCAGATCGCGCTCCAGATCGAACCGCAAAAGCACATGCAGATTATAGTGCACCTCATCCGCTTCGGTGCGGATAAACCCTGAGTTACAACGGTTTATCGCGGCATAGAAATCGTCGGGATCACCAATGCCGAAGTCCCCGAACTCGTCCCGCATCCGGCCTAAACAACCAGCCCGTAAACGCCCGACTCCGGCCCAACTGGTTCTCGTAGATCCGGCTCTGGCTTTCATGCACCCCCATCGACACGCCCTGCCCCAGCGGTGTCAGAAGATACGTCGCGGTCGATCCCCTGCTCGTATGCCGCGTGACCGACTTCGTGGATCGTCGAATAGAAACAGTTGAATGGATCGTGCAGCTCGGTCCGCGTGGTGATCCGCACATCCAAGCCCCGACCCGGACGAAAACGGATGCACCGCCTTGTCGATCCGCCCGTGTGCGCATGTCATAGCCAAAGGCCGGCGCCAGTTCGGCTGCGACAGCGCCAACTGCCCGGCCTCGTCAAACTCGCGGTCCATCGCGGCACCTGACGCTCCGAGCCCAGCACCTTCTCGCGCAACGCCACCAGACGCGGGCCGCAAGGCGCCGAACATCGCCTCAAGTTCGGCCTCGGTCGCGCCGGGCTCGTAATCGTCCAGCAAAGCGTCGTAAAGATCGCCGCCATCCGCCAGCGCCGATGCCTTTTCGCGCGTCAGATCAAGCACTTCGTGTCAGCATCGGCGCAAACATCGCGAAATCGTTCGTCGCGCGCGCCTCGGCCCAGACCCGGTGCGCCAGCGACGTCGTGCGCGCCAAAGCCGCCGACAATTTTGCCGGCACTTTCAGCGTGCGCTCGTAACGACGGCGGATCTCGGCCACCTGGCGCTCGCCACCGCGTCCATCGGGTCTTCGCCGCTCTCCAGCCACTCCCCGATCCGCGGATCGGTCCGCCGCGCGCGTGCAACACCCCGTCCAGCGCCGCCATTTCCTCGGCCCGCTGCTCGGCCGCACCACCGGGCATCACCGTTTCCTGATCCCAGCCCAAGACGGCCCATCACCTGCGCACAGCGCCTCGGTTTCGCGCTGAAACGCCATCAGCTCGTCATATGCAGTCATCAGCGTTCCCTCACGGATTGGGCCAGCGGGATATTGCGCCAGGAACCGCGCCCGCAGGATCAGCACGAAAAGCACACACCGCCCCGAATTGGTGTAGGATCGCCAGCTGCCAAGGGCGCGACGTAAAGCACCGTCATGATGCCCAGGACCATCTGCAGCGCCATCATCGCCAGAACAGCGTTGAACGCGAACCGCGTCTCGTCATTGCCGACGGCGCGACCGCGCAGCCAGACGACCAGCGCCGAAGATGCCAACAGCAGATACCCCGCCATCCGGTGCATGAACTGCACCAACCCGGCGTTTTCGAAGAAATTGCGCCAAAGCGGCTCCAGATCGAACGCCGCCGGGCGGGAAAAACTGCCCGCCCATCAGTGGCCATTCGTTGAAAGCTGCGCCCGGCATCGATGCCGGCCACCAACGCGCCCAGAAGGATTTGCAGGAACGCGAAATGCATCAGCCCGGTCGCCAGCCGAACAGCCTGCGCCTCGCGCCGCGCGCCGGGCCTGCATCAGGTCGGCTTCCGTCGCGGCCCAGCAAGCAACGATGTACCACGCGATAACCCCAAGGATCACAAAGGCCAGCCCCAGATGCGTCGCCAGCCGGTAGGACGCCACGTCCAGCATGCGTGCCGCCGTCAGACCCGAAGACACCATCCACCAGCCGATCGCGCCCTGAAGGCCGCCAAGTCCGCCCAGAAGCAGCAGTCGCCCGGTCCAGCCGGTCGGGATCTTGCGTGGTCAGCAAGGAAAACAGAAGAACCCAACCGCCCAGACCAGGCCGATGACACGGCCCAAGCTGGCGATGACCCCATTCCCACCAATAGATGACCTTGAACTCGGCACAGGCTCATGCCCTTGTTCTGCAACTGATATTCCGGGATCTGCACGGTACTTCTCGAACTCCGCCTCCCAGGCGGCGTCGCTCATCGGCGGCATCGCGCCGGTCACGGGCTGCCATTCGGTGATCGACAGCCGCTATCCGTCAGCCGCGTCAGACCGCCGACGGCGATCATCAGCAACGACCAGCGCAAACAGGATCATCAGCCAGACCCGGATCGCCCCGCGCGCGCCTTTCCGCGCTCGCGTCGATCACGCCGCCCTTGCGGCGCGGCTCGCGGCGCGTCGGTCTCGGTGCCAACCTCTTCGAAAATGCTGCGTTTCTCAGCCATCGACTGCTCCTGCTCATTCAGCGCAGAATGTAGGCGTGGGCACCGCGGCGCGTCCAGTCAGTCGCCACGCTCTTTCCAGCGGACCATCTGACGCAGCATGCCGTGCAGCATCTGCACATCGGCGCGTGTCAGCGGCATCCGGGACCACAGGTTGCGCAGGTCCAGCTTCATGCCTTCGCGCTTTGTCTTCGGGAAAGAAGAACCCGGCCTCGTCCAGGCGTTCCTCGTAATGCTCGGCCAGCTTTTCGACCTCGATCTGGGTGGCCAGTTCGGTGCCCGCCATCGCCATTTCGCGCGGTGCGATCGTTTGGCTGGTCGCACGCCGCCACTCATAGCCCGTCAGCAAGCACGCATTGCGCCAGATTCAGCGACGGAAACTCGGGGTTCACCGGCACCGAGATGATCGCATTGGCCCGTGCGATATCGTCATTTTCCAGCCCCGCGCGTTCGGGTCCGAACAGCACCGCCACCCGTTGCCCGGCCGCGATCCGGGCGCGCAGCGTCCTGCATCGCGGCTTCGGGCGTGAAGACCGGCTTGGTCAGGTCGCGGCCGCGCGCGGTCGTGGCAAAGACGAAGCGTCGCGTCGCCAATCGCATCGCGCCGTCGTGTCGAACAACTGCGCCTCATCCAGCAACCGCCCCGCACCGCTGGCCATCGCCACGGCCTTCTGGTTCGGCCAGCCGTCGCGCGGGGCCACGATCCGCATCCGGTCCAGCCCGAAGTTCCACATCGCACGCGCCGCCGCGCCGATGTTTTCGCCCATCTGCGGGCGGACAAGGACAAAGCGGGTTGGGTCATGTCTCAGGCTCCTAAGCGGGTCAGGCCAGTGGGTCTTAGGATCCGGGCCCACAAGGCACAAGGGAGGAGACGAAATGGCCTATGACGAAGGACTGGCCGAACTCATGCGAAGTGATCTGGCCGATCTGGCTACCGATCGAAGAAAAGCGCATGTTCGGCGGGCTCTGTTTCATGCTGGACGGACACATGCTGTGCGGCGTCCACAAGGGCGGCGGCATGTTCCGCGTCGGCAAGGATCGCCATGCGGCGGCCCTGACCATCGACGGTGCGTCGGCAATGGCGTTCACGGGCCGCCCGATGGGCGGCCTGGTCGATGTGACCGACGAGGCCATCGCCGACGACACACGCCGCGCCCAATTGATGGCGCTTGCGATGGAAAACGTCCGAAGCCTTCCCCCCCGGTGACCAAGCCGCTATAGCCTGCCCGGACGACGACAAGGACTTCCCTCATGGACACTGCGACCGACCGCAGATTTACCTGCTTACGCCACCCGATTTCGAACTGTCGACCTTTCCCGACAGGCTGGCTTCGGTGCTCGACGCGGCCGAGATCGCCTGCGTGCGGCTGACGATGGCGACGCAGGACGAAGACCGGATCGCGCGCGCGGCGGATACTTTGCGCGAAGTGGCTCATGCGCGCGACATAGCGGTGGTGATCGACACCCATGTGGCTTTGGTCGAACGGCTGGGGCTTGACGGTGTGCATCTGAGCGATGGCGCACGATCGATCCGCGAAACGCGCAAGACCTTGGGCAGGATGCCATTGTCGGCACCTATTGCGGCGCGTCCCGCCATGACGGCATAACGGCAGGAGAAGCCGGTGCCGACTATGTGGCCTTTGGTCCGGTGGGTACATCGTCGCTGGGCGACGGGACGCGGGCGGAACACGAGCTTTTCGCATGGTGGTCTGAGATGATCGAGGTGCCCGTGGTGGCCGAAGGGCATCTGGACGTTGATCTTGTGGCCGAACTGGCCCCCGTCACCGACTTCTTCGCCATCGGCGACGAGATCTGGCGGCAGGACGACGCCGCCGCCGCTTTGACCGCCCTGCTTGTACCCTTGGCCTAGGCTAAACCGCCGCGCCGTGTGGATGCGCGCTTCGCACAATCGCTTCGGTCGTCCGCGCCATCGCCTTGCGATCCGCCGTGTCAGCCACTTTGATGGGCGCGTGCCACGTGACCTCGACACTTCCCTGCGGGCTTTGCGCAAGAAGCTGAACCAAATGCGGGCCGAAATCCATATCGCCCCACCAGCCGTAAAACCGGGGGTCTGTGCCGGGAGGCGCTTCGTAGACCACCGTGACAGGCTGCACCCAAAGATCGGCGGGCGTCTCGTCTGAATAGAACGCCGCAAACAACGTCGGCTTGAAGCCCAGCACCCGCCGCCCGTCCGTCGAGGTGCCCTCGGGGAAGAACATCAGCCTGTGCCCGGCCCTCAGGCGATCTTCGAACACGGCCTTTTGCGCCCCCGCCTCGCGGGTGGCGCGTCGCACGAAAACAGTGCCAGTCGCGCGCGCCAGCCAGCCTATGCCAGGCCAGCTTGCCACTTCGGACTTCGAAACGAAGTAAAGCGGACCACCTGCGTTCAACGCAAAGATATCGAGCCACGTCGAATGGTTCGCCACCATCGCACCCGGCGTTGTCATCGGCTTGCCATGAGACACATAGCGCATGCCCATAACCCGGAAGGCCGTCCGACAGACAAAGACCGTGATTTGCGGGGTCCAGGGTCGCGCCGCGCCAAACAAAGGACGCTCGACAAGGCGCAGCAACAGCAACAGCGCCAGACCGCCGAGGACGAGCACCCCAAGCACCAAACCCCGCAGCAAAGCGCGCAGTCGCCCTGCCGTCGATAGCCTGACCACCTTGGGCGCGTCTTCAGATGTCCATGTGGGTGTCACAGGGACGTGCCTTGGTACCGTGCGCGCGCGGCATCCGTCATCCGCGCAGTGTCCATGATCAGACAGACATCCGTCGTGTTGAACGCATGATCGACAAACGCCCCGTCGCCCACGAAACCACCCAGCCGAAGGTAGGATTTTATCAGTGCCGGAACCGCGCGCATGGCCGCGACCCGGTCGATCTGCTCTGCAGGGATCAGGTCCATCGCCTGATAAGCCGCTTCGACCGCCCTCACCCGAAGCTCGGGCGGGGCCAGATGCGACTGATGCAGCAACGACAAGGATTGCGCGTGGGCGTTGATATCGGTTCCGTGCAGGCTGGCCACGCCGAACAGGATGTCGATCTCGCGTTCCAGAACAAAGGCGGCCAACCCTGCCCACAACTGGCGCAGAGCCAAGCCACCGCGATAGTCAGCGTGCACACAGGACCGGCCCAGTTCCAGCAACCGCTTGCCCGAGGACTTGAGAAGGCTCAGATCGTACTCGGTTTCGGAATAGAACCGGCCATGGGCCTTTGCCTTGTCGCCCGTCAAAAGCCGATACACACCAACGACATGGGTCAGAGACGCCGCATCGCGCCGCTTGTCGATCAGGATCAGATGTTCGCAGACCGGATCAAAGGCATCGCGCTCCAGCCGGTTTTCGTGATCAACCATCGCGCCATCACCGCCCAGTTCCTCGACAAACACCGCATAGCGCAGGCGTTCGGCAGCGCGGCGATCTTGGTCGCTGACCGCAAGCCGAAGCTGCAGATATGTGTCATCGAGTTCCATCAGGCCATTCCGTTTTGGCTGCTGCGTTCTAGGAAGGGTGACTTGGCTTGGCAACACATCCTTGTGCGTGCAGATATTAGATTGTCTGCCCGCAAGGGTTGTGTTAGCAACACCACACTACAACTCGTCCGAGAAAACCGGCACCAATTCAATACGAGTGCCGTCAATAACAACCTTTCCTTCGTCGGGGAAATTGACAGTGATGCGACCTGAGATGTTACTTTGTACCTGCCCCACACCCCAATCCGGCTGGCCCGGATGGGTGACAAACATTCCCGGGGTTAGCAAAGCATTAAACTCTGTCATCAATGCACCTCCTTGGCGGGAACGCTATGCAGGACAGACCGTATGACACAAGACGCCGTTGAGTTGAACGACCTGATCGGGTCGCGCATTTGCCACGACCTGATTTCACCTTTGGGGGCCATCGGAAACGGCGTCGAGTTGCTGACCATGTCGGGGATGACAGAGGTTCCCGAGATGACGCTGATCTCGGAATCGGTGGAAAACGCCAACGCCCGCATCCGATTTTTCCGCATCGCCTTCGGGGCTGCATCGCAGGAAGCAATGATCGGCAAAACCGAAGTGGCGCGCGTGCTTAGCGATCTGTACCGGGGCAACCGGCTTCGGGTCGACTGGCGGCTTGACCAGGACACAAAGCGCGCCGAGGCTAAGCTGGCTTTCCTGATCATCCAATGTTTCGAAAGCGCTTTGCCCTGGGGCGGCAAGGTCGCCGTCACCCAGATTGGCGAAACCTGGAATATATACGGCACCGCCGAGCGGTTGAAAGTCGACAACCCACTGTGGGAGCTGTTGTCCAATCCGTTGGCCGAGGCCGAGGTCACCTCGTCGAATGTCCACTTTGCACTTGTTGGGCCAACGGCGCGCGGCTGCGGCAAGCAAGTGCGGGCAACCATCAACGGAACATCCATCTCGGTCAGCTTCTGACCGTCCCGTCGCCTGTCACAAGATACTTGAAACTGGTCAGTTGGGCCGCCCCCACGGGGCCACGGGCATGCATCTTGCCGGTGGCAATCCCAATCTCGGCCCCCATGCCGAATTCGCCGCCATCTGCGAACTGGGTCGAGGCGTTGTGCATCAGGATCGCACTGTCGAGCCGCTGGAAGAACCTGCCCGCTGTGGCGGCGTCTTCCGTCACGATGCAATCGGTATGATTTGACCCATAGGTCTGGATATGGGCGATGGCTTCGTCAACGTTTTCAACCACTTTCGCGGCGATGATCATGTCGAGGTATTCGTGCCCCCAGTCGTCTTCACTGGCTGGCACGACGCCTTCAACGGCTTGCACTGCCGCGTCGCCGCGCACTTCGACGCCCTTGTCGATCAACATGCGCACAACGGCCTGTCCAATGGTATCAAGAATGTCCTTGTGGATCAGCAGACACTCGGCGGCACCGCAGATACCGGTACGCCGGGTTTTGGCGTTCAGCACGATCTTGAGGGCCTTCTCGGGGTCGGCAGCCGCATCGAGGTAAATGTGCACAATGCCTTCAAGATGGGCAAAGACCGGCACGCGGGCCTCGCGCTGCACAAGGCCGACCAGCCCTTTGCCACCGCGGGGCACGATCACGTCGATGAAGTCAGTCATCGTCAGCATTTCTGACACCGCCGCGCGGTCGCGTGTGGGCACGCGTTGGATGGCATGTTCGGGTAGATCGGCGGCCTTCAGGCCGTCGACCAGACAGTCAAGGATCGCGCCGGACGAGTGGAAGCTTTCGGACCCGCCCCGCAGGATCACCGCGTTGCCGGCCTTAAGGCACAAAGCGCCCGCATCCGCAGTTACATTGGGACGGCTTTCATAGATCACGCCAACCACGCCTAGCGGTGTGCGCACGCGCTTTATATGCAGGCCCGAAGGTTGGTCCCACTCGGTGATCACCTCGCCCACCGGATCGTCCTGAGCGGCCACGTTGCGCAGGCTGTCGCAAATGCCTTGAACGCGGTCTTCGTCCAGCATCAGCCGGTCGAGCATTGCGGGGCTAAGCCCTTTTTCGCGGCCAAAGGCCATATCTTCCACATTGGCAGCGATGATCTTGTCGCGCTGCGCCCACAAAGCATCCGCCGCGACGTTCAACGCCAGCGTTTTGGCCGCCGGGTCGGCAAAGGCCAGTTCGGAAGCGGCGGCTTTGGCGTTGCGTCCGATCTCGGCCATCATGGCTTGAATATCGAGGCCGTCTTTCATGTGCGTGGCGCTCCTTTGGTCGTTTTGTCAGTATATCATGCGGCGTGTTGTGGCAAAAGCGAAGGTCAGGTTTCGACCGCCATATCATCGCGGTGGATCAAGGCGGCACGTCCCGGATAGCCCAGTAATTCTTCGATCCGGTCGGATCGCATGCCCTTGATTCTCTCTGCTTCGTCAGAGGTATAGCGGGCAAGGCCAATGCCGATCCGCCCATCGGGGCCAAGGATAGACACAGGCTCGCCGCGCCCGAAATCGCCTGTTACGCGGGCAACACCCGCAGGCAGCAGTGACTTGCCGTCGGCCAAGGCGCGCGCGGCCCCGGCGTCGACGTGAACCTCGCCTTTGGGCTTCATGGCCGCGATCCAGCGCTTGCGGGCGGCTTGTGGGTCAGTTTCGGGCGTGAACCATGTGCAGGCCGCGCCCTTTTCAAGCGATGCCAAAGGGTTATCAACCGATCCCAAAGTGATCGCCATGGCGGCCCCTCCGGCTGTGGCCGTGCGGGCGGCCATGAGTTTGGTGATCATCCCACCCTTGGAAAGGCCCGTGCCTGCGTCGCCTGCCATCGCCTCGATTTCGGGAGTGATGCGGTCGATCACGTCATAGCGTTTGGCGTCTGGGTCAACCTTGGGATTGCCGGAATAGAAGCCATCGACATCCGACAACAGCACCAGCACATCGGCACCCACGGTCACAGCAATCTGCGCCGCAAGCCGATCGTTGTCGCCATAGCGGATCTCGTCCGTGGCAACGGTGTCGTTTTCGTTGACGATCGGCACCACACCCAACGTCAGAAGTTGATCCAAGGTCGCGCGACTGTTGAGATACCGCCGCCGGTTGGTGCTGTCTTCCAGCGTCACCAACACCTGCGCGGTGGTGATCCCATGCGGGGCAAGCGCTTCTTCGTAAGCGCGGGCCAGGCGGATCTGGCCCACTGCCGCCGCGGCCTGGCTTTGCTCCAAAGGCAGGGTTCCTGCGGCAAGGCCCAAAGCACCCCGGCCCAGCGCGATAGAGCCGGACGACACCAGTATGACGTCCTGCCCCCGTGCCTTCAGCGCCGCCACATCCTCCGCCAGCGAAGTCAGCCACCCCATGCGCAACGCGCCACCATCAACCAAAAGGGCCGAGCCGACCTTAACGACGATCCGTTTTGCCGTGCTTAGGGACGCCATGGCGCGGGTTCCTCAAGGGCATCACGCTGCGCCTTGCGGTCCGCTTCGACCTGTCGGCGCATCGCACGCAGCACATCCGTCAGACCTTCGCGGCTGACGCCCGACATCATCATGACGGGGCCTGCAACGGCTTCCAACGCTTCGCGGCGCTCGGCACGTTCGTCTTCGTCCAAGGCGTCGATCTTGTTCAACACGGTCAGGCGGCGCTTTTCGTTCAGCGAACCGCCGTAAGCCTTCAGTTCGCCGATGATCGTTTGCCAGTCGCCGGCAACATCCTCGGACGTGCCATCAACCAGATGCAGCAAAGCCGCCGAGCGTTCGACATGGCCCAAGAAGCGGTCACCGATGCCTTTGCCTTCGTGCGCGCCTTCGATCAGGCCGGGAATATCGGCCACGACAAATTCAGCGTCATCCACACCGACAACGCCCAGGTTGGGGTGCAGAGTGGTAAATGGATAATCGGCAATCTTGGGCCGCGCATTGGACGTCGCGGCCAGAAAGGTCGACTTGCCCGCATTGGGCAGGCCCAAAAGCCCCACATCGGCGATCAGCTTTAGCCGCAGCCAGACCACGCGTTCCACGCCTTCCAATCCCGGATTGGCGCGGCGCGGGGCCTGATTGGTCGAGCTTTTGAAGTGCAGGTTGCCAAAGCCGCCGTTTCCGCCTTTCGCAAGCTGGACGCGCTGACCCACCTCGGTCATATCGGCCAGCACGGTTTCTTCATCTTCGTCGAGGATCTCGCAGCCCACAGGCACGCGCAGCGTGACGTCGTCGCCGTCTTTACCGGTGCGCTGACGGCCCATGCCGCCCTGCCCGTTCTTGGCAAAGAAGTGCTGTTGATAGCGAAAATCAATGAGCGTGTTCAGCCCGTCGACCGCTTCGACCCAAACGTCGCCGCCCCGCCCGCCGTCGCCACCATCAGGGCCGCCGTATTCAATATACTTCTCGCGCCGGAAGCTGATGCACCCGTTGCCACCCGAACCAGAGCGGATCGTGACCTTTGCGAGGTCGAGGAATTTCATACAGGCACCCTCAGTTTGTCCCGTTCAAGGGCGTATGTGATCACGGGCGCAGGCTCAACCCTTCCCTTTGAGCGGAGCATCTGGCGACCGATCGCCTGGAAGCCAAATTTCTGCAGGATCGCGCCGGATGTCGGGTTGTCCTCGAAATGGTCGGCGGTCAGGCGGCGCATGGGCAAACGCGCGAAAGCTTGCGGAAGAAAGCCCGAAAGCGCTTCGGTCATCAACCCCTGCCCCCAATGCGATGGGGCCAGCGCATAACCCACGGATATCGGCAGCCCGCCCAACCCGATCCAGCCAATCAGCGCGCCACCCTGTTCGATCCCCAGCGAAAAGCCAGCCATGCCGCGCCACTGGCGCTGCGCGATCCCTGCCCGTGCCATTTCAACGGTCATGTTAGGCGGCAAGTCAGAAAGGTTGCGCGCGATTTCAGGCGTACTCAGGCCTGCAACGGCTTCGGCGTCGCGGTCGCCTATGGCCCGAAGCGTCAGGCGGGGCGTATAAAGCGTGAAATCCTTCCGTGCCTCCCAATCCGCCCGCGTCAGCTTCATCTGGTTCGAAATCACATCCTGTTGGAACGATTTTGCATAGCGGCTGATGCGTTCGGCCAGCCTGAACCCAAGGGCGCGCAGCAAATCACCGGAACGGCTCGTTTCCATCGAAATACCCCGAGGCGAGCGTGGCGGCCTTGCTGTCGCGAAACCAGAAATCCACGGCAGCATGAGCCGCTTCGAACCCATAGCCCTTGCCCCAGAAGGGCCGTGCTATCCAATAAGCCAATTCATCATCCAGCGAGACCACGCCGATCAACCCGCGCGCATTATGCACACCCCAGAACGGTTTATCCTGCGCCTGAACCCGCGCGATAAAGCTTCGCGCATCATCGGCATCATAGGGGTAAGGAACAACCGCCAGCCAACGGCTGACATCATAATTGCCGACGCCCCGGACAAGGGCGTCGGTGTCTTGGGTTCTCAGAGGCCGAAGTTCCAACCGCGGCGTCCTGAGGACTGGAAGCGCGGCATATGACATGGAATATCAGCCGTAGCGCTTGAGATAGGTCCATGTCGGCACCGGCGCGCCGCGTGCGACCGAAAACGCCTCGGCATCGCCCAGATACTCGAATCCGGTATTGGTCAGCACACGCGCCGACGCCGGGTTGTCCTGAAAGACGCTGGCGAACATGGTTTTGTTGCCCTGCGGGTTGGCCTCGACCAGACCGCTTAACGGCCTCGGAAGCGAAACCGGTGTTCCAGAAGGCAGGGGCCACCCAATAGCCGATTTCAGACTGCTCGCGGTCCATCCGCTCAAGCCCGATCAGACCCATCAGTTCGGCCTGCCCATAGGGCGAGCCATCCATGACCCAGACATCTTCGTCACGCGCATCGGCGCGCGAGCGCTGAATCAACGCGTCACTGGCACCGGGGGGCAAAGGATGGGGGATGCTGCGCGTCATCCGCGCCACGCGTTCGTCGGCCGCATAAATGTCGAGCAGGCCGACATCGGACCGCCGAAGCGGACGCAGGATCAGACGTTCGGTTTCAATAACAGGCTGATTTATAATCGTATCAAATTTCACGGGGCACCTCCCTGCCACGTTCGGAAACGGCGATTCTCCCTCAGATCGCCCGATCCCTTCTCACATGTGTATGGCGGTCTTGTGACACAACCGCATCCTTCAAAAAGTGAAGGGGGCCGGTTATGCCGACCCCCTTGAAAATTCTTTATCCGGGATCGGTTACTCGGCGGCTTTCATTTCCGGCAGGACCGAAATGAACATGCGACCTTTAAGACCTTTGTGGAAGGTCACATGACCCTCGGTCACAGCAAAGATCGTGTGGTCTTTGCCCAGACCAACGCCCTCGCCCGGCCACCACTTGGTGCCGCGCTGACGCACGATGATATTGCCCGGAATGACGGATTCGCCGCCAAACTTCTTGACGCCAAGGCGCCGACCGGCTGAATCGCGGCCGTTCCGGCTGGAACCACCTGCTTTTTTGTGTGCCATCGGTTGTTACTCCTTCTCAGCGGCGAACGTTGCGGCTTGGCCCAGCCAATCGTCACGCTCGATCCGGCCTTTGAACGACAATTGGTCATCCATATAGGCGATTTCGTCTTTGTTCCACGCAGCGACCTGATCGAAGTGATAGACGCCGTTGTCGTGCAAAATGCCTTCCAGCTTTGGCCCAACGCCTGAAATCTTCTTCAGATCATCGGGTTTGCCGTCGCGAGGGGCATCCAGAAGGTTTGCAGGGCGCGTGCCGGCATTCTCGTCAGCAGCTTCTACCTTAGGCGCCTCTTCCTTCTTGGGAGCGGCTTTCTTGGCTTCGGCCTTTGGGGCTTCTTCCTTCTTAGCCGCGGCCTTCTTGGCAGGCTTCGAAGCAGCCGCTGCAGCGACAGCAACACCAGCAACCGAGCCTGCGCCAATCGCAGCTTTCACGCCAGACTTGTCGCCACCCTTTTCAAGGATGTCCGTCACTTTGAGCAGCGTCAGTTGCTGACGGTGACCCTTGGTGCGCTTCGACGAGTGCTTCCGACGACGGCGCACGAAGTGGATGACCTTGTCACCCTTGATCTGATCAACGACCTCGGCCTGAACGGCTGCACCGTCCACCAAAGGTGTGCCGATGGTGGAACCGACCATCAGAATCTCGTTGAACTGAATTGTTTCACCGGCATCAGCAGCAAGTTTCTCGACGCGAAGCACATCGCCCGCTTGAACCCGATACTGTTTGCCACCAGTCTTAAGGACCGCAAACATTTGACTTCCTTCCATTTTTCCGCGTCCTCTGGCCCCGGTTACCCGGCGTTTCGGTGTATCACCGCCTCGAACTGCGCGCCCCTTCGGAGCGCTCATCAAATATAAAAGGCGAGCAAGGCCCGCCGAAGTCCGGCTTATCGGCAGAACAGTGCGTCAAGTCAAGACCCGAGCGTGGAATTTAGCGTATCCAGCTTTGGTATGAATCAACCAGTGTGGGTTCGCGCACTTTGTACGCTTGGACCCCAAAAAGTTGACCAAAAAATGCGAAACGCCGCATTCTTGCCGCGGATTGCCCCAAGTTTTGCTTCACTCCTTTTATCTTTGTTTACCAAGCAGGCTTATCGAGCATTTAAAAAAGGAGTGGTGCAATGGCTGACGCAGTACAAGTCGCATATCAACGTCGAAAGGACTATCAGACGTCGATTGCAAAGAAGAAGGCTGAGATCGAAGAACTGGAAGAGCTGATTGGCGATCTCGACAGTTTTATTGAATTTGGCGAATTGCTGACGGGCAAGGAAACCGTGACTGTGAAAGCCGTTTCGCGCCCGGTCACGCCGGAAAAAACCGTTTCGCGTCCTTTGGCGCAGGAAAAGCCGGTTTCGCGTCCCCTCCCACAGAATCAAGCAAAGTCGGTCGACGAAGTTGATCCTGCCGACGAATGGGCAACCGACGACAGCAAAAGCGGTATCGCCCGCGTGTTATCGCAGCGCATAGGCTGATTGCGCGCGTCGGCGATCCTTCGGTCGACGCAAGCATTTCCCGCTAACGACTAAATCGGACGCAGTCGTTCTGCGTCCGATTTTTTTGTTCGGTGACTGGCTTAAAGCTCTTCGCCGACAGAAAACCGCGACGTGGCTTTGCCCAGTTCAAACGATACATCCAGAAAGACAGCGTCGAACCCGGCAAACAGCGCCCGGTTCAGTTCCCGCCCGGCTTCGGTGGCCGAAATATCGATGTAGGCGCGGATTTCGTCGTCAGACAGCGTGTCGTAAGCAAAGGTCATATAGCCAAACACCCAACCCTCGGTATCTTCGCGGATCTCGGCTTCGCGCGACCAGACATCGCTAAGCATCTGATCTTCGCTCATCGCGAAGCCTTCGCCTGAACTGAGCCCCCGAAAGAAGGCCAGATTAGCGTTCAGCGCACCCGTGACGTTGCGGTCGATCAGACCGTTCAGCTCAGCAAATTCTTCCAACAGACCGATCCGCACCGATCCGCTGTTGCGGATGTCTTCGAAGGCACCGCGTGCGGCCTCTTCAACCTCTTCCGACATGATCGCGCGACGGGCGTCGATTTCAACCTGAGACACCCGTGCGCCGGTTTCTGAAGCGTAGAAGTTCAGCAAGCTGGTAATATCCGTATCCCGCAAAGCGTCATCGAAGGCCGTCCGGAAATTTTTGTTCAGCCGGTCGACATCATAGATACGCCCTACGACGGTGTTCCATCCAGCACCGCCCCGACCGGGAAACATCTCTTCGCGCAACTCGTCGGACTGGATAAACCCTTCTTCCGAAAGGATGCGCATCAGTTCGTTGGATGAAAGCGCGGCATGCAGCCTGTCCAAGTCTTCTTCAGACGCGGCCATGGCGGTGAACGGGACAATAAAGGCAATGACGGTCAACCAGCGTAACATAGGGCCTACTCCTGCTTTCCTGCCTCCCTACCTAAGGACAGATCCCTAAATTTCAAAGCAACGCTTTCGTTTGGCGGCATATGTGCCCCTGAAAAAGCTTGCGCGAACCCCCTGCATCCCGTATTCGGCCCGCTCAGACCCCCGCGGAGAGGTGCCGGAGTGGTCGAACGGGGCGGTCTCGAAAACCGTTGTGGGTGCAAGCCTACCCAGGGTTCGAATCCCTGTCTCTCCGCCATTACTAATTGAAAAGATTAGTTTTTCCGATTGGGGCGCCATTAGGGGCACCGAAAGATTGCGCGCTTGAATTCCAGCAAGCAACTGACCAACCATGCGCAGGCATGAAGCTTTCACCCGCGAATATTTGCATTTACTGCCAAACTAAGAACCACGACGGTTCCGTAGAGCACATTGTGCCAGAAGGACTTAACGGTCGGCTTAAGCTTCCAAACGCGACATGTGCTGACTGCAAGGACAAGATAAACAGGTCTGTGGAAGGGCCATTTATGGGCATTGCCTATAAGCGGACGCGGGCGAAGCACGGCTACAAAAGCAAATCAAGGGGCCGCTCCATACGTGGTAAAGCGCCAGTGCCAGCGAATTCTTGGTCGTTGGTGGTGCACCGCAACTGCCCGCCCTTCGAAGACGTTGTTCCGTTGGAATTGCCTGACGATCCTGTGACTTACCTAAGATACGAATACCCAGCTCCGCCATTCTTACTTGAGAAGAACCCGGCCATTCGGAATTCTGCAGGCCCAAGATTGTACCACCCTCAGTCATTGAAGTTCATGGGTGATAAGATCGCGGAGTTACAGCGGGATCCGCATGTTGTGGACGTTCAAACCCAGTCGCCGCACTTTAGGATAGATGCTGTCGCAAGGCTTTCAGCCAAGATCGCATGCGGAGCCTTTTTCTTAGCAGACCCGCATTCCCTCTTTGCCTCAGATCTCGGGGAATACGTAACCGAAGGCGGCAACAATGTCACACTTAGAAGGTTGGCATTCAGCGCCAGCAATGCAGACTTCCAAATGGAAAAAAGGGAACTGCGGGTCTTCAGTGTCAATGAAGACGGACTTGCAACTTTATACTGCGCGGTTCGACTAATTCACGAAGCGTTCGACCAGAACTATTTCATCCGAATACCAAAAGTCAGTCAACCTGAACTGCAACAGGTTTCTTGGGACTATGCGACCAGTTGAAATGAGACGGTTTAATCCCAATCAACCAGCCGCATGGCGGTCGCGGGGTCCACGCCCACTTCTTTCGCCTCCGCCAGTGCCGAGATCACGGTCTGCATCGCGCGCGCGGCCCCCAGCGTCGAACGCCTGCAACGGTCTGGTAACATCAAGCTGGACGGATGCCCCCAGCTTTTCGCTGCATTCTTCTGCAATCAAGTCGCTCATCGGCTGAAGTGTCCATGTTGCAAGATGCCTCTGGGCCTCCCTGACCGTTGGCCCGGTCGTGTTTGGGCTAACGAGCGCTGGCAAGACACCAAAGACATTTGCAATCGCTCCGTGGGCTATTCTCATGGCGTCAACGGCAAGTGACTTTTCGATGTCAGGCGTGAGGTCCATGGGCCGTCAATCGGTAACCGGGGTAGCGCCGCCTGCGCTGATGAAGTTCACAGAATCGCGGAGCATGACCTTGCCTCTAGAACCCCGGAATTGCCGAGCCGTTGCGTTCAAATCTGTTTCCGGTGTCTCGGGGTTACTTCACGTTCGAATTGAGCGAAGCTGAGCAGCACGTTCAGCGTGAGCCGCCCCATGCTGGTCGCGGTATTGAAGGCTTGGGTCACAGAAACGAACGACGCCCCTGCTCCGTCCAGCCGATCCACCAACTTGGCAAAGTCCGTCAGAGACCGCGTCAACCGGTCAATCTTGTAGACTACAATCCGATTGACGCGGCCCGCCTCCACATCGTCCATCAATCTTTGCAGCGCCGGGCGATCCAAGTGACCGCCCGAGATGCCGCCATCGTCATAGCGCAGTCTTGACCAGGACCCAACCTTCTTGCCGCTGACTGGCGATATACGCCTCACAGGCCTCGCGCTGTGCATCGAGCGAGTTGAAGTCCTGCTCCAACCCTTCCTCGCTCGACTTGCGGGTATAGATCGCGCAGCGGGTTTTGGTCATGCCGACCGCTTTTGTGCGAGGCCAAAGAACCGCGGGCCGGACCAGGCCGTCCCTGTGATCCGCTTGGCGACCGCCGAGAGCGACCGGTAGGTTGTGCCATCCAGCACGTAGCCATTGTGGATGACCTCAACCCGATAGGTTCGACCATTCCATTCGCGCACCAGGTGGGTACCTGGAGACGCCTGCGCGGAGACGTCTCCAATGGGTTTGCCGGAAGCAATCGATCACAATGAACGCCGCTCGCTCGCCGTCAATCCTCCAAGCGCCTGCGCTTGCTCTTTGTAGGCCAGCAGGTGGCGCAGCGTTTCTGCGCGCAGCCGTGGTGGCACCGTTAGGCCGGGCATTGCCGCCAGGGCCGCGGCACAGGCCGCACGGTCTAGCGACGCGATCTCCCGGAACCGCTCAGAGAGATCGTCGACATCCTGCCCACTCATGTCGCCGTATCGATCCGGTAGGTTGGCGTCCTGCCGCTGCGGTCCAACATCACCTCGGCACCGCCCGCACGCAAACGCGAGACTGCCGCCCGCACTGAGTGCGGCTGCAAGCCGAGTTTTTTCTCCAATTGCTTTTGGGTCGCCCCCCGCGGGCCGGCTCAACATTGCCTCGAGCCGTGGCTTCTTGGATTGCTTCGGTCTTGCAGGTTCCGCAGTGGTACTTTGGGCAGCCCGATTGCGTTCGATTTTCTTCGTTGTCGTCATGTCGGTCTCCATCAATCCCAGGCGCCGGGCCATCCAGCCGCCCGTACCGACGAGAGCCCGGAGAACCGAGCAGAGACCTGCGACACAGCAGTCGCGACGTCCACACACACGCTCACATGCCGCGCGAAGTCCAGTCACTCATTGGCAGATATCAGCGATTGGCCAAAGTCCAATTGCTGAAACAGAGATATCAGCGACGAGTTCCGAAAGACGCTGGGCAAACTCGGTCAAGCACTTGCCTACGCGGCGCATGCAAAGGCGCCAAATCGCAGAGGGCAGCCATTCGTACAACGCGCAGAGAATGGCAGGTGAGAACACGAAGCGTCAAATTCTGCAGTGGGCACATATCGGCTCGAAGGGCGGGAAGCTGTCATTCGCTGCGAAGGCGGCATGCCGGATTTTCGGACTTAGAGATCCCGAACTGCATGTGTGTAAATCAGTCTTTGCTGACCGCCTCGACTTCAATTTCAACGCGATATCCACCAATCAATCCCGCGACTACAATTAAGGTATTTGCCGGTTTGATTTCGCGGAAAAACTGCCCGTGTGCCTGCGAGACCGCTTCGACATCGGCCTCGTCCACAATATAAATGCGCGTGCGCACGACATCTTCGACAGCAGCCCCCAAGGTTTCAAGTGCCGCCAGAATTTTGTCGATGACAAAGGTCGTTTGCGCGCCCGCATCTTCACCGGCCACAACCCGGTCAGCTCCAGCCGTGGCCGTTGTGCCCGAGACAAGGATGCGATTGCCGATCTTCTGCGCACGTGCATATCCCGCAATATCTTCCCATTTCGATCCGCTGAGAACCTGCCGACCGCCAGCACGATGCGGCGCGTCGTCGGCCTGATGGAGCATTGGCATGGAGTCCAAATGGTGGCTGAGATCGCCACTAGCCGTTAAAAATGGCGGTTTGCGATATTCGTCGCCGCAATCGCCAGGCACCTGATCGCGTGGCAGAAAAAGCTTCATCCAGCCTTTCGTGATCTTCGCTATCCAATGCAAAGGAAAAGAGCCGCTGATTGTCGTCCGTATGCACGCGTTCGCCAAGGCGCGCCCCGACGATGACGCCCGCAACGGCCGGATGCTCTAGCACCCACCTTGTGGCGACGTTTGATATCGAGACATTGTGTTTTTGTGAAATCAAGTTCGCCGCGGACAGAATGCCTTGAAATGCCTCCCAACCGCCGGTCACGTCGATGAAACGTTTGTATTTCATTTTCGACCAATCGGGGATGTCCCTCGGTTCGGGCTTTGCCAGCCAACGGTCAGACAGGAACCCTCCGCAGAGTGTGCCATAGGCCAGAAGCTTGGCGTCGGTGGCAGCGCAAAGGTCGGACAGCTGGTTTGCTGCGCGTCGGTCAACCAGCGAGAATGAGACCTGATTGGTCAAGAGCGGGATGCCGTCGGACAAGGCGATTTGCAGATGTGCCGCATCAAAGTTGGTAACACCGATTTCGGCGATCAAACCTTCGTCGCGAAGCTTTGCAAGCTCGTGCAGGGCATCAAGCCAGGCAGGATGCTTGAAGCTCCACCAATGGAATTGCAGCAGATCAACACAGGTTACGCCAAGGCGCGTCAGCCGATCTTCAACACCGGCGCGGACAACGTCACGCGTCATCGGGCCCGGCGCTGGACACCATTTGGTAAACGCCAGCGGACGCGGCGCTCCGCCCCTTGCCAGCAAACGTCCTGCGATGATCTCGGCACTGCCATAGTGATCGGCCATGTCGAAGGTGTCGAACCCTTGCCGGGCATAGGCGTCCAGCCAATCGGCTCCGGTTTCGGGATCAATGGAGTCGCCGTTCTTCTCGATGTCGGCGACCTGCCAAAGGCCTGTAAGAACGCGCGAAATCTCCAACTTGTCGGAAAGGCGAAGACGGTCTGGGCGGTTTCTGGCGGTCATGGGGCGTCCTAGCTTCCAAGTGACTTCAGGCGAATAGGGCTTGAGGGCCTCGCCACAAAGGGTAACTTGGCCCAGATAAGACAAGGTGTTGGAGACAGTCCAGCAGAAGGACGGAAATGGATCAGGGCAAAACTGGGGAATTCTGGCTGTACGATTTGAAAGTCGAGACCGTCCTGGACGGTCGAACTCCGGTATGCCGCCACATCGAGGGCGACAGTTTTCGGGTGGAAGGCGAAACCTTGGTGTTCGACCCTGGCACGCAAATTTCGATGTACGCGCTGGCCGCCGTGCTGCCCCTCTTGCCGGTCAAGCAGCGGATGACAGATCCCAACGATTGGGTGAGCACTGATGCCGAAGTTGCCTGTCCCGATCCCCATTGTGGTGGGCGGTTCAGGATCACGCGACTGGGCAAGCGTCGCTTCACTCATGCCGCCACAACAGGTCTGCCGGAAGCGCGTGGCGAAGCCTATTGGCAAGCGGATAAGTCATGAGTGTGGACACCGTTCAGCTGCGTCCGGGCTATGCCATTTCGCGTGTGATCAAGGGCGGCTGGCAATTGGCTGGCGATCACGGACCCGTGGATCGAACGGAAGCGGTGCGCGATATGGAAGCATTTCTGGACGCCGGGATCACCACGTTTGACTGCGCGGATATTTACGTCGGTGTGGAAGAGATGATTGGCGATTTCATTGGCGACATTCGTGCGCGGCGGGGTGCAGAGGTTGCGAGCCGGGTGCGGGTACATACCAAGCTTGTGCCGGATCTGGGGTTGCTAGAGAACATTCAAGCCAAGGATGTCGAGGCGATCATCGACCGGTCGCTGAAGCGGTTGCAGATCGAACAGCTTCATCTGGTGCAGTTCTTTTGGTGGGATTTGTCCTTGGGTAACCCACAGATCGGGCTTGAGGTGCTGAAGCGGTGCCAAGAGAAGGGCAAAGTGGCGCATTTGGGCGTCACAAACTGGGATGTCGCCGAAACGCAGCCGTTCCTTGATGCGGGTTTTGACGTGGTTTCGACGCAAGTGCAGTATTCCCTGCTGGACCGGCGGCCCGAGAATGGACTGACGAACTGGGCCTCGGCGAACGATCTGCAACTTCTGTGCTATGGCACTTTGGCGGGCGGGTTTCTGACGGAGCGTTGGCTGAACCAACCCGACCCCGGTTTTGAGTTCGAGAACCGCAGTCTGATCAAATACCGTCTGATCATCGACGAGTTTGGATCCTGGGACACTTTTCAGCGCTTGCTGGGCGTGCTGCAAGCCATCGGCGACAAGCACGGCGTTTCACTTGCAACTGTCGCCACCCGTTGGGTGCTGGATCAGCCGCAAGTCGGCGCGGCCATTGTCGGCGCGCGGTATGCGCGTCACCTGCCGCAAACGCTTGAGGTCTTTGGTTTTGAATTGGATGCCGAGGATCGTTCGGCAATCCAAGCGGTCTTGAATATTGCGCCCGGGCCGCAGGGTTCGGTTTTCGCACTTGAGCGAGACCGCAACGGACGGCACGGGCGGATCATGAAATACAACCTGAACACCAAGCCTGATGACAAGGTGCTTGGGAGTGGATGACGCGATCCTTTCTGTTCACAATCTAAGTCGCAGCTTCGGTCAGATGAAAGCTGTGGACAACGTGTCTTTGCATGTCCGGCGTGGTTCGACGACTGGATTGATTGGTCCCAACGGCGCGGGGAAATCTACGCTTTTCAATCTGTTGACGGGCGCATTGCGGCCGGATAGCGGCACGGTGCAGTTGGAAGGACGCGATGTCACTGGCCTGCCGCCCAACCAGTTGTTTTCGCTTGGACTGGGGCGCACCTTTCAAATCCCGCGTCCTTTTGCGCGCATGAGTGTTCTGGAAAACGTCATGCTGGCACCGCCCGGACAGATCGGCGAGACCGTGACCGGACCCTTCCTGTTTCGCACGCGTATGCGCGACGAAGAACGGCGCATCCGCGACAAGGCTTTAGAGGTGCTGGAGTTCGTGACGCTCGGGGCCTTGGCCGACCATCCGGCGGGGCAGATTTCGGGCGGTCAGATGAAGCTGTTGGAACTTGCGCGCGTCTTGATGGGCGATCCCAAGCTGATCCTGCTGGATGAACCTGCTGCCGGGGTGAACCCGGTTCTGACCCAAACTTTGATCGGCAAGATCGAGGAGTTGAACCGGCAAGGCACCACCTTTGTCATCATCGAACACGACATGGATTTCGTCATGCGCCATTGCGACCCGGTGATCGCGCTGGCCGAGGGGCGCGTGATTTTTGAAGGCACAAGCGACGAAGCTTTGGCCAACCCGGTGCTGCTGGATGCTTATCTTGGGGCGACTGCGGATGAGTGAGCCGATCCTTCAGGCAACGGGCGTCACCGCGGGCTATGTGCCCGATTTGTCCATCTTGCGAGACGTCTCCCTGACTGCGCAAGCCGGGCAGATCACTCTGATCATCGGGCCAAATGGGGCGGGCAAATCAACGCTGATCAAAGCGATTGCCGGATTGATTCCTGTCACTGGCGGCAAAATTACATTTGAAGGCAATGATATAACGGGCATTCGCACCGATCAGCTTGCGGCGCGCGGCATTGCCTATGTCCCGCAAACAGACAACATCTTTCGCAGTCTGACCATTCGTCAAAATCTTGATCTTGCCCTGCGTCGCGCAAGCGATGCGACGGCCGCGCTTGCCCGCTTGTTCGAACAATTCCCGGCACTTGCCGACAAACATCGTGACAAGGCGGGCACCCTGTCGGGCGGTCAGCGGCAGTTCCTTGCTATCGCCATGGCGCTTGCCTCGGCCCCGCGTCTGATCCTGATGGATGAACCTTCTGCCGGTCTGTCGCCCAAGGCGGCTCAAGAGGTTTTGGAACATGCCCGCGCGCTGACTGCTGAAGGCGTTTCGATCCTGCTGGTCGAGCAGAACGTCAAGCAGGCACTTCGGCTGGCCGACCATTGCTTCATTCTGGCCGAGGGGCGCAATCAGGTGAACGGCGCGGCGCAAGACCTGCTGAACGACAAGGTCGTGGGCGAGATCTATCTTGGCGGCAAGCGCGTGGGTGCCGCATGATTCAGAACCTTATCGACGGGGTGCTGACCGGCTCTTACATTTCGCTGGGCGCGATTGGCCTGACGCTGGTGATGCACATCTTGCGGTTCGCCAACTTTTCGCACGCCGAGCTATTGTCGCTGGGCGCCTATGTAGCACTTGTGTTTGACGCTCTGGTTTCAAACCTTGTGCCTGTCTTTGCGGTCAAACTCGCCCCTCTCTCTCTGACCCTTGCGCTGATCATCGCGATCTTCGCCTCGATGGTGGTGACCGGTCTCTCGGCCTTGCTGATCGACCGGTTGGTCTTCAAACGTGTGCGCGAAAAGGGGGAAGAGTTGTCTATGGTCTTCGCCAGTTTCGGCATGGCACTGATCATCCGAAACGTTATCGGCCTGATCTTCGGCCTTAGTCCCGAGCTTTATTCCCGAGATATTGCTTTCGCCGTCGATCCTCAGCCGCGACCCGCTGATCTTGGTGAAACCCGACCAGGTTTTTGTGCTGATAGCGGCACTGGTTCTGATGTTCATCCTGCACCTGATCCTGTCACGCACCACCTTTGGCTATTCGCTGCGCGCTGTGGCCGAGAACCCATCACTGGCGCAAGTGAACGGCGTCAACCTGCAACGCACCATCATGTGGGTCTGGCTGATCGGCGGCGGGTTGGCCGCAGTCGCGGGCGTGTTTTACGGCCTAAGCCACCAGTTGATCCCGGTGATGGGGCGGGATCTGGTCTTGCCGATATTCGCCGCCACGATCGTGGGCGGGATCGGAAGCGTTTACGGTGCCGTTCTGGGAGGCTTCATTGTGGGCATTGCGGGCAATATGGCGTTGGTCGTGCTGCCGTCCGGCTATACGCCGTCGGTGCCGTTTCTGCTGATCCTTGTGGTTCTGATGATCCGCCCCAACGGGCTTTTCGGCGAGGCGCGGGCATGATCGGCGTGGTCTCATACCTTGTGTTCTTTGCAACGACCGCGTCGATCTTGGCCATTGCGGTGCTTGGGCTGAACCTGCAGTGGGGCAATACCGGGCTTTTCAACGGTGGTGTCGTCGCATTTTTCGGCGCGGGCGCATACGGCACGTTGATTTTGGGTGGCACGCCGCAGGCCGGTCATCTGGGCGGCTTTGGTCTGTTCTACCCATTCGCATTGCTCGGCGGAATGGTGGCGGCAGGGCTGATGGCCTGGGTCGTTGGTTTGCTGACCCTGCGCCTTAGGCACGATTATCTGGCCATCGCGACTTTTGGCGTGGCTGTCGCCTTTGAAAACTTGATGCGCAACGCCGAATGGCTGGCCGGTGGTGCAAAGGGCATTCGTGGGTTCGAGAGACCCCTGCGTGCAGCTTTAGGAGACGGGTTTCTGTACAACCTGCTGTTCTTTGCCGTCGTCCTGCTGATCCTGATTGCGACCTATCTGTTCCTTGAACGCCTTGTCTCCTCACCCTTTGGCCGCCTGTTGCGTGCGATCCGAGAGGATGAAGAGGCCGCGCAATCCCTTGGCAAAAGCCCTTCAAAGATCCGTCTGACAGCCTTCATCACCGGCTCGGTGATCCTTGGTTTGGCTGGCGGGCTTTACGGCACATTTTACGCCTTTGTCAGCCCGCAAGATGTGTTGCCCACGTTGACGTTCCAAATCTGGGCGATGTTGATTGTCGGCGGCGCGGGCAACAATAAGGGCGCCATTTTCGGAGCGTTCCTTATCTGGGGCGCCTGGACGGCTTCGGGTTGGGCGCTGTCACGTTTCGCGCCTGTTGAGGCGCAGCTTTACACCGGCTCGGTTCAATTCATACTGATCGGGTCTGTCATCGTCGGCATGTTGATATGGCGTCCACAAGGGTTGCTGCCGGAACGGCTTGTCGTCTCACAAAGGGGAAAACCCCCATCGAATGAATAGGGAGCGAAGAAATATGTTGAAACTCAAGTATGTAGCGGGGGCATTTGGCCTTGCTCTGGGGCTGGCGATGTTGTCGGGCACGGCGCAGGCACAAGATTGCACAACCAAGATCGGCGCCGTGTTGCCCACTTCGGTTGACTGGGGTCGACC
Source organism: uncultured Alphaproteobacteria bacterium (assembly GCA_963841595.1). GTDB lineage: Bacteria > Pseudomonadota > Alphaproteobacteria > Rhodobacterales > Rhodobacteraceae > CAWJDD01. Next base: position 55,340 of record CAWJDD010000004.1, on the reverse strand, counting down.
CATTGCCGAAACCGCGCAATTCGCTGTTGATCAGGTGAATGCCGCTGGTGGTGCTGCGGGCTGTCAGATCGAAATGGTGCTGCGTGACACTCAGGTAGACCCCAAAGTGGGCGTGGATGCCGCCAAAGCGCTTGTCGATCTTGAAGGCGTCAGCGTCCTGCTGGGCGCTGTGTCCTCGGGTGTATCGATGCCGATCTTGACGTCGGTGACTGTGCCGAGCGGTGTCCTTCAGATGTCCTGTTGTTCGTCGTCAACCGCGTTCACCGGACTGGCCGAAGAAGGCAAGACCAACGGTTTGTGGTTCCGGACATTTGCCACCACCGGCGTACAATCCGCAGTGGGTGCCAAGGTTGCCGCCGACAAGGGCTATAAAACCATAGCTGTCATGTACAAAAACGACGACTGGGGGCAGGACATGGCCCGCTTGATCGCCGCTGATTTTGCTGCCGTTGGCGTCGAGTTGACATCTTCGGTTGCGGTCAATGACGGACAGCCGAGCTATCGTGCCGAAGTGACAGAGGCGCTGGCCAGCCAGCCCGAAGCGCTTTACCTCGCGCTTTATCCAGCCGAGGGCACAGCCGCGGTTCGCGAGTGGATCTCGCTTGGCGGGACCCAGAACATGATCCTTGCCAATTCGCTTAAATCCGATGAGTTCCGCGACAATGTCGGCATGCAGTACCTAGGCTCGACGCTTGGCACCGATACGGCCTCGCCACGTTCGGATAGTGCCGATGCCTTTCGTACTGCTTACATGGAGCGCTTTGAGTCCGAGCCGAACGGCCCCGGTCTGGCCAATAGCTATGACGCAACGATGATCGCTCTTTTGGCGATGGAAGCCGCAGGTAAGGACGCGTCGGGTGCGGATGTTGCCGCAGCGATCGCCAAGGTCACTGATCCAAACGGCACGCCGATTAGCGCGGATACCGCAGGCTTTGCAGCGGCGAAAGACGTGCTTGCCGGTGGCGGAACGGTGATGTTCCAAGGAGCCACAGGCGATGTGCGCTTTGATGGCAACGGCGACGTGTCTGCCCCTGCTGTTGTTTGGTCGTTCTCGGAAAGCGGCACTAACGAAGTCGAGTACATGTCGTTGAACGAGGTCGATGCGTTTATTGCGTCGCTTAAGTAAGCGTCGCTAAACCGACACTGTAAATTTTCGAGGGCCGCCTTAATCGGGCGGCCCTCTTTAGTTTGTGGGCTTGAGGGTCAACTCGACGGTTACATTTTCGTCGATAGACTGAAGCGCTGCCAGGATGAGTTGCAGCGCACAACGTCCTTCAGTTCCGGAAAACTGTGATGTGCTGTTTTTTTCAATCGTCTCAATCAAATCCGCGATACAAGCTTGCGGTCCATCATCGTCGGGTTCGCACGGAAATAGTTCGGTGCCACTTCCGTCTTTCAGAGCGACACAAAGTGAATTGGACAGATCGCCTAAAAATCGATCCGGAAAATTCGGATTAACGGTAAACATCAAGCCCAAGGGCCCATGAATTAGATCATGGGAATGCCCGGGCGTGTTCTCGGGTAAGCCCCAATTTATTCCAATGGACAAACAAGGCGCCCTTTGGAAACGAACTTGGATTTCGGCGGAATCTACTCCGAATTCCTCAACGGATTTCACGCGTTGCTTGCCGCGGGCAAAGACCTGGCCAACCGCGGCCATAGACAGCGGCTCGGGGTCGGTTAGACGCACGTTTCCGGCTTGGGCGGCGGCGATCATGTCGTCGGCTTGCGCAAGTGCAAGCGCCATGGGCTTCTCGCAAAGGATTTGTCGCCCGGCGTTTGCAGCAGCGACCGCGACGTCGCGATGGTCACAGGCCGGAACACACACGCTGACGACGTCAACATCCGCGCATATGACGGCATCTCGCCAGCGATCAAATCGCTGCGCCGTGTAGAGCTCTACAAGTAGTTCGGCACGTTCATTTTGCGGATCGCAAACCGCTATTACGCGCGCATCATCTCGTTCATTCCAGGCGGCCGCATGCTTTGACCCCTGTCTCCACAGCCAATGATTGCCACACCATACATGTTCACCCGCCATCGCTTGCAACGTGGCATGTCAAGTATGCGCGTCTGCATCATCGGTATATCGGGCAAGCTTGGCATGCACATGCTCGCGCATTGCTTGGAACGTGGATACGAAGTCACCGGGGTATGTCGCCCCGAAAGTGTCGGAAAACTCGAAGCGTTCTCGGAACGGATCACCCTTTTTCCGGGTATGACTGATGATCCCAAGGTTGTGGGTCAGGCGGTTTCGGGCTGCGACGGTGTCTTGACGGTCCTCGTCCCTTGGGGGGTCAAGGGCTACGCAACCGGTACCGCACAGGGCGTCCTCGATCACGCTGAGAAAGACGCAAGGCTCATCTTCTCCTGCGGCTGGCATATTACGAAGGACGGGAGAGATCGCTATAAAATGGGTCAGCGAATCTTCCTCACCATTTTTGGCAGCTTGGCGAAGTTGTTCCGTTTTGCAGACCTTGAAGATCAGGTCGAGGCATGTCGGCGTATCTTTTCCAGCAATCGTCGATGGACGGTCGTGCGCGGCAGCGACCTTGAAGAGGGTCCGAGCGAGGGGCTCCCGATCTGGGCGGAGCATGTCGGTGATCCAAAGCTGGCGAGCAACCGGACACGGCGGATCGACTTCGCATTGTTCATGGTCGAGGCGCTTACAGATGACACGCTGATCGGAAAGGCCCCCGCCATTGTTAGTCGAGTGCCGTAAGTGGGCATGTCCTTGACGCTGGTGGACCGCGAAGGGATATCCTGCAGTCTCATTGCCAGACGCTGTTACCAACTGGTCTAAAAATCCTGTTATCCTATGTCATAGGACACAGTCATTTTGACTTTGCAAGGCTACATACAAGCCAAGGCCAGAGAACGGTACAGGCTTGGTGGCCAACCGTCCGTGCCCCTAGCAGCGATGCAGCCAGATTGCGCGCTTTCGATCCAAAAAACGAAAATACAAAGGAATGGTAGATGAACATCCTGATGGTACTCACGTCGCACGATGAACTGGGCGATACAGGCAAGAAGACCGGTTTTTGGTTGGAGGAATTTGCCGCTCCATATTACGTCCTGAAGGATGCTGGTGCTGAGATCACGCTGGCATCGCCAAAAGGCGGACAGCCGCCGCTTGATCCCAGCAGCGACACCGCGGACGCGCAGACCGCGGCCACTGAGCGCTTCAAGAACGATGAGGTAGCGCAGAAAGTGTTGTCCGAAACCCATGTTTTGTCTGCCATCAACGAAGCTGACTACGACGCCATATTCTACCCAGGCGGTCACGGTCCGCTGTGGGATTTGGCCGAGGACAAAGACAGCATCAATTTGTTAGAGGCATTTGCCCACAACGACCGGCCAATCGGGGCGGTTTGTCACGCACCGGCGATCTTCAAACATCCAAAAGGCAAAGACGGCCAGCCAATGGTGTCCGGCAAATCCGTGACCGGGTTTACCAACTCCGAAGAAGAAGGTGTTGGTCTTACCGATGTTGTCCCGTTCCTCGTGGAAGACATGTTGAAGGCGAACGGTGGCAAATATGAAAAGGGAGAGGATTGGACACCGTTTGTCGTCGTTGACGGCAAATTGGTCACCGGCCAAAACCCGGCGTCTTCGGAACAGGCTGCAAAGAAGTTTTTGACGCTCCTTTGATGTCAGAACTGGGGGCGCCATCGGTGCCCCCCAAAAAATGCAGTAGACTGATCAATTTGTCCGTGCTTCAAGATCAGGTAAGCGCGCCCATTTCACGACGGACCTTATCCAAAGTCTTGGCTTTTTTCCGTCTGTCCCGGGCGCGCAAACCGGTCCTTGGTGCGATTGTAGCAAGGGCCTGAGAAGTCCACACAGCCGACCATAAATTCTTCACTGTTACTGAAACGCTCGACCTGTCTTTGCAGACATCATCATGCGATCAAATTTGCGTCGTTGATAAACAGTCCGTCGAAAAACACTTTTATGGAACTGTTGGTCGGCTCAAAAGTTGAGAACGTACGGCAGAACGTAAAGGTGCAAGATGGCTGATCTCAGAGAAGGTGATGACGTGAAGTGGACGTGGGGCACCGGCTTCGCAACTGGCACCGTCCAATCTGTGTTTAAAGAAAGTACAACCCGTAAGATCAAAGGATCAGAAGTCACACGCAACGGCACGCATGACGATCCGGCTTTGTATATTAAGCAAGAGGACGGGGACGCCGTCCTGAAGTTATCATCCGAAGTAGAAAAATCGTGAGGCGTTATAAACCGGAATTCACAGCAGCTCCTTCACACCATCAACGATAATCCCAGTGCAACTTTTTTTGACATGCATAAATGATGCAGAGGCTCCCCAAACCTTGTTTTCACAGAACTTGAACGCGTGTCTTGCTGACGCTGCGGACGAGTTGTCATCAAGCGCCAATCGTTGGCACCGCTACATTCTTAACAACCCACTTAGGGATATGATTTTTGGCTGACAAGAAAGAAAGAGACCTCACAAAGGGGTCTGTTTGGAAAGCGCTGACGGTCATGTCCGCCCCGATGGCGCTCGGGATTTTCTCGGTCATTGCTGTGGGGCTCGCCGACGCCTATTTTCTGGGGAAAGTCAGTGGGGCAGCACTTGCCGCGGTTGGGTTCATCTATCCCGTCATTACCGCGCTTACATCGCTGTCAATTGGTCTCAGTGCGGGTGCGAACGCCGCATTATCCCAGAAAATTGGGGCGGGTGCAGACGATGATGACACGCGACGCCTTGGCCTGCACGCGATTGGCTTGGGAAGCATTTTGTCGATACTGATGGCGGTGATCGTTTGGCTTGCGTTTCCAGCTATTTTTGGTGCCTTAGGGGCAAAGGGTGACGTTGCGAAAGAGGTGGCTTCATACATGCCGCTTTGGTCTCTCTCACTGCCTTTTTTGGTGGTGATGATGATCACGAACTCAGTCTTCCGTGCGCATGGGGACGGGGCTACATCGGCTGCAATCATGATCGTTGCAGCGTTTTTCGGCATAGCGCTAAATCCGCTGTTCATCTTCGGTTGGGGCCCCATTCCAGAGATGGGAACAGCCGGTGCCGCGATGTCCACTCTGATTGGTCGGGTTGTTGCCGTCGTTGTTGCCCTTTGGATTGCATGGCGGCGCGGCTTGCTGGGTGTGTGCGGGAAGTTACTCTCTGGTTCAATCAGCAGCGCGCGCACAATTCTCAAGGTGGGGCTTCCGGCATCGTTATCAAATGCGATCAACCCAGCAGGAATGGCACTGGTGACTGCGGCCGTTGCCACGGTCGGGGACGATGCAGTCGCGGGTTTCGGTGCGGCGGGTCGCATTCAGTCGATTTTGCTCGTACCGCTGATGGCGTTATCAGCCGGTATTGGCCCGGTCGTCGGCCAGAACTGGGGTGCGAAGGAAACAGGCCGTGCCCAATCAGCGACAATGTGGGCGTTTGGGTTCAGTCTTGTATACGGCGCGATCATTGGACTGGCTTTGCTGATGTTTGCGGTCCCAATTGCGGGGATGTTGGCCGCAAGCGAGCGCGATCTTGAATACGCAGCATCTTACCTTCGTGTGGTAGGGTTAACGATGTTTGGCTACGGCATGGTCGTTATCGCAAACGCCGCCATGAACGCGCGAGACAAGGCCTTGTGGTCGATGTCTCTCAGCATTGGCCGCATCTTCGCTGTCTACCTGCCGCTCGCCTGGATCGGCGTCACATTGTTTGGATATATGGGCGTGGTAGCGGCAGCGGCATTGGCAAATCTAATGGGTGCGGCTGGAGCAATTTTTTCAGCAAGGAAATCAAGCTTACTGTCATTGAAACGGACACCGATATCCAATGCGGCGCAAATGCAAGGTTGAATTGGTCGTCTATGGAAATGGATTGAGATTGCTGCCGTTCGTCAGGCATCGCCTTGCTCTCACTAAGCCTATGATGCATCCAAAAGCCCGATACTAAATTAATGACGCTGTTTATTCCTTGACACTCATGACATCGACTGACACCGGATCTAAACCCCAACCCGCGCCCGCAAATTCATCGCGGCCCGTGTATTCGATCGCAAAGGTAATCCCTAGCTCCAAAGCGGCCATTCAATCGATTGCACCGAGTGTCTGCTAAGTCCGGATAGCCGACCTTGACTAGGTATTTATGTGTTGAAAACCCGAACGAAACAGTCAGATGACTGCTTCGACCCGTTGAGACCGCCGGACAGAGCCGACACCTCTGCCAGATTGTGCTATGATTTCAAACCTAGACGCAATCATACATCCAAGAACCGCACTTTTCGGAGGACGGATACATGATCATGCGGATATTTCAGGTCGTCACGAGACTAGGCAAAGAGCAAGAGTTCGGTAAGTTTTTCCATGAGACTGCGATCCCTTTGATGAAAGGGACAAAGGGTATCGTTCAAGTCCTGTCTGGCGCCCCACGCCCGGATTCTCCTAGAGAGTTTAGCTTTGTGATGGTGTGGGACAGTCTGGAGTTCCTTGAAAGAGTTCGTTGGCGAAGATTATCAGAGCCCGCACATCGATCCGGCAGAGGCTGAATTGGTCGAGTCTCGGACAATCAAACACTATGACTTGGTCGATTGGTTTTGGGACATCGAAACAGAATAAGGACTGGGAGGTTGGAATGCTGAAAGGAAGATGCGGCTGCGGCGCCGTAACCTATCGAATGAAGACATCACCGATGTTCGTGCACTGCTGCCACTGTAGCGAGTGCCAGAGGCAAACCGGAGCCGCCTACGTCTTGAATGCCATCATTGAGGCGGACCGGGTCGAGTTCGAAGGACCGATCACGGAACATGAACTTCCGACACCGAGCGGAAAGGGCCAGATCATTAGCCGATGCAGGGATTGCGGCGTTGCCGTTTTCAGCAGCCATATGATCCGCCTCGGCAAGCTGCGATATGTGCGTGTCGGGACTTTGGATGATCCAGATCAGTGCCCTCCAGATGTACAAATCTTCACGAGCAGCAAGCAGGCTTGGGTACCACTCAGCAAAGACATTCCCGTCTTCGAAGAGTTTTACAAGTTTGGCGAGGTGTGGCCGCAGGAGGCGCTTGGTCGGTTGGAGGCCACACTGGCCTGAATTAACGAGCATTATTGATAGATGACTGCCTCGAGCCCAATACGCGCCCTTTTCTGGCAAGTTCAATTTTAGATAACGATGTTCTCTCAAGCAGCCTCCGGAATGGCCGGTCGCTCACTCGACGTTGTCTATGTTCCCATTTGGAGTACCTTGCAAAAGCAAAGCCTGGGGAATCACATGGGATATTACGACATTGACGTTTACGAGCGGAGAGTGACCACATCTTCACGCGACGCGCAGATGTGGTTCAATCGAGGCCTGATCTGGACCAACGCTTACTTCCACGATGAGGCGGTCGCCTGCTTTCACCGCGCGCTCGAGGCTGACCCGGAGTGCGCTATGGCCCATTGGGGTGTCGCCTACGCCGCCGGACCTAACTACAATATGCCGTGGGAGCGGCGGGATGCGAAAATGCGCGCAAGCACTGCGGAGACCTGCTTTTCCGCAACGCAGGACGCTCTTGCGCTGGTCGAGTGCGTAACACCTTTCGAACGCGCGATGATCGAAGCGCTACCTTCGCGGTTCCCTCAACGGACGCCAGAAGAACTCGAGGTAATGCGTGGATGGAATGACGACTACGCCAACGCGATGCGCGCCGTGTACGAAGCGTTTCCCGGTGATCTGGACGTTGCTTGCATATTTGTCGAAGCAATCATGAACCGGACACCGTGGAATATGTGGGACCAATCCACCGGTCATGCGGCGGAGGGAGCGGGCACTACAGAAGCGCAAGACGTACTGGAGAAGACGCTCGATCAATACGAGGAAGCGTGGTCCCATCCTGGTCTACTTCACCTCTACGTGCACCTGATGGAAATGTCGCCGACACCGGAAAAGGCATTGAAGGTGGGTGACGCTTTGCGGGAGCTCGTGCCTGACGCAGGGCACCTCATGCATATGCCGACCCATATTGATGTCCAGTGCGGTCACTACCGTGATGTCTTCCATTGGAATTGGAAGGCAACACAGGTCGATCGCAAGGCGTTGGAGAACATGGGCGTCTACACACTCTACACCGGCTACCGCATTCACAATTATCATTTCGCGGTTTACGGGGCGATGTTCCTTGGGCAATACGAACCCGCAATGAGGGCGGCGCGGGAATTGGTCGAGGTGACGCCCGAGGAACTGCTTCGAGTTGAGTCGCCGCCATTCGCGACGTTCTTTGAGAGTTATTTTGCGCTTTGGGTTCACGTGATGATCAGATTTGGAAAGTGGCGCGAACTCATTGCCGAGCCTCTACCCGACGATCCGACGCTCTGGGCCAACCTGACTGCGACCCTGCACTATGCCAAAGGCGTAGCCCATGCCGCGCTTGGTGAGGTGAAAGAGGCTGAAGCCGAGCAAGCTAACTTCCTCGTGGCACGTGGCGCCATGCCGGAGGATCGTCGCTTGCACAATGTGTTGTGCCTGGAACAATTGGCCGTCGCGGGAGCGATGCTGGAGGGCGAAATCGAATATCGGAAAGGCAACTATGACTTCGCCTACAAGAGGCTGCGCAATGCAGTGGCGCTGGAAGACGCCCTTCCGTATGACGAGCCGTGGGGCTGGATGCAGCCGACGCGCCACGCGCTTGGGGCATTGCTGCTTGAACAGGGACACGTTGATGAGGCCGAAGCGGTTTATCGGGAGGACCTCGGTCTAGGCGGCAATCTGAGCCGAGCACAAATCCATCCGGACAACGTTTGGAGCCTACGCGGGCTAAAAGACTGCTTGACTGTGCGTGGTGCTGAGCGCGGTGTCGAGGGCAGGCTGATTGCACAGAGACTAGCGCTCGCCGAAGCACGAGCTGATGGTAGAGTTGGTGCCTCGTGCTATTGCGCTCAAGCCGCTCAATAAAAGAGCGAAGCCAGCCTGCAATTGCAGCAGACGGCAAATGGCGGTTTTTCCGCCGACCTGACGCAACAGAATCGACAAATTGCTAACAAAGCGGCGCATTTCCCACTGATCCAGTTAAGCTACTTTGCTAGGAGAGAGGCGCAATGGCCGACAAACGCAAAACATCGCTTCTCATGGGGCTTCTTTTCGTCTGCATCGGTTCTGCAATGATGATTGACTCAGTGCTTCTTCACCGCAGTGACACCGCATTCTTTTCAGCGGCGACACAAACGATGGCCACCGTGGTCGACAAATACCGCGTGCCGCGCGCGCATAAACGTGACCGGATGTCTGTGCGCTATGCCGTCGACCTTGGCGGTCAGGTGGTTGAAGGCTCAGAGAGATGGAATGGAACCACCGACGCGTTTCGCGCGCTGTCCGAGGACGACGACATTCTCGTTGCCTACGTCACAAACGATGATCCAACACGCGTCAGAAGTCGCTTGGTCACCGGCGGGCGGAAAGGCTTCACGGCGTCCATTCTTGCGAATGGCGGCATTTTGGCTGCTGTTGGCGGCCTTTTGGCCCTAAAGGCGCGGCGTAACGGGTAACCGCCACGGTTGAGATACAAGTTGCTTTTGCAGATCTATCATTCCCGGCCGGAAGCACCCCTTCACGCCCAACTTGCAAACGGCAGGTTTGTCCCGCGTAGCGGCCACTGGCCGAGCAACCACCTAAGGTCTGTTATGCAGATGGGGTGGATGGCTCCTGCACCCACCGGCGTCGCAATGCGCCATAGTGCAGTTGTCATGAACTGCTCAGGAGAGGAGCCACCCAATGCAAGTTCCAACAATCGGCCTTGATCACTGACCGGCAGTTGATTGCATGGCAATCAATGAGAGGGATGGCCAAGAACGTTATTCAGGTTCACGGTATTACAGATAGCGGTGAAGTTGCTTTCAATCGCGCTCTGCGCCGGGCCCAAGTGTTGGCATTCTTTGAGCAGCTTGATCCCTGCCTGATCGGGATTGAAGCGTGCAGCACTGGCCACTATTGGGCACGAGAACTGATCGAACTGGGCCACAAGGTGAAGTTGATCCCACCCGTCTACGTAAAGCCCTATGTCAAACGCGGTAAATCTGATGCCGCCGATGCGGAAGCTATCTGCGAAGCAGCCACCCGGCCAACGATGCGGTTTGTTGAGGCAAAAAACGCCAGAACATCAAGCGATCCTGGCGCTGCATCGAATTCGAGACCTTGTGGTCCGCCAAAGGACCTAGACGATCAACATGCTCCGCGGCCAATTGGCAGAGTTTGGAATCGTTTTCCCTCAGGGTGTTGGTCACGCAACCCGATTTGCGACGCGCATGCTTGAGGGAGATTGCCCCGACTTGCCGGACGTAGCCTCTGGTGTCATCGCTGAACTTTGTGAACAGCTCGTCTTTCTTCACGAGAAGATTGCGGGCTACTCGCGTAAGATGACACGGGTTTCGCAAACCGAAGAACGCATTGCCCTTCTTCAAACGATCCCAGGGGTCGGACCGATCACTGCGTCTGCCATCGTAGCCACTGTCGGAACTGGCAAACAATTCAACAACGGGCGTGAGTTTGCAGCCTGGCTCGGCCTGACGCCACTGAACCGTTCGAGCGGTGGCAGGGAACGATTAGGCCGTATCTCGAAGATGGGCGATCAGTACATTCGCCGATTGGTGGTTATCGGCATGATGTCCCGAATGCGCCAGATTATCCAAAACCCAGAACGGTATGATCCGTGGGTCGCTGACATACTCGCTTGCAAGCCGGGCAAGGTTGCAGCTGTTGCCATGGCGAACAAAACCGCTCGAATGATCTGGGCAGTTCTGACGCGGAACGAACCGTACCGCGTCAGAGCAATCTGAGCCGGTTAGGAACAAGGAGATAGCAAGACCAATGAAGTGATGGAATATTGTCAGCCCTAGAACCAAGACACCCCGTGCTTTATCCTGAACGCTTGCTGTTCGATATGCAGGTTGGGACTTGGTTTGCGGAAACCATCAGGGCCAGCGGTCAAGTGAGCCGCGCAAACAGGCCGGACACAAGACCGCATCTGACAGAATCCAATCACATCAGAAATGTCTTGCTAAGCAGGAGCCATCCACACAGGACAAAGCGGGCTTTCGCAGGCGCAACCAATGCTCACGCAGAAAGAACTCGCGTGCGTAGCATCACTCATTTGGCAGTTGAGCACATTTCACCGAAGCGGTCGTTCAAGCGAGCCGATCTTGGCTGATTGTAAACCGACCATTCGCCGCGGTCTGTCTCAACAATCGAGACGCGGACAAAGCCGACACTGCCTAAGTGCATCAATTGTCACTTCGGAGCGCTCGCTCCTCCGCTCCATGGCCCTTAGTATTGCAAAATCCACTCGGAGAATGAGTTGGCGATTTTCTTCGTTTCATCGAAGTCGTGATCCCAAAAATGCACTGCCGCGACCGGCCTGCTCAATAGTCAATTCTCCGATATCGAAACAGAACTTGCTTCCCATGGCCGCCGATACCGTCTGACGATCCGCAGCAATATCGCGTGTGTCCGTAAGGTTCATCGGTCTTCCTAACATTCGGTTGAATTCAGGGCGTATCAAACACCAAGTGTGCGCTCAACCTCGCGCAGGTTGTTGCGCGCAGGCTCAGCGCTTGGATCAAGCCGCAACGCTTGCTTAAAAGCATCGCGTGCGCCCGTAAGATCACCTTGGGCGTAAAGCGTGTTGCCAAGTCCAAATTGCCAAAGCCAATTTTCGCCCCAGCGAGAGGCACCCGTGCGATACGCCGTTTCTGCGGCCTTCAATTGGCCAACCCGTTCCAGCGCAGCGGCTCCCTGCAAAATGTCAACTTCTTTTGCGGAAACGGGAAGTTGGTCCGCAGGAAGCAAAACCATCGCCCACCTGTCACCCATGTCCCAGCTTTTCAAAAAGTCCGATATCCGCATGCGCATCACGTCGCGTTCACCGGAGTGCAAAGTAATTTCGTCGCTGGCCAGGTCATATCCGGTCACAACGCCATAGTGCCAAAGCGGCGCCACCACAAAGCCTAGGTTTTGAAAAACGATGACCGGATGGCCGCCTTCTACCTCAGCCAGAACTTGGGCAAAACTATCCAGTGTGACAGCCATCTGTCCCTGCCTTCGGGCAGCACCAGCCATGTCAGAGAGATACGTGCCTTTGGCACCGGGCGTGAAGGACTGGCGCGCGATCTCGGCTTGGGTCACTGCATGGCCTGACCATTGCAGCACCATCGCCAATGAGGCTGGGCCACAAAAGTAATCCGCTTGTTGGATAAGCGGAACGCCCGCGATGGCAGCTTTGCGCGCCGCACCGGGCGGTGGTCCAACAAACGGGTCAGGCGGAGCAGCGCAGGCCGACAGCACTCCAATCAGAACTGCCGTCCAAATAGCGCGGCCTAGCGAATGCACCGGGTGAAGTTAAAGAGGCGCGTAAAGCAAAGAAGGTCTGTCACCAGCAGGATAATGAAGATCGTGCCAAGCGTGCCCACAATGCCCGCGCCTGCACTGCCGTCTTCTATTTGCGCCAGCGTTTTCTGAATTTCCGCGTCCGTAAGCGCAGCAAGGCGCGCCTCGACTTCCACAGGATCAAGGCCCTGACGCGCAAGCTCTTCCTGCACATCTGCGCGCTGCAACTCGTCCAAAAGCACCGCACGGTTTGCCTCAGCCATTTGCCCGCTGATCGCGGTCTCGGTGCTGATCATTTTTGCTTCAGCCATCGTGGCGAACTGCGTCGCGATCAAAAGCTGGGCCGCTATCCCAAACGTCACCGTGCGTGTCATGATATCTTTGAAGGTCATTGCCTGTCCCTTTTGTTTCCGTGCGCCCTTGGGCATATCCTTGCCGAGCGGCACCAGCATTGCAACTCTTTCGCTTAGAACGGCAAAAAATTGCTGTCCTTAGAGGCAGCGCCGGGCGACGAAATATTTGATCCTAACAATCTGGTCGCAGATTTTTTAGTGATCTGCCCGGATGCGATCCCGATCGCCCAGCCGAGTTCATGGAGGACCGGCTCCCAAAAGTTAAGGGCTGTTTTTGAGGGGGCTCGATCCGGACATTAGCCGAAGCGCTGAATGGCAAAAGCCCTTGACGCTTCCCAATAGCCGACCTTGCCTGCATTGCAGAAGGTCAGAAAATGGGCTATCTGCCGCCACTGATCCAGCCTTGACGTATGACCGGTCTCAAAAGGCGAACGGGCAAGTGCCGTTCGCCATGCGTTTAAATGTCGATCTTCTCGGCGATGCTCAGCGCGTCTTCAAGCTCGACACCAAGATACCGCACTGTGCTGTCATCCTTGGTGTGTCCGAGTAAGAGCTGGACGGCGCGCAGGTTACCGGTCTTACGGTAAATGAGCGCCGCCTTTGTGCGCCGCATCGAATGGGTGCCATATCCGCCCGGGTCGAGACCAATCGCCGAGACCCAGCTCCGGACCAGACGGCCAAGAGCGTCCAGTTCCGAAACCCGCCATTCAAAACCACAGCTTCGCAACGCTCCTACTATCTAAGGTGCCGCAGGCAAACCTGCTATTGGTCGAATGTTCTAAAAGGACACATACCGCGTGGCGCCAAAGAGGCGAACCCTCCGCAATATTCCTAAGATCATGGGAGAAATTCTCAGCTGCAGATCACTGTGAACACGTTTACCGTCAAGGGTGCACGCCAGCCACGCCGGATCGTCCGACGCGCAGTCGGACCAGGTGCTCGAACCGCTATCAGACCGAGTTCTGCGCAACGTGGTGCGAAGCTCGCAACGATAACTGCCTCGGATATGGTGCCGGGAATGTATTGAACCGTGTAGCTTGTGGCACTCAAGGGCGTCACGAGATGGACGTGCTGTGCGACATCTGCGCTCAACACCACCACAGCCCGAGAAGGTCGCGGATAAATTTGTGCGTCACAACCAGCCACTGCCGCGACAAGAAGCCCCGCCAAGGCAAAGCTTAGAAATTTCATTGTTACCTCCTGCAACTGGAAACAAGCTAAGTCGTTACAGCAAGAACAGATTGATTTATCGCAGTCGGGTGGCGCAAAGAACTGGATCACACGGCGTGTTTGCCATCAAATTCTCACACTGGAGCGAACAACAACGCCAGCAGCGATCGTGACAAAAATGCGCTGACCGATGACGGCTAGTCTGGCCTTTTTCGGCCTGTAACCATGGCGCGGGCAAGATTTTCATGATGGGCGAAGCTGGCAAGAATGACCCCGCCGATATGCAGCAATGCAAGCACCAGTGTCACATTGGCAGATGCTTCGTGAAAGTCTTCGAGTTGCTCGTTTTCGCCATAGCCCGTTTGTGCTGTTTCCTCATCCTCGGAGTCCTCGTCATCCGCAAAGGCCGGACTGCTGACTGCGATGGTTTCCCATGTCTGAGCAACTAACCCGGCAAGAGGACCCTTGTTCTCTTCCTGACCATAGTAAGCCACCCCACTCAGAACGGTCGCTGACAGTCCCAGCAAAAGGGAGAACACCATCCATGCCCCTGCGGGGCTGTGACCAAGGTAGCGCTTTGAATGGCCGCCAAACATGCTGAACAGGTACTTCAGGGCGGCGAACGGACCGAATAGAAAATCACGGAACCGCGCGTGTTTGGGGCCAACGAAACCCCAGACAATGCGCAAAACCACCAATCCGCCAACAGCGTATCCGGCCCATACATGAACGGCCAATGTGCTGTCCTCGGGCTCGACGAAATAAGCGATCAGAAAGGCCAGAACCAACGACCAGTGAAAGAACCTGACGAATGGATCCCAGACTTTGACGCCTGGCTCGCTTGAAGGTTCCATAAGCGTATCTCCCTTGTATTGCGAGCAGCGGAAGCCGATCAAAAGGAATAGTCGCGCAAACCTGATGCGAACGCAGCCTCAACCGAACATGAGGAAAAACTTGGAATAAGGGACTTTCAGACCGCTGGCGGCACTGCGCAAAGCATCAGCATCATCACTGCGCGCGGCTGCCAGAAACTGATCTACCGACGCTTTGAAGGCGCTGGCTAGGGAGGCGAATTCTGGGATGTTTGCGTCCACCCCGACTGGTGGGACCAGAAGGACATCGTCTGCCAGATAGGACAGGACTGCCGCACGCTCCAGCAATGTGCGGGCCATTGCCGGATCGAGTTGGGTCATGTCCAGCGCCAGCACATGCTCCATCTCGGCGTGATAGGCATTCATCCGATCCGAGAATGTCTCAATGCTGTTGCGGGCATGCAGTGCGCCGATCGCATCGCGAACCGCTTCAAGCGCCTCGTGCGATGCGGGAAGTTGCCCATCTGCAGCATCGCTCTGTGCTAGTTCCAGTGATCTGTCCACGTCCATCAAGGTTTGTGACCACAATGGATCGTCAGCGTATTGAGGCGGCGGACTTGCCGCGTATCTGGACATGAGTGCTGCCCATTTGTCATCGAATGCCTGTAACGCCAGCCGCGATTTTGCCGCATCGCCGGAAGATTTTGCCGCATCGCCGGAATTAGTTACGAACAATGCCGTGCGGTAGCTGGCATACACCTCCGAAAACGCAGCCTCGTATTCGGAAACAGGACCCGCCAGCGCCGCACCCGACATGAGCAACGCCAAGAGCGCAGCGCTTGAAGAGAGTTTCTTCATTAACTTTCCTTTCTTTACAAATACAGGCACATTGCCGTCATCTAACTACACTTGGCGACGTCGCATCGGTAAAAGCCAACGTGCTTAGCTGGTCAACTCGTAGGGGCGAGTACTCCGGTCTGGTGGCCGCTCCTTTGTCAGAACGGGTTCTGCTGTGCGCGAAATTCCCACACAGTGACTGAGCCATCACCATTGGCATCAGCACCTTCATAGCTTGCCTGCGCCTTTGCCATAAATTCGGCCAGTGTCACGTTGCCGTCGGCGTCGGCGTCCATTGCCTTGAAACGTGCAGTCCGGTTTACGTAAAGCCGTTCTACGTTGCGCCGCCCCATAGGCATGGCCGAAAGCGCGCTATCCAAATACTCGTCCTCCGTAATCTGGCTGTCTCCATCACCATCAAAGAGGGCAAATCCAGTGCTTGCATGCTGAGATGCTTCGGAGGCACTGACGATCCCATCCGAGTTATTATCGATGGGTCGCGCCATCATATTCATGCCCCCGAAGCCGCCAAAACCAAAAGGCATGATTTGGACCATGTCGTCGTCGTAGCTGTCATCATCGCCGTCGTCATCCGCCAGCACGGCCGTCCCGAAAGCCAATACGGCCATAACTGCGGTTGCCGCAACCAAGCCGCGATTCATAAGGTCATTTGACATCTTTGATCTCCGTTGCAGTTTTTTCGAAAAGAAGTTTGTCAGAGCGGCAAACGGTTTGGAGTTGATCCAACCAGTGCGCCGCTCCGGATTTTCAGTTTTTGCCTGAACCACCTGAACCGTCCGAGGCGGGATCACGGTCCTGGTCACGATCGCGATCCTGATCCTGATCGGCGTCTGCGGAGGTTTGCAGACGGTCACGTTCACGCAGCAGATCGGCGCATTCGTCCGACGTCACGCCATCGCAATCCATCAGTTGTTCCCGGATTCTCAGCAGATCAGCACAATCCTGATCGTTCAGACTGCCACAGTCCTGCATTTGGTCACGGTCCTGAGTTTGGTCCTGCGCATAGCTCGCGCCGGGAACAAAGGTGCTCAGCGTTAGTGCTATTGCGGCTAGAGAAGTCCATTTCATTGTCTTTCCTTTCCACAGAATTCACTGATTTGAATGTATAAATATGATGCGCATTTCCCTTGGAGTTGATATTGATCAATCAACCGAAGCCGAATGGTGCGGTTCGGCCGAAACTTGCCGAACCCACCCTGTGTCGCGAGCTTTCGAGGCCCTGCCCAAACCAACGACATCTTCGATCCATCCCATCACTATTGTGTACTTGGCCAGCGGACACATATTCGCGAAATGTCACCGCACGCCACATCGGCCTTTTCGGGCGTGCTGAACGTCCGCTTTTCTCGCTGCAATGCGGGAGAGTGAACCCAAAGATCGAGAGGGTGCCGATCTGGTCATGTAAACCGCATGTTGCCAGATTGATCGCAACGCGAAGAAGCCGGCAATTGACTCGGCTCGCGTAAACGGCAGCTTCTCTAATCGGGCGTTTGGGTCAAGTTCATTTCATCGTTTCGTTTTCGTCTTGTGGGGATCGCTGTCTCTCGTCTGGGTGAAGCTTCTTTTCGCAGTCATTGGTGATGGCTGGAGCCACAAGCCTCCATTCCGATCAGACATGGTTCCAGACGTTCAAAGAACCCAAACATCTGGCCGCGCCGCAAAGATCGGTTGAACGCGACCGCCCCCTCCTGGGTGACACCGTGAGCATGGAAAACGTTCCTGGCCAAATCCAGGCCGACTGTTGCAACTTGCATTGGGTGGCTCCTCTCCTGAGCAGTTCAAGACAACTGCACTATGGCGCATCGCGACGCCGGTGGAGCAGGAGCCATCCACACCATCCCGCATAGCAGTCATCGGCGCTGAGTGCAGCGAAGGTCCGCTTCGAGCCGATTTTGTTGAAAAATTCCCCATTCGGCCGTCGATGGCAAAATCAGCAGAACATCGTTCTGTGAGATCGCCCTAACACAAATGATGTTTTCCAAAGGGCCCCATGCAAGAACGAGGTTCCAAATTATTGGGACAAATTTCGCTTTGACGAGATTTTCAACAGAATAAGCCCTAAGGGACCGATGTTGCGGCGTGCAGATTTCGACGATAAGGGCGGATTCCGGACTTTCACTGCATTTGCAATTAAGACGCTTTGCCTGTTGATATTCTCGCACACGGGTCCTGTCAGATTCTTTATCTTTGGTACCCACTCGGCAGCCCATCAACCTTTCGAAACTTGTGAGTGGCCGATCAACCGCCGGTAGGCGGCGCAGGTCGCGGTCAACTCCGCTCTCGTCCCCACCCCTGCAATCGAACCCTTATCCATCACAATGATCCGGTCGCAGATGTCCAACGTTGTCATTCGGTGTGCCACCAGAATCACAGTTATCTCTCCGGGGAGGCCTTCGATCGCCGACATGACTTCCTGCTCGGTAAACGCGTCAAGCGCGCTGGTAGCTTCATCGAACACAAGAAGATCGACACCTTTGTATATCGCTCTGGAAATCGCAATGCGCTGACGCTGACCACCCGATAGCCTGACACCGCGTTCGCCGATCACAGTGTCCAAACCCTGAGGCAGATCGGCGATGAATTCGCTCGCCTGCGAGATGTCCACGCAGCGGCGGACACGTTCATCGTCGATGTCATCCCTTGCCAGACCAAGCGCGATATTTTCGATCACAGTCGTATCGGCAAGAAAAATCTCCTGAGGCACGAAGCCGAGGCTCCTCTGCCAGGCGCTGACTGTCCCAGCGCCAATATCGGTTCCGTCAACGGTCAGCCTGCCGGACGACGGAGTAAGGAGGCCCAGTATGATGTCAGTCAGGGTCGACTTCCCGGCACCCGATTGTCCCGCTATGCCGATCCGCTCACCGGCCAGTATTTCGACCGATATCTTCTTGAGAGCGATGCCGTTACTTTCAGGGTAGCTGTAGTTGACATCGGCAAGGCAGAGAGTGTTTTGCAGTCTGAGGGGGCTTTGCGTCAGAGCGGGCGTTTTCGGTGGGTCATCCGCAAAATCGGCGTAGAGGCGATCAATAGCCGCAGCACCATATCGCATTGTAATGAGTGCGCCGTAGATCGCGTGCAACTCGGGAATCAGACGTTGGCCGGCAGCTGCAAATACGCCGATCAGCGGGACAAGGCCGCTGGCCGCATCAGCGTTTGCCAGCATGTCTTCAGTGACAAAGACCAGACAAAAAACGATGACTGCGACAAGGACCGAAGTTTGGATAAAGTGATGAGGAACATCGACCAAAACTCGAAGCTTCATCGTCGCTGAACGCTCATCCTTCGAGGCTCGATCGTAGCGCGAGAGGTAATGCTCTTCTCGGCCAAGAACCTTGATCTCTTTGATGCCCTGCAAGGCCTCGTTTGCACTTTGGTAGAGGTGTTTGATTGCCGTAGCGCGGACGCCTCCTAGCCGCCGAATGTGCATTCGAACAACGCCATATATGCCCGCGTAGATGCCCCCAATCAGGACCAGCGCTGCCATAGTCACCCAGACATTGACGATGACAAGCACGGCGATAACAGCCAACAAGGTCAGGAGGGAATTCACCAGTTGAGCGGCAGGACGATAGGCAACCCGAAAGGCCTCATCTACTTCAGACAGCAGATTTGAAGCAAGATCGGACGAGTTTCGATTCAGATGGAAGACGTATGGACGGAAAAGGTAGCGGCGCAACAGATTTCGCCCGAGTTCACGCTTTTGGCCAGCCGTAAAACGCGCAATGACGTAGACATTCAGTATTCTGAGAGCCCCTGACACAAGGAGGAGCGCAATCGAAACCATGCCCAACCATGTAAGCAGTTCAAAGGAAGACTCCGTCTTCAGGAACCGTTCCGCTGAGGAAAGGAAGCGTGAGTCCTCGATCATAGAAGGTTTCGCGAGGACTGTGAGAAACGGCAAAAGGGACGCGACCATTGCAGCGGTGGAAAGCGCTGCCGCGCAGGACACAATGATCACCAAGACCACATGCCGCCGCCCCGTCCTGTCGAGGAGAGCGAGGGCCTTCTGCCACACGTACGGCTGCCGGTTCACCGCTCGTCCTTCCCTGTCTGGTTCTGCAGCTCTTCCCGAAGCTGCGACAGTGCGTTTCCGAGTGCCTCTGCGAATTGCCCTTCGTGCTGGCCCTTGAAAAGAGTCAGATGATTTCCTCCGACATCCAGAATATCCACGACCCGCGCGGCTTGAGACCAGCCTTTATCCCTCTCATCGCCCGGCTTCGACGTAAAGGTCCGTATGAGAACTAGCGGTATGTCGCAATACTGCGGCACGTAGTTTTGAAGAAGTTTTCTTTGAGAATCCACAATATCGAAACGTCTGGCCCGCTCGCGGCGCGCGACTTCATCGTAGCGCGGGTCGTCGTCCTTCGGCCTATGATTATTGGCTTTCAGCAAGAACGCATTCTCAAGAAACACGCGCAGTTTGGACTTTGCACGCTGCAAGGAATTTCGAATGTTCCCTCTGGCCGAACGGCACCGGCTATCGATAATCACAAGGCCCACATGCGCGCCACTGTCGCGAAAAAGCCGTGCCATCTCGATGGCCACGTGGCCGCCATAGGAATAGCCGACGAGAAGGTACCGGTTGTTCGGGTCCACTAGCCGGGCGTTCGACACAAGGGCTGCGGCCACATCGCCTACGCTCGAAAGCCGTGGCGTGGCCGGATCAAAGGCGGGGTCCAGAAGGCCGACGCCGTGCCAGGAAGACTTCAGGCGCCGCGCGACAGGCGCGAACGGCAAGACATGGCCGCCGGCTCCGGAAACGACGAAGAACCGATCAAGATCCTCGTTTCGCTTGATCGTGACGTCGCTGCCGCCGTCCAGAAGAGACATGAACGGCTGGTAACCGGGTTCTTCAACCGAGCGTGGCGTCTGCCTACGGAAGTGCGCGCGGGAGATCAGTCGAGTTAGTCCAAGTACCGATGGATTCGAAAAGACATCTGCCAGCGGAATTTCGACTTGGTATTCGACAGAAAGTCGCCTGATGAGTTGCGCTAGCAAATAAGAGTCCCCACCTTGGTCGAAGAAAGACTTGGTGGGCGACCGTGGCGCAGTTCTGGCAACGTCCTGCCAGATTTTCGATACCTGGCCGCTGATCGCGTGCGCTTGCAAGGTATCTTCAATCCGCGCCGCCATACTGCGTAGCGTAAGATTCGAGTAGAGATCAATCTGCGCCAACCGCAGACCGGTTTCCTCTTCGATCCTGAAACCGAGGCGCAGAATGAGTAACGAGTCCCCCCGGCCCCGAAGAAATCGTCGTCAATGCCGATCTCGTCGGTTTCGGGCAGAAGTTCGGCCCAGATTTCGGCAAGCATCTTCTCGATGCCGCTCTGCGGCAGGGACTTTTCAGTCTCGGTCTTACGGCCCCGCATTGCATTGTGAAGTTCTAGCAGCGTGTTGCGGTCGATCTTGCCATTTGCGTTCAGCGCAAAGCGTTCGAGAGCGGTGAATGTATTCGGCACCATGTAATCCGGTAAGTTCGCTCCGAGATATGAGCGGAGCTCCGAAGGTTCCGGCGATGCACCTTCTCCCGCGATGACGAAGGCGTGCAACGTCTTCGTGAAGTCGTCATCTGTTCTCGCCAACACAACACTATCCTGAACGGAATCGTGCGTGCGCAGAACCGTTTCGATCTCTTCGAGTTCGATACGAAATCCTCTAATTTTGACTTGCAAATCTTTACGGCCCAGAAACTCGATGCGGCCGTCCGGCAGAAAACGTGCCCGGTCTCCCGTACGATACATCCGGGCGCCGTCTTCGTCCAAGAACGGGTCTGCGCCGAACGCAACGTCAGTCAGGTCCGGCCGCCCCCGGTATCCGCGCGCAACGCCATGCCCGCCAACAAAAAGGTCTCCCTCAACGCCTATCGGTACAAGGCATTTTGCCGAGTCCAGTATGTATGCGGTGGAGTTTGCGATGGGGCGACCGATAGGGACGACACCAGTCTCGACCGTCGCGCGATGAAGTTCCCCGCAAATCGAGAATGTTGTGTTCTCGGTAGGACCATAGCAGTTGATGACGCGGCACTTCGGAGCGGCCCTTTTCAGTTTTAGCACGTGATGGGCCGATGCCACGTCGCCGCCCGTCAAAACCTGACGTACTGAGCGAAAACACTCGGGATAGGTATCGACAATTTGTCGAAACAGACCGGCGGTGAGCCAGAGAGTGGTGATTTTCTCGCGTTCAATAAGATCAGCCAGTTCCGAGAGCATCGGTTGTGGGACTTCAGGCAGAACCAGCGTGCCGCCATTTAGAAGCGTTCCCCAGATCTCGAAGGTCGAAGCATCGAAGCCGAGTGCGCCAGTTTGGCAAATCCTTTCGTCCGCTCCAAGCGCGGCATAATCGGTACCTATTACCAGGCGCAGAACCGAACGCTGTTCGATTTCTACTCCTTTCGGCTGCCCAGTCGTCCCCGACGTGTAGCAGAGATACGCGAGATCACGACCTCCGACTGCCCGGTGCTCGAAGGTTTCTGCAACGCTGAAATCGGTAAGCTCGACGGTAGCGACGTCGCCGACAAAAAGCGGTGAGGACGCGTTTGCCACGAGGACCAACTTGGCCTCTGCGTCGTTCAGCATATGAGTGAGGCGGGATGACGGCAGCTTGTCGTCCAGTACCAGATAAGCGCCGCCCACTTTGAGGATGCCGAGCAGGCCAGCGATCACGGCAGGGGTACGTTCGGCAGAAATTCCTACGATGTCGCCTTTTGCAACACCCTCCGACGCAAGCCTGCTGGCGATGGCGTCTGACCAGCGGTCAAGCTCTCCGTAGGTCAGCCGTTCTGTACCATGGATCATGGCCGTGGCTTTCGGCGCATTTCTGGCAACCTTGGCAAAGACATCGGCTATTCCAGAGTCAGAAGGATAGGCGTTTTTTGGTCCTCTCGAAAAACCCTCAATCAGGCGCTGCTCTTCTTCGGGAATTATCGGATAGTCCGACAAGGCCCGGGACGGATCGGCGACGATCTCCTCTAAAAGTGCCTCGTAGCGCGCAATCAGTCGATGAATTGTTTCGGGCTCGAAAAGGTCAGTAGCAAATTCCGCTAAGCCGCCCAGCCCCTTGTCAGTCTCGCCGATCATAACCGTAAGGTCGAACCTTGACCTGTCGTGATCGAAGTTCCAAAGTCCCGCTTCAGTACTCGGGATGTCAGAAGGGCGCGTTCCGCGCGGCATATGACCGAACAAGACCTGCACCAAGGGAAGTACCGAACCGCGTCGCTCTGGCGCCATACGCTGGACGATGCCTTCGAAAGGGGCTTCGGCATGTTGCTTGGCGCGCTGGAGACACTCGTGCACCTCTCTAATAAGGTCCACGAAGCTTTGTTCGGACCTGACCCGCGCCGGTAATGGGACGGTGTTCAGGCAGAAGCCCACAATTTGGTCGCGAAAATCTGAAGGGCGCGTATCAATACCGGTTCCGATTATGAAATTTTGTTTATCCGTCAGGCGATGGATCAGAACCTCGAACGCGGCCAGCGCAGTCGCAAATAGTGTCGTTCCTTGATCTGCTGCCACTTTACGCAATCCGCGACCGATAGTTTCTCCGAAGTTGAGATAAATTCGCGCGCCCTTGTGGCTTGGGACCGGCGGTTGTGGTCGATCTGCGGGTAGTTCGAGGATGGTTTCGACACCGTCAAGTTCTTGGACCCAGAAATCGAGAAGCTCGTCTTTTCGGTCTTCCGTCAGCCGGTTGGCCTGATCCGCTATGAAATCACCGAATGAGCATTCGATCTCGGGGAATATCGGCGTCGATCCGCTTTTGAATGCAGTGTAGGCAACTGATATTTCGCGCGCGAGAATGCTCGTTGATATCGCATCCCCGACGATGTGGTGTGACTGGTGCAGCAGAATAGCCCCATCCGGGACCAACAAGGCTTGAAATCTGACGAGCGGTCCTAGCGAAAGATCATAGGGCCTACGAGCGAGTTCTCGGGCCGTGTCTTTGACCAGTCGATCAAGGTTGTTTGTGGATTCCTTTGAAAAATCTATGATTTCGACAGGAACACTCAACCGGGGCCTGATGCGCTGCAAAGGCGTTCCGCCAACATCCGGGAAAACCGCACGCAAAACCTCGTGGCGCATCAACATCATGTCGAGTGCTTTTTGCAGGGCATTCACATCAAGTCGCCCAGGGAAACGAAGGCCGAAAGACGAATTATAAAGAGCAATATCCGGAAAGGTTTTGCAGATCGACCAGATGCGCTTCTGACTGGAATTGAGTGGAAGATCAGCACTGGGATCAGATCTTTTCGGCAAGACACGCCGCTTGGCACCATTTGTCTGTGCCTGCGCGATACTCGCGCGCAGGCCACTTAAAGTCGCCCCTTTTCCGTAGATGACCTCAGGAGGGAGAGAAACATTGAATTCCCGCTCGATCCGCAGAACAAGACGCATCGCCCGAAGAGAATCTCCGCCCAGCAGCGTAAAATTCTCGTGCTCGTGTACGGTTTCGATCTTGAGGGTATCGCACCAAATCTGTTCAAGGCGATCCTTCGGTGAGCGTCCAAGTTCGCCCACTGATTTGCCGGCGCAATTCAGCTTGAAGAACTCCGCGGCTTGCTTGCGAAGAGGCTTGCCGGTCGGTCCCCGAGGTAGGCTGTCCACAATGACAATTGTCTCTGGTTGCTTGAACCGCGACAAGCTTTTCGCCGCTAGATTCCGCAATTCCTCAGTGTCAGCTTTCGCGCAATCGCGCGCGATGATCGCCAAGCCCGCAGTAGCGCCCAAAGTTTCGTGCGGAATTGGGAAGCACATGACATCGGCAACTCCGGGCAGCGCGGCATAGACATCTTCTACTTCCTGCGGCGCAATCTTCTGTCCACCACGGTTGATGATCTCGTTCTTTCGGCCCGAGATCGAAAGATAGCCGTCTTCGTCGACGGTGCCAAGATCGCCGGTTTTGAACCAATCCCCAGAAAAAGAAGCTTTTGTAAGGAGATCGTCGTCGTAGCCGGAAAATACACCGGGGCCACGGACCCAGATCTCTCCGACCTCATTTGCTGGCAAGTCGGTCTCGTCCTCCGAGACGATACGAACCTCGCACCCGACCACCGGGCCGCAAGCGCCGGCTTTTCGTTTTCTGGGAGGTAGAGGATTGCAGCTTACCAGTCCGGCTTCGGAGCTGCCGTATTTCTGAATACATGGCACACCGAAAGTTGCTTCCAGTTTCTGCTGAAGATCCTCTGGCAAGACATAACCCGCTGAACGAATGAACCTGAGTTTGTGGCTTGCCAGCGCTTCTGGGTGCGAGGTCACGCATTCCAAAATAGCTCTGTGATAAGCCGGACCGCCCGTGTACCAGGTTGCTCCGAATTCAAGCAGGTCACCGAAGAAGTCGTCCGCAACGAACTGGTAAGGGACAACTACGGAACCACCCGAGCAGACGGTGCCAAGAAGGCCAATGTTCAGCGGACCGCTCAGATATGGTGGCCGGAAGTTGATCATGACATCGTCCCGGCCGAGGTTAAGGATATGGCGATCCCGTTCCGATCGGTAAACAAGCACTTCATGTGATTGCAGCGTGGCTTTCGCCTGTCCCGTCGAGCCGGAAGAGGTCTGGATGCAGGCGATGTCAGTATCCCTGATGCGCGCTCCTTTGGAATTCGGATTCTTTGGGCCACCGGAAAGTTGAAATCCGCCAGTCACATTCGGAATCTGCATTGCCCAGAAGACTGGAAGCGCCGCTTTACTTGCAGTCGACGCGATTTGCTCGAGGTCTTCGGACAGAACGACGGCCGCCAGATTGAGATCTTTGAATGCACTTACCAGTTCGAGTTCGGTGGATTTCGGACTCATCGGCACAGCAACGGCCGAGTTCATGACACCAAGATAAGTGGCCATGGCGCGCGCCGGATCGGACACGAGGACCGCAACGCGGTCGCCACGGCCAATTCCTCTCGCATTCAGGAAACTTCTGGTTTCGTCAATCAGAGAGACAATGAACTCATACGTTGCGGCGCTGGACCCTCGGGCCTGGAGTGCTGGCGCGCCAGGCGACTCCAAAGCAATTTGACCAATCACGTCACTGACTATTAATTTTGACATCAGCATCAGGACACACCCAATCCCTCGGGCAGCAACGGGATTACCCCAAGCGCACCAACGAAGAAGCCGGTTGTGGGCGCCATCGTGTAGATGAATTTGACGACCAGCGCCGTCCCGAAAAAGCAGTCGTGACCGCGAATGACGCTGATGAACAAGCCATGGATGATAGGGCCTTCGACGCTCAAAGCGTGCCCTTAAGAACTGCCCAAGGAGCCGGTTTTGTTGCTTCGCTCATCCGGCTGCCCTTGCCAGTCAACGCATCGACTTCCGCGATCAGCAGGAAGCCCGCCCGGAGGAAGGGAAAACGAATCCCCGATCGGAGTCCTTCAGTTCGATCCATACTAACCCCAAAAAAATCAATACACTCGTCAAAACCGTACAGGCATCCCTTAGCTCGTTGCAATTGATCAGATCACTAAACAGTTTGTTTGCAGCCGCATGCAACAAATTAGCAAGCGCTTCCAGCGGGCCCGAGGCGGTCATTAACCCAAACGAGCGATACTTTGGCCGACTGTTAGATCGACATTTCATGCGCATTCGTTTGCCTTAAGGATGCGAAAATCAAGGTAGATCTTCTCTTTCTAACTTCCATCCCTTGGTGTTCTTGCTCAGCTCTCGATGGTTCCTTTCGCGATAGCGGCTTTCGCAATTGCCCTGTTGATTTGATCATATTTCGCGCCGTACGGGAACCGCCGGAACCGGCTATTGGCCTGACCAAGGCGAACGGCGGCATTGTCCGGTGCCCTCAACAGGTGGACGCAACACTTTAGTCTTTGAGCAAAGATGGAGTGTTTGCCATGAAGTACCGCCGCCGTATTTATTATTCAGCCGCACAGCGCGCCGAGATTTGGGATCGATGGCAGCGCGGGGAGTCGATGAGTTCGATCGGACGGGTGTTTGATCGCCAATTGTCGTCGGTGTTTTCAGTTATCTCCCCGACAGGCGGAAATCCGTCCCCCTGAGCGACGGCGAAGCAGACAAGCGCTGAGCCTAAAGCGTTATCTCAGGGCTGATCAAACAGTCCAAGCGGCTGCCAAAGGAACTCTACAAATCCCTGACCTGGGATCGCGGCAAAGAACTGGCACATCATCCACACCTAACACTGGCGACTGATGTTGAAGTCTACTTCT
Source organism: uncultured Alphaproteobacteria bacterium (assembly GCA_963841595.1). Taxonomy (GTDB): domain Bacteria; phylum Pseudomonadota; class Alphaproteobacteria; order Rhodobacterales; family Rhodobacteraceae; genus CAWJDD01. The sequence continues at coordinate 28,655 of CAWJDD010000004.1, read as the reverse complement.
GCGATCCACATTCCCCCCCTCTCATCGCTGCAAGCAGCGACTGTCGGGCAGTGCATGGCAACACGGATCAAACGAAAATACCAACCGTCTGTTGAGGCTGTATCTGCCGCGTGGAACCGACCTGTCGGTGCATTCCCAAGCAAAACTCAGCGCCATCGCCAGGCAGCTCAATGAGCAGCTACGCAAGACCTTGCAATATCAAAGCCCGGCTGAAAAGTTTGCAGAGTGTGTTGCGTCGATCAGTTGAACCCACCGCCGGAAGCGGACGTTCGATCGAAGCGCAGCAAATGCCCTCTTTGAGCCCTTCTATGACCTTCGAGCCGAGCGCAACATCTGGCATGAAAGGCGGAAAGCGGTCGTTCGCGGAAAGGCAGCAAGCATAAGGGCAGCCCCAAAAATCTCCGTCCATCGGAAAACTCGAAGATCAGAGTTACGCTGGGTCGAATTTTCTATCCGCGCGATATCAAATAAAGTCGCAGCTATTTCACGACTTCCATGACGGCGAAGGAGTTGGTCTGGTGAATGCCTGGCAGTTTGTTGATCTTGTCACCTAGGACTTCGCGAAAATGCGAAATGTCCCTGGTTCGGATCGTCAACAGATAGTCAAAGGAACCGGCAACCATCAGGCAACTTTCGACTTCGGGAACTTTGGCGACGGCTTGGTTGAAGGAATCAAGTGAGTTATCACCGCCGGTTGCCGCAAGCGAAACCTGCACGACCGTCAGATGCCCCAGCCCAAGTTGCTCCATGTTTAATATGGCGCGGTACCCGCTGATAAAGCCCGAACGCTCTAGCCGTCTCACCCGCTCGGAACAGGGCGTGTTCGTCAGGTTTACCCGCGTTGCAAGCTCGACAATTGAAAGCCGTCCATCTGATTCCAACTCCTCCAAAATCCGTTTGTCGATCCTGTCTAAACTCCTGCTCACTAGGTATTTTCCCTACTCTTCGTCTGCTTTTAGCGAATATTTCCTGAAATAAGGCTGAAAAAATCCCCTATGTCTAGTGATAATCACTGATAATGAATCCGGGTGGTTCGGAAACGCGAGTTTGATTTCGGATGCCTCTTCTGAGAGCATTTGCTCTCCAAATAGCAAAAAAACGCAGCGAAAAACGGAGGACAAGATGACAGTCAAAATTGTCATTGGACTTGATGGGACAGACACCGGTGAACGCGCACTCGCGTTTGCAAAAGATTTGGCGTCCAAGATGGACGACTGCGAGTTGCTCGCGATCTATGTAATCGAATGGTCGCCTTTCACATTCCAAACACCGGAAGAGAACGAACAACGTCACAAACGGCGTGAAGAAGAGCTTCATCTGGCGACGACACGGATCGTCGATCCGGCGGTGGCCGCACTGAAAGAGGCTGGGTTCAATGCCAGCGGTATCGTGCGTCACGGCGATGTTGCTGAAACTTTGAACAGGCTCACTGTTGAACACGGCGGATCACAAATCATCGTTGGTCGCGGATCGTCGGATGGGTTTGCCAAACGAATTTTCGGCAGCTCGACGCAAAGCCTTGTGATGCACGCAGACGTGCCCGTCACGGTCGTGGGATAGGGGTCTATCATGAAAAACACTTTAAATTTCTGGCTGACCCTTGCGGTCGCAGCCATGGCTTCAAGCCCGCTTGCCGCGCAAGAGGCCATGGGCATTGACGCAAAGGTCAATGAAGTTTTTGCAAATCTGACAGGCCCGTTTGTAAGCCTGATCTTCGCGCCCTTTCCCGGAACAAGCTTTCCCTGGATCGTGATGTGGCTGGTCATCGCCGCCACAGTTTTCACTGTATACTTTGGTTTTGTTCAGTTCCGCTTTTTCCGGCATGCTATTCAGCTGGTCAAAGGCGACTATTCCGATCCCGAACGACGCAGGCGAAGTCAGCCACTTTCAGGCGCTTGCCACGGCGCTCTCGGGCACTGTTGGTCTGGGTAACATCGCAGGTGTTGCCGTTGCCGTCGGCATTGGTGGTCCGGGGGCGACTTTCTGGATGATCCTTGCGGGTCTTCTTGGCATGGCGTCGAAATTCACCGAATGTACGCTTGGGCGTGAAGTACCGGAACGAATACGATGACGGCACTGTTTCGGGTGGTCCGATGTATTACATCTCAAAGGGGTTCGACGAGTTGGGCTTGCCGGGTGGTAAAATCCTTGCGGTCGTGTTCTCGATCTTCTGTATTCTCGGCGCTCTTGGGCGGCGGCAATATGTTCCAGGCCAATCAGGCACATGCTCAGATCTCGGGTATTGTCGGTGACTATCCAGGTTGGATAACGGGTATCGTCTTTGCGCTGTCGTTTTTGCGGTGATCGTTGGTGGCATCAAATCCATCGCCAATGTGACCGAAAAAGTCGTGCCATTCATGGGCATCCTTTATGTCGGTGCTGCACTGATCATCTTGCTGGTGAACTATGACATGATCGGTTGGGCTTTTGGTCAGATCTTCGCAGGCGCCTTTACGGGTCTTGGCGTTGCTGGCGGTTTCGTGGGGGCCTTGATTCAGGGCTTCAAACGAGCGGCCTTCTCGAACGAGGCTGGCGTTGGGTCTGCCGCGATCGCGCACTCGGCGGTGAAAACCAAAGAGCCGATCACGGAAGGCTTTGTATCCCTGCTTGAACCGCTGATCGACACGGTCGTGATTTGTACGATGACCGCCTTGGTGATCGTGATCTCGCAGCAGTTGATCGTCGATCCGACAACCGGCAACTATGTGCTGAACGAAGCGGGTAACGCCATCGCGACTGTGGACGGCAATACGGGTGTGGCACTGACGTCAGCGGCATTTGCCTCGGGTATCAGCTGGTTCCCCTATGTGCTGGCTGTTGCGGTTGTGCTTTTTGCCTTCTCGACGATGATCTCGTGGAGCTACTACGGACTGAAAGCCTGGACCTATCTGTTTGGCGAAGGGAAAACGTCCGAGCTGATCTTTAAGGTCATCTTCTGCGTCTTCATCGTTATCGGTGCAGCAGCAAGCCTTGGTCCGGTTATCGACTTCTCGGATGCTGCGATCTTTGCCATGGCTGTGGTGAATATCTTCTGTCTCTATTTCCTGATGAAGCTGGTGAAGAAAGAACTCTTCTCCTACGCCTCACGCTTGGATAGCGGCGAGATCAAGAAGTTCACGCACTAAGAAACTTGGCCCCAACGCGCTGCAATTGCGTTGGGGCAAGCCTTTTTCCTTTGCCAATACAACGAACTATTCACACAGTCTCAAAATACAGATAGAAAACTTGGCTTTCCGCATTGATTTCTGGAGAAACAAAAGCGCCACTGCACAAGCAAACGTTTGCTTGTGTGCAGTGGAGGCGAAGTGTTTGGCATCCATTTTCAAAGTCTGATTTGGGCCGGAAGCAGACCTCCGCTTCAACCGAACTAGATGACTGCTGTGCGGACAAATCTGCCGTTCGCAAGTAACGCCTAAGCAGCCACTTCCGGCCAAAACCTGCCATCCAGTGACCAACCCTGATGCTGCGGTGCGGCCCGTCGAAAGAGACATTCGCTGCACCCGCAAAATCAGGAGACAGGCGAATTCACACTGAGCGGACGAAGCTGCCCTCTATCCAAGCCTGAGTTTGGCATCATTCGGGATAGGTCCAAAGCTCCTTATCTGCGTAGATAAACTCGAACTCGATAAGGAGACTTGCTGCGGATACTCGAAGATAGTTCCTTCTCTCCATGCAAAATCCTTCATATAAAGATATCTTCTAGTAGGACATGAAACTTTGAGGCTGTGTCTGCAGCCTCAAAATGGGAGGAAATGAATATGAAAACGATCAAGGCGCTGGTGCTTGGAGCGACGCTTGCAGTTGCTTCGACTGCCGCTAACGCTCAGGCGACAGACTATATCCTCAACACGGCTTCGACAGGCGGCACCTATCACCCTGTAGGCACAGCCATCTCGACGCTATCAAAAATCAAGCTGCTGCCAGGGGAGAAATTCTCGCTGACCGCCGTGAACTCGGCCGGTTCGGGCGCGAACGTTCAAGCCATGGGCGCAGGTACTGCGGATTTCGCAATTCTTCAGGGCCTCTTCGGCTCGTATGCCGCAACCGGCACCGGTCCAATCACCGAGCCACAGGAAAACCTGCGTTCGGTCACGATGCTTTGGCAGAACGTCGAGCAATTCGTGGTTCCGGTAGACAAGGCCGCGACCGGCACCGTCGACGATCTGGTGGCGCTTAAGGGAGTGGCAGCTGGCATGGGCGCGCAGAACTCGGGCACTATCGGGTCCAACATGGTTCTGCTGTCGGGTCTGGGTCTAGACATCGAAAGCGACTTTGAACTTGTCTATGCGGGCTATGGCCCAACGGTAGATGCCATGGCGAACGGTCAGGTTATCGCCGCCGGTATCCCCTCAGGTCCCCCAACTGGTGCGATCACCAAGCTGATGGCGTCGAACGAAGGCAAGTTCGCCATCCTTGACGTGACAGAAGAGCAGCTTGCCAAAATGGACGGCGGTCGCAATCTTTGGGTTCCTTATACCATCGCGGCTGGCACCTATCCCGGTCAGGACAAGGACGTAAACACCATCGCTCAGCCAAATTTTCTTGCGGTAAACGCAAGCGTTGATGAAAACCACGTCTATCTGCTGACCAAAACGATGTACGAAAATCTGCCCTTCCTGCAAGCGATCCACCCGGCCACCAAAGCCATGGCGGTCGAAGCTGCGATGGCAGGTCTGCCCGTGCCGCTGCATGCAGGTGCGGCCAAGTACTATCAGGAAGTTGGCCTGACGATACCAGCACATCTGATGCCAATGTAGCATTGTAGAAAAGCAAGAATTGGGCGCGGCGACGACCGCGCCCTTTCTGTACCAAGCCGGGAGAGCTGCTGGTGAGCGAAACCGCCAAAAATTCGCGCGAGAAGCTGCTGAGTTTGCATGGGTCGAACAGCGCGCTTGGCTGGTTCATGGTCACCTTTGCCATCGCCTTTGGCATCTGGCACATCGTCACCAACGTCTATCTGATCGAACCGGGCAAGTGGCAAAACGCCATCCATTTTGCAGGCTTTGCCTTTCTTGCCGCCGTTCTTTATAGCCCCTTCGGCGCGCGGGCTGAAACCACTTGGGCGCAATCAGTTGACGTCATCTATGGCTTGCTGGTCGCCGCCGCAGCACTTTGGGTCGCTTGGTCGGAAAATTCGGTTTATGAGCGTACTCTGGCCGTGACTGGCCAAAGCTGGCAGTTCACCTTTCTGGACTGGGCTGCGGGCTTTTTGCTGATCTTCGCTGCGATTGATTTGTCGCGCCGGGTGTCGGGCTGGGTCATCCCGATCCTGATCGTGTTGTCGCTTTCCTATATCCTGTTTCTTGGCGGCTATATGCCGGGCGTGTTCCGCGCAGCGTCACTGCCCGTCGACGACGTGTTGTTTCGCTCGTTGTATAACGACGAAGGCATGTTCGGCATCCTTGCGAATATTTCGTCGACGAACATCACGCTTTTCATGATCTTCGGTGGATTCCTTGTTGTCTCGGGGGCCTCCGGTTTTGTGATCGAGTTATCAAAGATCGTGGCCGGGCGGGTAAAGGGCGGCGCCGCCTTCGTTGCTGTCTTGTCGTCGGCGCTGACCGGAACTATCTCGGGCTCGGCCATCGCCAACACCGCCTCGACCGGGGTCATCACCATTCCCTTGATGAAGGCCAACGGCTTTCGCCCGCAGTTCGCCGCAGGGGTAGAGGCCGCGGCCTCGACCGGTGGCCAGCTTATGCCGCCAATCATGGGGGCGGGCGCCTTCGTGATGGCCAGTTATACCTCGATCCCATACGGTACGATTGTCGCCGTTTCGGTCGTGCCTGCGATCCTCTATTTCCTGTCGGTCGCCTTTATCGTTCGCATTGAGGCGGTGAAATATGACGCAGGCGCTGAAATCGACATGAAAGTTGATCGTGCCAAACTGATTTCGGGCGGACTGGTCTTTGTCTTGCCGCTTACTGTGATGATCTGGTTGCTCATGGCGGGTGTCACGCCGTCTTATGCGGCGTGCTGGGCTATTGCGGCGTTGATCGGCACGTCTTGGGCAACCTCGGTCCTGGCAATAATCCTGCCCAAAGGCAGCTTCAGCCCTGTGACCATGGGGCCAAAGAACATCGCCGACGCGCTGGTCAGCGGCGTGCGGTCTTCGATCATGACAGCCGTCTTGCTGGTCGCCATCGGTCTTATGAACAATGCGATTGTCACAAGCGGCGTCGGCAACGGCTTCAGCTTGATGATCGCGCAATGGTCGCAAGGCTCGTTGGTGCTGGCGATTGTGCTGATCGCGCTTGCGTCACTTGTGCTTGGCATGGGTCTGCCCGTGACAGCGGCCTATATCATCCTTGCCATTCTGACGGCCCCAGCCCTTGCGGGCATCATGGCCGACAGCCTGATTGTCGATGCACTGATTGTGGGGATCAGTGATCCGGCGCAATCTGCGCTTTTCTTGCTTGTCGACCACCCGCTTGCTTTGCAAGTTGGCGAAGGTATGAGCCGCGAAGAGGCTTGGTCACTTATAAAGGCAATCCCTTTTGAGCTGGCGGTAACCATCCGTCCGGTTCTGGTCGATCCCGCAGCTCAGATGACCTTCCTGTTGACGGCGCATCTGATAATTTTCTGGCTTAGCCAGGACAGCAACGTCACACCTCCGGTATGCCTCGCCGCTTTTGCTGCCGCTGGCATCGCCGGATCGCGCCCGATGGCAACGGGGTTTGAAAGCTGGAAGATCGCGAAAGGCCTCTACATCGTGCCGCTCCTTTTTGCTTACACGCCACTTATTTCAGGCGCGTGGTACGAAGTTATACAAATCGGCGGCTTCGCGCTTTTCGGCATCTACGCCACCAACGCATTGATCCAATGGTATGCGGAGGGGCCACTAAATTGGCTCACCGTGCCGTTGTTCATCTTTGGAGCGATAGGAGCATATTGGCCATTGGCAATCCTGCCGAATATTCTGGGCGCACTGTTTGTCGTGGGGGCCATTGCTTTGTCCGCTAGGACGGCCAGAAGTCTACCTGGCAATTCGGAGTTGCTGCACTAGCGAAGATCCTCATCTGACTGGTTTTCGCTCTCAGCTCCGCCCGCTTACACCCGCAGCGAACGTCTCGAATGCGCCCATCGCGGTAATTCTGCGCTTAGTTAGAATGTCTCAGAAGGGCTCCAAGCCGATCTCAGATGCGGCGCAGCATTGGCTCGATTTCGACAAAGCAGGAGCGTTACTCACGGCCCGAAGCTGCCTTCCAGCGCCCGTCTATAACGCTGCAGTGCAGTCCGTCGCACTTGCCATTCATGCTCGATGCAGCAATTTATGCGACGGGATGGCGGCAGCGCGGACGAAGCTTTCGTCGTCCACCTGAAGACCGGACCAAAAACAGGGTGAGTTCCAACCGGTCATGCACTAAAACTCGAAAATGGACCAATCAGGTGGGTCTGATCAGGTCATGGAATCGAAAAGGATTTTTGCAGTGCTTCGGATAATGTCGCGACTGATCGCTTTGGTTGCTGTTCTTATTGTCGTTTTGGTTGGTGGTCTGTTCCTGATATCGGGAGAGCGGCTGGCAAAGATCGCGGGCGACCAAATCACTTCAATGTCCGGGCGCAAGGTCATGCTGACCGGCTCGCTGCGTCCTCAGTTTTTTCCAAATCTTGGTGTTCGAACAGGGGCCTTTGAAATTGCAGGGACATCCGGCGAGGACCCTTTGATCTCTGGCAAGGCTGTGAATGTTGGTGTTGATCTTTGGGCCCTTCTGTCCCGTCGGGTCGACGTGAAAGAGATCACGTTGGTCGAGCCTTCCTTGAACCTTGTCAAAGACAGCGACGGTCGCGTCAACTGGAGTGCTGAAAGCGCGAGCGGTGGAAGCGATGCCGATGGATCGCAACCCTCGAAGATATCACTTGCCTCCCTCTCCATCCAAGACGGCACGATCCGCTTTCGCGATGCCGTCGCTGGTACCGACCTGCTGTTAGAGAATGTCGATGTGAACGCATCTATGCCAAGCGCGGATGCCCCTCTCACAACGTCACTGACACTTGTTGCGGGCGGGCAGACCGCATCGGCTGATATCGAAATTGCATCGCTTCCTTCGCTTATCGCAGGCGAGATGACGGATGTTTTGGTGTCTTCAAAGATTGGGCGGAACACGATAAATTACACGGGCGAGGCTTCGGTGGACGGCCGTCTTATCGGCCAGCTCGCAGCAAATCTGCCAGCGCCAAGCGCGCTTCTTGCCTTAGCTGGTGGATCGGAAACATCGCTGCCTGCCGAGATCCTCCCCATCGAAGTGGCAGGCGCACTGGCGATGGCACCTGACCAAATCGAAATTTCAGGCGGCAGTTATCGGTTTGGAGAGAACAGGTTGCAGGGGCCGGTGTCCGTTGCATTGACTGACGTGCCCTTTTTAAACGCAACATTGACCGCGACCGCATTGAACCTTGCGTTCTTGTCCGCCGACGAAGGCAGTGCCACCGAACCGGTCGATGGCACCGGTTGGTCAACCGACCCGATCGACGCAAGCGGCATCGGCCTTTTGGATGCCGATATCAGTGTCGATGCGGCCAGTGTCGATCTGGGGTCGACCGAAATGCGCGATGTGTCCTTGTTGGTTACTATCGACAATGCGCGCGCGGTTGCGCAAATCCAACGCGCCCAAGCCTTCGGCGGTGCTTTGGCGGGCCGCTTGGTGGTGAACAACCGGAACGGCTTAAGCGTTGCCGGTGACATGGATGGCCAAACCGTCGCCGTTCAGGCGCTTCTGACCGACCTGGCAGGTTTTGACCGGATGCGTGGTGCCGGAAATACGAAACTGTCCTTTCTGGGCGTCGGACAATCGCTGGATCAGATCATGCGCTCTCTCTCGGGGGAGGGATCGCTGGACATTGGTCAGGGCGATATAACTGGCTTCGATCTGGCCGCGCTCTTTGGTGGCAGCGATGCTGTGGGCGACAGGGCCACAACGATCTTTCAGTCCTTGGACGCGAGTTTTGTTATTACGGATGGAGTGCTGAAGAACAACGATCTTATCGTCGCGGCAACTCTGTTCGAGGCTCTTGGTCAGGGCGAGATCGATTTGGGCGGTCAAAGACTGGATTATCTTCTAAACCCGCGTGTTTTCGAAACCGAGGCGACCAGAGGTCTCTCGATCCCGGTTCGTATTGAAGGGCCATGGGCAAAACCGCGCATCTATCCTGACCTGGAATTTGTCGCCAAGGAAAGACTGCGCCTCGAGCAAGACAAAGTAGAAGCCAAAGCGAAGGTCCGGCTGAAGGAAGAAAAACAAAAGGTCGAAGACAAGGTTAAAGACAAGCTTGAGAACGAGCTGCGCAAAGGGCTTGGCGGACTATTCAGAGACTGACTTTGGCATGCAAGGTTCAAAGGAAATATATTCTTCCCGGGGTTCCCAATGCAACCTCAAAGCCATTCACTGTGGCAGTGACATAGATCTCTCAGACTAGCGCAACCCGGTACTTCTCCGTTAACCTCGTCGCATGAGAGCACTTTTTGTCGGATCCGTCGCGATCGTCACGCTAGCCGTGCCTGCCGCAGCGCAATCCTGGGAGGACGTTGCCCTGATTTTCGAGGAGCGCTGCGTGGTATGCCATTCGGGAGAGTTTGCGCCGCTCGGTCTTTCCCTCGACAGCCACGAAGGCGTCATGACGGGATCGGAGAACGGGTCGGTTGTTGACAGCACAACTCCGGGTGCCAGCGCTCTTTTGCAACGCATCACCGGGGTTGCCGAGCCACGCATGCCGCTGGACGGTCCGCCTTTCCTGAGCGAGACTGAGATCGAAGTTATCGCGGCGTGGATCGCGGGTGATGCAACCGGTCCTAATGTTGAGGAGCCTCGAGCAGAGACAGCTGAAACGGCGTCGACCGCGCCCCTCGATCCCTATGCGGATGGACATATCACTTATGGCGAGGTCGAAGTCATCTTCAAGCAGCGTTGCATTGAATGCCACTCCGGCAACTCGAAGATGGGCGCGCCGCCCGAAGGGCTGCGCCTGACCTCATTGGCCGAAATCCTTGCGGGCGGAGAACGGCTTGCGGTCATTCCAGGCAATCTCCTGGCATCCGAACTGATCCGCCGGGTCGAAGGCCTGTCCGATCCCCGAATGCCGCTCGACGGCCCGCCATGGCTGACCGAGGCGCAGATCACCCTGCTGCGGGACTGGATCGCGGGTGGAGCATTGGATGATGAACTGGCGGCCGCTCCGATCCCGGTTGGCGGCAAAGTCCGGTTCCGAGGCATCATGACGGCGCCTGATGCGATCGACGGCGCACGTTTCGTCATCACGAGCGAAACCAGGATCGACGACAGACCGATGATCGGGAGCGCGGCGGAAATGCGCGGCCGTCTCGCCGCGGATGGTTCCATACTGGCCGAGCGCCTGCGCGACCGCTGAGCTTCCGACTAATGACGGCAAGCGGTCTGCTAAACGAAATATGTCGACTACACGAAGGAAAACGGTGGTTAGTTGAACTGCTCACGCCATTGGCAGTTGACGGCCCAAAGCTGCCGATCATCGAGGGCGAGACGCCGCGTTTCAGCTTCCCCAAAGCAGCCGTTCGTGCATGCCGCAGCAATTGAAATGGCCGTAGGACAGCTACGCGGACAAACCGGCCTGATGCATTTGCAGCGAACATTGCTACGACACACCGGTCGAAACAGCGACCGAGTTGCGGCAGTGCAGCACAATTCCCCCAAACCGGCCGTTCACTGAGCGCCAAATGGTCAGATTCCAATCCGGCCGTTCGCTGCGCCAGTGCCCGATGTCTCACATGCGGACGAAGCTGCCCTTCCATCGACTTGCTTCAATCACCGCTTTCGGCGGTGATCTCAACTGGTCGACGCAACACATGCATTGAAACGCTCTGCGGGAGTTTCGTACCCCAGCGTCTTTCGTGGTCGTTCGTTGAGCTGTCTTGCGACAGCGCTTAACTTTGCCTGACTATGTATCGACAAATCTGTGCCCTTTGGAAAGTATTGTCGCAAAAGGCGGTTGGTATTTTCATTGGTGCCGCGTTGCCACGGGCTGTGTGGGTCGCACAAAAAGACGTCGATATCTGTCGCTAAGGTGAAGGCCCTGTCCCCGGCCATCTCCGTACCGCGATCCCAAGTCAGGGAGCGATACAACTCTTTGGGCAGCTTGCGGGACTGTTTGATCAGCGCCTGAATGACGCTGTGGCTGTCTTTGTTGCCGACCTTTGCCAGCATCACAAAACGGGTGTGACGCTCGACCAATGTCGCAATGAAGCTGTTGCCCGATCCAGCAATCAGGTCGCCTTCCCAATGACCCGGCACAGCCCTGTCTTCTACGTCTGCGGGTCTCTCGCGGATAGAAACAGCGTCGTTGAACTTGCCAAGGCCGCTCCGCTTCAAAGTCGCGTGGCGCGAGCGCCTGATGGAGCGGGTTGCACGAAGATGTGCTTGTAATTCCTTCTTCAAAACGCCCCGTGTCTGAATGAATAGACTTCTATATATCGTCTCGTGCGAGACGCGCTTGTCTTCTTCATCAGGATGTTCGCGCATCAGCCAACCTGCGATTTGTTGCGGGGACCACTTGCGCTTCAGCTTGGCTGAGATTGCGCCGCAGAGATAGTCGTTGCCGATCAGTTTGCAGGGCTTGGGACGATGCGCGCGACGCCAAGTGCTCAAATCGGATGCCGCCGCACGGTAGTCTTTGGCGCCACCATTGCGCTTGACCTCTCGGCTGACGGTTGAGGGTGACCGACGAAGACTTCGGGCAATAGATCGTAAAGATTGTTGGGCAGTCAAACCGCGCGATATCTCTTCGCGATCAACAAGCGTCAATGCCAACCGAGACCGTCTACGCGCGGGCGGGCGTATGCCGCCGGTTCGTTCCAGCAGCGCGTAAATTGAAGATGAGCCGCGCTCAAACTGCCGCCAAATCGAACTCATCAACTCTCCGCGTTGCCATCGATCCCATATCTCTGACTTCTGTGTATCGGTGAAAAATACCCGATTCCGGTACGCCATTATTTACACTCCATCTTTGTTCAAAGATTAAAGTGTTGCGTCGATCTGTTGAAACCGCCGCCCAAAGTGGACATTCGACATTGCGACTAACGCTGTACTGCGGCCCTTGCCATGCCGACATTGGTTTCATGCCCGGTATTAGGCAGGTGTAAGCGATAGTTTTTCGAGCACAGAAGTTCGGAAAATTGCCCGTGCTCGAGCAATCAGTAAGACATCAGCCGCGACAGCCATCAAGAACCAGCATTTCTGACCAGCCAGCTAACCACATCTTTTAGTTGTTGTGTCATGGTCTGGTCGAACGCCGTGACTACGAGCTCGGTACTTGTGTCAGACACCGTCGTCGAGTTGGCGAAATTCCTAGACGTAACAACGGACCCATCGGTGTTTCTCAACAAAGTCATCGTTGTGCGTATGACGACTGTGATCTGATCCGCCGCAACTTCAGCTTGAAAAGCTTGCAGATCTGTCAACAAAACGTAGTCGGGGGACGGGCCAGAACCCGCGCTGCTCACAATCGCAAAACGACCGGAGCCAGCTAACGACCTGACCAACAACAACTGAACATGTTCGGTCGCTTCGTTTACCCATCTTGCGTCGGGCAGAGCCTCTAGCTGAAGCGTCGTGGGTTTGATCACAATTCGGTCGCTGGTCAGAGCGCCCGTCGCGGTTGGCAACGCGACTTCTAGGGAGCGTCTGCCGCGTGTAGTGGCCACTGAACCGGCGGGAAGGGGACTGAGTTCGAACGTATCAAGCGGTTTGGATGCTGACTGAATGCTGGACAGGGCAGAACAACCCGCAGTGGCCACAAGACCAAATGCCAAAGTAACGGAGCGAAAGGTCTTGCTAAACGCCATTTTGATTATCTCCTGAAATCGCGAAGGTCATTTCCAAAGAAGAACCGCGCCGGGTCGCGTTCCATCTTCTTAGTCAATTGCTCTAACTGATAAACGAGTTGCTGCGCTTCGCGGGCAAACTTTGTGAATTCGGGCAGGCCAGTTCGGGAAAACGACTGTATCGGCGGAGCACTCGCCGTCACTGTTTCGTTGATTTTCTCAATGACATTTAGGGCACCGGCCATGGCTTCTCGCAAATCTGCGGTCACATCGGGAATGTCTTCCGAAAAAGTCCTCATCGTCGCCTCGAACTGGCCCGCCGCAGTGCGGACGTCTGAAATCGCTGGTCCCAGATCAGTCCCGATTACCGTGTCGGCGTCAACGAACGTCTGCTCTGCAGCGTTAAGGGCCCTTTCGGCGGTGCTCAGCGCCTGATCCAGGTTCGTCAGGGTACGGCTCGCCTTCGTCAGGGTATCGGTTGCGGCCTGCAAGGTCTGATCGCCTCTGGCTACCAACGGTTCCAGCCGATTCGTGAATGCCGAGATATCCTTTGAAGCCTCATCAATTACACCCGTTGCCGATGTGACTGCTGTTCCGATATCGGCGACGATGTCTGGTATGTCCTGTTTAAAGATCACGTCGATTCCCGAGATGGCATCCTGAACCGTCTTAAGAGTTGTCCGGGCATCGGTCACAAGCGCTGTTCCCTCACCGTCCACCAGCCCCTGGAAGTTGACAGATGCGCTTTCGACTGCCGCGAGCGATGTCTGAGCCTCAGCTAGCGTTACATCGAGCGCCTCGATCGTCGCTTCAAGCTCAGAAAACCGTTCAGTCGCCATGTCGGCAGACCCGCCAATTTGTGTGAGGACTTTATCTATTTGGCCGCGCAACTCGCTCGTGGCCGAGTCAATGGTCCGTATTGCAGAAGACAAGTCATCGGCGATTTGCGGCACTTGGATCTGAACGAAAGCGTCCACGCCACCTATAGTCTTTTCTGCAGTTGTGAATGCCGATGTTGCCGAACGCATAGTCGGCTCCACCGAAGCAATCGAAACTTTCGCAACATCAAGGGTTTCATTGACCTTCCCAAGCGTTGTCTGAATCGTGGTTCCGATTTCATCTAGTCGTCCGGTGAACCTTGAAATCTCGGCGGTGCCTTCTGAAACCGTCTGTGAAATTTCTGAGAAATCCGACAACGCCTGTTCAAGTTTGCCTGAGGCTGTTTCAAGGTTTTGCAGCACGTTCGAAACTGCAGTCTGGTTCTCCGATCCCAGGAAATTGCGCACCTCCTTGATCGCCGCGACGGCTTCTGCGACCAAATCCGGGGCATCCTCGGTCAGGGCCTGAACAACTGATCGCTCAGCAGGGATCAGCGGAACGGCCGTTGGCGTGCCGCTATCGAGCAAAAGCGCGGCGCCCGGGCTTCCGCCCGTCAGCGCGACGAAAGAAACGCCTGTGACGCCCTGCGAATTGAGTTGCGCGGTCGTATCGGTCTTGATCGGGGTGTCTGCCGCAACCTCGATCCGGACCCGCACCTTGCCTGGATCATCCGCATCAAGGCCAAGACCGACGACCTTTCCGACCGAAAGCCCATTGTAACGGACATCCGCCGCCATCCCGAGGCCCGAAACGCTTTCGAACAATACCTCGTATTGGGCATACTGGCGGTCGATTTCGACTTTTGCGAACCAGATCAAAAGGCCCAGCAACCCGAGGACGCCAAGAACGGTCATGGTGCCGATCAGCACAAAGTTGGCTTTGGTTTCCATCCGAAATCAGCCCTCGACCCCAAACCCGGCAGCGCGCGCTCTGGGACCATGAAAGTACTCATGAACCCAAGGATGGTCCACCTTCAACATGTCGTTCATCGTGCCGGTCACGAATACCTTCTTCTCGGCAAGTACGGCAACCCTGTCACAAATCGCATGCAAGCTGTCCAGATCGTGGGTCACCATGAACACAGTCAATCCCATGGTCTTCTGCAGCTTCTTTATCAATCCGTCGAAGGCAGCCGCTCCGATCGGGTCAAGCCCGGCCGTTGGCTCGTCGAGAAACACGATTTCGGGGTCCAGCGCGAGAGCGCGCGCCAACCCAGCTCGCTTGCGCATTCCACCCGAAAGCTCCGAAGGGTACTTGTCTCGGGCGACGGGCGGCAGGCCGACCATCGACACCTTGAGTTCCGCCAGCGCACGGCGCGTTTCCGGCGACAAGTCCGTTTGTTCGCGCATCGGAACTTCGACATTCTCGCAAACGGTCAATGATGAGAACAGTGCACCATCTTGAAACATCACCCCCCAGCGTTGCTCTATCTTCTGGCGGGACTCGTCTGTGGCATTCAGCATGTCAGTGCCAAACACCTCCACGCTGCCGGCTTTCGGGCGCAACAGTCCGACGATCGCCCGCAACAACACGGATTTCCCGGTCCCCGACCCGCCAACGACACCTAGCACCTCACCGCGGAAAACATCCAAGTCCAACCCATCGTGCACAACATGGTCCCCGAACTGCGTACGCAATCCGCGGACCCGAATAATTGCTTCACGGGTTTCCGGCATCAGACACCTACTACGGCAAAGAAGATCGAGAACATCGCATCAGCTACGATCACAAGGAAAATGGAAAGCACAACCGAGGTCGATGTCAGACGTCCCAACGACTCTGCGTCGCCCCCGACTTTCATCCCCTCGTAGCAGCCAACAATTCCAATAATACCCGCAAAGAACGGCGCCTTGATCAAACCGACAGCATAGTGCCAAACGTCAACTGAATCGTAGAGCCGGGTCTGGAACATGCCGGGCGAGACGCCAAGCTCAATCCAGGACATCACGGCGCCACCTAACAGGCCCATGACATCGGCGACGAAACCGAGGATGGGCAAAACGATCACGAGCGCGAGCACGCGCGGCAGCACCAGGACTTCGATCGGATCAAGACCCAGAGTCTGCATCGCGTCGATTTCTTCGCGCATTTTCATTGAACCGATCGCAGCGGTGAATGCGGCCCCCGACCTACCGGCCACGATGATCGCGGTCAGCAGGATGCCAAGCTCGCGCAAGACGGAAATCGCGATCAGGTCGACTACAAAGACTTCTGCCCCGAATTGACGAAGCTGGACTGCGCCTTGAAACGCCATCACCACGCCAATCAGAAACGCCATAAGCGAGACGATGGGGATCGCGTTAAGTCCGATCTCTTGCATGTGATGCACAAGCGAAGTCAGCCGAAGACGACTTGGATGGATCAAGAGAACGCCAAGCCCTGCCATGACCGACCCAAGAAAACCCAGAATTTCGACCAGACTTCTGAATTCCTAGCCACGTTGCTTTGCCTACTCTTTCCAGGCCTTCGAAAATGCCGTGGCGTGGCTTCTTGACAACTTCCTTCTCGGGAATGCTATGTCGTACGACATCAATCAATTCTGATTGTTCTTGCGAAGCGCCAATGATGTCGCATCGCCCGCCGCGTTCCTCGACTTTGTTCTGTACGTCAATGATGAGCCAGGCACCCGCGGTATCGATTGCCTGCGCTTTTGAAAGGTCAATCGTGACCTCCGGCGATGTCTCGGCGACTGCCATTTCAGCACGGAGTTCATCAACCCTTGCGATCACGATCCGGTCGGCCAACTTAATAGTCACGGGCCCAAGGCGAGGAACACTCATCTGGATGTTTCTCCCGGAGGGCATCTTAAGGCTCGGCTTTGCAGGAAGGCAGTGCTGGTCATTTGACCAGTCTACACGCCATACCTAGCGGCAGGAATATCTGAGCAATGAATAAATTCGATGGGATGTTCCACGCAAAGTGTGTCCTGTAGGGCAAACTATTGTCGAGTCGGAAGTCGATCCACCCTTCAAGAAAATAGTCTCGGCGAGCGAGCAAAGCCGATATTCTTAGATTGTGCAGCGAATGTCTGCTTTCGCCGGTTGTGGCCGTTCCTGCAGCTCGCAGCATCCGGCGCTTTGGGCTCTTAAGAGACATCTGACAGTTTAGGTCGGCTATGTTCGAGTAGAAAACTGAGCCAAGGTCGGCTCTGATAGTATTTATTCAACATAACAACCATTATACGTCACATATGCTGACCTATTTTATCAAGCGTTTTCGGGGACTTGTGAAGGTCTGGTTCGAGCCCAAACTAGCGAATTTTGCACTTGCCACAATTTGGCGAATACCGTGGAATACCGTGGAATGCCGATGCATGATCTGGCATTTTTGGCCCTATGCGGACATACATCAAACCTACTACCCGCCCCAGAGGATAACGTAGGTCATGAAAAAATCTAAAAAGATATTTCTATGGATTGTTGCTGGATTTGCTGTCGCTGTCTTTTCGGTTTTTGCGTTCGTTGGGTATGTGTTTTCTGATTGGGGTTTATGCGAGAATACTATTCATCAGGAGGTGAACTCTCCAAACAAATTGCATCGAGTGATAGTCTTTGAGCGAAATTGCGGTGCAACGACGGGATTTAGTACGCAGATATCAGTGTTGGATGCAAACGAACGACTGCAGAATGAAGTTGGGAATACTTACATTGTTGACGGACAGCCTGAGTTCGTAAATCTTGAAATACGTTGGTTAGCCGAAGATCACTTGCTTGTCGGAAACGCGAATAAAAAGGCGTTCAAAGCCAATACGCAAGCGAACTCCGTCATGATTACCTACGAGTAGATGCTAAGGAGCCGTTGTGATCGATAAATTAAGAAACCGAAGTGCGCTTGTCCTGATTGCAGCTACGGTTCTGTTGGCAGCAATTTGGAACGTGGCCGGTTCAACAAATGTGAAGTTCGAGCAAGATAGATGGAAAAACTGGGTTGAAATCGAGGCCGAATTGTCGCTGCGCTGGGATATGGTAGAGGATCTTCAAGAAAATCATAAATTGATTGGGATGACTCGATCTGAAGTTACCGATCTGCTTGGACAACCCAATGTGGATGATGGGACAGAGGTTTCGTATTATTTGGGTATGGCTCGGAAGGGAATAAACACAGGGCACCTCAAACTAACTTTTGGAGACGAACAATTTGTGTCCGAAGTCAGTGTTTGGGACGGTTAAGACGAACGGCAGCATAGTCCCGCAGAGCAGTCACCATCTGCGTTGTGGTGTATCGCAGTAAATCTCCGCTCTGAGCCCAGAGCGGAAATTCTTGGTCCGTGGCCGAAATTTCACTACAGCTTTCACCGAAAGAAATATTCTAGCCCCAACAGTTGAATCGAAAATCTGATGATGGACAAAACAGGAAATTTGGGGACGATAATCCCTATTCTATTGCGACAGACAGTGGCACATGTTGTTGCAGTCACTTTTGTAGGATACGCAATTTCTGCTGGAATAATAATCTTAGAAGGAGGGATGACCAGCATCTCGACGGCTATTGCATTTAGTCCAATGTATTTGTTTGCCTTGCTGGTCCTTTCAGTCGTTTCCCTACCGGTCGGCCTGTTTCTGCGTTTTTTGTGCGGCAAAATTCCGGTGCGGCCAATAGTATGCGTATTATCGATAGGTATTATCTTGGGATTGGGTCTTATCCCCGTAATGCACCCCGAAATGACAGATGAGCGGATAGTAATAGAGTCGTATCGCGGCGAGTTGTTTCTCATACATGGAATTGCCGGGTTTCTGGGAGGCGCGTTGTGGTGGTTGGTTGAGTTCAGAATTTTGAGAAAAAGTGTAACCTGACAACTTCGCCGGAAGATGGTCTTGCTTGACTGTCGAACTGAGCAGAAATCGAAATATCTGGCGCACTGGTGAACGTCCGCTTAATCCCGCATCTCGTCAGTTCTTGCGCTACGCAGCAAACGGCTGCTACGCCTCGAACAGGTCACTCGTGACCAGCGCGGCGAGTGGCTGCATTTGGAACGTATTCTCGATATTGTTTAGCAACTGTATCTCTCAATATGGCTTAAAAGCCCAAGTTTGTCGTGCTTTGCATAGGGCGTTTGCGATTGTGACAAGCTTTCTTGCGACTGCTGTGATGACGACCTTGTGCGGTTTGCCCGCCTCGCGCAGCCGATCCGCGAAGGACTTAAGGAGCGGGTTGTGATAACTCGCTACGAGGGCGGCCTGGAACATCACGTGTCGCAACAGTCGCCGCCCGCCGCCAATGGCGCGTTTGCCGCGCATCGCACCACTGTCATGTGCGAAAGGCGCGAGGCCTGTCAGAGCTGCAGCCTGTTCGCCAGTAATCTGGCCGAGTTCCGGCATCTCGGCGATCAGCATTGTGCTGGCGACCGGGCCGATTCCGGGAATGGAGCGC
This sequence comes from uncultured Alphaproteobacteria bacterium, assembly GCA_963841595.1. Lineage (GTDB taxonomy): Bacteria > Pseudomonadota > Alphaproteobacteria > Rhodobacterales > Rhodobacteraceae > CAWJDD01. The sequence goes on along the minus strand of CAWJDD010000004.1, from coordinate 9,613 downwards.
AGGATTTTGGCGGTTCCGGCCAATTCGGTACTTGAAGCGATAACGGCTTCAATCTGGCTTTCCAGTTCGGCGACCTGTTGATCTAGCAAGCCCTTGAGATCACCATCCATGACCGCGAACCTCTCGGCGGTTCCCAGTTTCCCGTGTGCCTTGATCTGTGCCACTAGCCGCTTTCGCGTTTCCACGAGTTGGCTGCGCTTTGAAGTCAATGCTCTGAGAAGACGCAGCTTTTGGGCAGGCAGGGTGCGCCCTGCGTCGGGTCTAAAGGCCATGAAGCAGGCAATTAGTTCCGCATCGATCCGGTCTGTCTTGGCGCGTGTCCCCCGGCTGGCTGCAAAAGCCTTAATCTGTGCGGGTGGCAATTGACGTGTCCGTACGCCCGCCGCGTCCAGTGTGGTCCACAGTCGCCACTCCTGCCCACCGGTTGCCTCAAAACATACAACCGTATCAGGTGTCGATGCAATATCAGCCAACCGCTCATGCCCGTCGCCTGTATTAGGCAACCGAAGGCGATTGCCATCCGGCAGACAGTGAATATCTAGCCAGTCGCGGGACACATCTATGCCAATAATCCGGTCATGTGTTACTGGGTTCATGCTCTCTTCCTTCTGATCCGCGGTCCATCTGGCCGCATTCAACTGTTCGAGACGATGAAGAGAGACGGTGCTGGCTCGCTAGGAAACGTGGTCCAACCCACAAGGCTCTGACGCCAAACACCGCCTCGTCACCACCCTTCGCCAAGGGCGGTGACGAGGGAACAATAGCAGGTCAGAGATACAGAAGGGTCTGGACTCATAACCAAAACAAAACGGTTGCCGCTAGGGCGATGGCAGACAGGAAGATTATAGGGCATCTGTCGTAGCGGGTCGCGACCCTGCGCCAGTCTTTCAACCGTCCGAACATATTCTCAATCTTATGACGGCCTTGATAAATCTTGGTGTCATGTGGGATGATGTCTTTGCGATTCCGGCGCGATGGGATGCAGGGTTCGATGCTTCTTTCCCTCAATCCGTCGCGGAACCAATCGGCGTCATACCCGCGATCCGCCAGCATCCAATCCGCAGCGGGTAGTGAGGGTAAAAGCGCCCGTGCACCGATGTAATCGCTGACGTTGCCCGCTGTGAGGAATAGTTGGAGTGGACGACCCACCGCATCGGTAACGGCATGTAATTTGGAGTTCAGACCACCCTTGGTGCGGCCAATCAGGCGTTCACGCCCCCCTTTTTAAGCCCCATGCTGGAGGCTGTTCGATGGGTCTTCAGGTGGGTCGCATCAATCATTAGCGTGCCTGTTGCATCCCCTTGAGTGGCCAATTCGGTCAGGATGCGCGCAAAGACGCCCATGTGAGACCAACGGGCCCACCGGTTGTATAGCGTCTTATGCGGCCCATAATCAGGCGGGGCATCCCGCCAACGCAGGCCATTCCGAATGACGTGGATGATGCCGCTGAGAACGCGGCGGTCATCGACACGCGCAACACCACGAGGCTTCGGGAACAGATGTTGAATGCGTTTCAAGTGTGCTTCGTGAAGCCAGAAAAGATGCGACATGGACAGTCCTCCTGTCGCCGTTGAATCACGATGCCACAAATATTGGAATCGGCCACAGCAATATCTGCTCAGCATGGAAGACCGGTCATCCGACAAAAACCGTCAGATGACGGCACAGAGCCCAGAGTGACAGATATTGCGAACCGCGCGAATGACCGCTTTGGGAGAAATCTATCGAAAACCTTACGCTTTCACCGGAGGCCCGGTTTTCCATGGCCGTGACGAATTCCAGCCATAATTGTATTCAATAAGTTTCTAGTCACATGAGCGTAAAACAGAGAACAGGCCCTTTCCATTGGTATATTGGATGCATATCGCAAAGACGCTGAGCATCGCGGTCACCGTCATCTGTGTTTGGAGTAACTCAAACGCGGTGGCAAAAGATGCCAATTTGTTCTCGACTGGAACGATTGAGGTTCTTGAGACTTTCAGAGAATGCGACTTTTGCCCAGACATGGTGGTCCTGCCGACGCGCAATTTCGAGATGGGGTCAACACCAGATCAAGCGAAAGACGCATACAAGCGTTTTGCCCTCGCTATAAATAGGGACACTTCGGAGGGCTTCACGCAGGAAGTCCCAAAGCACCGTGTGACGATTGATCTGCACATCGCAATCGGGCGTACCGAAGTCACACGGGAGGAATGGGCCGCTTGCGTCGATGAGGGTGGATGCCTGCAAGGGCGTAAGGAGCTTCCAGATGACCGTATTCGCTTTAGACTACAGTCCGGGCCACACCAATGGCACCCGAAAAGCCCTATCAGAGGCGTCACGTATTCCGAAATGCTGGAATATGTCGCGTGGCTAAACAGTAAGGTAGGAAGCAATGTATATCGGCTTCCAACCGAGGCGGAATGGGAATACGCGGCGCGTGCTGGAACGGCCACCAATTATGCACAAGGCGACGTCTTGGCGCGAGAGCAGGCCAACTACTTTGTTTTTCTTCGAGAAACCGACAGCGAAGGTTTTTCTCGCATTCATGACGGTGGGAACAACGAGAAAATGCCTGTTCCCGTCGATCACCTTGATGCAGACAATGCGTGGGGTTTGCGACACATGTCTGGAAACGTATCGGAAATGACGCAATCCTGTTGGAGCAAACATCATGTTGGCCTTTCAACATCCAGTGAACACCTTAGGGCGTCTCGCAGTCCGTTAACCTGTGAGCGCGTCACAAAAGGTGGATCATATACGCTAGACGTCGAGTTGGCTCGCGTCGCTCATCGAAGCAAATCCCGCGAGGACTATTGGTCTACTAGTCTTGGCTTTCGAGTTGTTCGCGACTTGCGAAACTAATTGATCCTGGTTGGTTTCGCTGATCAGAAATTCACTTGCTGGCCCCTTTAGCATACGATCTTAAGCAGACATTAAAACAGCGCTTTTGAACGACCACTTCGTCCGCTGAGCAGACGTCTGTGCAGAACGGGGCGAACGTCGGTTTGGAGCTCAACGTGGAATTCCGTCCTTGACCAAGATCATGTTTAGGCCCCGCGTTCCTGCTAGATTGTTCCTATGCCGCGCCAGCGGCCACGTATCGGAACCTCTGCCAATCTGAAGGGAAACAATCATGTACAGCAGAATTCTCATTGCGACAGACGGCTCTGACTTGGCAGGGGAGGCAGTCGAGCACGGGCTCGGACTTGCTAAGTCTGTTGGGGCGGCGGTCGTCATTGTGACGGTGACAGAGCTTTGGTCCCCGCTTGAGATGGCCGGTGATGTCCAAGCGGGAGAACTTGATCCAATTCAGGTCTACGAAGATGCAGTCTCGCGTCAGGCTAAGGCAATTCTCGACGACGTCACAAAGCGGGCTGCGTCAAAGGGTGTGGTCTCCGAAACCCGGCACGTCAAGGATCGCAAGCCCGCTGAAGGCATCTTGGAAACCGCAGAGCTTGAAGAGTGCGACCTTATTGTCATGGCTTCGCATGGCCGCAGCGGGCTCCAAGGGATGCTGATCGGAAGTCAGACCGCCAAGGTGGTCGCTTTGAGTAAACGGCCAGTTCTTGTCCTCCACTAGCTCATTGCCTCGCGCCCGAAGATGGTGCAGCCTTCAGCGAAGGGTCATTCCTTCATTGCGTTCCTGAGCGCAGCGGCTAGCGCCTCCTGCCGGTAAGGTTTGGGCCGTGAGTGGGCCCTTTGGCTTTGCATGCAAGTGGCAGAAAAGTCCCGCTTAGCCGCCATTGAAGGCGTTCTTGGGGCCTGAAAACCCAAGTAAAACCGTCGGATGTCTCCTTAGAGCCCGAAGCGGACCTGCATCAACCCCGCACCTTGCGACCGCAGCATTTCTATCAGTTGGCAGAACATCACGGTATCGCCGCCCTGCAGCGACACAAGCGGTCATTCGTGCTTGCCGCAGCGAGCCTTACAGACGCTATGACTGCTCTGCGGACGAAGCAGACATCGAAGCAAAACTATGGATCGACGCCTCGGCAATCAATTTGGGTTCTTTCCAAATCAAAGATGCCGCGATAATCCTTTTTAAATGAAACGAACGGCAACATGTAGATGCGGGCAACTCATGGCCACCTGCGAAGGTGAGCCTGTCCGCATATCAGCCTGCCACTGCTTGGAATGCCAAAGGCGCTCGGGAAGCGCATTTGCAACGCAAGCGCGTTGGAATGAAAGCAACGTTGCGATTTCTGGAAAATTCGAGGTGTGGGAAAGGCTTGCCGACAGTGGTCACAAAGCGACGTATCAATTTTGTCCTGATTGTGGCTCAACGCTTGCTTATGTGATTGAAGGCTGGCCCGGTGTCATTGCAATCCCAGTAGGCGCATTTGCAGACTTAAGCTTTCCCCCTCCGCGTTTTTCCGTCTACGAGCATCGAAAGCACTCTTGGGTTGAAATACTTGGAGATAGTGTCGAGCACTCGTCCGACCCAAGTATCGCTTTCAGCCAAGGTAGTTTGAAAGAAAACAAGCCTTAACCGTGCTTCGACATCATGGCTGCTTCGGGCTCATACCAGTCATCTGACGGTTTCAGTCAGGATCAAGCGGCGCTGATCGGCCTTCAAGGTCGGCAACGCGGACGGAACGGACAATGACCTTTAGACTCTCAAAGGTCTGCTGTTGATTCACATACTCGATCACGCTAGCCGTTTCCGAAGGGGATTTTCCTTCCACAAACCTTCAGCGTTCTTGAAACGGCCTATTATTTCCTATGAGCATTTCAGACCCAAAATCCGTAGATATCATTCAGGTCGATCAGACAAACAAAACCACACGGCTGGAGTAGGCGTTCCGTCGCGCTTAGCTTCGGCAACTCTCCGTGGGCAAACTGGCTATTCATGGGTACTAGGGAGCGTTCACTCGACGCCGCCCAACGACCGCATGGAGGCTCTCAGCAGCCGTTCGCTGCAACTGGCGCCAAGGTCTGCTGTGCGTTCAGTGACGAAATGTCTTTCAGGGTTTTGCTATGCCTTTTGCTGACCCGAGAGTGCAATTCTTGATGTCTCTATGCGCACAGCCCTGCCTTTGAGAATTGTTCAGCCACAAGTCGCTTCATCTCGCGATGGGACGCAAAAAGCCAACTCGGCGACACCTTTTCATTTAACCGCAAAAATTCCAGATACTTACGCTCAGCAAAAAAACGCCGATAATGGCCGACTACCGTCCGTCCGATTTAGCAAAGATGAAGCACGCCCAGCCAGGACACTCACTAACAATTTTGGAACGCAAGCAAGCGGGAAACACACTATGGTATCGAGTGAAAACTGGAGACCATGAAGGATGGGTCAATAGCGTCGCCTTATTTGGTCAGCAGCTCAAGTAATCCAAATTTATCATTTCTGGATTTCCGCATCCCTCTTAGTCTAAGACCGCGCGGGGTGTCCCAAGAATGGGCTCATGACTGCCGTGTGTTGGGCAACAATCATGCGAAGTTTACCTGAGGGGTTCTGGAAGCCACGGGCGACCAACCTAGCGCGCAGGCCCTGCGCTGGCGTTGTTTCGAGGCCACGCTGTCCGCTGATATCCTGCGGGCGTACCTCAGACAGCTGCCGGATTTTGAGGATGTCGAAGCAGAAGACCGCGCCCTTACCCTCGCGGTCGAAAGGGCCGAACCCGAGGCGGCGCTGCAATTTTTTCTCGACTGGCCACGACATGATCTGGCCGCGCAGCTGATCGTTGAACACCCACACCGCTGGGACGGTGGTGATTGGCACATCCTGCCGAAAGTCGCGGCGCTTCTGGAGTACGATCATCCACTGGCGGCGACGATCCTCTATCGCGCACTTCTGGACGACATCCTGAATCGCGCGCGCTCCAAGGCTTATGGGCACGGCGCGAAATACCTCGGGAAACTAGCCCTGCTGGCTGACGAGGCAGACCCCGCGCGGCCCGACGGAATGGTCGACCACGCAACCTATCTTGCCAAGCTTAAGAAAGCGCACCCCCGCAAATCAGGCTTCTGGGCGCGCACGGCTGACTAGGAATAAGAGTCGCCGCTACACAGAAACTCCGGTCACCTCGCAAGGTTCAGAGGGGGTGGGTGACGGCCCAAATGTATGTACCGGCTGCTGTTCGCAAGTGATTTTTGGCATGTTCTCGGAAGTCGCTCATATGTATCCGGCCTGTTGATCGACACGCGGGTCGTGGCCTTGTTGGGGTTACGCACGCGCCGTGATCTCATTACCGGCAAGGTCTAAGTTGACCATTTGGGCCGTCAGATTCTAGGGGCGTAATATGTCCGTTCCATGCTTTTGATCTATCGCGAACTCCTTTGGATTGCTGCGGTTTTCTAGACGCCGACAGCAACCTCATCTCTTGGCGCGTCGAACGCCGTTTTATGTCTCAAAATACTCCATGCCATGCGTGCCAGCTTGTTTGCCAGCGCGACTGCTAGCTTGTTGCGGTGCATGCGTTCAGATGCACGCGTCAGCCATTCACCAAAGCTAAAGTCTGGCCATCGGTTGGTGCGCATCATGATGACCTTGGCGGCCTGAACGAACAGCATCCTGAGATAACGGCTACCGCGTTTCGAGATACGGCCCAACACAGTGCGGCCACCCGTACTGTGTTGTCGAGGCACCAGCCCAATCCATGCCGCAAAGTCACGTCCGCGATCAAAGGCCTCACCTTCGCCAACAGCCGCGACCATCGCGGTCGAGATCATTGGGCCAATCCCTGGGATTGTCATGACGTTTACACAATTCTCTTCGGTGCGGCTGATTTGCTCGATCTCTTTCGACACATTATCAATCCGGTCATCCATCCACATCCAGTCGCCATAGAGGCCAATCAAGATGCGTCTCATCCGTGGCGATATCTCATCCCTACGCTCTTCAAGAATGGCTTCGAATGAGTTCTTGAGGGCGCGCAATCCTTTGCGCACCGTGATGCCCATTTCGATCAGAAAAGCTCGGATCTGATTAATCGTCGCTGTTCGGCGCGACACCAAACGTGACCTGACGCGGTGCAATGCCTGTAGGTCCAGTTGATCTTGGCTCTTCTCAGAAACAGCCTTTAGGTTCGGTCGCAGTGCCGCCTCGGCGATCGCCTCTGCGTCATTGTAGTCGTTCTTCTGGCCCTTGCTGAATGGCTTCACATAGATCGCCGGAATGATCCGAGGCTCAAAGCCCATCTTTCGCAGATGTTCGACTGACAAAATGCGCACTCAAGCACGCCTCCATGCCAACAATGCAATCGCGGCAACTTCTCGAATGTCGAAATCAAAGCCAACCGCTTGATCTGCTTTCGCAAGACACTTTGCCCTGCGTGATCAAACCCAACAAGGTGGAACGTATCTTTCCCTATATCGATCGCCAATCGACATCAATTTATCAAATTCAGTCTTCGCCATGCTACTTCTCCTATTTGCAGGTGAACTAGGCTCAGCCTAACCTGCTGGGTGAAGCAGCCGGTACATCCCATTACCGGCCATTGACCGACTAAGCTCTCGCTGCGATACAGCTTTTCCTAAAGCGGACGTTGCAAAGACCGCCCGCACGCGAAGTCAAAAAACTTGATTCAGTTAGGAAAGCAAGCACCTGGGGCGCTCACTGTCGGTTCAACAGCAGCCTCATCGGACACACTGGCCTCAGGCAGGGGTCACGGAGCTCAAGTGGCCAAGCGAACGGGCAAAGCCAGTTACTCGCCTAATGCTATTCCTTCGCGTCGCGGTTCGGCTCCCCCGCTCAACTGGTCAGACACCTGGATCGCGTGCAGCCCGGAGTTCAATCCACGCACATTCACCTCGTAGCCCATGTCCGTCAGAGCGGTTTCCAAATTGACCGCGTCCGTTCCTTCCTCAAGATCATAGGTGCCGAAACGATTGACCAGATGCGGCATGGAAACAGCTTGCTGAACGTCCATGCCCCAGTCGATATGCGCAATGATGGCCTGCGCGACATACCCAATGATTCTGCTTCCACCCGGCGATCCGATCACCAGACTTGGCGTCCCATCCTGCATGACAATTGTCGGAGACATGGACGAGCGCGGGCGTTTGCCGGGTTCGATACGGTTTGCAATTGGGACGCCGTCGCGGTGGGTACGGAACGAGAAATCGGTCAACTCGTTGTTTAACAGGAAACCTCGCACCATCAGGCGCGACCCAAACCCGTTCTCGATGGTCGTCGTCATGGAAAGCGCGCTGCCGTACTGATCCACGATCGAAATATGCGACGTCGAGGGCAACTCAAGCGATATGTCATCGGCCAAAAGCATCGCGTGATCCCATTCGGGCGACCCGGCAGATACCTCCGGCAGCGCATCGTCACCTGCAAGAAGCGCCGCGCGCGCGTCGAGGTAAGCTGCCGCGGTCAGACCGTCTGTCGGCATGGGGACGAAATCACTATCGGCCATGTAGCGACCGCGATCAGCAAAGGCCAACCGGGACGCATCACCAATCAAACGCCATGCCTCAGCGCTGTCCGGGCCAAGGGCAGCAAGGTCATATCTGTCCAACATTCCCAATATTTGTCCCACGGTCAAAGCGCCGGACGAGGGTGGGCCCATGCCACAGACCTCACTTGTTCGATAAGCAACGCAAACGGGTTCGCGCTCAATGACCCGGTAAATGGCAAGGTCCGTCTTGCTCAAGACACCTGGATTGCCCGCAGCCGTTCGTACCGTTGCGACAATATCGTCGGCAATCGCACCAGCATAGAACGCGTCACTGCCATGTGCGGCAATCAGGCGGAGCGTATTGGCGTATTCGGCGTTCACCAATGTATCACCGGCCTGCAGCGCCTGCCCGTTCAGGAAAAAATAGTCCGCGGTCGCCTTGAAGGTCTGCAGTCGGTCCGCGCCGCCCGCAATCGAGGAGGCCAGTCTTTCCGATACCGTAAACCCCTCCTCGGCCAGCGAAATCGCAGTCTGAAACAGTCCGCCCCATTCAACGCGCCCCCACCGTGCGTGGGCCTCTTCCATCAGCATCGGTGTGCCTGGCGTGCCGACGGACCTGCCCCCAACTACGGCATCCCAAAACCCCATCGGCTCACCGTCATCGGTTTGAAAGAGTGTCGGCGTGACCGCCAAAGGTGCCGTCTCGCGCCCGTCCAATGTGGTGACGGTGCCGGAGGTGGCGTCGTACCAAACCAAGAACGCGCCGCCGCCCAAACCAGACGATTGCGGCTCAACAAGCCCAAGGACCGCCTGGACCGTCACCATGGCATCTGCGGCAGTACCACCCTCTCTCAGCACAGCTGCTCCGGCCTCGACCGCCAGCGGATTGGCGGCGGCGACCATCCAGCTGTCGGCGCAAGTCGGCGAACCAGCCTCTTTAGAAGCGACGGCCGCCTGCGCAGCTTCAGAGAGGGTGTCGAACGTAGACAGTCCGCTGTCCGATTCGGGGGCAACCGCGTCAGCCTCTTCTTGTGCGAGTACGGACGTAAAACAACACGAAGTAATTATCACCGAGGAAAGGAATGCGCGTATCATTTGGAGGTCCTCATTGACGGGAATGATGTCGATGCTGACCGACTCTCAGCGCAATGCAAGCCCTTCGGTGTGTCATCGGTCCTAACCGGCCGTTCACATTACTGACCGCGACCGCAACGCAGCTTCCCCAAACCAACCGTTCGTGAACCGCACAGCATCTTCGTCAGAGCAATGACCGTCTTGCGGTG
>CAWJDD010000003.1:0-333815 GCA_963841595.1 uncultured Alphaproteobacteria bacterium | reverse complement strand
CGACCCTGATTATTTGGTCCATCGCCCGAGATATCGATCACCTGCCGCAGCCCGGTAAATTCATTGCCCGCCATGTCGGCCCGCGCAAAATCAATGGCCCCCGAGATCGACGTTCGTCGCATGCCCACCGAAAAATCCGCCGTTAGTTCCGCCGACACTGCCTCGGCTGCCGCGCGGCTGTCGATCAGCGTCCACGGCACGATCACCCTTTGCAACCCGTATCCGGCCCATTCGACGTAAGTGATCGCAATTCGCCCCGTAAAGCTGTTCAGGATAGCCCCCACTACTTCGTCCGAGGCAATGGCCGCGGCATAACCCCGTCGCTGTATTTCTAACTCGGCTGGCCCCATCGAGCGTGAAACGTCAACCATCAGGGAAAGTTCCACGTCGACCTCAACCGGCTCTGCGGCAAGGGAAAAGGGAACAAGCGTGAGAAGCGCAAGAAGCATCCGCATAAGGTTAGCCTGCCATCAGATGTTGTCGCCGTCCAATAACATTTCAGGACATTGCAGGGGTTCTGCTTAACCTTTGGTTGACCTTGTTCGGTGATGCAGTCCCAACAGAAACCAGAAACGGAAATATCAGATGAGCATCCACGCGCTCGCTGACGCGATCTATCCTGCGGAACAGCACACCCGAAAACCCGCTTCCTATCTTGCACTCTACGACAAGCTCTTCGCGGACCGTCGGGATGAACCTCTGTCCCTTCTTGAGTTAGGCGTCCACAGCGGCCACTCGCTCCATCTTTGGCACAGCTACTTTGCCTCGGCGCATATCACTGGCCTCGATATGCGACCTTGCCCCAAGGATATTCCCGACAGCCGTGTCACCTATGTTCAGGGTCGTCAGGAAGAACCGCGCGCTATCGACATCGCAACTCAGACAGGGCCATTCGATATCATCGTCGATGATGCCAGCCACGTGGGCCATCTGACAAAGGCTTCCTTTGGTCTCTTGTTCCGCAAACATCTTAAATCCGGCGGGCTTTATATTCTTGAAGACATCGCGGCATCAACGACGCTGCCCGATTGGCCAGACTATAAACCCTTGCAGGTCGAGCCTGATCAGGACCACCGGTTTCCCAGCTATGACAACGGCATGATCGGCTTTCTGAAACAGTTAGTGGATCAGGTCGCGACCAGCAAAGGCGAAATTGACTCGATCGAAATCCATGCTTCTGTGGCGGTAATCCGTAAGCGGTGAGCCGCTCTTTGAAGCGGCTCAATATCGCTAGAACCCGGTCTCGCCGCCATTCTGCTGCCAAGGCTTCACAAGATTGCCAAACCGGGTGAAGCGACCCTCGAAGGACAGTTCCACGGTGCCGATGGGACCATGGCGCTGTTTGCCGATAATCACCTCGGCGCGGCCATGAAGATTTTCCATCTCTTCCTGCCACTTGCGCCATGGCTTCCAGATCGTGATCGCCGGGCTTTTCGCGTTCTTTGTAATATTCCTCGCGGAACACAAACATCACGACATCGGCGTCTTGCTCGATCGAACCCGATTCGCGCAGGTCACTGAGTTGAGGACGTTTATCATCGCGGTTCTCCACCGCACGCGAAAGCTGCGACAAGGCGATCACCGGAATATCCAGCTCTTTGGCGATCGCCTTCAGCCCTTGGGTAATCTCGATCACCTCGTTCACCCGGCTGTCCTTGGCCGTCGCTGGGCGAACAAGCTGCAAGATAGTCGACGATCAGGCAATCCAGCCCATGTTCGCGCTTCAGACGTCGGGCACGCGCCGCCAACTGGCTGATCGGCAGGGCAGGCGTGTCGTCGATGAAAAGCGGACAGGCTTCCAGCGTCTTGGCCGCCTCGACAAAGCGACGGAACTCGCCCTCGGTCATGTCGCCGCGCCGGATCTGCTCGGACGGAACTTCCGACGGCTTCCGACAAGATACGCGCAGCCAATTGTTCGGCCGACATCTCAAGCGAAAAGAACCCGACAACGCCGCCGTCGACCGCACCCTTCGACTGCCGTCCGGCAGCTTGCCCTTGCGGTAGGCCTTGGCGATGTTGAACGCGATATTGGTCGCAAGCGACGTCTTGCCCATCGAAGGACGCCCGGCCAAGATCAACAGGTCAGACTTGTGCAAACCGCCCAGCTTTTTGTCCATATCCGTCAGCCCGGTCGAAATGCCCGACATGCCGCCATCGCGCTGATAGGCGGCGTTGGCCACGTTGACCGCATCGGTGACGGCCTTCAGGAAAGACTGAAATCCGCTGACGCGTTGCTTCCGGTCTCGCCCAGCTTGTAAAGCGCCTGTTCGGCCTCAACGATCTGCTCTTTGGGCTCGTTCGCCACTTCGACCTTGGCCGCCTTGGCAACGATATCGCGCCCCAGATCCATCAGCTTCCGGCGGATCGCCAGATCATAAATCATCTGGGCATAGTCGCGCGCCGCAAACGAACTGATCGCCGCTCCGGCCAGCCGCACCAGATAGGCAGGCCCGCCCAATTCTTTCAGCCCGGGATCATCTTCCAGAAACGCCTTCAGCGTCACCGGCGAGGCCAGCGCATTCTTTGCAATCCGCGCGGCGGCAACTTCATAGATTCGCGCATGCACCGGATCATAGAAATGGGTCTCGTTGATCACGCCGGCGACGCGATCATAGATGTCATTGTTTGTCAGAATCGCGCCCAGAAGCTGCTGTTCGGCCTCGATATTATGTGGCAGGTGTCTCGGTCTCGCCTGCGTCCTCGCCCATTGCCGGATCTGAGCGATTTCGCTCATCCTGCCCTCAGTTTTTATTGCCCGTCCCCGTGCCCATGGCTTACGCCAAGCCGCAGCGCCGCGTCTATCTGGATATCCTGTGGACAGCCTGTGGACGCTTTCGGAACCACATTATATTGCGGCGACAGACACGGCTCAGGTCAACATACGGTGGAATTTGCTGCAGAATTATTTTCCGACGCGCGTCCTGCCAGCGTCGCGGTGCCCGCAGAAAGGTTTCGACCTCGTCCAGCGTCGCATCGTCAAAAGCTTTCCGCCCTCGCGCGCCTCCTTCAAAACGTCCCACCACGTGCACAGATGATGCAGTTGCAACCCCGTGATTTGCGAGCGTTTCGATCGTCTCGGGGAAGATGCCGTAATAGAAAATCACCGCCGTATGGCCGCAGGTCGCGCCGGTCTCGCGGATAGCATCGACGAACGAAAGTTTCGAGCCGCCGTCCGTCGTCAGGTCCTCGACCAACAGCACGCGCTCGCCTTCGCGACATCACGCCTTCGATTCGCGCATTGCGCCCGTAGCCCTTCGGCTTCTTGCGCACATAGGTCATCGGCAACGCCATGCGTTCGGCCACCAGAGCCGCAAACGGAATGCCCGCCGTCTCGCCGCCGGCGATATTGTCGAACGCCTCGAAACCGGCGTTCGCGCATCACCGTCACGGTCATGAAATCCATCAATGTCGAACGAATGCGCGGATAGGAAATCAGCTTGCGGCAGTCGATATAGGTCGGCGACGGCAGACCCGAGGCCAAGCGTAAACGGCTCGTCCGCATTGAAATGCACCGCGCCAATTTCCAGAAGCATCGCGCCGTCAGCCGGGCGATCTCTTCCTTGGTCGGGAAACTACGTGGGGATCATCTGACGTGGCCTTTCTGCTTCCGTCTGTTTACAAATATCTCAGGGGGGTCTGGGCGGACAGCGCCCCCAGTTGGTCGGCGCCGAAGGCGTCGACAGATCACAAGCCACCTGCCAGTGCAAAGGGCGGCCCGGATCGAACACCGTCACCGGCCCCGCACCGGTCTCAATCTCGTTCGGGCATCTCGATCGGGTCGCCCCTTTCCAAGGTGATCGCTGCCTTCGTTCGGCGCCAGCCCGTAAAACGCCGGCCCGTGCATCGAGACAAACCCCTCCAGACGGTCCAGCGCTCCGGCGTCTTCAAAAACCTCGGCCAGACACGACAAGGCCACAGGAGCCGTGAAGCATCCCGCACATCCACAGGCATTCTCTTTGGTATCGGTCGCATGCGGCGCGCTATCCGTGCCCAGAAAAAACCGTGGATTTCCGCCTGTTGCGGCCTCAACCAAGCGTCGGCCGGTGGCGTGCCGCGCTTCAGGATCGGCAGGCAGTAATAATGCGGGCGGATGCCGCCCACCAGCATATCGTTCCGATCCAGCATCAGATGCTGCACCGTGATCGTCGCCGCCAGATCATCGCCTCCGTCTCTCGCATAGGCTGCGGCTTCGGCTGTGGTGATATGTTCCATGACCACGCGCAAGTCCGGGCGTCGCGCGGCGCATCGGGTCCAGCACTTCGTCAATGAACACGGCCTCACGGTCGAAGATGTCGATCTCAGCTGCGTGTCACTTCGCCGTGCACACAAAGCGGCAGACCGATCTCGGCCATCGCCTCCAGCACGCCGCGCACCTTGTCGAAATCCCGCACACCCGAGGCGGAATTCGTCGTCGCACCTGCCGGATAAAGCTTCACCGCCTTGACCAGACCACTTTCCGCCGCAGCGCGCACATCGGACGGATCCGTCGTCTCGGTCAGATAAAGCGTCATCAGCGGTTCGAACTCTACCCCCTCTGGCAAGGCCGCGCAAGATCCGCTCGCGGTAAGCCGCTGCATCCTTCGCCGTCACAACAGGTGGCACAAGGTTCGGCATGATGATCGCGCGCGCGAAATGCGCCGCCGTATAGGGCAGCACACCTTCCATCATGGCGCCGTCCCGCAGATGCAGATGCCAGTCGTCGGGTCGTCGGATCGTAACTGTGGTTGTCATGCCGCTCGGTCTAGCGGATGCCGCTTCGAGGGGCCAGAGGCTCTGCAATTCCACGCGAATTGGTTACTACTGCCGCAGGGTAGGGAACACCGTGGAGAGCAGGGCATGATCTGGACATTTATTCTTGGCGTCGCAGCTGGCTGGGGCGCACCATTTGCAGAAGATCGTTTGAGACAACCGCTAGAACAATTGCTGAGCTCGGGTCCAATATCGGCCGCCGATATGCGCGCCTTGTCACTGACGCTTTGCCTTCTGGCAGCCACGATCATTGCAATGGTCACCGGAAGCAGTCATGCTTTACCATTGACCCTTGGTGCTTGCGTCGGCGTTCTTGGCCCCAGGCTCTGGGACAAGTTTCGCGCAATGCGTGCGCCCGACTACGACAGCTAGAGGTCGTCCAAGCCTACGCCGATATCGCCCTTTGCTCTTAAGCGTTTCGCAAGCTGTCGTTCGGCTTGCTCAAGCTGATGTTTGAAGCGCGGCAAGGGTTGTTCGGCAAGAACGGCCCTGCAAAGCTTGGCCGTTAAAGCGGGGCGATCCTCGGCCATGACCCGCGAAAGCAAAGCGCGAAGATAGGGCACATGCCGCTTTCGCGGACGCATCAGTTGCGCGAACCGGGGAAGGTTTAATGCTCCTGAAGCGGCTGCGTCAGCAATATGCGGAACAAGCGACATAGATCGCAAATCGGCCTCAATCGCGCCTGCGCTGCCGCGATGATACCGGAAATGTTCAACATTCGCGCCTTGGAACAGGCTGGCGTGCATTCCATCTTCCAGCTCGTCTGGGTCGAAAACGACGAAGACTTGATCGGCTGCCTCGACCATATCGGGGGCATAAGCATACCGTGTTCGGAAATTCAGCCGTCGCGTCGATGGAAACCGGTCGTCCCAAGGCGTGCGCTGCCGTTCCAGTGTGGCTTGCGGTGCGATCAGCAGAACAGTTGCGCCGGGCGACGTGACCGAGAAGGCACCTGCTGCGTAACCGCACATGCCTGCGCCGTAGAAGATCACACGGTCGAAAGTATCGAACAGCCCAAGGTCGTCCAAACGGTCGAAGAAAGAAAAGACCCTTGGCGCACGGTACCACTCCTGAGTGTGCGAAATCAGTGTCAGATGCGACCAGCCCCGCTGCCCACAAAAATCGAAAGCAAGCGGCATGCCGTTCTCGCTTACTGAACGGATGCCGAACAGAGTTTCAAACGCGACAAACAATACCTTGTGCGACTGTTCAACGAACACCGCGGAATATGCATCGCCCAATTCTGAATACGTTCCGTGTCGCTCTCCGATGCGGCGCAACTCTTTCAGCCACGCTTTGTCAGAAAGGTCTGCGGAAATAGTCGCCCCCGCCACCATTACACTCGTCCTTTTTCACCACGCCATCCTATTCGCCTGCCCAGGGGCATGCAAGGCGCGCGCAACAAAGCCGAACTAATGTTTCGATTTCAGAAACGTAAACTGAAAAAGCCTCGGATAGTTTCGAATCCGGCGTGCTTGATTGCTCTGAAATACTTTGGGGGAATTTGAAGGCGGCGTCGTCTGCTGGTCCGAACGACCAAATGACGACGCCTTTTTATTGGGGCGACGCGCAAAGCGCGGCGCAATCTTACTTCACGGGGCCAATCATCATGACCATCTGACGGCCTTCCATTTTCGGCATGTTCTCGACCTTGCCAAGCTCCTGGATGTCATCGGCGACACGCTCCAGAAGTTCGCGACCAAGGTTCTGGTGCGCCATCTCGCGACCCCGAAACCGCAACGTGACCTTCACCTTGTCACCGGCTTCCAAAAATCGGGTCACGTTCCGCATCTTCACATCATAGTCATGCGACGTCCGTATTCGGACGAAACTTCACCTCTTTGACTTCGATGATCTTTTGCTTCTTGCGCGCCTCGCTTTCGCGTTTCTGCGTCTCGTATTTGTACTTGCCGTAGTCCATGATCTTGACAGACAGGGGGCGACGGCATTCGGAGAAATCTCGACAAGGTCCAGCCCTGCTTCATCGGCAAGTTCCATTCCCCGTTCGGGCGTAACGACACCGACGTTTTCTCCTTCGGCTCCGATGAGCCTGATTTCGGGCGCGCGGATACGGTCGTTGATCCGGGGGCCAGTGTCACGCACCGGTGGTGCGTTGTGTGGTCTGCGAGCGATGGTTGTATGTCCTTATTCGGTTTCTCTCAGGCTTATAAAATAGGGCGAAATCGCAATCTATTCAACTGCAATCGGCGCATAGCCACGCAAATCGTTACGCCAACTCTGGCCAACTTCCGCTTGTGAGCCGGTGATGGCAATTTTCCCACTAGAAAACTGGGGGGTCTGGGATCATGTGAAAGGCAATCAAGCAAATGGAAGGAAGTTGTCATGAAAGCTCTGCTGGGTGTTATCGCCGTTGTTGCGATTGCTGTGATCGGTTGGTTTATATTGACTGGACAAGAAGACGCGCCGGTTACAACGGCCGTAGAAGAAGCCGCAGATACAGCGAACGAAGCTGCCGAAGAGACAGTCGAAGCGACCGAAGAGGCCGCCGATACTGCCGCCGATGCCGCTGCAACGGCTGCCGATCAAGTCGAGGGCGCCGTTGAAGGCGCAATCGAGGAAGCCAATCAAGCGGTTGAAGGTGCCGTCGAAGGCGTGATGGAACAAGCCAATGAAGCCGTTGAAGGCGCTGTGGATGCGGCGCAGGACACAGTGAATGATGCGCTGGGTTTAACTGAAGGCGCAACGGATGCTGCTGAAGGTGCTGTAGAAGCAGCAAGCGATGCCACCGAAACCGCGACAGACGCTGCTGCCGACGCAACTGAAGCAGCGAGTGATGCGGCAGAGGGTGCAGTGGACGCTGCGACAGAAGCGGCATCGGCAACGGCAACCGATGCGGCTGATGCGCCGTCTATTGCGGATGCTCTGACGGTTGACGGGTTCGACGCCGCGACGCTGCGCGAAGCAGTTGCAAACTCGGATCTCGATGCACCCAAACGGACGGCAGCGGATGCTCTGATCACGCAGGCCGAGAACAATCCTGATATGATTCAATCAGTTGTCGAGCAACTGAGCGAGGCTTTGGGCCAGTAAATTGCGAATTGGATGTGCCGCCCCACAGCGGCGCATCCGCAACATTCAGGGCTGTTGCCAAAATGCAAAGCCCCAGAAGTAATTTCCCGTGAAGGCCCGATTAATCTGAAATCCGCCGATGCCCCTGGCGCGCATGCGCTGTCTTTGGCCTATCCACCCCAGCCCCTTTCATTCCCATTGGCAAGGCCGCTCAGGTCGATATTGAGGTCCGCAATTGGGGTGGGTGTTCCGAGAGCAAGGGAATGCAGAATGGGGCAGATTATTTGGATAGTCTCCGGTTTGGCGGCAGTTGTAGTCGCATTTGGATTTGGCACGATGGCAGAGCCGTCCCGTGAGCCGTCCACAGAGGCGTTAACGACGGCCGTTGCTTCGTCTGAAATAGCAAAGCCAGAGGCGTTTTTCATCGCCTCAAGCGGGTCGGCCTTGGCGTCGGCGGCGTTCGGGCTTTCTGCGCTTCAGCCTGAAACCTACAATGGCGAGATCGTGCTCGACATCATCGATGCATCACCGCTTGAGTACGCTGAAAAGGAAAGGCTTGCTGCAAGCCTGGACGCCGCCGAATCGGGTGATGCCGACCTGCGCATTGTGCTGACGGCCATTCGCGTGTCGTTGGCGGTCGACTAAAGGCCGGTGCTGCAGCTATCGCAGCGGCAGCAATCTTTTTAGAAAGGATAGCTTCGAAAAGTTCAGTTGTCCGCTATCGCGGGCTTAAATGCCCTCACCCACAAAAGCCTTTTCGACAACATATTGCTTGGGGTCGCTGTTGGCGCCTTCTTCCAGACCAAAGTTTTCAAGAACGGCCTTCATGTCTGTATTGAAGTCGAGCGAACCGCAGACCATGCCCCGATCTGTTTCACGGCTGATCCCATCGATGCCCAAATCAGCAAAGACCTTGCCGCTTTCCAGATTGGTGGTGATCCTTCCCATCGCAGGGCTCTCTTCCCGCGTGGTGGTCGGATAGTACCGCAGCTTGTCGCCTACAAACTCGCCGATCAGCGGGTCGTCGGCCAGGCTTTCGACCAGTTTGCGGCCATACTCCAGCTCGGCCACATCGCGGCAGGTGTGCATCATGACGACCTCGTCATAACGCTCATAGGTGTCTGGATCGCGCATCAGCGACGCAAAAGGTGCGACGCCTGTGCCGGTCGCAAAGAACCAAAGCCGCTTGCCGGGCAACAGAGCATCCAGAACCAGCGTCCCAACCGGCTTGGGCCGCAGGATGATCTGTTCGCCCGGCTTGGATATGCTGCAGCTTCGAAGTCAAAGGCCCGTCGGGCACCTTGATCGAATAAAATTCCAGCTCGTCATCCCACGACGGCGAGGCAATCGAATAGGCCCGCAGCAACGGCTTTGCCGTTCGTCGCCCATCAGCCCGATCATCACGAACTCGCCGGACCGGAACCGCAAGGATGCGGCCGCGTCACGCGGAAGGAAAACAGCCGGTCCGTCCAGTGCTTGACCGCAGTCACGGTCTGGGCGTCGGGAAGCGTCACGGGTTTTGCGGCAGCTTCAGTCACGGGTCTCTGCTCGGTCATTGTATCACACGGCCCTATAGGGCCACGTCCCTCGTCTTAAACGTTGATATCGGTCATTTGAAGGCGTCTCAGGCGCGCAGGCGCGACTGATAGTCATGAGCCTGCCAATTCGGCGCGTCGCAAGCCACTGGTCTTCGGGTTGGCGCTCGCGCCAGATCCTCGTCGATTTCGACCTCGTCAAAGCCCGACCGCCGCGCCATCGCATATTGATCGGCAATCACGTGGCCTTTCGCGCGCAGCCGCCCGGGAAAGCCCATGAGCCGCAGCCGGCGCGCAATGGTAAAGCCGCGTCCATCAGCAAAGCTCGGGAAATCGACGCGGATCAGATCAATCGCATCCAACCGTTCGGCGAGCGTGTCTGGATCGGCGTCCGACGGCAAATCGACCGCAAGAGCCGGGGCCGCATCATTGGCGGGAAGCTGGTCCAGCGGCATGAAGCCGAAATCTCCAGTCTTCGGACGTAAACCCCTGGTCGGTGACGATCACGCTCACAATGATGCCTCCTGCGTGCGAACAGCTTTGCCGTTTACGAAGTGAATCCCGCATTCCGTCTTTGTCCTTGCCCGCGCCAACGCCCGGCACGCGGGTCTTCGCTCTGGTGCCACACGGGTGGTGCAAGGCGCGCAGCCGATAGACGGATATCCCTTGGACGACCAGCGGATGCCGGGGCAGGCGGTTGTTCTGGATATACTCCTGGACATCT
This sequence comes from uncultured Alphaproteobacteria bacterium, assembly GCA_963841595.1. GTDB lineage: Bacteria > Pseudomonadota > Alphaproteobacteria > Rhodobacterales > Rhodobacteraceae > CAWJDD01. The sequence goes on along the minus strand of CAWJDD010000003.1, from coordinate 323,777 downwards.
TCGGGTGACCAATGGGCCAAAGGATTGATCTTGATGCGCTTTCGGCGTCCGCCTCAAAGAACGACAAGGCCGCGCGTTTGCCGCCCTGAAACCGCTTGCGCCCGGTGATCCATGCATCGAATGGCTCCAAGTGCAGCGCTCAACGGCTCGGTCTTGCGCATGGCACAGCAGGCATCCGGGTTTGTCGCGTGCAACCGGTTATTGGGGTCGTTCAGAAAGGTCGCGATCCCGGTCGGGCCGGATCGTCTGCACGCCGGTCAGCCCCAAGCGGTCTCGCCACCTCGCGCTGATAGTCCAGCGTTTCCGGGAAACAGCATTTCGGTGTCCAGAAACAGCACCGGCGTCGTGCGATCGATGACCGAAACCATGTGCAACAGCACCACCGATTCCGCGCCAAACGACGAAACCAAAGCGCGAGTTCCCGACCTGCGGGTCGTCCAGGGCGTGCGCCAGAACATCCGCCGCCGAGTGATGCGCGTAGCGGGCATTAAGCGCCGCGACACGTTCGATAACCGGGGCGAGGGGGGCTTCAAGCGGCATGTGCTGCCTCCTTTTCGGGATAAAGAGCGGCCTTGAAGGGCGCCATTCCCAACCGACGGTAGGTTTGAAGGAACGTCTCGTCCGGCGTCAGACGCGGATGTCCAGATAAGCGCCAATCAGCCGTTCAATCGCTGGGACAATCTCGTCTGCCGAAAAACCGGGGCCGGCCCGTTCGCCAATCGTCGCCGTTTCGGTCCCATCCCCGCCAAGCGTGATCTGATAGTTCTCGACGCCCGCCCGATCCAGACCCAAGGATGCCGATGTGGCCGACGTGATGATGCCCGCAGGCATTGATGCAGCCCGAGATTTTGATCTTCAGCGGCCAATTTCATGTTCCAGCTTCAATTCGTCAAACCGGGTTGCGATTTCCTGCGCAATCGGGATCGACCGCGCCGTCGCCAATGCGCAATAGTCCATGCCCGGGCAAGCGATGATGTCGGAGACCAGCCCAATATTCGCCGTCGCCAAGCCGTGCTCGCGCAACGTGGCATAAACCGCTGGCAGATCGGACTTGTGGACATGCGGCAAGAATCACGTTCTGCTCGTGGCTGATCCGCAATTCGTCGTGGCCTAGACGTTCGGCCAGATCGGCCAGCACGCGCATCTGATCGGCACTCGCATCCCCCGGCGTCGCGCCGTGCGCTTTAAGCGAAACCGTGACAATGGCGTAGCCCGGGTCGCGATGCTCGGCCAGATTGGTGTCGGTCCAAGCGCGGAATGCAGGGTTCGCAGCGCGGTGCGGCTATCGTATCCACTCAAGTCCAACTGCCGAAATGCGGGCGGTGCAAAGGGCTGCTCGATCCGTCTTAAGCAACTCCTGGTCAATCCACCGAATTCATGGCGCGCCTGTTCGAAACTGAGCTTCGACCGGATCGCGAATATTCTCTAGCCCGGTCTCGGCCACGGTGATCTTGATCCGCGCTTTGTATTTGTTGTCGCGCCGTCCCAGCAGGTTATAGACGCTGACGATCGACTGCAAGATAGGGCAGCAAATCGGCCTTGCGGCAGCAACTCGCGCATGACCTTGCCGATCATCGGAGTACGCCCCAAACCGCCACCGACGATCACCTCGAAACCCGGTGCGCCAGCCTCGTTCCGCACCATGCGAAGACCGATGTCATGCGCCTTGGTCACGGCGCGATCGTTGGGTGATCCGGTCACAGCAATCTTGAATTTGCGCGGCAGGAACTGAAACTCAGGATGATCTGTCGACCACTGCCGGATCAGTTCAGCCACGGGGCGCGGGTCGTCGATTTCGTCCGCCGCAGCGCCTGCAAAATGGTCTGCCGTCACGTTCCGGATCGTGTTGCCACTGGTCTGGATGGCGTGCATGCCGACATCGGCCAAAGCGTCCAGCATGTCGGGCACATCGTTCAGCTTGGGCCAGTTGTACTGGATGTTCTGGCGCGTGGTGAAATGGCCGTAACCCTTGTCCCAACGCTCGGCGATCATCGCCAATTGCCGCATCTGCGCGCTGTTCAGCGTGCCATAAGGAATCGCCACCCGCAGCATATAGGCGTGCAATTGCAGGTATAGCCCGTTCATCAGGCGCAGCGGCTTGAACTCATCCTCGGTCAGTGATCCGTCAATCCGGCGCTCGACCTGGCCACGAAATTGCGCCACACGTTCGCGCACGAAAGCTTCGTCGAAGTCATTGTATTTATACATTTTTACTCTCCGGCCTGTTTGCCGTGGGTATAGTTGGAAGGTCCGCGCGTACGGAACGCCTCGCGAAAATGCGCCGGTGCCGGCCCGTGCGGTGTCGCCTCGGCATCGACCAGATAGGCGCCGACAACTTTGTCGGGCTGCCCGATCGCCGAAGATCAGACGGTCCTCTGCAATCGGCCTCATCTTCGATCAACTCGGCTTCGGCCATGTTGCCGGTCCAGCGATCATCCGCGGTCAGCCAAACAGCATCACCACTCGATCAGGTCGTTTGCGGTCGACAACTTTGGGGATAAAGGGACGACGGCTCATAACGCGATCTCCTCTTGCAGGGTTTGGACAAAGGTGGCGGCATTGCGCGGGGCGAGCCCGCAGCAGGATCAGGGCGGGGCCATCCAGATCGGCGGCGGCAAGGTCTTCGACCAAAGTGCCCAACCGGGTCGCAACAACCCGCTGTTCGGGGCGCGACGCATTGTCGATCAGCGTCATGGGCGTTTCAACATCGCACCCGTGCATCAGCAACCGCCCCTGAAGAAACCTTGCGCGCGCTTGCCCATATAGATCGCGGCAACCTCGCCCGGCTTGGCCAATGCGCGCCAGTCGTGATCGGCATAGCCCTGAACATCGTGGCCGGTAATAAATCGCACCGAAGCGTTCCGCCCGCGCCGCGTCAGGCTTTGCCCAATCGACGCAACCGCAGCACTGGCCGAGGTGATGCCGGGCACAACTGAATACTCAACGCTTGCATCGACACAGGCCTCGATTTCCTCATCCAGCCGCCCGAATACCGTGGCGTCGCCGGATTTCAGCCGCACCACATGCGCACCCTGCTTGGCATGGGCCACAATGGCTGCATCGATCTCTGACTGCGGGGTCGAAGGCCCAAAGCCTTCTTTTCCCATGTCGACGATGACAGCCTCGCGTCGGGCCAGTTCCAATATTTCTGGCGTTACCAGCCGGTCATGCACCACCACATCGGCTTCGTGCAAAGCCCGGCGAGCCTTCATGGTCAACAGCTCGGGGTCACCCGGACCCGCGCCAACAAAGGTAACTCGGCCCGGGCGCTGTTCCCCGTGCTGATGAAGTTCCAGAAGTGTCGCTAGAGCTGGATGAAGTGCATCGACGCCGCCTTCATCGTACGCCTTGGGGCCAATACCGAAATAGTAGTCTGACCAAAACGCGCGACGCGCTCGCCCCATCGGCAAGGCGTCAGCGGCTTTCCGAAATGCTTTTCCAACACGTGCCAGCGTCCCCAGAGACCGTGGCAAACGCTCTTCCAGATCGGCCTTGATGGCGCGCGCTAGAACCGGGGCCGCACCCTCGGTGCCGATGGCAACCGTCACCGGGGCGCGGTCAACAATGGCCGGTGTGATGAATTGCGATTGCTCAAGGTTGTCGACCCAATTGGTCAGCGCACCATCGGCCTGCGCCAGCCGCGTGACCCGCACATCTTCCGCAGGATCGTCATTCGCGGCATAGAACAAGACAGCACAAGTGGCATCGCCCGGATCCATCGCGCGCCGCTCGACACGCAGCTTGCCCTCGGCTTCCCAACTCGCGATCTCAGACGCAATTTCCTTGGCAATCAACGTCAAGTGCGCTTCGGTCTTCAGCAGCAAACGCAGCTTGGCCACAGCAGCCTCGCCGCCACCCGAGACGACAATGCGACGGCCTGCGACAGCCAGAAAAATCGGAAAATGCTTCATAACAAACCCTTTGAAACTTTCTCCCAATATAGAACAGAATTCTGCCATGTTGCACTCATGACTTGCTAATAAGAACAAATGTTCTATCAATCAGCCGTTACGGAATTGAATCCCACAGATGACAAGGACTTTGGAATGTCGGCGCGAATTGATGAACTCGATCGGAAAATCCTGCGCGAGCTTCAACGCGACGCAAGTCAGTCTCTGGACGATATTGCCAAAGTAGTGGGGTCATCCAAGACCCCGGTCTGGAACCGGATTCGCAAGATGCGAGATGCCGGGATCATCGGCCGCCAAACCGTCGAACTCGACGCCGAGAAGCTTGGGTTCGAGGCCTGCTTTTTTGTTTTGATCCGAACCTCTGAGCACGAAGCCGACTGGCAGGCCAAATTCCTGAAGGCATTGCGTACGCGTCCCGAAGTCCTGGAAGCGCACCGCCTTGCGGGCGACATCGACTATATTCTGAAAGTGCAGGTCCGGAATGCGCGCGCCTACGACGAATTCTATCAGGCGCTGATTTCCGAAGTGCAACATCTACAACGTGACAGCACTGCTTTCGATGGAAGAAATCAAATCCACGCTGTCGCTGCCTCGATCTGACCTGCACGTCCAGCCGTTCAAGCCCATGGAAATGATAGAGATTGGCAACCGTCGGCGGCGTCACAATCGTCAGTTCAGGGCAGCGCGAGAATAAAGCAGGAAGCGCAATCTGCATCTCCAGCCTCGCAAGCGAGGCGCCAACGCAGGCGTGCAGCCCGACCCCGAAGGCCTGGTGGTTTCTCCGTGCACGGAAGGGATCGAATTTTTCGCCATCGGGCCAGACAGCATCATCGCGGCACGATGATCCAAGCAGGCACCCAACCACCGAACCGGAGGGAAAGTCGATGCCTAGCAGCGATACCGATTGATAGACAAAGCGCGAAAACAGATGCAGAGGCGGGTCAAATCGCAGACATTCTTCAACTGTCGCAGCAATGTTTTCGGGCTGAAGCGCAAGGGTTCGTTCAGGGAAAGCGGCCAGAAGATTTACCGCATTGCCAATCGCGTGCGCCGTCGCCTGTTGCCCCGCATTAAGCAGAAGAACAACCGTCGACACCAACTCGCCTCGCGAAATGACACCCTCTTTCTCGGCGCTCATCAGCTTGCACAGAAAACCATCGTTTGGTTTCTTACTCAGAAAAAGGATGAATTCATTGACTAGTTGCGAAAGCTCTTTCGCGGCATTGGCCGAAGCGCGTTCGACTTCCTGATCTCGCCGCGCCTGATAAATGGCAACCATCGCATTCGACCAGATCTGCATCTGATGCGACTGCTCTGGATCCACACCGAGAAATTCTGTGATCGTCAACGCTGTCAATGGCTGAGCATAGGACGACAGAAGGTCAAACCGTTCGTTGTCGGGAAAAGCGTCAATCAAACGGTCAGCAATCTGACTGACAGTTGGTGCCATCATCGCCATTGGTGTGCGACCAAATCCTTCCATTGCCAGCCGTCGGATCCGCGCGTGATCCGGCCCTTCAAGTTCAAGTAACGAGAATTCTTCAAGATCGTAGAAAGGCTTCATTTCCTCCAAAACAGGTATTTGAGCCCCATCGGGCATGGCTCGGCCAAGTTTCGGATGCCTCAAAACTTGTGCGACGCCCGCCTGAGTTGTTGCGATGGGTCGTTCGTATTCTTTCCAGAATACAAAGTCCCCAAGCGCCCGGATATGCCGATAGAAATTGTATGGGTTCTGCACGAAAGCTGGTTCTGTCGGGTCTTGCTCGACGACCGGTAACTGATCTGCGATGGCAACCATACTTTTATAGGAGATGTTTCTACATCATCACTCAACTGCGCTTTTTCGACAGGTTTGCTGTCTTATAGTCAGTGTTTTTGCCCATTTTTTATCAAGGGTTAAGAACCAGATCTGCATTTACCGGGCTTGAGCCACCTTGTCCCTTGTGCGAAGTCTTTGGCACGGCATGTAAATTAGGTGAGGAATATTCGATGAGCGGCTTGCTGGCACTTCTCGACGACGTGGCAGCGATCGTCAAATTGACGGCAACACAGCTTGACGACATCGTTGGACAAACTGCGAAAGTGGGCGCCAAAGTGTCGGCGCACAGTGCTGGACGATGCTGCCAAAGCCGGGGCCAAAGCCGCGGGCGTGGTGATAGATGACGCCGCGGTCACGCCGAAATACGTCACTGGTCTGCCAGCGGCACGCGAATTGCCGATCATCTGGAAAATCGCCCGTGCCTCATTCTTCAACAAGCTCGTTATCCTGCTGCCTGCCGCTTTGTTGCTTGAATGCTTTCCTGCCGTGGCTTGTCACACCGCTTCTTGATGCTGGGGGGCTGCTATCTTTGCTTTGAAGGGGCCGAGAAAATCTGGCACGTCCTGCATCCCCATCCCGAAAGCCACACACAGGAAGCCGAAGTCCTGGACGCTGCGCATCTTGAGGAAACCCGGGTAAAAGGTGCCATCAAGACCGATTTCATCCTGTCGGCCGAGATCATGACCATCTCACTCGCCGCCATCGAATGCGACAGTCGGTTGACCGCCGGTCTGGTGCTTGCCATCGTCGCCATTGGCATCACTGCGCTGGTCTATGGCACGGTCGCCATTCTGGTGAAGATGGACGATGTGGGCCTGCGTCTTAGCCAGATTGGTCGGCTGGCAGCCACCCGCAGCTTTCGGTCTTGGCATGGTAAAATCCATGCCGACGTCTGATGAGCATAATCTCGTTTGTTGGCACCGCCGCCATGCTTTGGGTGGGCGGCAACATCATCGTTCATGGCCTTGAGGTGCTGGGCTGGCACTTGCCGTATGACACAATCAAGGGCATTGCCACGTCGGTTTCCGAAAGCGTGGGTCAGGCGAAAGGTTTCGTCAAATGGGTGGTGACAGCTTCACTTGATGGCGTGCTTGGTCTGGCGCTGGGTCTGGTCCTGATACCCATCGTCAACAAAGCCGTGGTTCCGGTCTTTTCGGTGTTCTTCCCGGAAAAACAGAAGGCGGCTTACTAACGACTTAGCTTCGCCCGCGCTTTTCGAAACGGGGCAGCATGGCGGAAAAATCCCGCCCCCTGCCATCCTCGGCCTCGACGAATTCCGCATAAAGCTCGGTCGCCGCACGCCCCATTGGCGTATCGGCATCCGAAGCTTCGGCCGCTTGTTGGCTAAGTCTCAGATCTTTCAGCATAAGTTCCGCCGCAAAGCCGGGCTTATAATCGTTATCCGCAGGCGATTGTGGCCCGATGCCAGGGGCAGGGCAATAGGCGTTCATCGTCCAGCTGTACCCCGACGAGGTCGACACTACGTCGAACATCGCCTGCCGGTCCAGCCCCAGCTTGTCGGCCAAAGCAAAAGCCTCGCAGGTGCCGATCATTGTGACGCCAAGGATCATGTTGTTGCAGATCTTCGCGGCTTGTCCGTTGCCCGATGGGCCGCAATGCACAGCCTTTTGGCCCATGATCTCGAACAGGGGTGCTGCCTTGGCAAACGCATCCTCAGCGCCCCCCACCATGAAAGTCAGCGTCCCGGCCTCAGCCCCACCAATGCCGCCAGAAACAGGCGCATCCAACGCGGCCAAACCCGCGGCTTTTGCCTGATCAGCCACCGCCCGCGCGCTCTCGACATCGACGGTCGAACAATCCAGCAACACCGCGCTGTTACCCATCACGGGGATCACTTCATCGGCGACAACCCGCAGGACCGCCCCGTCAGGCAGCATGGTGATCACCACATCTGCGCCATCTGCCACGGCAGCAGAACTTGCAGCCGCCGTGACACCCTCTGGCACTGGGGCAACAACATCGAACCCTGTCACGTCATGCCCTGCTGCGGCAAGGTTGCGCGCCATCGGCGCACCCATATTCCCAAGTCCAATGAAACCAATCTTCAAAAAGCATCCTCCAGCTTCAGTTCGTCCGCACCAAGTGGCCGCAACATTGCCGACACCTCGGCGGGCGAGGGGCCATCAACGCGATCATGCGCCCATTTCGGCGACTTGTCCTTGTCGATGATCGCCGCCCGAATGCCCTCGCGAAAGTCGCCCTGTTCGGCAACCCGGTGGCTAAAGCGGTACTCATTCGCCAAAGCTTCCTCGATCCGGTCGCGGGTCCGTGCGCGGTGGATCAACTCGATTGTGGCGGCCATCGCCAAAGGCGCATTGCGTGAAAAAGCCTTCAGGGCACCGTTGCACCAGTCGTTGGCCTCGTGACGCAAAGCGGTAACAATGTCGCGCAATGTCTCGCCGCCAAACGTCCGGTCAATCTGGTCTCGTTGGGCGACCAATGGGACGCCTGTGGCCGACCTCGAGGCCTCGTCGATCAATTCCCAATCCCCAGTTTCTTCAATTTTTCCAATAAGTTCCGGCCACTTCTCTTCAGGAATGATGTAGTCCGCAAACCCTGCATAGACCGCGTCGCCCGGACCCATCCGGTATCCGCTGGTGCCCAGATACTCGCCCAGTCGTCCCGGTGCGCGGGCCAGCAAAAGCGTGCCGCCCACATCAGGTGCCAACCCAACAGCACATTCCGGCATAGAAATCTGCGAGGTGTCCCCCACGACCCGGTGCGAGCCATGGCACCCCACGCCAACGCCGCCGCCCATGGTGAAACCTTGCATGAAGCTCGCCACCGGCTTGGGGAAATGGAAAAGCGCGGCATTCATCGCGTATTCTTCGCGCCAGAAAAGCCGAGCCTTGTCGAATTCACCGTCGCTCAGATACTGATACATGCCCATAAGGTCGCCACCGGCCGAAAAGGCGCGATCGCCCTCGGCATCAATGACCAGCATTGCAATATCGTCGTCCACCGCCCATTCCGGCAGTACGGCAGCGATCTGGCGAACCATCTCGTGTGTCACAGCATTCAAAGCGTCCGGCCGACACAGCGTGATCCGGCCCGTGCGTCCGATCTTCCTGATCCTGACTTCGCTCACGCCAACAACCCACGCGCCACGATCACCCGCATGATTTCGTTGGTTCCCTCAAGAATGCGGTGCACCCGCAAGTCGCGCACGATTTTCTCGATCCCGTAATCCGCCAGATACCCGTATCCACCATGCAGCTGGAGACAGGTATCGGCGACCCGCGATGCCGCCTCGGTCACAAAGGCCTTCGCCATCGCACTGCGCTGCGTGGCGTCAGGCTGATTGGTGTCATTGGCCCATGCCGCGTGACGCAGGAACGTGCGCGCCGCCTGCAATTCAATCTCGCAATCAGCCAGCTTGAACTGCAGTGCCTGAAATTGGTCCAGCGTCTTGCCGAAAGCTTTGCGCTCTTTCACATAGACAAGCGTCGCGTTCAAAGCCGCCTGAGCCGCTCCGACCGAACAGGCCGAAATATTCAGCCGACCGCCATCCAATCCGGCCATCGCATATTTGAACCCCGCACCCTCATCGCCCAACAGGTTGGACACAGGGATAGCACAGCCATCCATCTGAACCTGCCGTGTCGGCTGGCTGCGCCACCCCATCTTGTCTTCCAGGCCGCCGAAACTCAGCCCATTTGCACCATCTTCGACGACAAAGGCAGAGATTCCAGCCGGTGTGTCGTCGCCCGACCGGGCCATCACGATATAGGCGTCCGAGTAACCACCACCCGAAATGAACGCCTTGGTGCCGGTCAGCGCCCATCCTTCATTGGTTCGGGTCGCTTTCGTTCTTAACGCCGCTGCGTCTGACCCAGAACCCGGTTCCGTCAGGCAGTATGACAGCACCGTTTCCATCGTTAGCGCATTTGGCAGCATCGCTGCTTTCAGCTCGTCTGAAGCGTGCAAATCCAGCATTCGTGCGCACATGTTGTGGATCGACAGAAACGCCGCGACCGAAGCACAGGCCTCTGACAACCCCTCGAACACCAGCGTCGAATCCAAGCGGCCAAGCCCAGCACCGCCAACTTCTTCGCGCACATTCAAACCGCCGAAGCCAAGCCCGGCGATTTCGCGCCAGAGTTCCTTGGGGATGGTGCCCTCGGCCTCCCATGCACGAGCGTGCGGAGCAATTCGGTCCGCGCCAAATGTGCGGGCGGTATTCAGAATGGATGATTGTTCGTCCGAGAGTGAAAAATCCATGGATCCCCGAGTTGGCTGAACATTCGTTCACTATCGCTACCGGTGGTTTGGGTTCAAGTCGGAAAACTTTGGCATGTCCCGAAGCGACGATTCGTCCGCCCCACAGTTATTGATTCCAAGATCAGAACAAACACCCACGAAATCCTAGATTGGGCCAAATTCGTGGCCGAAATAAGGCCAAATTGAGGTTAGGCTTTTCACTGAAAGCGCCCGCTAATAGAGTTAATCTGCACAATTGTATGTGCCGATACTAGTGAGGGGAATTATGGTATCTTTCAAAATTGCTGCCGTGGCGGCAGCTTTGGTTTCATTCGCAGGCGCCGCAAGCGCTGCGACCGAAACCTTCGACTTCACCGGGGGTAGCAACCACTACTCCTTCGAAGAAAGCTTCGGCGGCAGCGCCGGAAGCTCTGTGGCTGTCACTGCATATTCTAACCCTGGCGGTGCCGCACGTGTGGGCCATTTTTCGTCAGGTCTTGGTGTCTGCAATAGCGGCGAAGTGTACTACAGCCGTGGACGCGCTCGTTGCAGCAGCCCAAATCATACGTTGGACGGAAGTGGTTACGACGAGTTCATGCGTTTCTCGTTCAGCGGCTTGGGTGACTTCACCGTGACTCAGATTGCCTTTTCTGACTATGGCAGCCCGGATCGGTTCAACTTCAGCTCGAGCGAAACCAGCGCCAGTAACCTGAGCTTCTATAACAGGTATGACACGTGGTCGGGTTCGCTGGCCGCAGACTCGTTCTTCACGATTAGCGCGACCCGAAACGGCATGGCTGCCAAGATCCGGTCGATCACGATCGAGTACGGCGTGTCAGAAGTACCTCTTCCGGCGGCAGGCTTCCTGTTGCTTGGCGGACTTGGTGGACTGGCCGCTCTCAAGCGGCGCCGCAAAGCCTAAACATGATCGGGGCGGCTTCAAAGCTGCCCCTCTCCGCATCCGGCCGCTGTGAATTTCAACGAAAAATGGACGGTTTTTTGGAAAATCTCCAAGATCCCACTTTCATTTTTCTTAACAACTCGCTAATTTACTGCGCATTAGGCCTTTTGGCAGTATTTTGTGTGGGGACACGTAATGAAAAAAATTCTTGTTCTGGCAACAGCCATGACCCTCGTGGGCGGTGTTGCCGCTTTGGCTGCGCCTGGTGATACTTGGTTTGGGTCGTCTTACGGCGTAAGCAAAGGCAACGGTCACGGCTACGCCTATGGGCTCAGCAAACGCAATAACCGCGCTACGAAAAACCGGGTCGTTCGTCGGGGCGTAGACAACTGTGTTTTCTCATGCGGCAACGGTGGCGGAAGCAACGGCAGCATCGACAACCATGGTGGACCGACTGCGGTCGTTCCGGTACCTGCAGCAGGCTTCCTGCTGATCGCTGGTCTGGGTGCTTTCGCGGTGACGAAGCGTCGCAAGAAGTAACGCATTTAGATACCAGATTGCAAAGGCGGCCTTGATGGTCGCCTTTTGTATTTAACGGGTCGCCTTCACGTCGAACGCCGCCGCCATCAATTCGCGTGTGTACTCGGTCGTAGGATTATCAAAGACCTGTGCCGCATCGCCCTGTTCCACCACATCGCCGCGCCGCATCACCATGACTTTGTGGCTTAGGGCTCGCACGACTCTTCAGATCGTGGCTGATGAACAGATAGGCCAAACCGTATTTTCTTTGCAGGTTCCGCAAAAGTTCAACAATCTGCACCTGCACCGTCATATCCAACGCGCTTGTCGGCTCGTCCAGAACCACCAGCCTGGGCCTTAGGATCATTGCGCGCGCAATCGCCACGCGCTGTCGCTGGCCACCCGAAAACTCGTGCGGATATCGATGCATGCTGGCAGGGTCCAAACCTACCTCGACCATGATCTCGGCCACCATTTCGCGCCGGTTACGGCTTGGGTCGACCTGATGCACGGTCAATCCTTCGGCGATGATCTCTTCCACAGTCATCCTCGGGCTGAGCGAGCCATAAGGGTCCTGAAACACGATCTGCATGGCGGCTCTAAGCGGGCGCATCTGGCGCGAGGAATGTCCCTGAATGTTCTCGCCCAGAAACACCACCGGCCCTTCGGACGAAATCAACCGCATGATTGCCAAAGCCAGAGTTGTCTTGCCGGACCCGCTCTCACCAACGATCCCCACAGTCTCGCCCGCGCGCACGGACAATGTGGCCGCATTGACCGCCTTGACGTGCCCCACGGTGCGCTTCAGAAGGCCGCGTTGGATCGGGAACCAGATGCGCAAGGCATCCGTTTCGGCAATAGTCGACGCGTCATCGGGAACCGGATCGGGAAAACCTGTCGATTCAGCCGACAGAAGCATTTGTGTATAAGGATGCTGCGGGTCATCAAAAAGCGGACCAGTGTCCCCGCGTTCGACGATCTCGCCGCCTTTCATCACACAAACCCGATCCGCAAACCTGCGGACGATCCCAAGATCATGGGTAATGAATAACATCGACATGCCACGGTCACGCTGGATCTGAGCCAGCAGCTCAAGAATTTGTGCCTCAATAGTCACGTCCAGTGCCGTGGTGGGTTCGTCTGCGATCAAAAGCTCGGGATTATTCGCCAGAGCCATGGCGATCATCACCCGCTGACGTTGCCCACCTGACAGCTGGTGCGGATAGGCCTTCAGCCGGCTTTCCGGATCGACAATGCCGACTTCGTGCAGCAACTCGAGGATACGCGCCTCGGCTGCTTTGCCAGTGATGCCCTGATGCAAAAGCAGCGATTCTTCCAACTGCTTGTCCAAGGTATGCAGCGGGTTAAGCGACGTCATGGGTTCCTGAAAGATGAAGCTGATATCGTTGCCCCGGACACGCCTCAACTCGGTTTCGGACGCACCGACCATCTGAGCCCCGTCATAGGTGATCGAGCCCGTGATCTCGGCGCTATCCGGCAACAGGGCGACCGTGGACAAGGCGGTCACCGATTTGCCCGATCCGCTTTCGCCAACCAAGGCCACGGTTTCGCCCTTTGCCACATCAAACGAGACATTGCGCACCGCATGGGTCACAGCCCCGTCCTGACGGAAATGGACGTTCAAGTCGCGGACCTCTAGGACGCCGCCGCTCATGACGGTTTCGCCGCCTTCGGCGTCGACCCAAGCGAGGGGCCAGCCCCTCGCGCTCCCCGAGATACTTTTGAACAGACGAAGGTCACTGGAAAGTCTTCCTTGGATCAAACGCGTCACGCACGCCTTCGAAAATGAAGACCAGCAGCGACAGCATGATGGCGAAGGTGAAGAAGGCGGTGAAGGCCAGCCACGGTGCCTGCAGGTTTTGCTTGGCCTGCAACGTCATCTCGCCCAGCGAAGGGGCCGAGGAGGGCAACCCATAGCCCAGAAAATCCAGCCCGGCGAGCGTTCCAATCGTGCCGGTCACCAAAAATGGAAGCAACGTCAGAGTTGCCACCATAGCGTTTGGCAAAATGTGGCGGAACATGATCGTGGCATTTGAGACGCCAAGCGCCCGAGCAGCGCGTACGTACTCGAAATTGCGCGCCCTCAGGAATTCGGCCCGGACCACACCGACCAAAGCAGGCCAGCCGAACAACACCATGATAAAGACCAAAAGCCAGAAACTTCGCCCCAAAATCGCAAAGAGTATGATGATGACATAAAGCTGCGGCGTAGACCCCCAGATTTCCAGAACGCGTTGGAACACAAGGTCAAGCCAGCCGCCGAAGAAGCCCTGAACAGCGCCAGCCGCGATCCCGATAATCGAAGTCAAGACCGTCACGATGAGCGCGAACAGGATTGAAAGCCGAAAGCCATAGATCACCCGCGCAAGCACGTCGCGCTTGGTGTCATCGGTGCCAAGATAGTTGTTACCGTCAGGTGCCGACGGTGCTGCCCCCTGAATATCCACGATGGTGTCGAATTTATAAGGAATGAACGGCCAGACCACCCATCCTTTATTGACGGTCTCGCCCAATGCTGTGCCAGAGGCTTCGACCTCTGCCATAATGCCTTCCGGGTCGTCATAGCAGTCGATGACGCCACCGGTAACGATCAGACACTCGATGTCCTCGTACTGGTATTGCGCCTCAATCGGCAGATCGCCCCCAAAGGTAGTTTCGGGATAGAACTTGAAGATCGGCATATAATATTCGCCGTTGTATTTCACGGCGATTGGCTTGTCGTTGGCGATGAACTCGGCAAACAGGCTAAGCCCGAACAAGATCGCAAAGACGATCAGCGACCAGTACGCACGCCGGTTCCGTCGGAAATTCCGCCAACGTCTTTGGTTCAGCGGCGAAAGCCACATGCGTTGCTTTTCAGGCACCACCAGCGGAGCTTCGATCACGTCTTCGCGCAATGCCACGTCAGACCTCGCGCTTTTCGAAGTCGATCCGCGGATCAACAAGGACGTACATCAGATCGGAAATAATGCCGACCAGAAGCCCCATCAAACCAAAGGCGAACAGCGTGCCGAAGATCACCGGATAATCCCGTGCAACGGCGGCTTCGAACCCAAGTCGTCCAAGCCCGTCGAGCGAGAAGATCGTCTCGATAATCAGCGACCCGCCGAAGAAGATACCGATGAAGGCCGCAGGGAAACCCGCGATGACGATAAGCATCGCATTTCGGAACACGTGGCCGTAAAGCACGCCACCTTCTGACAATCCCTTGGCCCTGGCCGTCACGACGTACTGTTTCCTGATCTCATCAAGAAAGCTGTTCTTCGTCAGCAAGGTCGAAAAGGTGAAGGCCGAAATCATCAAAGCGCCCATCGGCAAAGCAAGGTGCCAGAAATAGTCGATGACTTTGCCGATCAAAGACAGATTCCTCAAAGTTGTCCGATGTCAGACCCCGAAGCGGGAACCACTGGAAATAGGACCCGCCCGCGAACAGCACCAACAGCATGATCGCAAAGAGAAAACCGGGGATCGCATAGGCTGCAATCAAAACTCCGGAAGTCCAAGTGTCAAAGGTCGATCCGTCGCGAACAGCCTTTCGAATACCCAGAGGGATCGAAATCAGGTAAGCCAGTACCGTCGACCAAAGCCCCAGCGAAATCGACACGGGC
This sequence comes from uncultured Alphaproteobacteria bacterium, assembly GCA_963841595.1. Taxonomy (GTDB): domain Bacteria; phylum Pseudomonadota; class Alphaproteobacteria; order Rhodobacterales; family Rhodobacteraceae; genus CAWJDD01. Next base: position 308,777 of record CAWJDD010000003.1, on the reverse strand, counting down.
ATCTTTTCCAGCACCAGATCAACCACACTGACCGAGCGGAAATAGCTCTCGCCAAAGTCGAACCGCATATAGTTCCACATCATGTCGAAGAACCGCACATAGGCTGGTTTGTCGAAGCCGAATTCGCGTTCCAGTTCCTCGATGAACTCTTTCGGCAATCCACGCCCGCCAATATAGCCGCTGTCGCCATCTAATGAATTCACATCGACATCGCCGCCACCGCCCGAGATCGTCTCGAAGACGTCGCCCGAGCCTTCCAGACGCGCCAGAATCTGTTCAATCGGGCCACCGGGCACAAACTGGGTCAGCGTAAAGTTGACCACCATAATGCCGAACAAAGTCGGAATGATCAGCAGCAACCGCCGGAATATATAGGCGCCCATGTGCAGGCCCCTATTTCAACGCGCCGACGGCAATCAAGCCATCAGCTTTCTCGGCATTGATCCACCAGAAATCCAAGTGACCCAGCGAAAACGGCGGCAGGATCTCGGGATACTCATACATGTCGTAATAGGCGACCCAGCTTTCCGGCAGCGTCCAGACGGGGATCATGAAATAGTCATGCCGCAAGATGCGATCGATGGCTTTGATATGCGCGGCCATCTCGTCATAAGTCTCGACGTCCAGCAGCGCTTCTGCCAGCGCATCGACCACCTCGTTGCAATAGCCTGCCGGATTGAACACATCGTCCCTATCTTCGCAGCCAAAGCGTTGCGACAGGCCCGAACCCTCGACCAACCCGTTGTTATAGAAGGCATCCCGCATCTCGAACGTCTTTTCCTGCGTACGGTTCTGATACTGAGCAGGATCAACCCGGTTATAGACGATGTCTACGCCCAGGGTTTTCAGGTTTTCGATATAGGGCAGGATAATCCGATCCATCGATTGCGTGTCTTCGATGAACTCGATGTCCAGCGTCTTGCCATTGGCATCGCGCAACATCCCGTCCGATCCCGGCGTGAAGCCTGCCTCCGCCATCAGGCCAAGCGCGGCGCGCAGGTTTCGGCGATCCAGCGGACGCTGCCCACTTTCATGCGGCACGAAAGCAGGTTCGCTGAATATAGCGTCCGGCAGCTTGTCGCGGAAGGGCTCTAGCAGCTCCAACTCACGGCCTTCCGGCAATCCCACGGCCTTAAGTCGCTCGTTTTCCCAAAAGGACTCGCGCTGTCTGAACAGCCCGTATTGCAGGTTCTCGTTCGTCCAGGTGAAGTTGAACATCAGCCCGATGGCCCGCCGCAGGTTCAGGTCCTGCAACTTCGGGTTCTTCATGTTGAACACAAAGCCCCGCGCCAGCGGCATGCTGCCATTCGGCAAAGCCTCTTTCTTGACCCAGCCCTTTTTCAACGACGGAAAGTCGTAAGACGTCGCCCAGCTAAGCGAGCTGTTCTCCTGCCGGAACGTCACTTCGCCCGCTTTGAAGCCTTCGAAGGCAGCAGTCGTATCACCGAAATACTCGATCCGCATCCGGTCATAATTGCCGTGGCCGACTTTCAGGTAATGGTCCTTCCCCCAGTAATCCGGGTTCCGCTTGAAAACCAGTTGGCGGCCCACATCGATGCTGTCCAACATGTACTCCGCCGTGCCGGGGCCGATTTCCAAGCGACTTTCATCCAGCCGCGCGCCAGTTTCTTCGTACCAATGCTTCGGGAACGCTGGCAGCGACCCCATGGTCGAAATCAGACTTCGACGCGGAACACCCTCTTTGAAGGTGAATTTCAAACGGTAAGGGCCCAGCAACTCGGTGCTTTCAACCGCTTGATTGACGAACGCGGCGTAAGACGGTGTGCCTTGTTCGCGCAACAATTCGAACGAAAACAGGATATCCGCACCGGTCATGGGCGTGCCGTCCGAGAATTTCACATCCTTGCGAATGTTGAAGATCACCCAGTCCTGACTTTCCGGGTACTCCAAGTTTTCGCATAAAAGGCAATAGGCTGACCCTACTTCGTCGGCGGTTGAAACCATCATGTCTTCGTATACCGCACTCGACATAGCCCCCGGCGATCCAATGCCCGTTGCATATGGGTTCATGCTGTCAAAAGTCCCAATCACGGCGATGCTGATCTCGCCACCGTTCGGCGCATCGGGGTTCACATACTCCAGATGCGCATCCTCGGGGGAATATTTCAGTTCGTCGTATTCATTGTAACCGTGGCTGATGATGATCTTTTCGTGGCTTTCCGCTCTCGCCAGTCCCGGCAGGGCCAGAAACGACGCAAGACCCAAAAGGCCAAGCGCCGATAGGCGAGGAAGGACAGAAGCCTGCTGGCGGGCGATGGCGCGGGCCGCGCGTGGGGTCATCGTGGGCTCCTTTTGACGATATGGGGCACAGTTAACTAATTATCCTAAATTTGTACCTATTTTCCGAATTGTCGACTGTCCAGCGACCTGAACAAACAGTGAAGTCGCCGTGTGCAGCAAAAAAGGCCGGTCGCAAGTTGCGTCCGGCCCTTTCAAGTCTTCTTTCCAAGGGCGTTAGCCGTCCAAAGCGTCCAGCCAAGCGATGATGTTGGCCCGGTCTTCGATCTTGTCGAATCCGGCGAAATTCATCGTTGTACCGGTGGCGTATTTCTTAGGGTTCTCAAGGAACGCGTTAAGGTTTTCCGGGGTCCAGACATCGGCAACCGCGGACAAAGCGCCAGAATAGGCACCAAATCCTTCGGCAGCACCAACCGGGCGGCCGACAACGCCATAAAGATAAGGCCCTGTGCCGTTTTCGCCCTGACCCGTTTTGTGGCAAGCGGCGCACTTGCGGAACAGTCTGTCGCCGGCCGAGGCATCGGCAGCGGCATAAACATCCGCAAAGGCAACCTGCACCTCGTCTCCGCCTGCGTCTTCCTCACCAGTGTCGATCGTATAAGCCTGATGATGCTCGCCATCGTGGGCTTCAGGCTCATGGTAAATAAACTCGGCGGCGAAACCACCAAGCAGGAAGACCAGAAAAGCGCCGCAGAAGCCGCCCAAGGTCTTCGTCATTGTCATCGTGTCGAACATGTCGCGTCCAGTTTGATCCTTATTGGCGGCTATGTATCCGCTTCCCTTACCCGGCATCAAGGGATAAGAGGCGCGACCAATCGCCCTTATTGTCGCAGGAACACAGAAACCATGTCCGGACCTATCGCCTTTCAAGGAGAACTGGGCGCCTATTCGCACCAAGCCTGCCGCGAAACGCGTCCCGATATGGATGTGCTGCCCTGCCGCACCTTCGAAGACGTGATCGACGCGGTCCGCAGCGGCAAGGCCGATCAGGCCATGCTTCCAGTCGAAAACACGACCTATGGCCGGGTGGCCGACATTCACCGTTTGCTGCCGGAAAGCGGACTACACATCATCGACGAAGCCTTTGTGCGCGTGCATATCAACCTGCTTGCCGTGCCCGGAACGAAGCTTGAGCAAGTGAAGGCCGCGCACAGCCATCTGGTTCTGCTTCCGCAATGCGCGAATTTTCTGCGCAAACACGGCATCGAAGGCCGCGTCAGCCCCGACAACGCTCGCGCGGCCCGTGAAGTGGCCGAAAACGGTGACCCTGCCGAGGCTGCACTGGCGTCGGAACTGGCCGCCGAAGTCTATGGACTGGACATACTGGCCGCCCACGTCGAAGACGAAGACCACAACACCACGCGCTTCCTGGTGATGTCACGCGACGCAGACACAACCCGTCGGGGCGACACGATGATGACCACCTTTGTCTTTCGCGTCCGCAACATCCCGGCCGCGCTTTACAAGGCTATGGGTGGGTTTGCGACGAACGGCGTCAACATGACCAAGCTGGAAAGCTATATGGTCGATGGATCGTTTTCGGCGACGCAATTCTATGCGGATATCGAAGGCCATCCCGACGATCACTCGGTGCAACTGGCGATGGAAGAACTCGACTATTTCACGTCCGAGGTCCATATCCTTGGCACCTATCCGTCTGACACCAAACGCTGATCAACGTTCCCTTTCGAACGCCAAACGCTGAAGCGCAATTCGCTCGTTCTTTTCCGCATTCAGATAATCGTTCAATGCGCCCCGCACAAAGTCGATGTGCGCCTCGACAGCGGCACGAGCCTCGTCAGGTTTGCGGGCCTGAAGGGCCGAATTGATCGCCCGGTGCTGGTCCAGCAACATCGACCGCGTGGCGCGTTGCTGAAACATGATGGTGCGGTTATAGAAAACACCCTCTCGCAGCAATTCGTACATCGACCGCAGCATATGCAGCATCACCACGTTGTGGCTGGCTTCGATGATCGCCAGATGAAAATCGGCATCTAATTGAGATTCGTCGGCTGGGTTGCGCTTCTGATGCGCCATTTCCATCCGCAAGAACACTTGATCGATCACCGCGAGATCTGTGTCCGATCCAAGCCGCGCTGCACGTTCGGCGGCCAAACCCTCCATGTCGCGGCGAAAATCGAGATAATCGAAAACTGCCTCGGTATGGGCGCTGAAAAGACGCGTCAAAGCAGGCGAGAACGCCGACCCCAGAACATCTGCGACGAAAATCCCTGCATTTGCCTTGCTGACCAAAAGCCCGGCGTCCTGCAATTCCGCAACCGCATCGCGCAGCGAAGGGCGCGACACACCAAAACGTTCGGACAACTCGCGTTCAGATGGCAGACGCTCGCCGGGGCGCAGAATGCCACGTAATATCAGCAACTCGATCTGGCGAACGATAGACTGCGAGACTTTCTCGGGAAGAATCTTTTCAAATGGCATGGGTTATACTGCCGTTTCAGTTACAAATTCGGCAAGATATTTTTGCCAGATCAAACCCTGTGTCCCCAAAGATCGTACTCACCGGCTTCATCGACCTCGACTGTCAAAATATCACCGGGCGATAGGTCCCGATACCCCTCGTCGACGAACAGATTGCCGTCGATTTCGGGCGCATCGGCCTTGGTGCGACAGGTCGCAGCGTCATCATCAACCGCATCGACGATGACGTCGACCCGCGTGCCCACCTTTGCCGCCAGCTTGGCCTCGCTGATCGCCTGAGCCTTTTCCATAAACCGGTGCCAGCGTTCTTCCTTGATCGCTTCAGGGACATGGTCGGGCAGGGCGTTCGAACGCGCTCCGGCCACATTTTCGTATTGAAAGCACCCAACACGGTCCAGTTGAGCCTCATCCAGCCAATCCAGCAAAGTCTGGAACTCGGCTTCGGTCTCGCCGGGGAACCCCACAATAAACGTCGAGCGAAGTGTAATTTCGGGACAAATCACGCGCCACGCCGCGATTTCCTCCAACGTGCGCTCGGCGGCAGCAGGCCGCGCCATGCGCTTCAGCGTGTCAGGATGCCCATGCTGGAACGGCACATCCAGATAGGGCAACACGCCTCCTTCGGCCATCAGTGGGATCAGCTCGCGGACATGCGGATAGGGATAAACGTAATGCATCCTAACCCAGACCCCCAGCGAGCCCAGATCGCGGGCCAGCGGGACAATCGGAAACTTCGCCTCGCGGTCGCGCATATCCGTGCCATAAGCCGAGGTGTCCTGACTGATCACCAAAAGCTCGCGCACCCCGGCCTCAATCAGCTTTTCAGCCTCGCGCATAATGGCTGCATGAGGCCGCGACGCCAGCTTGCCCCGCATATCCGGAATAATGCAAAATTTGCAGGCGTGGTTGCAACCTTCCGAAATCTTGAGATAACTATAATGCCTTGGCGTCAGCTTGACGCCCGCCGCCGGCAACAGATCAACGAAAGGATCAGGCGACGGCGGCACGGCCTTGTGCACCGCATCCAGCACCTGTTCGTATTGATGTGGCCCGGTTACCGCCAGAACGCGAGGATGTGCGCCGGTGATATACTCGGGCTCGGCCCCCAGACAGCCTGTCACAATCACCCGCCCATTTTCTGCGACCGCTTCACCGATCGCCTCAAGGCTTTCGGCCTTGGCGCTATCAAGAAACCCACAGGTGTTGACGATCACCGCGTCTGCTCCGCCATAATCCGGGCTGATCGCATACCCTTCCGCTCGAAGCCGCGTCAAAATGCGCTCGCTATCGACCAAAGCTTTCGGGCAGCCAAGCGACACCATGCCGATTGTCGGTTGGCCGTCGCGTCTTGCATGCGGCACGGCGGCGCGCGCAAGATCGGGGCGCAACTCGGGTGGGTTCTGGCTCATAGCGCGGCTGATAGCGGTTTCGTGCCGTATCTGGAAGGGGCTACCCTAGCCGCGAGTTGCCTGCCCTTTTCAATTTCGGCGGCTGATCGAATTCCTCGACGTCATCCGATGTGGCCATAATGACCAGATCATCCGCCCTTAGCTCCTTCAAACGCAAAGAAATATCGCTGGCCGGAACAGGTTTTCCGTAGAGAAAACCTTGAAAGACATCGACGCCAAGTTCCCGTAGCAATTCAGCTTGTTCTTCATCCTCTACACCTTCAGCCACAACCTTGATGCCAAGGTCATGGCCCAACCCCGTCAAGGCCCGAACGATGGACAGGTCTCCTTCGTCATGGACCATGTCATGGACAAAGCTCTTGTCGATCTTGATCGCGGTTCGTGGAAGTGACCTGAGCAGCGTCAGCGAAGACGTCCCGGTTCCGAAGTCGTCCAGTGCTACGAAAAGGCCGCGACTGCGCAAGGCCTCAAGGACTGGCAAGACAGTTTTTACGTTGGCTGCGTTTACCGCACTCTCCGTTACTTCGATGATCAGCGCTTCGTGAGGGAGGTTGTGCGTCTCAAGCGCCGTATCGATCATAGAAAGCAAATCGGCGTTGCGAAGGTCGTACTCGCCAACATTCAGACTTGTTGAAAACCGGTACCCCTCTGCCCACCAAACCCCGAGGTTCTGCAATGACAAATCCAGCATCCTGCGTGTCACATCGACCGCCACGGCGGGGTCGGCCAGCGCCGTTTCAAAGAAGCCCGGAGCCAAGGTGCCAAGATTGGGGTGGTTCCACCGAACCAATGTCTCGATCCCCGCTAGTTTCATCGTTTTTGCGTTGAAAAGTGGCTGATAATAGGGCTCGAGTTGGCCGAATTTCAAAGCTTCGCGGATCCCTTGGATTTCCCATGCCTTCTTGCGAAACGCGTCGTTCATGCTGCTGTGAAAGGCGATGATCCCATTTTGCGAAGTCTTCTTTGCGCCGATCAGGGCCAAATCTGCGGCCTGCATCAGTTGGAACAATGTGTCACCGTCAGTTGGAAAAAAAGCGAACCCGGCCGATGTCGATATAACCAACTTTCGCTCTGCAGCATCAAGGGCCGAAGCCTTCAAAGGCTCCAAACCACTCGACATGTGGCGCTCCTCAATCAATACAGCAAATTCGTCACTGCCCAAACGCGCGATCAACGCTCCCTTGGGAAAAGACTCCTCCAGCTTTTGGGCAATGCTTTCCAAAGCACGGTCCCCCGTAGGATGGCCGTGTAAGTCATTGATAGATTTCAGGTTGTCGGCGTCATATTGAATCAGACAAGCGCGTGTTCCGTTGGATCTGCATTCTGCAAGCATGTCCTCGGCGCGGTTTCGAAAGCCAAGCCGATTGTACAACCCGGTAAGCGAACAGCGCTCGGCCAGGAAACGGGCCTGTTCTTCCGACATCTCGCCTTTCCGTTGCGATCTACTTATGGCGCGCGTCGCCAAAAAAATTACCAACCCCGAGATAGTGGTCAGCACGATGCTCAAAAGGCCCAAAAGAAGTTGCAGAGAGTTTTTGTGATCGGTGAGGTCGATCACAAGACGAACCAGGAGGTCTGGCTGATTTGGATTTGTTGAACGAAAAACAGCAGCAGCAAGTTGGCCCGAGGGCAAAAGAGTCATATTCGGTTTGCCGCTCGTCGTTACCTCGTTCAGGATCGCGGCGTCCATCTCGATCAATTCGTCGCCGAATCCAATGACCCTGCCTTCCGGGATCTCTCCGTCAAACAAGCTGTGTAAAGCGCCATCAATCGAGAGCTTGTTGTGCCATTGGCTTTCGGGAAGGCCTTGGCCCAACGAGACAGCGCACATGCAGTCAAGCCGGACCAGATCAATCTGGTGGATCGTGCCTGTTTCCAGCGCCGCACCAACAGCGCCAACAAGACGTATGCGTTGGTCGGATTGGTGCGTGTGGTCAACACCGTCCGAAGTGACAGGGAACGTCCACTGCGCCATTTCGTCGATAAAATGATTTGCCCACTTCGCCGACGAAGTCCGCACACCATCAAGCAGCATCATATCCAGGACAGGACGGGCAAACGCCGCCTGAAGGAAGATTATCGCAGCGAATGCGCCAGCAAAAAAGACCCACCAAGGGGTCTGTTTGAAATTCAGAAATCGGGTTGGACGCATGCCAAACTACTCAAACTCAAACACCCCAGAACCCACAATCAATATAGGTCGGTAACCACAAAAATGCACCTCAATTCAGAGGTGCTGGTTAACCAAGTATGTAGCGATGAAAGAGCGTTTGGTCTTTTCGCGCAAATCCTAGCGCCGACGGTCCCTGCGATTAGACATCGGCTGAAAGGCGACGCCAACATGCGCTTCACAATAGGGTTTCCCCTGTTGCACAGACAATCCACAGAACCAGAAGTCATCCGTCGCAGGATCGCCGATCGGCCATTTGCAGGTTCGTTCGGTCAGGTCCATAAGGCCGATCCGCTTGGCCGTCTTTTCAACTTCGCGCACCGTTGCCAGCGCTTCCGGGCTGATCTCATTAGCCGAAGGCTGAGGCGGCAAAGGCTGGCCTGCCGGAACGATGGGTTTGCGCGGCGTCACCGTGACTTCGATCACCTTCTCAGAAGGTTTGGTCGCCTTCGCCTTGGGTGCTGCGGCCTTCGCAGTTTTCTTCTCGGGCGCGGGGGCCGACGATCCGGCCCGGTTTGACAGACCCAACCGATGCACTTTGCCGATGACGGCATTGCGCGTCACGCCGCCAAGCTCTTTGGCGATCTGGCTTGCCGACTGGCCTTCCGACCACATCTTCTTAAGGGTCTCTACCCGCTCATCCGTCCACGACATCTTCAGATCCGCCTTTTGCTCGAAGTCTTCTATTTTAGTCACCCTAGTGGCCGATACAAGGGACCTCGCCCAACGATGTTCCTAAAACACCACATTAATCGCAGTAAGCATGACCGAAAACCGGTCGCATAGCGTCGAGACGGGTTGCATCATGGGCTGGTTGGCTTCAATTCAATCAGAACGAAAGGCGAGACATGGGAAAACGACTCCTTACCGAATTCGGCATGGGCACATCGCTGCGCCGCCAAGATTATACCGAAGCCGCCCGACGTGCGTTGAAAGACGCGCTCTGGCACAATTCCATTAATCTGGCCGAGCTTTTCGGTAAGGTGAAAGAAGACATGCGCCTCGATGTGGAAATCGGCGTGCAGATGCCCGATCAGGTCGACACAAGCGAACTCGCCAAAGTCTTCCCTTACGGTCAGCCCCACATCACGGTTGTCAAAGGCGGCCTTGACGTTCCGCGCACAGACGGTGGCAATCCCACAGTCATCGCAAACGCGGCCATTTCGGTCTCACTGGAAGGGGTCGGCTGATGCAACGTTTCATCATTGAAATGGGCACGGCCAACGATCTGCACGGTCAAGACTATACCGAGGCCGCCGCCCGCGCGATCGAAGACGCGCTCCGCCACTCCAGCATCCCTCTGTTCTCGGCTCTCGGCCTCGACCACGCCGATATGCAGGTGCAGGTGACCGTCGGCGTCCAGTCCCCCGAAAGCGTTAATCTTGAGGCGCTCAAATCAGGCCTCCCACGCGGACAAGTTAGCGTGAAAGCCACGCACGGCGGCCTCGATATCACCAACCCCGACAGCGGCGAGGTTACTGTGATCGCCACCGCAGCGGTCGAGGCGTTTCTGTCGCCCGAGATGGTGCGTGCGAAAGCCTGAGAAAACGCTTCCTTTTTCGCCTGAAACCACCTAATGCCTGCCTCATGACGTGCCCGATGATCAACTCGCTCCGACGCCGACGCTAATTTAAGCGTCCGCCTCCGCACGTCCTAACTTCCCACAATCGTTGACTTGGCCAGTTTCGGCTGGCAACTCTTGGCTCTCTGAAAAGGAACACACCTATGATCCCGTCCGTTCTGCCGACCTATTCCCGTGCACCGCTTCACTTTGTGAAGGGTGAAGGCGTTTGGCTGACCGAAGCTGACGGGCGCCGATTTCTCGACATGGGGTCCGGTATCGCGGTCAACGTGCTGGGCCATGCCAACCCGGAACTGGTGGCAGCCCTGACGGCTCAGGCAAATCAGCTTTGGCATGTCTCGAACCTTTACGAAATCCCCGGCCAACAGGAATTGGCCGACCGGCTGACCGAAGCCAGCTTTGCCGACACGGTGTTTTTCACCAACTCGGGCACGGAAAGCTGCGAGCTGGCCGTCAAGATGGCCCGGAAATACTGGTCCGATAAAGGCGAGGACCGGACAGAGATCATAGCCTTCGAAGGCGCGTTCCACGGCCGGTCTTCGGCGGCTATCGCCGCCAGCGGTGCGCCAAAAATGGTCGGCGGTTTCGGTCCGGTCCTGCCGGGCTTCACCCAGGTGCCCTTCGCCGATCACGAAGCGCTGCGGGCAGCCGTCAGCGACAAAACCTGCGCCATCCTGATCGAACCTGTGCAGGGCGAGGGCGGGATCATCCCGCTTCCCGACCAATGCATGAAGGGCCTGCGCGATCTTTGTGATGAGACCGGAGCACTCCTGATTTTCGACGAAGTTCAATGCGGGATGGGTCGTACGGGCAAACTTTTCGCCCACGAATGGTCCGGGATCACCCCCGATATCATGATGGTCGCCAAAGGCATCGGCGGCGGCTTCCCATTGGGCGCAGTGCTTGCCACCGAAAATGCCGCCTCTGGCATGGTTGTCGGCACACATGGCTCGACCTATGGCGGCAACCCTCTGGCCTGCGCTGTCGGCAACGCTGTGATGAAAACCGTCGCGGACGAAGCTTTTCTGGCCGAGGTCAACCGCAAGGCGGGGCTCCTGCGTCAAAAACTCGAAGGTCTTATCGCAGCACACCCGGACGTCTTTGAGACCGTGCGCGGCGCAGGCCTAATGATCGGCATCAAATGCAAGGTGCCAAATGTGGAAGTCGTCAAGGCAGGCTATGCCAATGAACTGATCGTTGTGCCCGCTGCCGACAACGTTGTGCGCCTTTTGCCGCCCCTCAATATCACGGACGAAGAAATCGCAGAAGCCATCACCCGGCTTGAACGCACAGCGCAAACCATCACAGCCAGCTGAGCTTTATTTTGCTGAAAACACGCAATATCCGACGCCCGGAAAGACACTTTGATGACCCACTTTCTAGACATACATAAAACTTCCCCTGACGATCTTCGGTCGATCCTGTCTGAAGCTGCAAGAATGAAAGCGGCCCGTCGGGGACGGCCCAAAGGTGCCAAAGACGACGATCAGCCTTTGGCAGACCACATGGTGGCGCTGATCTTTGAGAAACCATCTACCCGGACGCGTGTCTCTTTTGATGTCGGCACCCGCCAAATGGGCGGCGAAAGCATTGTTCTCACCGGAAGCGAAATGCAACTCGGCCATGGCGAAACCATTGCCGATACCGCGCAAGTGCTCTCGCGCTACGTTGATCTGATCATGATCCGCACGTTCGAGGAAGAAGCACTTTTGGAACTGGTTGAACACGCGACAGTACCAGTGATCAACGGCTTGACCAACCGCACGCATCCTTGCCAGATCATGGCCGACATCATGACGTTCGAAGAACACCGCGGCCCCATCACCGGCAAGAAGGTGACATGGTGTGGCGACGGTAACAACGTCTTCACCAGCTTCGCCCATGCCGCTGGGCAACTGGGCTTCGACTTGACGTTTTCGGGGCCTGAAACGCTGAATCCCGAAGCCGCAGCGGTCGAATTCGCGCGTTCAAAGGGCGCGCGCGTCGAGATCGAGCGTGATCCCGCCCGCGCAGTAGAAGGTGCTGATCTTGTGGTGACGGATACATGGGTCTCGATGCACGATGGCCAGACGGCCAAGGAACGTCGTCACAATCAGCTTCGCCCCTATCAGGTTAACGAACACCTGATGGCCCATGCCGATCCTGATGCGCTTTTCATGCACTGCTTGCCTGCACACCGCGGCGAGGAAGCAACGAACCAGATCATGGACGGCCCGAACTCGGTCATCTTCGACGAAGCCGAGAATTGTCTTCACGCGCAAAAAGCGATCATGAGGCACTGTTTGGGAGTTTAAAGCTGCCGAAAACCTGCGGACTCGGAAAATGTCGCATTTTCCAGTACGATTACTTAAACAGAAATCGTTTCCCAGTTGGGGGTGCAAAGATGCGCTGGATTGTCTTGACCGTTTCGCTGTTGGTCGCAACACCGCTTGCGGCCCAAGAAGACCGGGGCCGCGACCTGATGGCCGAAGCCCTTCGGCTTTTCATGCAAGGCTTCATGGCCGAGATGGAACCCGCGATTGAGGACCTTGAAAGCTTCTTGAAGGATTTGAACGCCTATCACCCGCCCGAAGTGCTGCCCAACGGCGATATCATCATCCGCCGAAAGACGCCGCTTGAGCAGGGCGAAGAAGACGGAGAGGTCGAGCTTTAGGACGCAAGTCAATGGGGGCTTTGCCCCCGCCGCTTTTCAAGCGCCTCCCCCTGCGTATTTTCAGCAAAATAAAGCTGCTTACCGTCCTTTGACGGTTACCTCGACATCACCCAGTGCCTGCGCCAACGAGGCGAGCCGGGCTTCGGCCACTTCGCCAAAAAGATCGCGGGAACCCGGCGCAAGCCGCAATTCCAGCCGCCCTTTCTTGGGAAAATACCGCAACTCGCCCATATTCTCGTTCTCGGATGCGGTTAGCATGGCGCCGAACCGAAGCGCTTTGCCAAGAATCTCGGCCTTGCGCAGAAGCTCTTCGCCCAAAAGATCGAACAGGTCCTGAAAAGGCGAGCCATCGCGGCTGTTCTTATAGCGATGAAGCAGAGCGACGCCGAGGAAGATGCGTTCTTCGTGGTTCATGCCCCCCAGATTGGCGCGCGTCACCTCGTCGAAGCAAACCTCGTGGCGGTAATCGGGGTGCGCGCGCCAGCTGACGTCGTGTAATAGGCAGGCAGCCTTGATCAATCGCTTGTCGGGCGCGTTCTTGGCGGTGAAGAGGGGCTGGACGAATTCGTACAAACGCCGTCCAAAGCCCGGCATCCGGGCGTCTTTATTCTCGGCAAACCGGCAAGCCTCGATCAAAGGATCACGGTCGCGCAATCGCTGCGGCATTTGCTCGTAAAGCATGCCTTCGCGGATACCATAGCTGGATACCGCAATGTCATGAGGTTTCAGGGCGCGGATCAGTTCTTTCAGCACTTGTGCGGCGATGGGAACCAGCGCCATCCGGCTTTCGCCAATACCGGTGCGGGCGCGAAGCTCTTCCGGCGAGGTATTCTCGATATGCTCGATCGTGGCATAGAGCGCTTTGCGGCTCATCTGGTATTCATGCAGCACTGCCAGCGGATAGCCGCGCCGATCCATATCGATCCGCGCGATCGCCCGCCACGAGCCGCCCACAAGGAACAGCCGGTCGCGCTGGGGACCCATCGTTTCCGTCAGCTCTTGCACGCCCGCCTGAATACGCGCCTTCAGCCCCTTTTTGCCGCCCTTCACTGTCTTCAGGCGCTGTGGACCCAGTTTCGAAGACAGGCACTTGCCCACCTTGCCATCGCGAAGTTCCGCCAGTTCCATGGACGATCCGCCGATATCACAGACCAGACCGTAAGCACCGGGCCAGCCCAAGAGCACACCCTGAGCCGAAAGCCGAGCCTCTTCTTCCCCGTCAATCACCCAAAGCTTCAGCCCCGTTTCGCGCAAGACGTCTTCGCAAAACTTGGGGCCGTCCTCGGCCTCGCGCACCGCTGCTGTTGCAACAGCGGTCAGCGGGGCCAGCCCCATAGCGCGGGCCAGCAACTGGAACCGCTTCAAAGCCGCCATTGCGCGGTCTCTGCCTTCGGGGTTCAGCCGTCCGGTATCGGCCAGACCGTTGCCCAAGCCCGCCATGACTTTTTCATTGAAGAAATACGCCGGGCTTCGCGCTGCTCCATCAAACACCACCATCCGGACCGAGTTCGAGCCCACGTCGACCACGCCGACGCGTGAAAGCGCCCGCGCTGACGGGTCATCGAACAAGGGCCGTTCGAAGGGACCCCAATCTTCCGAGTTCAGTGGAACTGGTGCCGTCCATGCATTTTCCCCGAATGGCTCAAGGGAAAGAGTGCCTTACCGGGTCCGGTAAGGCAACGAAGTTATTGCTGTTTTCTGCCGCTAAGCTCGGGTGAATGCCGCCAGCCGGGACGCCTTATTCCTGAAGCGACTCGAGGTAGTACACGACCGAAAGTATGCGCCCTTGAACGATCTCTTCCGCCGACACGCCCGGATGCATGGTTTTCGGCAAGGCTTCAGCCATGAATATATCGCCCCAGATCGGCATCTCCGAGCTGCCATGGCCCGCGATATCACGCCTGCCGTTGATGGATTGGTACGTCTCGCTGAACGGGAACGGGCCGCCGTTGTCCTTTGCAAGTGTTTTCAGATTGCGCGGGCGTTGCGCGAAAAGTTCGGCAACAGGGCCGTCTCCTGCACCCGTTGGTCCGTGGCACACGGCGCAGTTCCTATCGAACGAAGCCTTGCCGAAGTTGACCTCCTGCGCCAGGGCGGCCCCTGATACGGAAACGAGAAAACCTGCCAAAATTACCTGTGACGCGAAACGATCCATGTTCTTGCTCCTTTGTTGCATGACACCGGCCCAAGGCTAGTGCCTCAAATCCGCTGTGAATTGACGCGGATCAATCAGGTCGAACTTGCCGTGACGGCCGGAAAACCGCAGAACAGAGCTGCATACGAGAAGAGGCCATTCCATGGGAACCAGCGAAGCGCTTGCAAGCATAAAAGCCCGCGTTAAAGACCCGTCGGCGCGGATCGGCTTTATCCTCGGTTCGGGCCTCGGCCACCTTGGAGATCTGGTCGACGGCGTGGCAATCGATTACGCCGATGTCCCGGGGTTTCCACATGCGGGCGTCTCAGGCCACAGTCCCAGACTTTTCCTCGGCAGGCTTGAAGGCACCGATGTCGCCATTCTGGGCGGGCGGGCGCATTACTACGAAAACGGCCGCGCCGATGCGATGCGAGACCCAATAGAGGTGCTCGCCGCGCTCGGGGTAGATACGCTTTTTGTCACAAATGCCTGCGGCTCGTTTCGTACTGACATCCCGCCGGGCAACCTCATGCTGATTGGCGACCACATCAACTATTCAGGCCTCAGCCCGTTGATCGGCGAGCCGACCGATCGCCGTTTTGTTAACCTGACCAATGCCTACGATCCGGCACTCCGAAGTGAACTCAAACGTCACGCCGAAGACGCTGGCATCCCGCTCAAGGAAGGCGTCTACGCTTGGTATTCGGGGCCCAACTTCGAAACCCCGGCCGAGATCAGGGCGCTCAGGATCCTCGGGGCCGATGCGGTCGGCATGTCTACCGTGCCCGAGATCATTCTCGGGCGCTTCTTCGGCATGACGTGCTGCGCGGTTTCGGTCGTCACGAACATGGCCGCCGGTCTTGGCAATGAACACATCAGCCACGAGCACACAAAAGCCAGCGCTCCGGTCGGCGCGGCCAAGCTGGAAAAAATAATACGGGCTTTCTTGCGGGCAAGGGCCAAAGGCTGAGCCGCGTTAATCGTCGCTATGCGCCAATTCGGGCACGTCCGAAGCACCCGCCGAACCCCGGCCCGACAGGCTGGGGTTCTCCATGAAGAACCGGTGACAGTTGAACGCGGTTTCGCCTTCCGGCGTTGTCATCCGTTCATAGCTTCCATCCGGGCGCAGCATCCAGCTTTGCGCGACGTCCGCCATATTCGCCGCCATGACCTGACTAACGATCTGCGCTTTGACCGTGGCGTTGGTGCATTCCACCAGCGTCTCGACCCGGCGGTCTAGATTCCGCTCCATCCAGTCGGCCGACGAGATATAAACCCGTGCCTTCTTGTGCGGCAAAGCATGGCCTGCGCCAAAACACACGATGCGGCTGTGCTCAAGGAAACGACCCACGATGGATTTGACACGGATATTGTCCGACAGCCCCTTTACGCCGGGGCGCAGTCCGCAGATGCCTCGGATCACCAGATCAATCTTCACGCCAGCCTGAGAGGCAAGATAAAGCGCGTCGATCACATCCGGATCGACCAGCGAATTCATCTTCGCCCAGATCTCGGCCGGTTTGCCTTCAAGTGCGTTTTCAGCCTCGTCGGTAATCCGTTCCAGCAAGGTATTCTTCAACGACAAAGGCGAGATTGAGAGGTTTTCCATCCCCTCGGGTTGCGCATAGCCAGACAGATAGTTGAACACTTTCGTCGCATCGCGGCCAAGGGCGGCGTCGCAGGTAAACAGCGACAGATCGGTGTAAAACCGGGCTGTAATGGGGTGATAATTTCCCGTCCCAAAGTGCGTATAGGTGACCAATTCGCCGCCTTCGCGCCGGACCACAGTGCTGATCTTGGCGTGAGTTTTATAGTTCAGGAAACCATAGACCACATGCGCACCGGCCCGCTCCAGCCGTCGCGACTGGCGAATGTTGGCCGCTTCGTCGAAACGTGCCTTCAACTCGACCAGCGCGGTCACCGACTTGCCGTCTTCGGCCGCCTCGCACAAAGCGGCCACGATGGGGCTGTCGCGCGAAGTGCGATAAAGCGTCTGCTTGATCGCGACCACGTTCGGATCGACGGCCGCCTGCTTCAAAAAACGCACGACCATGTCGAAGGTCTCGTAGGGGTGCTGCAGCAGCATGTCTTTCTGCCGGATGGCCGCGAACATGTCGCCGTCGTGGTCCTGCACCCGTTCAGGCACGCGCGGCTGAAACGGTGGCCACAAAAGATCGGGCCGCGCGTCCAGCACCAGTTCCGGAAGGTCAGCCAACCCGATCATGCCCGACAATTCGACCACCTCGGTCTCGTCGACATCCAGCTCGTCCATGATGATCTTGCGCAAGTGCGACGGCGCACCGGTCGAAATGGTCAGCCGGATCACCTCGCCCCGGCGACGGCGCTTCAGCGCAACCTCGAATTCGCGCACAAGATCTTCGGCTTCATCTTCCAGTTCCAGATCACTGTCACGCAGCACCCGGAAGGCGCAATTGCCCATCATCCTGTAACCGGGAAACAGCCGAGCAAGGTGCAACAGCAACAGCTCTTCCAGCGGCAGAAACCGGTGGCCTGTCTCAGCGGGCAGGGCGATGAAACGCTCGACCTGATTTGGGATCGGTAACAACGCCCGCAAAGGTTTCTTGTCACCTTTCCGCTCAAGCTCCAGCGCCAGTGAATAGCCCGCGTTCGGAATGAACGGGAAGGGATGCGCCGGATCGATCGCCAGAGGTGACAGGATCGGAAAAACCTGCGTCAGGAAGACATTTTCCAGATACACTTTGTCGTCATCTGACAAAGCATCGCGGGCCAGAATTTCGATCCCCGCTTCGGCCATCTCGCCATTCAACGCGCGCCAGACATCCTGTTGGCGCCCCAAAAGCTCGCGGGCATCCGTGTTGATCAGTACCAACTGTTCCGCCGATGTCAGACCATCGGACGCGGGCATCGTGTTGCCAGCCTCGGCCAATTCGCGAAGACCTGCGACCCGCACCGTATAAAATTCATCCAGATTGGTGGCCGAAATCGCCAGAAACCGCACGCGCTCAAGCAATGGCACGCGGGGGTTCTGCGCTTCTTCCAGCACGCGCCAATTGAACGCCAGCCATGACAGCTCGCGGTTAAAAAAGCGCTCGGGTCCCGAAAAGTCGCAGTCTTCCATGGCCGTGGCGGACGGGATCGACGCATTCAGAAAATCGGTAACAACGGTCATTGGTCTCGGTTTTACAGGCAAATGTGACGTCAGAATGACAAGTTATGCCGTTTGAGGCGGCCTGTTGTCCAGCACGCTCTGAGCCAAAGGCCGCGTCACAGCCCGCCCTTGCGCCAAGGCCGCTTTGTCCAGCGCGTCCACCAGCCATTCGGCTTCCGCAAACGACCGCTGCATATGGGTGACAAGATAGCTAATCACGGCGGGCTGCACCTGAAGCTGGCGATCCGCGAACTGCTTCAGCAGAACTGCCGCCAAAAGCGCATCGTCCGGCGCCTCGATCCGCACGATATCCGTGGCTTCCATCCGGCTTTTCAGATCGGGCAGGGCGATGTCCCACTGTGCCGGGGGATGCTGAGCCAACAGCAACAAAGGCAGTTTCGCTGCGGCCATGTGGTTGTGCAGATGGAACAGGGTTTCTGCGATCGCACCGTCCAGTTCCACTGTGTCGCATTCGACAAATAGCGGGTCCTTCACGTCGATCACATCCAACCCCGGCAGGTCCGCAACGGCAAGGCCGCGCGCACCCTGAGCCTCGGCCCAGACATGCGCCAGATGTGTCTTGCCCGACCCTTTGGGCCCAACCAAAACAAGTTTGCCGTTGGGCCATGTCTCAACCGCTTCCAACCGGGCAACAGCCAAAGCATTGGCCTCGCTCACGAAGAAATCGCCGCGCGCGCGGCTCACCCGGGTGGGCAGATTAAATGTCAGTTGTTCGGCCATCAGCGTAGCCGCGTAAAACGGCAAATTGTGTCTTGCTGCAACGTTTCGGCTTCGGCAGCGGCGTTTCCTTTGCCGTCAAAAAGAGAGGCAAGCCTTGCGTCCAATCCGCCACTGGGAATGTAAATGTGCGTGCCGCCACAACTGCGCACAATCACAGTCATATAGTCTGGGTGAGTTACATATACGAATTTCCGTTTGTCCCTGACTTCGAAGAAAGCAGGCTTCGTCAGCCCAAAAATCAGCGTGTCATGCAAACTTCTTTCCGGAACCGGAAACGTCCTGTTTGACCACGTTACCGTCATTGTCCCTTCGTCGTCGAGGCGATCTGAAATGTCACCTTTCCAGACTTCTCGTGGCCTGATCCGAAAGTTCGTCCCGATTTTTCCCTTTGGCTCGTAGCTCACAATCTCGGCCAACACGACGACCTCGGTGTTCAACAAATTGGCAATTCGTGCCTCGCCGACCCATCTGGGACACGCCTCGGCACCGTAAGCGATCAATAAAGAAGCAAAAGCAACAAGAAACCGCATCACAACGCCGCCAAAACCCGCCGCGCCCAGACGCAGGCGGCCTCCGGGTCGTCCAGCAGGTCATCGGGCATCAGCCAATAGGGCATGGCCGTCACCTTGTCCGATCCCTCGCGCGAATAGGTCCAGCGCTCCCAGCCCTCGGCACTGAACACTTCGACCATGTCGCCGGCCCCCTTAAGCTGCAACCGCCCGTCCGACATCATCGCCGCAAATATCTGACCTTCAGAATAAAAGACTGTGCCGCCGAACATCTTTCGCTGTGTCAGCGGCCCAAGCTCGGAAAAGAGATCCAGAACCATCTCGATCTGTTCGTCCGTAATGGCCATCACTCGTCGCCTTGGGTTTGGCTTTCAAGCCCCCGGTACAGACGGCTGTCCTTGTATTGCGATATGCCAAACCGGATCAGCACACCGATCATCGCGGCCACAGGCACTGCGACCAGAAGACCCACGAACCCGAACAAAGCTCCGAAGGCTGACAGCGCGAAGATCAACCAGACAGGATGCAAACCCACGGATGATCCCACCAAACGTGGCGTCAGAATGTTGCCTTCAACAAACTGGCCCGACTGGAAAATGGCCCAGACCAGCACGATCCAAAGCCAATCGCCCCAGAACTGGAACAACGCCAGGCCAAGCGCCAGAATGCCACCGACCAAAGCGCCCACATAAGGGATGAACGTCAGCGCACCGGCGATGAAGCCGACCACGAGTCCGAACTTCAATCCGACAAGCATCAAGGCTGCGGCGTAAAAAATACCAAGGATCAGGCAGACCGTGCCCTGTCCCCGCACGAAACCCGCCATTGTCCGGTCGATCTGCCGGGCCAAATCGCGGATCACCGGGGCATGGTCACGCGGCAAAAGCGCATCGACGCGGGCAATCATGTTGTCCCAATCGTACAGCAAATAGAACGCCACCACGGGCACGATGACGAACAAAACTACCGCATTGAACAGCCCCGAAACCGACGCAAGCAGCGTGTTTAGAAGCTCGTCACCTTTCGATTGAATGGTGTCTCCCAACTCGGACAGTGACTTGCGAATAGTTGAATTGGCATCGCCCAGGTCGGGAAAACGCTCGACAAGCACGGCTTGCAGGTTCGATGCCATCTCGGGCGCTGTGGCGATAAGGTCGGCCGCCTGCCGAAGCAATAGCGGCACGACCAATAATGCGGCGATCATAAAGACCAGTATGGCCAGCGCTGTGATGGTCCCCGTCGCGACTGCCCGCGAAGCACCCATGCGTTCCAGCCGGTCGGCGACCGGATCAAGGCAATAGGCAATCGCCGCACCCAGCACAAAGGGCAGGATCACATCGCCCAGAAACCACATCACGACCAGAAACACCGCCGTGGCGATGCCCCAGTACTTTACCTGTTGTTGAACCGGCAGCGCCATTCATGTTCCTCGGTCTCAGTTAGCTTAAGACATCGCCCAAGCCCGCGCTTTGTGCAAGCCGCTCGGCCCGGATACGGCCCTTGCCGCCTTCGTAGCGGCCCTGTAAGCTCGACCTCATGTTGGCTCAGTGGTTGAAAAAGAGACGCGCCGAACGTCGAAAACGCCGCTACCTTAGCATGACACCAAGCGAGGTGTTTCAGACAATCCATGATGGCAACAAATGGCATGGGCAGGAAAGCGTGTCCGGTCGAGGCTCGGACTTGGACCAGACCCGGCATTTGATCGGCGAACTGCCAAAACTGCTGCGCGAGATTGGGGCCACAAGCCTTCTTGACGTGCCTTGCGGTGACTTCAACTGGATGAGCCACGTTGACCTCGGCGATATCCGATATACTGGCGGCGATATTGTGCCTGCTTTGATCGAAAGCAACCGCAAACGCCACCAACGCGACGGGGTATCCTTCGAGGTGATAGACCTGACCAAGGACGCGTTGCCCACGGTCGAAGTGCTGATGGTCCGCGATTGTTTGGTGCACCTGTCCTTCGATCTAATCGAAAAGGCGCTGAAAAACCTCAAGAAATCAGATATTACCTGGCTTTTGACCACTAGCTTCCCCAAGCACGAAGTGAATGAAGACATCGTCACGGGTCAATGGCGTCGCCTGAACCTTGAAAAGGCTCCCTTCAATTTTCCACCGATGGGAAAACACATCGTAGAAGGCTATTTTGGCGAGGGCGACGCACACCACGACAAGGCCTTGGCGCTGTGGAAAGTCAGCGATTTGCCTGACCAGCTTGGCTGAGCTACGCGCCACCGGCGCTTGCGCAAGACCAAAGGCTCGACTACTCAGTTTGTTGCCGCTTCAGAAACAGGTCCAGCAAGCTCATGCGCCTATCTCGCTATTTCCTACCCGTCCTCAAGGAAACGCCGTCCGAGGCGCAGATTGTCAGTCACCGCTACATGCTGCGCGCCGGCATGATCAAACAGGCCAGCGCTGGCATCTATTCATGGCTGCCTTTGGGCTACAAAGTCCTGCGCCGGATCGAGCAGATCGTGCACGAGGAACAAATCCGCGCCGGTCACATTCCAATGCTGATGCCGACGCTGCAATCGGCTGATCTGTGGCGCGAAAGTGGGCGTTATGACGATTACGGGCAGGAAATGCTCCGGATCAAAGATCGCCACGGCCGCGACATGCTGTACGGCCCGACGAACGAGGAACTGATCACAGACATCTTCCGCAGTCACGTCAGCAGCTACAAAGACCTGCCAATGACCTTGTACCACATCCAGTGGAAGTTCCGCGACGAAATCCGCCCCCGTTTCGGCGTCATGCGCGGCCGCGAATTCCTGATGAAGGACGGTTATAACTTCGACCTAACCGAAGAAGACGCCCGGCACGCCTATAACCGTCACCTTGTCAGTTATCTGCGCACCTACGAACGCATGGGCCTTCAGGCGATCCCGATGCGCGCCGACAGCGGCCCAATCGGCGGTGACGACACGCACGAATTCCTTGTGCTGGCCGAAACGGGCGAATCCGAGGTCTTCTATGACAGCGAGATCACCGATCTGAGCTTTGGCGACCGCGACATCGACTATGACAGCCATCATGCCTGCCGCGCCGTGCTGGACGAATTTACCTCGCGCTATGCCCGGACCGATGAAACCCACGACGAGGCCGAATTCGCCAATGTCCCCGAAGACCGCCGCCGCACCGCGCGCGGTATCGAAGTCGGGCAAATCTTCTACTTTGGCACCAAGTACTCTGAACCGATGGGTGCCACCGTCCAAGGCCCCGACGGCCAGCAAACCCCGGTTCACATGGGCTCGCACGGTATAGGTGTGTCACGCCTTCTGGGCGCCATCATCGAAGCCAGCCACGACGACAAAGGCATCATCTGGCCCGAAGGCGTCACCCCCTTCCACGCGGGCATTCTGAACATGCGTCAGGGCGATGCAGGCACCGATGCTGCTTGCGAGGCGCTGGAAAAAGCGATTGCCGCCAAGGGCTTGGAAACACTTTACGACGACCGCGAAGAACGCGCCGGCGCCAAGTTCGCCACGATGGACCTGATTGGCCTGCCGTGGCGGATTACTGTTGGTCCCCGCGGGCTGGAAAAGGGCGTCGTGGAACTGACCTCGCGCCGCACTGGCGAAAGCGAAGAGATGAGTGCAGACGCGGCCGTCGACCGCTTGGCGCAAATCTACGGCGTTTAAATGGCCCGGCGGCGCAAGGACACAAAGCTGCCCGCCCCGTTCCTGCGCTTGCTTTCGGTGATCGAAGAGGCCTTCAAAGGCAAAAAGTGCTATCCCTTCGATCTGCCGTGGCTCGACGCCGATTTCGAGCTGTCCTTCACCGAACCCGTCACCATCATCGTGGGTGAAAACGGCACCGGTAAATCCACTCTGATAGAAGCCATCGCGGCCCTTGCAGGCTATGACGAAGCAGGCGGGGGCAAGGGGTATGCGCCTGTCGATCACTCGATGGCGCTGGACAAAAGCGGAGCAGGGCTGGCCGATGTCTTGCGCGCTGGCTGGCTGCCCAAAGTCACCGACGGCTGGTTTTTCAAGGCCGAGACGTTCTTTTCAGTCGCCCGCTATCTGGACGAAGTGCGCTCACCTTCAGCCGATTTCCTTTCATGGAGCCACGGCGAAGGCTTCGTCCGCTTTTTTGAGGAACGCATGTCGCGCCAAGGTGTCTACTTCCTTGACGAACCAGAAAGCGCCCTGTCGCCCAAACGCCAGATCGAACTTCTGCGCGCACTGAAAGGCATTCAGGACAGCGGCTCGGCACAAGTTGTAATGGCGACGCACTCTCCCATCCTGATGGCTCTGCCGGGTGCCGAGGTCCTGCAGATCACACGGCTGGGGATCGATCCCATCGACTACCGCGACACCCCGCATTTCCGGTTCCATCGCAGCTTTGTCGCCGACCCGGACGGTTTCATCGCCGAGGCGCTGGAAGACACCCGCTGAACGACCGCTTACACAATATAGAGAGTCCAAAGGGGTGTCCGGAGCAGTATTTACGCCTATTTGGTACGTGACGCTGAAGTCTGGAAAAAAATGCCCATGCTGAGATTTGTATCTGCTTTCGCCATCTGTTTGTCTGTCATGCCCGCTTTGGCACAGGTAGACCAAGGCCCGAAAAACGTGCCCGAGTTCTCGCCTGCCTTCGCCGCCCAGACCCGCGCGCCCGAAATCAAGGACGGGACGCGACTTGCAACACAGGTTGTGGCAACTGGCCTAGCCAACCCTTGGGGAATCGAAGTGCTGCCAGATGGCGGCTATCTGGTCACCGAGCGTCCCGGCCATCTAAGTATTGTCGGCGCAGACGGAAGCGTGACCCGGGTTGCGGGGGTGCCCAAGGTTGTGGCTCAGCGACAGGGTGGCATGCTTGACGTCGCTTTGGCCGAAGATTTCGCCACATCGCGCCGGATATATCTGACCTATGCAAAACCCATTGGATTGCGCAGCAATGCCACCGCGGCGGCAACAGCGGTGCTCAGCGAAGATGGCACAAAGCTTACCGACCTCCGCGACATATTTGTGCAAACCCCGGCGTCCCGGAACCCGATGCACTTCGGATCGCGCATCGTTTTGGATGGCGACTATGCCTACATAACCACTGGCGAGCATTCGTCCGAAGCCGAACGCGTTCTGGCGCAAGACCTTCGAACAACCTACGGCAAGGTGGTTCGGATCACGCTGGACGGAGGCGTTCCGGCCGACAACCCGTTTACCGGTCAGTCCGATACGCTGGGCGAAATCTACAGCTATGGTCACAGGAACCCGCAAGGCGCCGCCCTGCACCCCGAAACAGGCGCGCTTTGGACGCTGGAACACGGACCTGCAGGCGGTGACGAGTTGAACCGGATCGTGCCGGGTGCGAACTATGGTTGGCCGATCGTCAGTTATGGCGAAAACTACAGTGGCACGCCTGTGGGGACCGGGCGCTCAAGCGCGCCGGGGCTGGTTGAACCGCGCTACTACTGGGATCCAGTGATCGCTCCTGGTGGGTTCAAATTCTACAAAGGTGATCTTTTTGCGGGATGGCAGGGCGACGTGATCGCAGGCTCGCTTAACCCGGGTGGGCTCGTTCGTCTAACACTGGAGGGCGAAACAGTGACCGGCGAGGCACGCTATCTGGGCAACATTGGCCGTGTTCGCGATGTCGAGATTGATCGGGACGGCGCCTTGTTGATTATCATCGATGCGCCGCAGGGCTCTGTGATCCGGGTCACGCCGGAATAGCGTGTTGCACTGTGCTTCGCCCAGCGCCCAATTGAGGGGGTTTCACCCCCTCAAACTCCCCCAGCATATTTTTGGGCCGATGAATAGCCGATGAATAACAGACGTCGGCTGGCCATTCACAGCAAGCCATGCTTGAAATGCTCATGACCATCGACACCGATTACAACAACGTGGATTTCATCCCCGGGGGCCCAGAGTACCCCGACCGCTGGGCGGATGAGGCCCGTGGCCACCGTGAAATGGAAGCCGCCATCGGACGCGCCCGTCTGAACGTGGCTTACGGCACGGGCGAGCGGCAAAAGCTTGACCTCTTCCATCCGGCGGGGAAGGCGGAAGGGCTGGTGATTTTTTTCCACGGCGGCTACTGGCTGCGCTTTGATCGGGCGTTCTGGTCGCACTTCTCGACGGGCCTTGCAGCGGCAGGCTGGGCCGTGGCCATGCCATCTTATACACTGGCGCCAGAGGCCCGCATCCGTGACATAACCATCGAGATCGCCCGCGCAACCGAGGCCGCGGCGTCCCTGATTTCCGGCCCGATACGCCTGACCGGCCACTCTGCCGGCGGTCATTTGGTCGCCCGCATGGGCTGCCGGGATGTGGTTCTGGACCCAAAGGTCAAAAAACGGATTCAACGCATCATCCCGATCTCGCCGGTCAGTGATCTGCGCCCATTGCTGCAAACGGCCATGAACGCCACACTCAGGCTGGACGCCGCCGAAGCCGCCTCCGAAAGTCCTGTCATGCATCCCGCACCCGATATCCCGGTCACCACATGGGTGGGCGCCGAAGAACGCCCGGTCTTCCTGGATCAGGCCCGCTGGCTGGCCGAAGCCTGGAACGCGACCCACCGGATCGACCCCGGCCGACACCATTTCGATGTCATTGACGGGCTCAAACACGCTGAAGCACCACTCACTCAGGCAATCCTGGCCTAACGCCCTTCGTTTGTTCAGAAATATCCCGGGGGTGCGGGGGCAGAGCCCCAGCGGGTCGACGCGTAAGCGGCGAACCAACGCTTAGAGAACTTCACCCAAACATATCGCGCCATGTCGGTAAGACATCGCCCTCGGCGGCCGTGGCGCTGTGCACACCGCGCGCAATGGCCCGTGCCAGACAGGTGGCCGCCGCATGCCCCAGCATCATCAGATCACCCTCCGCCACGGGTCGCTGACCGGTGGCACAGGCAAAAACCAGATCCCCGTCAAAAGGCGTATGCGCAGGCACAACCGCCCGTGCGATCCCGTCATGTGCGGCCACGGCCATCCGCTTGGCCTCCGCCTTCGTCAGCACCAGATCGGTGGCCACAATGGCAATCGTTGTGTTGCCACCACCACCCATTTTCGTCCTGACAGGCAGACCCGGGAAAGCGCCCATGCCCAACCCGCCAAACTCACCTGATTCCTCAAAGGGGGCCGCCCAGAAATTCGGCCCATCGCCCATGGTAACCTGTCCCAATGCGTTAACCGCCACCAAAGCCCCGACAATTGCGCTCGATGGCATAACGGCGGAAGCCGTCCCCAAACCGCCCTTCAACCCGGCAACCGTGGCACCTGTTCCGGCACCGAAACTGCCAATCGAAACGGGCGCTCCACGTGCCTCCCAAGCTGCGCGACCAAGCGCTGGATAGGGCGTCTCTGCCCAGTCCTTCTCGCCCCCATTTGCCAGATCAAACAGGATCGCAGCTGGCACAATCGGAACTTTGTGCCCGGCGGCTTCAAACCCTCGCCCCGCTTCGCGAAGCCCCGCCACAACGCCATCCGCCGCTGCCAGTCCAAAGGCCGAACCACCCGACAACACCAAAGCATCCACACCCGGAACCGAGGCATCCGGCGCCAGAAGATCAGTCTCGCGCGTGCCCGGAGCGCCCCCCATGATATGCACGCCCGCCACCATCGGTGCCGCACCTACAATCACGCTGACCCCGGTCTTGATCCGGCTGTCCGAAGCCTGACCAACCATCAGACCGGTGACATCCGTAACGCTGTTTTCCGGCCCGGGTTTCACAGTTTTTGGCTAAGCAAGCCGGCATAACGCCCGAGCAGACGAAATTTGCTTCCCTCAAAAGGAAACCGCGGCTCGGCCGTCAAACTCGAGGGAAAAAGAACAAGCAACGTGTCGTCCTGACCGCGCGCCTCTTCAAGTCGAGCAACAACGGCCGGTCGGAAATAATGCGTCATCCGCACTTCGCTTGCCTCGCGAATGACATCTGTCTGATGCGGCCCTAAACTTATCCCGTTGCTCCGTGCTTCCAGACGCAAAGCTTCAAACGCTTCCGCCTGATTAGAAAATGTCCCAGCCAACACAGTTAGCATTGCCGGTTGCGCGTCTTGCGACATTCGCTTCACCTCACCCCAGCACACAACAAAGACCGGACGTCATCCCACGCCGATTGCAGCCTCATTAAATGACCTTAATCCTGAACCCTGCTTTCTGTGAAGCCCTTGCGTCCGGGGGGGCACAGATCTTATCTCGGTATTAGCAAAGAGGAAACAATATGGCCTATGTCCGCTGGACCATCCGCATTCTGATCCTTATTATCTTGGGGTCTGTGCTGCATTACACGCTGCCGCAACGCGATATCGTCCGCGTTGTGAACACCGAAGTCCGGCGTGTCGATTTCGGCATGAACTCGATTTTCTGGGCCAATTCTGGGGCGGGCGACGCGGTATCGTCGACTAACCGCGATGTCTTGTTTATCGAAACCATCCAGCCCAATGGCAAAGTCATCGTTTATCGCAACGAAGACACGGGCTGGGGCTGGCCTCCCTATTTCAAGTTCGATACGGCGGATTTGCAGGCCGAAGCGGGCAATCTTGTCTCAGGCAACGACAATGCTCAATGGGTCGCAATGCGCCACTACGGATGGCGCAACCCGTGGTTTTCGATCTTTCCGAACGCGCTGTCGGTGCGGCCTGTCGATGGCCCTGACGCGCGCTTGATCCCTTGGTTCAACATCGTCTTTCTCACGCTCCTCGCGGTGATCCTGCTCACGCTCTGGCGGCTCTGGCGGAACTTCCGTCAGCGCCGGATTGATCCGGTGCTGGAAGATATAGACGAAGCAGGCGACGCAGCGCGTGGCAAACTTGCATCCATGTTCGGACGCCTGTTCGGGCGAAGCTGAACTGATTCACAAAAAAGACGACGCGGGAGATTGTCCCGCGTCGTATGTCAATGCCAATGGAAGGTTTCAGACCTTCTTGCGACGTCCCATTGCGGCCAACCCGCCAAGACCACCCAGAAGCAGGAACCCGGCTGCCGGAAGCGGAACTTCAGAAACGGCGACATCATCAATCGAGAAACCATCGTTCCGACGGTTGTTCGAAAAATAGACCGAAGCGCTGCTTACTGCGCTGGCAAAATTGATCTCGACAAGGCGCTTAACGCCGTTGCCTAACCCGCTGATATTGATCGCATCGTTACCCGTGCCGATCGTCATGATCGCGCCCACGTCGGTCGCGTCGGTCAGCGTCAGTACAATCCGGTCGAACATCGCGCCGCCCAGCGAAACCGCCCAGGAAATTCCCAGGGTGTCATTGCTGTCGAGGAACATGTCGTCGGCTGAGTTGCCGGACAAAGCGCTTGTCGTGCTGCGCCGCCCATAGACGTTGCCGTCACGCACAGCCAACAGCGAACCGTTGTTGGCGAAATCGGCGTTCGTGACAGTGCCGCCCGAACCGATACCGCCAAGTGTCGAAAAGCTGCCCACAGCGGTCGTGAAACCGTTGGCAACATTGCCCTCATCGAAGGACTCAAAATTTTCTGTGATGTAAGAACCCGACCCAACAGCAGCGTTGTAGGCGCCTGCGCTGAAGGCCGACGTCGAAATCGTGGCAGCAGCCGCAGGGCTGGCCAAGACGGCGGCACAAAGTGCAATTGCGGAAAATCTCATCGTTAACCTCTTAAAACCATACGAATTACCGAAATGTGTCTAACATGTGGCGGCCTTTCTCCCAATGCTTCTTATGGAAACAAACGGTTTACTGATCCTTAATCCCGACCCCGCACGCCATTGCTCATACCTCGCCATCTGAGGTACTCTGGCCCAAACAAATAAGAGCAGAACACCATGGCGAACGATCTTCTGAGCGAGAAGGCCTCTAAGGCCTATGACGCAACCTCAATCGAGGTGCTTGAGGACATGGAGCATGTCCGCCTGCGCCCGGGCATGTACATTGGCGGCAAGGATGACCGCGCGCTGCACCACATGGTGGCCGAAATCATCGACAACTCGATGGACGAAGCCGTTGCCGGTCACGCCTCATGGATCGAGGTGGAACTGCACGACAACGGCCATATCACCATTCGCGACAACGGCCGCGGCATCCCCACCGACCCACACCCCAAAGACCCCAGCAAATCCGCGCTGGAAATCATCTTTTGCACGCTCAACGCAGGCGGCAAATTCTCGGGCGAAAACTATGAGACTTCGGGCGGGTTGAACGGCGTGGGTTCGTCCGTGGTCAACGCGCTCTCCGATCACCTCCGCGTCGAAGTCGCCCGCAACAAGGAACTCTACGCGATGGAGTTCTCGCGCGGCATCCCCCAAGGCAAGCTTGAAAAGGTCGGCAGTGCCCCCAACCGGCGTGGCACCGCCGTGACCTTCCACCCCGACCCGGAAATCTTCGGCT
Source organism: uncultured Alphaproteobacteria bacterium (assembly GCA_963841595.1). GTDB lineage: Bacteria > Pseudomonadota > Alphaproteobacteria > Rhodobacterales > Rhodobacteraceae > CAWJDD01. The sequence goes on along the minus strand of CAWJDD010000003.1, from coordinate 279,442 downwards.
CGCTGCAACTGAAACCCGCACGCTTGTTCGCGATGGCGCGGTCCAAAGCCTATCTCTTTTCAGGCGTCGAAATCCGCTGGAAAACCGCCATCCCGGATGGCGACACGCCCCTGGAAGCCACATTCCACTTCCCCGGCGGGCTGTCCGACTATCTGAACGAAAGGCTGGCAGGGGCCACCACCTATGCCGACCAACCCTTTGCGGGAACCGTTGATTTCAAAGAGAAATTCAACGAGCCCGGCAAGGTCGAATGGTCGATCAACTGGACGCCGTCTGTCGATGGTTTCATCCAAAGCTATTGCAACACGGTGCCCACGCCCGAAGGCGGCACACACGAAAGCGGCTTCTGGTCGGCGATCCTGAAAGGCATCCGCGACTATGGCGAACGGGTGCAAAACAAGAAGGCCAAGCAGATCACGCGCGACGACCTGATGACCGGCGGCACCGCCCTTGTCAGCGTCTTCATCCGCGACCCGCAGTATGTGGGCCAGACCAAGGACCGTCTGTCGAACGAATCCGCGCTGAAGATGGTCGAAGGGGCGGTGCGCGACCACTTCGACAACTGGCTGGCGTCGGATACCAAATCGGCGGGCGCGATCCTCGATTTTCTGGTGCTTCGCGCCGAGGAACGTCTGAAGCGGCGTCAGGAAAAGGAAACCGCCCGCAAAACGGCCACCAAGAAACTGCGCCTTCCCGGAAAACTGACCGATTGTACCAACAAAGCCCGCGAAGGCACCGAGATCTTTCTGGTCGAGGGCGACAGCGCCGGTGGGTCGGCCAAATCCGCCCGTTTCCGCGAGTATCAGGCGCTTTTGCCGTTGAAGGGCAAGATCCTCAACGTGCTGGGTGCGGCCTCGGGCAAGCTGCACCAGAACGCCGAAATCAAGGACCTCTGCGAAGCGCTGGGCTGTGGCATGGGCAGCCGTTTCAACGTCGATGACCTGCGCTACGAGAAGGTCATCATCATGACCGACGCCGATGTCGACGGCGCGCATATCTCGGCGCTTTTGATGACGTTCTTCTTCACCCAGATGCGGCCCCTGATCGACAACGGCCACCTCTATCTGGCCTGCCCGCCGCTCTACCGGCTGACGCAAGGGGCCAAACGCATCTATGTCGCCGACGACGCCGAAAAAGACGCGCATGATGGAAAAAGGTCTGGGCGGCAAAGGCAAGATCGACGTCCAGCGGTTCAAGGGGCTTGGCGAGATGGACGCCAAGGACCTGAAAGAAACCACCATGGACCCCAAATCGCGCACGATGATCCGGGTGACGATCGACGAAGACACACCGGGCGAAACCGGCGATCTGGTCGAGCGCCTGATGGGCAAGAAACCGGAATTGCGGTTTCAGTATATTCAGGAGAATGCTCGGTTTGTTGAGGAGTTGGATGTCTAGTTTAATTCTTGAAATTCAGGCCTCTGCTATCGAAACGCACGTAGATGTTGCATCGCTTCTTAGAAAAGCTAAGGCAGCTGCTATGAAGCTTGACCAAGCAGATGCATCCACTTGGATGAAGGCCGAATTGGATGGTTATGAAGACTATGAGTTTTGCCGTCTTACAGACGTCTCCGCGGTTCTCTGAAAGTCGTTAATCCTTATCACGGCCTGCAACCGGTCTTTTTGCAACACGAAGAAACCGATGAATTGCTCACAAGAGCGCCTGTCTTTCAAGGCGTGGCTTCGCTGCAATCTTTCATAAACAAGGGTGAAGATGGCGGGCATTTGGTTCATCAGATGCCTGCTTTCCAGAGAAAGACAATAATGGACCTTCTTGATGTACAAATGGAACCAAGATTGGTAATTTCTTTTTCTCAAGTCGAGATAATTCTTAATCGCGTCGTTTCAATGGTTCTTGACTGGACTCTTGAATTAGAAAAAGCAGGAGTTTTGGGGGAAGGCATGAGTTTTACAAAGGATGAGCGCGAAAAGGCGGTGCCTATAACCCAGCAGATCATTGCTCAAAACGTCAACACATTTTCTTCGGTTGAAGGAGGTTCGTCCGTATCGATCACACAATCTGGACATTCTTCAATTGCAGCAAGAATTCCAGATTTCGTTTATAAATCTCGCCAAGCACTTCCGCTTCTCGATGATGATATCCGCAGTGAAGTGGAGCGAATACTACTTGAACTGGAAGATGCTGAAGATGAGGAATTGCAAAAGGGAATTCTCTCGAGTTTGAAAGTTATTCTTGAGGGAGCGTCAGGAAATATCGTGGCTCAAGGAATGATCGCTTTGTTGGGAAGCATATTCGCATAAGCCGTTGGGTACTTCACCCGGGCGCGCCCGACCCTCCCAACGGGAGGGCGCATTCAACGCCTGGAAAGACCACCACCGATGGAGGTGGACCCGACCATTAACCGCTTGCGCTCAACCGAACCAATGCGCCCACCCAGGGTCGGACGCGCCCAGGCTGGCCGCCTACTCGTAGGGCGGGGTTCACCCCGCCCTCACCCACACCTCCGCGTGACAACACCCCGCCCATCCGTTAACCTTTCGAACATCCGGACCCGGATCTGCCCTCCAAGGAGTCCTACCATGCTCAGAACATTGCCCTTCGCCGCCATCCTTGCCCTTTCGGCCTGCGTCACGGTCACCGAAGTTCCGGCCAGAACCGCCTCGGTCAAGCTGGTGCCCGAAAGCGCAACAGCCGTCACCTATTGCCAGCGCCGAACAACTGGTGCGCGGAACGTTCTGGACGTCACATTTGAAAATGCCGGGACCGCCGATTATCCGGGCGGTGATCCTGTCAGCATCCGCTTCGGGAAGGCCGTCTCGAATGGGGTTATCCCGCCGATCATAACGGGCAAAACGGCCACGATCGCGGTGCCTCTGCCGGCAAGCTGCTTCGATCCCGATTGCGAGTTTGTAATCGCCATGTCGAACCAGCCCGAAGTGCAGGGTCTTTGCCTGGGCTAAACCCACGTGTCATCCGCCTGACTTTATAATGCCCCTTGTGAGACTTGCCCCGCAGGCTTAGATTCCATTACAGCAGCGCTCACAGCCCTGCAGCCCAAGGGATCATCGCCCTGAAACCCTCTCAGGCAACCCTGATCTTCTGAAAGCTAAGACCCGTTTCGGCATTCCGCCGCAGCGGCTATGCTTAAGGAGAACCCCATGTCCAAAGACAAAAACCGCGGAAATCGCGAAGCAAAGAAGCCGAAGAAGGAAAAGGTCAAGGTTTCGGCCACAGCCAATTCCAACGCTGGCAAATCCGACACCATGATTGCCGGCAAAAAAGTCAAGTAAACGCAAGGTGCGGGACCGGAGCGAACCCGTCCCGCGCCGCTATTCCTGAACTGACGCCAGCCATGCAGCCACATCGGCAATCGGCTGCGCGGTCAGGATTGGCTGCCCGGTCTCGGATGCAATCGCCGCATCAGGAAACTCGAAAAGCTGCCCGAACAAGGGCATATCGCCACCATGCGCCAGCATCGGGTCGCGCCCGTCCACCTGCCGCACCACGCGGAACACCGGAAAGACACCGCCATTTGACGCGGCCAGTTGCGTCAGGTCTGGCGGGGCCACAGTCAGCACCTCCGCCATTGGCCCATCGCCCTTGGCAAGGGTCCCGTGGCACGTAGCACAGATCGACTGAAACACGACTTGTCCCGCAACAGCATCGGGCTCGGCCGCTGCCTGTCCCGCAAAAAGGACGCAAATCAAAGCAAAACGTTTCATTCCTGAGCTCCTTGCAGCCAGCCCGCGATGTTCACAATCGCCTCGGGTGCGACCACATCGCTGCCATCCGGTGCCACGATCACCGCCGAAGGCCCTTGCATCAGCATCCCGAACAACGGCATGGACCCGCCGTGCGCCAGCACTTCGGTCGTGCCGTCGATCCGCTCCATCACCCGCGCCGTTGGAAAGACGCCCCCGTTCCGCGCCGCCAGTCCGGTCAGATCAGCGGGCCGCACGGTCAACAACTGCGCCATCGGCCCGTTTCCGGTGCCCGCCACCCCGTGGCACGCGGCACAGTGGGTTGCAAAAGCTGCGGCCCCTTCCTCAAGGTCCTGAGCAAAAGCGGGCAAAGCGGTAAGTGCAACGGCAGCCAAGATGAAAACGCGCATGGGCAATCCTCCTTAATCATCATTTCATCACAGGTTTAGGCCAGCGGCCTTGATCCAGCGCAAACACTATCGCTAGGCCTCAGGGCAGTTCTGCAGAAGGGATGATCGGAAAGAACTGCCCCTGCGACCAAAGCCCGAACCAGCTTTCCCCTTCATGCGCTGCATGCGCGCCAATCTCGACAAGACGATAAAAGCTTTTGCGGTCGATCAGCGCCTCCAGACCTGCGCGGATCAGCACATAGGGTGAAGGTTCGCCCGTCTCGGGATCGCGTTCGACCCGGATCGGATGGTCGGGCCCGGCGGTACCGTTCGTCGCCCAGATTGGTGGTGAATGTCAGGACTTCTGATCCTGCCCCAACCCATCGGCTCGAAATCCACGGCGACGAAAGGCGCGTCATCGACGGTGATTCCGACCTTCTCGACGGGCGTCACCAGAACGATAACGATCGCCGTCCTTGCGTAGAATTGTCGAGAACAGCCGCACCAGTTCGGGCCGACCAATCGGTGTTCCCAGATAAAACCATGTGCCGTCGCGGGCGATCCGCATGTCCAGATCGCCACAATCGGGCGGATTCCAGAGATGAACCGGCGGTAATCCGCGCGATGATGCGGCACGGGCGCTTTCAGCGAAGCCCTTCGGCGGTCGGTTTCACAATGTTTTGTCCTTTATCTGCGTTTGGCATTTGTAGACCGGAGCATACTTCGGTCTACTATGCAAGATAGTCGAACTGGAGCGATTGCCATGTCCGACACCCCCGATCTTGTGGCCGACATCGAAGCGCTGGGCGGGAAACTGGCCGAAGCGAAGGCCAGCATCACCAAACGGTTCATCGGTCAGGAACGGGTCGTTGACCTTGTTCTTTCGGCGATCCTTTGCGGCGGGCACGGACTTTTGGTGGGTCTGCCCGGGCTGGGCAAGACGCGGCTGGTCGATACTCTGTCGACTGTTCTGGGGCTGGACGGCAAGCGGGTGCAGTTCACGCCAGACCTGATGCCGGCCGATATTCTGGGGTCAGAAGTACTGGAAACCGGCGCAGATGGGGCTCGGGCGTTCAAGTTCATCGAGGGCCCGATCTTCTGTCAGCTTCTGATGGCCGACGAAATCAACCGGGCCGTCCCACGGACCCAGTCGGCGCTTGTTGCAGGCGATGCAGGAGAAATCGGTGACGATTGCCGGTGCTGGCGCATGACCTGCCCGCGCCGTTTCACGTTCTGGCAACGCAGAACCCGATCGAGCAGGAGGGTACCTATCCGCTGCCCGAAGCTCAGCTTGACCGGTTTCTGGTGCAGATCGACGTGCCCTACCCGACCGCGACACCGAGCGCGACATCCTGATGGCGACCACGGGTCTTGACAGAAGAGAAGTCCACCAGCGTCTTCTCGCCCGACGAACTGATGGCGGCACAGGCGCTGGTGCGCCGGATGCCGGTAGGCGAAGCCGTGATCGAACTGATCCTCGATCTGGTGCGCGCCTGTCGCCCCGACGAACCCGGCGCGCTTGATATCGTGCGCGAGAATGTCGGCTGGGGTCCGGGGCCGCGTGCGGCGCAGGCGTTGATGCTGACGGTGCGTGCGCGGGCGTTGCTGGAAGGTCGTCTGGTGCCTTCGGCCGAAGATGTGGCGGCACTGGCGACGCCGGTTCTGACGCACCGCATGGCGTTGACCTTCGCGGCGCGGGCGCGGGGGCTGGGTCTTGGCGAGGTGATCGACACAGGTGAGCGAGAGCGTGACGCGCATCGAGGCCGCCGCGTGACATCTTCCGCCCGCCTTCGACAAGACGCCGAGACGCTTGCCGGACCGCTGCCGCCGCTGTTGGCGTCGGCGGAACATCTGGCGGCAAGCGTCATGACCGGGGCAACACGGGCGGCGGCGGGTCGGGCAGGGCGACGAGTTCTGGCAATATCGGCCCAGCCATGCGGGCGACGAGGCGCGGATGATCGACTGGCGCCGCTCGGCGCAGGCCGACGACGCGCTGTTCGTGCGCGAAAAGGAGTGGCAGGCGGCGCAATCGGTGATGATCTGGCTGGACATGGGCCAGTCGATGGCCTTTCGCCGCGACCGAGACCTGCCCACCAAGCGGACGAGGCGCAGGCGGCTGGCGCTGGCGCTGGCGGTTCTGCTGATCCGGGGTGGCGAGCGGGTGGGGCTGAGCAATATCGGCCTGCCGCCGCGTTCGGGGTCAGGTTGCAACTGATGCGGCTGACGACCGCGTTTGCCGAGGGCGAGGATGCGACCGACTATGCCGCGCCCGAACTGCGCGGCGCGCCGTCGCGGTCGCGGGCGGTGTTCTTGTCGGATTTCCTGGGTGACATCGCGTCGCGTGCGGGCGAACCCTGACGGCTGCCGCCGACCGGGGTGTCGACGGGGCTTTGGTGCAGATCCTCGACCCGCAGGAAGAGGCGTTTCCGTTCGACGGGCGCACGATATTCGAATCCATCGGCGGGACGCTGCGCCACGAGACGCTGAAAGCGGGCGATCTGCGGGACCGGTATCTTGACCGTCTGGCGGCGCGGAAGGACGAGCTTGACCTCGCTGGCCCGCGCAACCGGCTGGCAATACCATCTGCATCACACCAACCGCCCCGCCGCCTCGGCGCTGCTGTGGCTTTACGGCGCATTGGAGCGGGTACACTGATGTGGACGATCGGACCCATTGGTTTTACCGCGCCCGTGCTGCTTGCTGGGCCTGATCCCGCTTCCGATCCTGTGGCTTTTGCTGCGCGCCGTGCCGCCCGCGCCGATCCGGCGGCGATTTCCCGGGCGTGGCACTTCTTGCTGGGGCTGACCGACGACGAGACCCAGACAGACCGCACGCCGTGGTGGCTGTTGCTGTTGCGGATGGTGGCGATTGCGGCGGCGATCATCGGGTTTGCGGGGCCGATCCTGAACCCCAAGACCGAGACGCCCGGCGATGGTCCGCATCTTGATCGTGATGGACGGCACCTGGGCGGATGCGGTCGGACTGGACGCGGCGGATCGACCGGGTTTCGGCGGTGCTGAGCGAGGCCGGGCAGGCAGGGCGGCAGTGGCGATCGTGTCGCTGACCGATCTGCCGGTCGATGGCGCGCTTGCCGTTCCGGGCGGCGGATGCCTGGGCGTCGCAGCTTGCCCGGTGTCCGGCCGCGCGCCTTGGCGCCTGACGGCGCGGTGGTGCGTGACTTGGGCCGCAGGGCTGGAGGGCGACGTTCGATACGTTCTGGCTGTCTGACGGGCTGGAGCGCGACTGGCGTGGCGACGTGCTGGCGGCTTTGCAGGACCGGGGCCGCGTGACGGTCTTTGAAAGCGCCGCCCCCGTGTGTGGGTTTGCGCCCGGCGCGGTTCGAGGACGGGGCGATCACGATCGAAGCGGTGCGCAGCCGCACCGGCGTCTGCCGCAGCGCGTGACGGTGGCAGCGCACGGGCTGGACCCGACAGGCACGCCGCGGCAACTGGCGACGGTCGAACTGAGCTTTCCGCCAGCGGAGGCAGAGGCCACGTCGGCCCTGTCGCTTCCCGCCGAATTGCGCAACCGCGTGACGCGGTTCGAGATGAGGGCATGCGCTCGGCCGGCGCGGTCAGTCCCTGACCGACGACAGTCTGCGGCGGCGCGAGATCGCGCTTCTCTTGCGGGGCGGGACGAGCGTGAGGGGCTGCGGTCTGCTGTCGCCGACCCATTATCTGGAGCACGCGCTGTCGCCGAACGCCGATCTGATCGACGGGGCGATATCGGACATCGTGCTGGCCAATCCCGACGTGATCATACTGGCCGACGTGGTGACGCTGGCGGGAACCGAGCCGCAGGCGCTGGAGGACTGGGTGCGCAAGGGCGGCCTGCTGTTGCGCTTTGCCGGTCCGCGCCTTGCGGCGTCCGACATGGGGCGCGAGGCCGAAGATGTGCTGATGCCGGTGCGTCTGCGCGCGGGCGGGCGCACCGTGGGCGGCGCGATGAGTTGGGGCGAACCCAAGGCGTTGCGCGCGTTTTCGTCCGAAAGCCCGTTCTTCGGGCTGGCGTACCGCCGACGATGTCACCGTTTCCAGTCAGGTCATGGCGCAGCCCGACCCGACACTGGCCGAACGCACCATCGCCACGCTGGCCGATGGCACGCCGCTGGTGACGCGCAAGCGGCTGGATGCGGGGCAGGTCGTTCTGTTCCACGTCACGGCGAACGCGGAATGGTCGACCCTGCCGCTGTCAGGGTCTGTTCGTGCAGATGCTGGAGCGGCTGGCGGTCTCGACCCGCGCTCTCGCAACGTGACGCCAGAGGATTTGGCGGGCACGATCTGGACGCCGGATCAGGTTCTGACGGCGTTCGGTGAGGTCGAGGAGGCCGGGGCGCATGCCCGGAGTGCCGGGCGAACGGCTTGCAGGAACATGCCGGGACGCGGATGCTGCCGCCCGGGCTGTATGCGGGCGAAGACCGTCGGATCGCGCTGAACGTGATTGGTGCGAGACCGCGCTCGTTCGGCGGCGGTCTGGCCCGCACGATGTCACGGTCGAGGGCTTTGCGATCAGCGAAGAAACGCCACTGAAGGGTATCGCTCTTGGTCGCTGCGCATTGATGGCGCTGATGATCGACATTCTGGCGACGCTGTGGCTTGTCGGGCCGGCTGACCAGCGGCCACGGCGTGCACGGTGTTGCTGGCGCTGTTGATCTTGGCGCGGTGCCACGAGGCGCAGGCGCAGGATGCGAGTGCCGCCGAGATCGAACGATCCTGATCGCCGCGGCCTCGGAAGTGACGCTTGGCCCATGTGATTACAGGCGATGCCGAGTGTCGACCAGATGGCCGAAGCGGGTCTGCGGGGTCTGTCGCAGGTGCTGTTCCGCCGCACCTCGATCGAGCCCGCCGACCCGATGGGCGTCAATCTGGAGACCGACGAATTGTCGGTCTATCCGTTCCTCTACTGGCCGATAACGCCGAACCAGCCGCGCCCGTCGTCGGAGGCCTATGCCCGGCTGAACCGTTACCTTAGGACCGGCGGGCTGATCCTGTTCGATACGCGCGATGCCGACACGTCGGGTTTCAGTACCGCGATCGCCAAACGGTCGCAAGTTGCAGGAACTGGCGTTGCCGCTGGACATCCCACCGCTGGAGCCGATCCCGCGGATCATGTGCTGACCCGCACATTCTACCTGCTGCAGGATTTTCCGGGCCGATACGTCAGCCGCGAAGTCTGGGTCGAAGCTGCGCCTGCGGACGCCGAACAGGCCGAGGGGATGCCGTTTCGCAACCTCAACGACAACGTCACGCCGGTGGTGATCGGCGGCAACGACTGGGCCGCGGCCTGGGCGGTGGATGCGCGCGGCTGCGCGATGTTACCAGTGGGCCGGGGATTTGCAGGGGAGCGCCAGCGCGAGATTGCCTATCGGTTCGGCGTCAACCTGATCATGCACGTGCTGACGGGCAACTATAAGTCCGATCAGGTACATGTGTCCGGCTTTGCTGGACAGGTTGGGGCAATGAGGGCTTGTCTCGATAGCTTCGGGTTTCGCCCGGCTTCTGCCGGTCGACCAACCGGTTGGGCGATCCCCCCCGGAGTATTTCGCCGCTCAAGAGCGTATTTTTCGCAAATGACGGGGGCTGCGGCGGTGATGGAAACCGGCACCATCATATTTCGACCCTTTGCTGCCCTGGCCGGTTCTTTGGGTGGCATTGGCTTTGGCGGTGGTGTTCGCCGTTATCGCCGTCTGGCGCGGTCTGTCGGGCTGGTGGCTGCGCGGGCTGGCGCTGGCGGTTTTGCTTCTGGCGATTGCCAATCCGTCGCTTGCAGATCGAAGAGCGCGATCCGTTGACCGATATCGTGCTGCTGGTCGTCGACGAAAGCGCCAGTCAGGGGATCGACGTGCGCCCCGGTCAGATTGCCGAGCGCGATAGACAGGTATCGAAGCCGAGATCGCGCAGCTCGACAATACCGAGTTGCGCGATCGTGCGGATGGGCGACGCCGAGGACAATCGCGGCACGCTGTTGATGGAAGCGTTGACAAGTGCAATGGCGGAGGAGCCGCGCGGCGCGGCTGGCAGGCGCATTCTTGCTGACCGACGGTCAAGTTGCACGACATCGAACGCGCGCCCGAGATGCCTGCGCCCCTGCACGTGCTGCTGACTGGTGACGACGACGACTGGGACCGCCGCTTGCTGGTGCAAGAACGCGCCTGCCTTTGCGATCATCGGCGAGCCTGTGACCCTGACGCTTCGGATCGAGGATCAGGGCGCGGTGCCGCGATCTGCCTGCTCAAGCGCCGAAATCGACATCGCCGTCGATGGTGGCGAGGTCCGCAGAGTTTACGAGTGCCGACCGGTCAGGACCTGGAACTGCCGTGACCCTTCAGCACGGCGGCATGAACGTGATCCAGTTCACGCTGCCCGAGCAGCCGGGCGAACTGACCGACCCGCAACAACGCAGCCGTCGTTCAGATCAACGGCGTGCGCGACCGTTTGCGCGTGCTGCTGGTCTCGGGCGAACCGCATGCGGGCGAGCGGACCTGGCGGAACCTGCTGAAGTCGGACGCCTCGGTCGATCTGGTCCATTTCACCATCCTGCGCCCGCCCGAAAAGCAGGACGGCGTGCCGGTCAACGAACTGAGCCTGATCGCCTTTCCGACGCGCGAGTTGTTTCTCGACAAGATCAACGAATTCGACCTGATCATCTTCGACCGCTACAAGCGGCGCGGCATCTTGCCGTCGATCTATCTTGATAACGTGCGGCAGTATGTCGAAGACGGCGGCGCGGTGCTTGTGGCAGCCGGTCCTGATTTTGCTTCGGCGGATTCGATCTATCGCTCGCCCTTGTCGGAAATCCTGCCCGCCGCGCCGACTGGGCGGGTGCGCGAGGAACTTTATCCTCCCAACGGTCACCGAGATCGGTCAACGCCATCCGGTGACAGAGGGATTCATGCCAATCGCCGATGCGGAACGACGAAGTGCAGCCCTGGGGCCGGTGGCTGCGGATGATCGAAGTGGACGCCGCAGCGCGGGATCGACGGTGATGACGGGCCCGGACGAAAGCCCGCTTCTGGTGCTGGACCGGGTCGGCGAGGGGCGCGTCGCGCTTCTGGCCTCGGATCATGCGTGGCTTTGGTCGCGCGGCTTTGAAGGTGGTGGGCCGCAGCTGGAATTGCTGCGCCGTCTGGCGCACTGGATGATGAAAGAACCGGACCTTGAAGAAGAGGCGCTGACGCGTCACCGCCGAAGGTCAGACCATGACGATCACGCGCCGCACCTTGGGCGAGGCGGTGGGCGAGGTCGAGATCACCGGCCCCGACGGTGCCGTCACGCGTGCCGCTGGAAGAAGTCTCGCCCGGTCGGTTTGCCGCCGATTGGGAAGGGCCCGAGATCGGCCTCTACCGGCTCAAGAAGGCGACATGGAAAGCGTCGTTGCGCTTGGGCCCGCGGCCCCGCGCGAGTTCGAGCAAACCATTGCCTCGGATGCCTTTGGCTGCATCGGTCGAAGCGACGCGCGGCGGCATTGTTCGTGTCGCCGACGCGTCCCTGACATTCGGCGTGTCCGCGCAGGTCGCGCCGCGGCGGGCGCGGATGGGTCGGCATCACACCGCGCGAGGCCTACCTGACCGCGGACATCCGCATCTCGCCGCTATTGCCCGCCTGGGCGATGTTGCTACTGGCGTCGCTACTGGCGGTCGGCGCGTGGCTTTGGGAAGGCCGCCGCTAACGGCACTTCGCCCTTTCATTGGCCTAAAAATATGCTGGGGGTCCGGGGGCAAAGCCCCCGGTACCGCGATTTGCGAAGCAAAGCGCATTAAAAAACTCTAAAGGTCGACCTCAATCACGCCGCCGTCCTTTGCCGCGCGCGATTGGCAGAGAATGATCTGATCTTTCCGCTGCGCTTTCGACAGCACAAAGTCCCGGTGCTCGACCTCGCCCGAGACCAGCCCGCAACTGCAGACGCCGCAAAGCCCGTCCGAGCATTTGACGTCGATATGAATGCCATTCTCGGCCAAAACATCGGTGGCTGACTTGTCCGCCGGAACCAGCAGTTCCTTCCCCGACTTCGCAAGTTTCAGCGTGAAGTCATGGTTCACCCAATCCGGCGTCTCGGGCAGCGAGAAATACTCCAGATGCCGCGCTTCTTCTGGAAAGCCCTGATTGGTTGCAGCTTCGATCACCGACGACATGAACCGATCCGGCCCGCAGGTATACACATGCCAGCCGTCCTGATACCCGCCTAGCACGGCCTCCAGATCAGCACGCGACCCTTCCGCTGAGACATGAAGCTGCACCCTCTCCGCCCAAGGGAAACTGGCCAGATCCTCAAGATAGCCAGCGGTTTCGCGGCTTTTGACCGAATAGTGCATCGCGAAATCTCTGCCCGCAGCGTGCAGCTCATGCGCCATCGCGATCATCGGCGTGATCCCGATGCCGCCACCCATCAGGAAGGTTCGCGTGGCACTCTGCTCCAGCGGGAAATGGTTGATCGGAGGCGAGATAAAGACCTTGCGGCCCTCGCTGAAAATGCGGTGCATCAACAGCGAGCCGCCACGCCCCTCATCCTCGCGCAAGACGCCGATCTGATACTTTGACCGGTCCGCCGGATCGCCTGACATGGAATATTGCCGCAAGAACTCGGGCGAAACCACGATATCCAGATGCGCGCCTGCCTGCCATTCGGGCAGGTCCGCGCCGTCTTCGCGTGCGGAACTCATACTTGGTGACGTCGCCGGTCATGTGCTCGGCCATAACTGACCACGACCGGGATCACCGGGCTTTCTGCATCGTTGGTATAGCGGTGGATCAATCCATCCATTTCACCCGCATTCATCCGGCGGCGATACTCGTCGGCGGTGATCATCGCCTGATAGGCCTCGATCCCGGCCTCGCGGTCCATCGGGAAGGGATAGGGCTAGGGGTGCGGTGCAAGCGGGGCCGGGTAGACGGCCAGCGTCTGATCCTCGTACTTCAGGTCCAGATCCTTCTGCAGACCCCGCTGGTTCACGGGCTGTTTCGGTCGGCGCGGTAGGCGCCGTCCTCTTCCAGCTCCAGGTCCCACCACCATTTTTTGACGTGGTTCAGACCGCCATTGCCCACCGGCGTCGTCCAGCCGCGCCAACAGCGGTGCCGCCTTGGGGATGTTCATCGCAGCCCAGCGGAACGGCGCTTCGGCAAACAGCCCTTCAAGGTTCCAGGGGCAGGTCTTCATGCACCGCCCGCACATGGCACCGCCCTCGGTGGTGATCCGGTAGGTCGCGCATTTCTGGCTGTCGGACTTCCAGATCTCATAGCCGTTGAACATCAGCTTCGGCCCGGCCGTGATCGCGCCCGACGGGCATTCACGGGCGCATTTGTTGCAGCTTTCGCAAAACGTTCTGCAGGCCGAAATCAATCGGTTTGTCATGGGCCATCGGCAGATCGGTCGTCACAACACCCGGATTTCAGGCGCGGACCCAGATAGGGGTTCAGAATAACCTCGCCGATCCGGCTGACCTCTCCCATCCCCGAAAGCAACAACAGCGGCGGCTGCAAAACCTCGCCATCCAGCACGGTATGCGCCTTGGCACTATAGCCTAACTTGTCGGATTTGCTTGGCAATCACGCCGCCCAGAAGCGAAAACCGCAGATAGGCCCGCATAGATTGCGCCACAGCGATCCAGTCGTCGCCGCTGGACCCGTCCATGGTTTCATAACCCTGATCGATGATCATCGAGATCGCCTGATCATGCGGCGGTTCAATAACATCGCCCGCGCGCGTCGTGGGTATACCACGTCCAGTCCGGACAGCGCGAAATCCCGACTGCATCGACGCCGAGAAAATAGCTGGCCGCCTTGATGTGCTCCGCCGCCTCAACCGGGTCCAGTTTCTGCGGCGGCCCCTCAGGCGGGCCATCCTGCAGCAAGACAAAAGCCCCCAAGGCACTCCGCTGTGCAGCAGAAGGCGCGGCCTTACGTGCATAATGCCCATTGGTCGCAGCCTTCTGGTTGGCCTTCCCCAAGTCCCCGAATTGCGAACGCGCGAACATATCGGTGCGCTTGGGCACGCGGGCAACATTGGCTTCGTCGATATAGGTCGTGGGCTTCTCAACCCGCTTCAACTTCTCGAACGGATGCGCGCCGTCGACATAGCGCCGCTTGGCGAAAAGCTGGTGGTTGAAGGCGGACTTCTCTGATCCCTTACCCAACTTCCACGCCACCCCGTGGGTCTTGTTACGCGGCTGTTCGGCCAAAGGCACCAAGGGCAGATCGGGTGCCATCTCGAAGGTCGTGGTGATCGCAGCGACACCAAAAGCCGAGCCCAAATACGGATGGGTCAGAACGCCGTCCTCGACCGTGGCAAGGCCAGCGGCAATGGTCAGCTTGTTCAGATCGACATCGCTTGACGTGGCGCTGTGGGACTTGGCGTCAAAGCCCAGAACCCGCAGATAATTCGCAATGACGCAGGACGTCTCGTTGGCACGCAGCGCCGCCCGGTGCGCCTGAGCATCTTCGATCCAGGCATACCCCGGCTCGCTCGGGTCCGGGTCGCGCGGATATTCGTATGCAAAAACAACTGCATGGGTGTGCCCGTCGATGCTGGACGGCGGGGCCGAGATACTGTCGCGCAGATTGGCCATGATCATGTCGATGCCCGAGGCCAGCGTCTTGGTCTGCCGCGTCTTCAAAGCCTCTGCCAGATCATCGATATCCGGGTTCCGAAAGGGCGTTTCCAAGGCTGCGCCATCGGGAATGGCACAGATGCCAACGATGCTGGCATCCGAAAAATAGCCGAAGCTTTTGATATGGTTCGCCCGCTCCACCAGATCAGCCGGACAGTCGGCCTGCATCGTGTTCGCAGCACCGCCCCGGATCGTGTCCAGCATCGCCTGATACTCGCCCATGGCGTTGACGATACTGCGCGGCGTCTCGGGTCGCTCGAATGTCAGGGCTTGGAACGGCGGCGCACCCGCAAAATCCGGCGTACTTTGGCGCGCAAACCGTTCGGTCGGATAGGGGCCAAGATGCGACGCCCGGTTCTTGGTCGAGAAGATGCGCATTCCGTGTCCTGGTTCGCTTCTGCTACGGGGTCGGATCGCTGCGTTGAGATGAGCTATGCCGAGGCTTCCTCTGTAACTGCAAAATCTCGCAGGGGAAACAAGTGTGGGCGCGTTCAAATGTGACCGGGCGGTTAATCAACCTCCGTGACCACAGGGCGGAAACGCTCCACCGAACGCACGACATCCTCTGGGTCGGCCTCTAACCCGTGAAGCGGAATGCGCACGCCCTGCGTTTTTTGAAGCCAAAGCTCAAGCCGCCGCCAGACAGGCAGGCGAAGCGGGGCAAGCAGACCGGGTGACAGATCCATGATCAGCCAATCGCTCTGTCCATGAAGACGGCGGCGCGTCCGGAGGCGTCGAATCCTGTGGATTTCATCCCAACGAAGCGGTCGCTTGAAGGTCATCGGGATGTATATGCCACGCTCGTCGACGACGAGCGCGCACGGGTTGCGCCAAAGCAAGTAACCGAACGCGGCGATGATTGCAGAGAGTAAAAGCCCCAGACCCCACGCCCAGAAAAGGTCACCGGACCGTTTATCGAAGCCCGCACCAAACACGGCCGCCACGACGAAGACGCCCAGCAAAAATCCAAGCAACACTATGATCTGGAGAAGGTTTTTCCTGCTGTGGCAAAAATTTTCGGTCGTCATCGTCATCGTCATGCCTTTGCCGATCCGGCGGTCCATTGCAGTCTATCCGGAAATGGAACAGTATTTCAGAGGAAAATTTCGGGAATTGCAGATGATCGAAACCCCACCAATCCTGACGATAAAGACGTCAATGAGACGTCCGACAGACACACAGATCGCGGCGTTTCAGGACGTGCCGACCGGGTTCGTCGTCGACGCGCTGCACGGTGGCGGCGCTTTGTCTCTAGCCATCCAACAGATTGGCGGCGGTCGGGACCTCAAGTGTGTCGCCGCCGGGCCTGCGCTGACGGCTGATTGCGGCGCGGCCGACGTTCTGGCAACTTTTGCGGCGCTCAAATTCATTCAACCGGGCGACGTCCTCGTCGCGGCCTTTGCGGCGCACCGCGGCTGCGCCGCCGCCGGGGACCGCCTTGTCGGCATGATGAAAAACAACGGTACTGCCGGTTTTGTAACCGACGGCCCTGTGCGCGACTATGAAGGGATTATCGCTGTGGGCCTGCCCGTCTGGTGCACGGGGCTAACGCCTGCCACGCCGCATATGTCGGGGCCGGGTTCGGTCGGGTTTCCGGTTCAGATCGGGGGGCAAGAGGTCGAAACAGGCGACATGATCGTCGCTGATCAGGACGGCGTGGTGGTGGTCCCATTCGAGCGGCTGGACGAGATCATAGACCGACTGGGCCGTATCGCCGAGTTGGAAAAGGCCTTGGACGCAGACGTGGCAAACGGATTGCAGGTCCCCAGCTGGGTCGAAGATATTCTGGCAAGCGACAAAACAGTTCGCAAGGATTAGGCAGCGCTGCCCTGCATTTGCAAATGCTAAACACTTCCGCGGTATCAGTTCAGCGAACATTTCGTCCGAAAGGTACCATCAATGGCTGTGCCAGAACGTCTCAGCGCACTGCCGGATAATCCGGCGCTGGTCGAAGACCATCTATTCAGATCGGGGGTCGTTCAGGTCCTTGTCGACGTCACGCCCGAATGGCGGCGCTCGCCTCAGGGCGACCTGATGCTGCGCGGCTTCATTGCCGAAAAAGAGATCGAAGTGGTCTTTCCGGGCCGCCGCCGCGTTGCCGCTGCTCAACTGACCCAGCGTTTGCAGAAGAACGTCGATCACGCAAAGCAGGTTGCCAAAGTGGCCGGCCGTCCGCCAAGCATGATCCGCCAGAAACTCACCGTCGATGGCATTTGGCGCGTGCGTTTGCTGGCCGAACAGCAGGGCATGCCCGTTCGCCGCTTTCAGCTTGTCGCGGCCCGCTGGCGCTTTCGCGGGGCCGACGGCATAGTACATGTGGATGGCGAAATCCCTTACGGATAAGGGCCCACAGGCGTGAGGGTGGCTTCCTAGTCGCTCTCCGCCATCTCCCACCCCAGCGCCTTTGCCACCGTAAAGATGTCCTTGTCGCCGCGCCCACACATGTTCATGCAGATGATGTGATCCTTGGGCAGATCAGGTGCAATCTTGACGACATGCGCCAGCGCGTGGCTTGGTTCCAGCGCAGGGATAATGCCTTCGGTTTCGCAGCAAAGCTGGAAGGCGGCCAGCGCCTCGACATCGGTGATCGACACGTACTGGGCCCGGCCAATATCGTGCAGCCACGAGTGTTCGGGGCCAATGCCGGGGTAATCGAGCCCGGCAGAAATCGAGAAACCTTCCAGAATCTGCCCGTCGTCATCCTGCAACAAATACGTGCGATTGCCGTGCAAAACGCCGGGCCGCCCGCCGGTCAAAGACGCGCAATGTTCCATCTTTGCGTTCACGCCTTTGCCACCGGCCTCGACGCCGATGATCTGCACGTCCTTGTCGTCAAGGAAGGGATAGAACAGCCCCATTGCGTTTGATCCACCACCGATCGCCGCGATCAGAGTATCCGGCAAGCGGCCTTCTGCCTCGGCCATCTGAGCCTTGGCTTCCTTGCCGATGATCTGCTGAAAATCGCGGACCATGGCCGGATAGGGGTGCGGCCCCGCAACCGTGCCGATGCAATAAAACGTGTCGCGCACATTGGTCACCCAGTCGCGCAGCGCATCGTTCATCGCATCCTTCAGCGTGCCGCGCCCACTGGTTACGGGCACGACTTCGGCCCCCAACAACTTCATCCGGAAAACGTTGGGCTTTTGCCGCTCGACGTCATGCGCACCCATATAAACAATGCACTTCAGCCCGAACTTGGCGCAAACGGTGGCCGTCGCAACCCCATGCTGACCCGCACCCGTTTCGGCGATGATCCGTGTCTTGCCCATCCGCCGCGCCAAGATGATCTGGCCCAGCACGTTGTTGATCTTATGCGCGCCGGTGTGGTTCAACTCGTCGCGCTTCATGTAGACCTTCGCACCACCCAGCCGTTCGGTCAGGCGTTCCGCGAAATACAAAGGCGAGGGGCGGCCAACATAATGCTTCCAGAGGAAATCCATCTCGTCCCAAAAGCTTTGGTCGGTCTTGGCGTGCTCGTACTGTTCCTCAAGCTCAAGGATCAGCGGCATCAGCGTTTCCGAAACAAACCGCCCGCCGAACTGGCCAAAACGACCCTTTTCATCGGGGCCGGTCATGAAAGAGTTGAAAAGATCATTCGCCATAAGTGTTCTCTCCGCTGGGCTGCACAGACCTAGCCTTCAGCCCCTGTCGAGGCAAGTTAACAACGACATATCCCTAACGCGACGAGATCATCCCGACGATGTCATAGGTCTGCGCAAGGATCGGTGTAGCTATCTCGCGCGCCTTTCCGGCGCCTTCCCCAAGAACACGGTCAATTTCGGCAGGATCGCCCATAAGCCGGTTCATTTCACTGGTGATGGGCCCCATCGTCTCGACCGCCACTTCTGCAAGGCGCGGTTTGAACTGGCCCCAGCCCGCACCGCCATGCTCGGCCATAACCGCGTCGGTCGTGACACCCGAAAGGGCCGCATAAATATCGACAAGGTTTCGCGCCTCGGGTCGGTCTTTTAATTCGGCATAGGTTTCAGGCAAAGGCTCGGGATCGGTTCGTGCCTTGCGGAATTTCTGTGAAATCGTGTCAGCGTCATCGGACATATTGATCCGGCTCATGTCGGAAGGATCGCTTTTCGACATCTTTTTTGTTCCGTCGCGCAAAGACATCACGCGGGCTGCCGGACCACCAATCACCGGTTCGGTGATTGGAAAGAAGTCCTGACCATAGTCGTGGTTGAACTTAGCGGCGATGTCGCGCGTCAGCTCAAGGTGCTGCTTCTGGTCTTCGCCAACGGGAACATGTGTGGCGTGGTAAATCAGGATGTCAGCCGCCATCAGCGCAGGATACGCAAAAAGCCCCAGCGAGGCATTTTCTGAATTCTTCCCGGCCTTGTCCTTCCACTGCGTCATCCGGCCCATCCAGCCCATGCGTGCGACGCAATTGAAGATCCACGCCAATTGCGCATGTTCCGGCACCTGAGACTGATTGAACAAAACTGAACGCGCTGGATCGATGCCCGCCGCCATGAAGGCCGCAGCGGCCTCGCGCGTTTGCGTGCGCAGGGATTTCAGGGTCCTGCCAGACAGTGATCGCGTGCAGATCGACTAGGCAGAACAGACATTCGTGCGTGCCCGCGTCCTGCATCTCGACAAAGCGTTTCAATGCGCCCAGATAGTTGCCAAGCGTCAGGCCGCCAGACGGCTGGATGCCCGATAGCACGCGGGGGGCGAAGGTTGGTCCCGTCATTTGGCTTTGATCCTCTGGATTTTCACGCCAACGCGGCTTACCGAGAGGCGCGAGGCCCGTCAAGGAAAGGAACCTCTTGTGTCCAACGAAGATTATTCCCAGCCGCTGTTTAATGCCTTGCCGCCAGCGGTGGTCGCTTTGGCTCTGGCCATCTTCGGGGTCGAGGTTTTGCTGACCTTGGGGGCCCGCGGCTATATCGGCGGCGCGCAAGCGATCGGCTGGCGGGTCGAGGCGATCCGCGAGTTTTCCTTCTTTCCGCCAATAATCGCCTGGATGTTCGAGACGGGAAACTGGGCGGGCGAGCATCTGAAACGCTTCGTGACCTATCCCTTCATCCATCTGGGCTTCACCCATGCGGCGTTCGTCATCGTGTTCCTTCTGGCGCTGGGCAAACTGGTGGGCGAGGTTTTCGGCAACATCTCCGTGCTGGTCTTGTTCTTTGCTTGCGGGATTTTCGGGGCTTTGGTCTATGCGGGCGTCGTCGGCGACGACCGGCCTTTGGTGGGAGGATTTCCAAGCGTTTACGGTCTGATAGGGGCCTACACTTTCCTATTATGGGTTCGCTTCGGTGCAACGGGCGAAAACCAGTATCAGGCGTTTCAACTGATCGGCTTTCTCATGGGAATACAGCTGATTTTTGGCATCTTCTTTGCAGTTGGGTATGACTGGGTCGCCGAAATTGCGGGCTTTGCCTTTGGCTTCGTTTTGACACCGGCATTGGTGCCGGGCGCTTTCCGCCGGTTCGTTGATCGGATGCGGCAGCGCTAGGCACTGGTTGCGCCTACTTCGTCGTCGGTGCTGATTTTGCGTGGAAACAGAGAGTTTTAGTTGGGCGTGGATCGCAGGGTGGCGTATTATTCTGGCAGAAACCCTGCAATTTTGAGCCACAAAATGAAGTCAAGAAATTTGTTGCCGGAGCAGGACGACCTCCTGCGTGCACGATTGGTCGAGATGATCGACATGCGCCATGAACTGGTGAAGCTGGAAACCCTGATTGACTGGGGTGTTTTTGAGCGGGAATGGGTCGGGTTCTTTCCGTCCCGCACCGGTCGCCCGGCGACCTTGACGCGCCTGGTCGCTGGCCTCCTTTATCTTCAACATGCCTATGCGTCTCGGACGAGGCGGTCGTGGCCCGATGGGCCGAGAACCCTTACTGGCAGCATTTCTGCGGTGAAACGTTCTTCCAGCACCGTTTGCCCCTTGATCCTTCGTCCCTGACCCGTTGGCGGCAGCGGATTGGCGAGGAAGGCGTGGAGTGGTTGCTGACCCAGACGATTGAGGCGGGGAAGCGCGCCGGACTGTCGCCCCAGACGAGAGGGGCGCTGCCCCCCTCGCGCCTCTCGGTGATTGCTTGCAATCACCTGTCGGCAGGGCATTGAAAGCAATGCCCGAGAGACCCTGGGATATTTCTGAACAGACGAAGCAGTCAGCGACGGAAAGTGGCTTTCAGGTCGGCCATCGTAAAGGCACGGGCGGCAATGCCAGCAATGGCATAGACGACCATTCCAAAGAGGCAGAGCAGGAAAAGGCCAAGGTATTTCGCACCACTGTCGGCGGCAAGAAACGGCGCGAGCAGATAGCGTTCGCCCAGCCAAAGCGCGGCGCCCATGATCGCCGAAGCCAAGATGATCCTGCCAAAGCGACTTTTGGCGCGGGCATCAAATTGGGCAGCGTCCCCCATGTCGCGCGCGCCCCACCACAACAGCGCCAGCATCGCCCAGCCGGCGACGTGGTGCCAATGGCGGCGGCGATAAAGCCGATGTACTGGCGCCAGGCCGACGGCAAGGCCGGCGTTCACCAGCATGGCGACCACGGCATAATAGAACGGGCGCTTGGTGTCTTCGCGCGCAAAGTAACAGCGGTTGCATCGACCTTTTGCAGGACAAACGCGGGCAGGCCCAGGCCATAGACCGCGCAGGCCAAGCGCCGTCGCGGCGGTGTCGTTGCTGTCGAAGGCACCGCGTTCGAAACAGGACCGAGACCAGCGTGACGGGGATCACCGCCAAAGCGCACCGCGGAGGGAACGGCCAGCGCCAGTGACATTTCGGCGGCGCGCGACAGGGCGTTCTGGCCGCCGTCGGTGTCGCCCGCCTGCAGGCGGCGCGAAAGGTCGGGCAGCAGGACAATGCCGATGGCAATGCCGACGACGCCAAGCGGCAGTTGGTAAAGACGGTCGGCATAGGCAAGCCAGGCAATCGCCCCGTCATAGAAGCTGGCGACCTGTCGTCCGATCAGCAAGTTGACCTGCACCACGCCACCCGCAAGCGCGGCAGGTGCGGCGATAATGGCCAGGCGTTTCAACTCCGGCGTCCAGCGTGGGCGGGCGGGGCGAAGATCGAAGCCCGGCGCGTTTGACCGCTACCCAGACCAGCGCCAGTTGTGCGATGCCTGCCAGCACGACACCGAAGGACAAAAGCGTGCCGTGGCGCCGCGCCGCGATGGCGTCGCCGATGATCGAGCCGCCCAAGCCCGCCTCGGCCAGAATAAGTGTGGTGATCAGGATGATGTTCAGCAAAACCGGGGCCGCTGCTGCTGCGATGAACCGGCCACTGGCGTTCAGCACACCCGACAGCAAAGCCGCCAGCGAAATGAACAGGATATAGAGAAAAACGATCCGGCCCAGTGTCACCGCAATGCCAAGCGTTCGTCACCGGCAAAGCCCGATGGCCATCGCCAGCACCAGCCAGGGCATGAAGATCGTGGCCAGAATGGTGAAGACCACCAGAATGGCCGCCAAACCCGACAGAGGCATCGCGTGCAAAGCCTTGCGGGTCGTCGCCGGCTTCCAGCTTTTTCGAGAACATCGGCACAAAGGCCATGTTGAAAGCGCCCTCGGCGAAGAAACGGCGAAACATATTGGGCAGCGCGAAGGCCACCAGAAACGCCTCGGCCACAGGACCGGTGCCAAGCCAGGCTGCAATCAGGATATCGCGGACAAAGCCCAGAATGCGGCGAGCAAGGGTCCAGACACCGACGGTCAGCACGCCCGAGACAAGCCGGATCTGAGCTCATTCCGGTTTCGCCCGTTCAACACCGGCAGTCGATGGCCTCGCGCAGTCGGTTTTCAAGCGTTTTCTGCTTGGCTTCGGCGTGGAATTTCAGCCCGAACATGTCTTTGACATAGAAGGTATCGACGACCTGTTCGCCATACGTCGCGATCACCGCGCTGGCGATATAGACGTTCGCTTCCGACAGCGTGCGGGTCAGGTCATACAAGCAGTCCGGGTCGGTCGCGGGTATCGACCTCGATGATCGTATAGATGTCCGAGCCTTCGTTGTCGAAGGTGATCGAGGTCGGCACATTGAACGCGCTTTTCGCGTTTCTTCATCCGGTCGCGGTCGACCAGCGATTTGCGCGGCAGGACCTCGCCCGACAGCGTCTTTTCGATCATCGCCTGCAGGCGCGGCAGGCGGGTCGGCCTCGATAGGGGCTGCCGTCCGCGATCCTGTACCCAGAACACGGCGGTCGCATATCCGTCGGACGAGGTATAGGTGCGCGCATCGACCACATTTGCACCGACAAGCGCCAGCGCACCGGCAAGACGCGCGAAAATGCCGGGATGATCAGCCAGCGCAAAACAGACGCGCGTCGCGTCGCGGTCTTCGTCGGGCTTCAGGTCGACTGGCGGATTTCATTGTCCGAGATGTCTTTCAGCAGGTTGGCGAAGACCACATGCGTCGTAGGTCGGCAGACCCTGCCAATAAGGCCCATAGTGGCGCGAGGTCTCGTGTCGCAGCGCCTTGGCGTCCCAGTCTTTCAACGCGGCGCGAAGGGTCTTCTTCGCCTCCGTTCTCGGCGGTTTCCCGGTTCACGGCTTCCAGCCCGTGTTCCAGCGCCATGGCCGTCGGCGCGGTAAAGTGTCCGCAACAAGCTCGGCCTTCCAGTTGTTCCAGGTGCCGGGACCGACGCCGCGAATATCGCAGACCGTCAGCACCGTCAGCAGATCGAGCCGCTTCTGCGGTCGTGACAGCTTTGGCGAAATCGCGCACAGTGCGCGGTTCGGAAAGATCGCGTTTCTGCGCCATGTCGGACATCAAAAGGTGATAGCGGACCAGCCATTCAGCACCGTTTCGACTTCGTCCTTATTCAGCCCGAGCCGCGGCGCGACCTTGCGCGCAATCTGTGCACCAAGCATCGAGTGATCCTCGGGCCGTCCCTTGCCGATGTCATGCAGAAGAAGCGCCGTATACAAGCACCTTGCGATTGACGCCCGCCTTCAGAATCCCGCTGGCAATGGGAAGTTCTTCGACCAACTCGCCGCGTTCGATCTGAGCAAGGGTCGAGATGCATTGGATCGTATGTTCGTCCACCGTGTAATGATGGTACATGTTGAACTGCATCATCGCGACAACAGGCGCGAATTCGGGCAATAAAGGCCGCCAGCACACCCAAGTTCGTTCATCCGTCGCAAGGCACGTTCCGGGTTGCCGTGCTTCAGCAGCAGATCGAGGAAAATGCCTGTCGCTTCAGGCGAGGCGCGCATCTCGTCGTCGATCAGATCAAGGTTCGCGGTGATCAGGCGCATCGCGTCGGGGTGGATCAGATAGCCGGTTCGCAGCGCTTCTTCGAAGATGCGCAGTAGGTTCAGTTTGTCCTTGAAGAACGTCTTGGATCGCGCAATATCCAGCCGGTTTTGACGCACAACAAAACCGTCTTTGACCTTCTTCTTACGGCGAAAAAAAGTGGCAAGCGAAGGCGCTTGTTTGACGTGCTTTGTCTCAAGTGCGGTCAGGAAAATCCGGGTCACCTCGCCGACCGCGGTGGCGTGCCGGAAATAATCCTGCATAAAAAACTCAACGCCACGCCGTCCGGCCTTGTCAGTGTACCCCATCCGGGTTGCCGTTTCGACCTGCACGTCGAATGTCAGCTGATCCATCGCACGGTCCGCTGCCAGATGAAGGTGATTGCGCACCGCCATCAGAAACGTCTCAGCGGCACGAAAGCGGTCGTATTCCTCTTGGCCGCAGCAACCCGTGGCGACCAGTTCGGCAGCCGTCTGAACGCCGTGGATATACTTCCCGATCCAGTAAAGCGTCTGAAGATCGCGCAAGCCGCCTTTGCCCTCTTTGACGTTGGGCTCGACCATATACCGCTGGCCGCCCTGCTTTTTGTGGCGTTGCGCGCGTTCTTCCAGCTTGGCCTCGATGAATTCCGAGGCGGTATTGCGGAACAGGTCGCGTTTTCAGCTGCATGATCCAGCTCATCCGCCAAGGCCGCGTCACCGACCAGAAAGCGATGCTCTAGACAGAGCGGTGCGGATCGTATAATCTTCGCGCCCCAGCCGGATGCATTCCTTCTGACTGCGGCGACGAATGTCCGATCTTCAGATGCAGGTCCCAGAAGATATACAGCATGCTTTCGATCAGGCTTTCGGCCCAGGGCGTGACCTTCCACGGCATCAGGAACAACAGGTCGACAGTCCGAATACGGCGCCATTTCACCGCGGCCGTAGCCGCCGACGGCCAGGATGGCGAAACGTTCGCCCTCGGTCGGATTGGGGTTCGGGTGAAGGTGACGCGTGTGCCACGTCCGAAACACCGTCTCGACGATGCCGTCTGTCAAAGGGCAATAGGCCTGCACCGTTGTGCGCGCGATCCATTGGGTTGTCGCCAAAGGCCTTCGGCAATCGTCGCGCGCCCGCTCCGCATAGCCTCCCGCAGAACCTCGACAGACCTTGGCCGGATGGCACCGGCTCGGCATCCTCGGCTGCCGACCGGATGGCATCAAACACAGCCGCCCGCGTCGAAAATCTCAACCGACGTCAGGCCAAGTTCGGCATATGTATCGTCGATATCCGTCGCGCCGATCGGCTTAGAAGCCGCCGCCGCCAAAGCTTCTTGGGGCCGGGTCAATCACGATCACCTGGTTGTTTCTGGATCTGCGCGACGGCCAGCCCGCGCTCGTTTGTGCCGTTGCGGAAGAAGCGGAACGGGCCATTGACGCCGGCAAAGCCCTGCGCCCTGTGTCAGCGACCGCGGTCCAAGCGCGTTGGCGTTGCCTTGGGCGACCAGTGCGCCGATGGCGGCGATCCCGTCATAGGCAAGCCCCGCAACCGGGCGAGGCGTGGTGCCGTAAGCCGCCTGATAACGCGCGTTGAACTGGGCCTGAACCAGCGCGGGTGAAGGTGTGGCGAACCAGGCGCCTTGCAGGCCTTTCAGCGACAGGGCGCTGAAGACGGGACGTCAAGCCGCTGCAAGTCCGATGAACTGGGCGTTGTCCCGGTTGATCCCGTTTTCGGGCAAGAAGCTCGGCAAGGAAGGGAAGCGCGCCTGCCGTCCCAGAGGTCACAAAGACGAAGATGCGCCGGAAGAGCGGTACTCGCGCGCAATGCAGGGGATGGTGTCGATCACGCCCTGCTGCGACAGCGGGAACGAGGTGATACCGGCCAGTCGTGCGACCCGTTGGCCTGCGATGGCGCGGCGGATCGCATGCCGCCCCAAGCTGTTCGGCCGGGTCGGTCGGCATGGACGACATAGATGTTGCCCTTGCCCCTGCGACGCGGCATAACGCACCAGCCGGTCGGCCGAGGTCTGGAAGGTGTTGCCGAGGATGAAGACATTGCCGCCCGCAATCGACGGGTTGTTGGAGAAAGTCAGCACGTTCACGCCGCGCCGCGCCGCGACCTGTCCGGCGGCGTTCGCGGCTTCGGCGAAGAGCGGACCAAGGAAGATGCGGGCGCCATCGCCAAGTGCGCGCTCTGCAGCGGCCGTGCGCACCTGCGGGCGTGCCGGCGGTGTCATAGACCTTGAGGTCGATCGCGACCCGATCAAGATCGTTGACCGCAAGCCGCGCTGCATTTTCAAGCGATTGCGCCAAGCAGCCGCCGTTGGCCGAGCTTTTCGGCACCAGAAGGGCGACGGGGACCGCGCGCGAGGTGTTGATCGGGCCACCGCTGGGGAAGGGCACGTCACAGGCGGTGAGCGCCACAAATGCGGAGAGAGCGGCAAAAATCCAGGCGATGAACTTGCGGCGAAGGGGCAAAACAGCAACCATCGGGAACAAGAACTCCTTGGGGGCGGACACGAGGATGGCGAGACCCTATGCAGAATTCACGCAAGTAAATCGCGAGCGGCGCGATGAGAGCCGCAGCGCCACCCCGCGCGCTGGACGCGGGGCTCTATTTCGTATCGACCCCGCTTGGCAACGCCCGCGACATAACGCTGCGCGCGCTCGATATTCTGGGCGCTGCCGATGTTCTGGCGGCCGAAGATACTCGCTCGCTGCGTCGCCTGATGGAAATTCACGGCGTGGCGCTTTCGGGTCGGCGCGTCATTGCCTATCACGATCACAACGGAGCGGTCGCCCGCCCGAGCTGCTGGCGGCGCTGAAGGACGGCAAAGCGTGGCCTATGTCTCGGACGCCGGGTCCCCTTTGGTGGCAGACCCCGGATTCGTGCTGGCCCGCGACGCGATCGCAGCAGGCTTCACCGTTTTCGCGGCCCCCGGACCGTCGGCCGTCGTGGCCGCCCTGACCGTCGCAGGTCTGCCGACCGACCGCTTCACCTTTGCGGGCTTTCCGCCGCAGCGGCGGGCGCGCGCACGTTTCTTTGAGAGTTGGCACCCTTGCCCGGAACGCTGGTGCTCTATGAAAGTCCCAAGAAAGTCGGCATCCCTAAGGCGGCCTGCACCGTCTTTGGCGACGAACGCCGAGCCGCAGTTTGCCGGGAACTCACCAAGAAATTCGAAGAGGTCCGGCGCGGCACTTGGGCGAGCTGCTGGAAGGTGTCGAAACGATCCGCCGCGCGGTGAAATCGTGCTGTGCATTGGCGAAGGCGACACCGGCCGACCCCGCCTTGGAGGCGGCGCTGAAGATGCGATGAAGACCCGAAGCTGAAAGACGCGGCGCGCGATGTGGCGGAACGCTTTGGGGTCTCAAACGCGATGTGTATCAATTGGGCCTGAGTTTGGACGACTAGTAACCTTTCCAACATCTTCCCAATATATCCTGTCCATGGCGCTCGATTTTGCTCGGGAATGGACGCGTAACCAAGGCGCGGCGCGGTCGGGTAACTATCACGAGGGCCTTGCCGCCGAAGACATCGTGCAGCGCCTTTATCTGAAAGGCGGCTTTCCGATCGTGGCCCGGCGCTGGCGCGGTGCGGGGCGAAATCGACTATTTCATCGCGCCGACCGGGGTGAACTTCATCGAAGTCAAGAAGGGGCGCACCTTTGACGCGGCCGCCGAACAGGTGACCCCGCGCCAGATTCGCCGGATCGTCCGCGCGGCACAGGAATACGTTGGCGGTGAACCCGACGGCCAATGACTCTCATGCGCTCTTGATCTGGCGATGGTGAAGGCACGGGGCAGACCGACATTCTGGAAAACCTCACCCTTCACTGACAACCGCCTGAAGTGCCGCGCCGCTTTGGCGACAAACAGCCTGCAGGCCCAGCGGGAGATGCGACGTGAAAGTGGCCATCCAGATGGACCCGATCGGTCCGATCGACATCAACGCCGATTCAACCTTTCGGCTTGCCGAGGAAGCGCAGGCGCGCGGGGCCGAGTTGTTTTATTACACGCCCGACCGGCTGGCCTGGCACGAAGACCGCGTCACGGCTCGCGGCTGGCCGCTGACGCGTTCGCCGCGAAAAGGGCAACCATTTCACGCTTGGCGACGAAGCCGAGGTCGATCTGTCGGAGTTCGACGTGGTCTGGCTGCGCCAGGATCCGCCCTTCGACATGGGGTACATCACCACCACCCATCTGCTGGAGCGACATCGGCCCCGGTACCCTGGTGGTCAACGATCCGTTCTGGGTCCGCAACTTCCCCGAAAAGCTGCTGGTGCTTCGAGTTTCCCGACCTGACGCCGCCGACGACCATCGCGCGCGATCTGGACACGACTCCGCGCCTTTCGCGCCGCGCATGGCGACATCATCGTAAAGCCGCTTTACGGCAACGGCGGCGCGGGCGTGTTCCGTCTGACGCCCGACGACCGCAATCTGGTCTCGCTGTTCGAGATGTTCACCGGCATGAACCGCGAGCCGCTGATCGCGCAGAAGTTCGTCCCCGACGTCTCGAACGGCGACAAGCGCATCATCCTGGTCGACGGCGATCCGGTCGGCGCCATCAACCGGGTTCCGCCGGAGGGCGAGACCCGCTCGAACCTGCACGTCGGGGGCACCGCCGAAAAGATCGGTCTGACCGCGCGCGACATGGAAATCTGCGAGGCCATCGGGCCGCTCTTGCGCGAAAAAGGCCAGGTGTTCGTCGGAATCGACGTGATCGGCGACTACCTGACCGAAATCAACGTGACCTCTCCGACCGGCATTCAGGAGCTGGAACGGTTCGACGGCATCAACGTGGCGGGGGCGATCTGGGACGCGATCGACGCTTCGCCTGAAAGCATGACCCGCCTTGGGCTGCTGAACATGGGGCTGCGCCACATCGCGCGCCCCTTTCTGCGCGCACAAAGACGCCCGACCGTGCAAAGCGCGACTTTGCCCTGGCCGCGCGCCTGATCTTTCGCAGCCCGCGGGGCATGGAGTACGAGACCCTCAGCATCGACGGCCCCGGCGGCCCGATGACGCAGGCGCGGATCACCTGCGGGGCCGGTGCGAGGACGATGCGGCGATCCTCTATTTTCACGGCGGCGGCTATGTGGCGGGCAGCCCGTGGACCCATCGCGGAATGCTGGCGCGGCTGAGCCAGCTTGCCGGCGTCCGTGTCGTTGCACCCGATTACCGACTGGCGCCCGCAGACGCCGTTCCCGGCGCACTTCGAGGACGCTCTGCGCGGCCTGGCGCGCGCTGCGCGAGACGTGGGCTGGCGGCTGACGGCATCGTGCTGGCGCGGGGACAGCGCGGGCGGGGGACTGGCGCTTGCCTTGCTGGCCTGCGCTTGGTCAAGGAGGCGAGCGGCCCGCGGGACTTGTCGCCTTGTCGCCCTGGACCGATCTGACGCTGACCGGCCAGTCTCTGGTGACCAACGAAGCGATGGACGCCATTCTGCTGCCGCGCGAACGGATGGACGAACTGGTGCAGAGGTCGTGCTGGGGGGCGACCCGGCCGATCCGCGCGTTTCGCCGCTTTTCGCCGATTGCGACACATGCCGCCGCCAGTCTATATTCAGGTCAGCGCAGACCGAGATCCTTCTGGATGATGCCCGCCGGATGGCAGAGCACTTCATGCAGCAGGCGGCAGAAGTGACGCTCGATCTTCTGGCCCGATGCGCCCCATGTCTGGCACCTTTTCGACGGCTGGACTGCCCGAGGCGCGCGATGCCTGGCACGAGTCGGCGGATTTCGTGCATGAGCCAGCTTAACTCGGTGCCGCCCGCAATCCGAAAGCTGATCGCCTCGGCGATGTCCGTGCGCGCAACGGTCTTCGCGCCCGTCCAGATCGGCAATGGTGCGCGCGACCCGCATGCACCCGGTGATAGCCGCGCGCCGACAATCCGATCCGCTCGGCGGCCTGCCGCAACAAGCGCCTTGCCCTTCCGCATCGGGCGTGGCGACCTCGTTCCAGCAGCGCGCCGCTGGCATCGGCGTTCACGCGTACATCCGGCGTGCCCCGCATAGCGCGCCGCTTCTGTACTCGCGCGCGGCTGCGACACGGGCGGCGACGGCTCTGCGAACATTCGCCGTCGGCTGGCAGTTCCAGATCCTGAAAGACGACCGGCGGCACCTCGACGCGCAGATCGAACCGGTCCATCAACGGGCCGGATATCGCGGCCCATGTAGTCCTCGCCGCAGGCCGGCACGCGGGCGCAGGCGCGCGACGCGATCGGCCAGATAGCCGCATTTGCAGGGGTTGGCCGCCGCGATCAGCAGAAACCGGCAGGGATATCGCACATGGGCATTGGCGCGTGCCACCGTGACATCGCCGGTTTCGATCGGCTGGCGCAAGGTTTCCAACACGCCGCGCGGGTATTCGGGGAATTCGTCCATGAACAGCACACCGTTGTGTGCCAGGCTGATCTCGCCGGGTTTGGCCCCTTTGCCGCCGCCGACGATGGCGGCCATCGAGGCGGTGTGGTGCGGCGACCGGAACGGGCGTCGTCGCGAAATGCCGCCCGATCGATCAGCCCGGCCAGGAATGGACCATCGAGGTTTCCAGCGCCTCGTCGGGGCCGAGATCGGGCAGAATCCCCGGCAGGCGGGCGGCCAGCATCGACTTGCCCGAATCCAGGTGAGCCGACCATCAGACAGGTGATGGCGACCCGCGGCGGCAATTTCCAGCGCGCGTTTTGCACGTTCCTGGCCCTTGACCTCGGACAGGTCGGGGCCGTGGCCGGTTTCGCCGACCTCGCCCGGCTGGCTGATTTCCAGGACCCGCGCGCCGGTCAGGTGCTGGATTGCCTCGGCAAGCGATTTCGGTGCGATCACCGGCGTGTTTCCGAACCCAAGCCGCTTCGGCGCCCGAGGCGGCGGGACAGATCAGCGCTGCGTCCGGCTTCGGCGGCGGCCAAGGCAGCGGGCAGGGCGCCGTCAACCGGACGAGGGTGCCATCAAGCGACAATTCGCCAAGTGCCACCATGCCGCTCGACCGCGTCTTTCGGCAAAATCTCGATGGCGGCAAGCAGCGCCAACGCAATCGGCAGATCGAAATGCGACCCTTCCTTCGGCAGGTCCGCAGGCGACAGGTTCACCGTAATCCGGCGCGACGGCAGCGCAATCGACAAGCGTGTTCAGCGCCGCGCGCACACGTCTCCTTCGCCTCGCTGACGGCCTTGTCCGGCAGGCCGACAAGCGAAAAAAGCGGCATCGCCCGGCGACAATGCGCATTGCACTTCGACCAACCGCGCTTCGATCGCCTTCAAAGGCGACGGTGTAACTCATAGCAACCATGGGGACCCACTTCAGACTTGTCCCCGGGTTGTCCG
Organism: uncultured Alphaproteobacteria bacterium; assembly: GCA_963841595.1. Taxonomy (GTDB): domain Bacteria; phylum Pseudomonadota; class Alphaproteobacteria; order Rhodobacterales; family Rhodobacteraceae; genus CAWJDD01. The sequence continues at coordinate 248,263 of CAWJDD010000003.1, read as the reverse complement.
GTCATCATGGTTAAGACGGCGTTAATCATGGCCGAATAGTTTCAAGCCCTTCGTCCAATGATCTTTTGCAGAAAATTTGATCCGCCCCGGCTGTTCCTTCGTAAACCATAGCAAAAGAGCCGAAAAACTTACTGCCAGGGAGAGTGAGATGGCTACTTGACAGGTTTCGACCAAACATTGTCTCGTCAGGCGATGCGCGCCGAACTTGCTTGATGCCGAAACCGAACTGAAGCTTGCTTATGCGTGGCGAGATCAGCGCGACGAACAGGCTCTTGCATCGGTTGATCACGGCCTACATGCGCCTCGCGATCTCGATGGCGTCAAAATTCCGGCGCTATGGTGCGCCGATGAACGATCTGATCCAGGAAGCCGGTCTGGGTCTGATGAAAGCCGCCGACAAGTTCGATCCCGACCGGGGCGTGCGCTTTTCGACCTATGCGGTCTGGTGGATCAAAGCGTCGATCCAAGACTATGTCGATGCGAAACTGGTCGATGGTGCGCACCGGGTCAACCTCGTCGCAAAAGTCGCTGTTCTTCAACCTTCGCCGTGTTCAGGCACGGTTGGAACGCGAAGCCTCGGCGATGGGCGAAACGATTGACCGTCACGCTTATGCGCGAGAAGATCGCGAAAGAAGTCGGCGTCCCGCTCCACGACGTCGAAATGATGGAAGGCCGACTGTCAGGCTCGGATTTCTCATTGAATGCGACCCAGTCGTCGGAAGACGAAGGGCGTGAATGGATCGACACGATCGAGGACGAGGATGCAAAACCGGCCGAGCAAGTCGAACACGACAAAGACATCGACACCCTGCGCACCTGGCTGATGGAAGCGCTGTCGGATTTGAATGAACGCGAACGCTTCATCGTACGCGAACGCAAGCTGCGCGATGATCCACGGACGCTTGAAATCACTGGGAACTGAACTGGGTCTTTCAAAAGAGCGGGTGAGGCAACTGGAAGCAGCCGCCTTTGGAAAAATGCGCAAGAACCTCGAAACTCAGTCGAAGGAAGTTTTCGAATTTCTCGTGTGAGGAATGTACTCAGCGCTCTGGTCTTGGTTTTCCCCCCGATTGCCAGTGCGGACCAGAACATGTCGGCGTCCCTCATTGGCGCCGACATTATCGTTCTGGGGGAAATTCACGATAACCCGATGCACCACATCAATCAGGCGCGCATCGTCCAAGACCTTCAGCCAGAAGCTCTGGTGTTCGAGATGATCGAGCCCGCCGACGCACGGAAAATCACGCCTGACATTCGCGCAAATGCCGTTCAGCTCGAAGAACTGCTGCAATGGGGCGCCCGAGGCTGGCCCGACTTCGCAATGTACTATCCGATCATTGCCGCAGCACCAGAAGCAGCGATCTATGGCGGCGCGTTACCACCAGACATGGTCCGCCGCGCGGTCAGCGAAGGCGCGGCCCCAGTCTTTGGCGACGCCGCATCCCTGTTCGGTTTGGATGAAAGCCTGCCAGAACAGCAACTTGCGGACCGCATTCAATTGCAGCAGGACGCGCATTGTGGTGCGTTACCAGAAGACATCCTGCCGGGCATGGTCGAAGCACAGCGACTTCGCGATGCCGCCTTGGCCCGTGCCACGGTCGCGGCTTGGACAAACGCAAAAGACAGTGATGAAACCGCGCTGGTCATAGTCATTACCGGCAACGGCCATGCGCGTGAAGACTGGGGCGTGCCGCCCATGTTGCGCACCTATTTCGCGGGGTCGCCAGACATCGACATTCGAACGCTTGGCCAATTCGAAGACAATGCACCCGACGAAGCCCCCTTCACAAAAACGGTTGCCACCCAGGCCGCAGAACGCAGCGACCCCTGCGCGGCCTTTGCAAAATAGCCAACCCTAAATCTGCTTTCCTCCGGCGACTGCTGCGGTAAACTCTGCAGTGACAAAGGACGACGCAATGACCCCGGCCATTCTTATCCGTGCGCACCAGTTCACCCCGCAAGAGGCGCTGCTGGCCGAGCGGTTGGAAACCGCTTTCGGCACGCGGATCACTTTCGTTGTCGATGAAAGTCACGGCGGTGTTGATACCGGGCGCTTCACCAAGATCAGTCTGACAAACAAGCGCGTGCGCGAATTGATCGGCGGGCGGCTTTTGCCCCAATGGGGCTGGCAGTTTGGCGATCTTTGCCATTATGCCGCGCGCGAAGCGCTGTGTGATGCTACCCATTTCGCGCTAATCGAAGCGGATGTTTTTCTAAGCGAAACCGCAGCGGCCAAGCTTGCCAAGCTGTTCTGCGACCGCCCGGAAGATGTGCTGGCAGCGCAACTTGGCCACCGCGATCCACCGCATGCTTTCGCGCGCGACCTTGCCGATCTTGGCGAAGACAACACGGTCACCTGCTTTTTCCCGATCACGCGCGTCTCGACCAAGGCCATAGACCTGATGCAGGCCTTGCGCCGGGCCGAACGCGCCAGTGCCACGCGCCTCAGACTAAACGACGAAGCCATCCTTGCGGCCGTTGCCAATCGTGACGACATCAGTGCGGCCAATCTGACCGAAATAGCACCTGACCTGTTTGACCCGGAAGCATTTACACCGCAGCGCACACAGCTATTCGAGCATTTGGCACAAGAACATACCGGGCCGGAAATCCTTCACCCTGTGCGCAGCGTCCCGGCTTTGCTGGCCACGATCGAACAGATGGGAACGGCGCGAAACCTGCGCGCGCGCTACCGCGAAGCAATATCGCAAGCAGCACCGCGCCACCGGCAAAAATTGCGCAAGGCACTGGCCGCTGCAGACGAACGACGTCGTGCCGCAGAAGACGCCTGATCGCGCTCAGATCTTGCTCATTCGCCCGTCCCCCCATAACACTGTCCACCATGCTTAACGGAAAACGCATTCTTCTGATCGTGGGCGGTGGGATATCCGCCTTCAAGTCGCTTGAACTGATCCGGTTGATCCGCAAATCGGGCGGCGCAGTGACCCCTGTCCTGACCCGCGCGTCACAGGAATTCGTCACCCCGCTGTCCGCTTCGGCCCTGGCTGCCGACAAAGTTTACACCGACCTTTTCGATCTGACCGACGAGGCCGAAATGGGACATATCGAACTGTCTCGGTCCGCCGATCTGATCGTGGTGGCCCCGGCCACAGCCGATCTGATGGCCAAAATGGCAGGGGGTTTGGCCAATGATCTGGCCTCGACCATCCTGATGGCCACCGACACGCCTGTTCTGATCGCACCTGCGATGAACGTCCGCATGTGGCTGCACCCGGCGAACCAGCGCAACATTGCGACGCTGGAATCCGACGGCATCACCCGCATCGGCCCCGACGAAGGCGACATGGCCTGCGGCGAATACGGCCCCGGACGGATGGCCGAACCACAGGCGATATTCGATGCGATCAAAACGCGGCTGGGCAATGGCCCACTGTCGGGCAAGCACATCGTCGTCACTTCCGGCCCCACCCACGAACCCATCGACCCGGTCCGCTATATCGCCAACCGGTCATCCGGCGCACAAGGTACGGCCCTTGCCAACGCGCTGACCGGTCTTGGGGCCAAGGTGACATTTGTCACCGGCCCCGCCACAACGCCGCCGCCATCCGGCGTGTCTGTCGTTGCTGTTGAGACCGCCGACCAGATGCTAAAAGCCGTGACAGCAGCCCTTCCAGCCGATGCCGCCATCTTTGCTGCCGCCGTGGCGGACTGGCACGTCGAAAGCGAAGCAAAGTCCAAGATCAAAAAGACCAAGACCGGCAAGCCGCCCGCCCTGAAGCTGGCTGAAAACCCTGATATCCTCGCCAAGGTGTCGCGCATGCGCAAAGGGCGACCCGCCCTTGTCGTGGGCTTTGCCGCCGAAACCAATGATGTCATCGCCAACGCCACGGCCAAGCGGAAACGCAAACGCTGCGACTGGATTGTTGCCAATGACGTCTCGCCCGAAACTGGCATCATGGGCGGCACCGAAAACGCCGTAACGATCATCGACGCAAAGGGTGCCGAAAGCTGGCCGCGAGCCTCCAAGACCGACGTCGCCCGCCGCTTGGCCCAACGGATCGCCGACGCTCTGAAATGACGCCTGTCGTCCGCATCCAGTGGGAACCCGAGGCTGACCAGACCCTTCCGCTTCCCTCCTATGAAACCGCGGGGGCAGCGGGCGCAGACATCCGAGCAAACTTCCCCGACCGCGCGCCCGTTATGCTGTTGCCCGGAACGCGCCGCCTGATCCCCACCGGCATGCGCGTCGAAATCCCGGCGGGTTTTGAGCTTCAAATCCGCCCGCGTTCCGGTCTGGCCCTGAAACAAGGGCTCAGCCTGCCGAACACACCGGGCACCATCGACAGCGACTATCGCGGCCCACTGGGCGTCATCGTGATCAATCTCGGTCAGGACCCCATCCGCATTTCCCACGGCGACCGCATTGCCCAAGCCGTCATCGCGCCGGTCATCCAGGCAAGCTTTCAACTGGCAGACGACGCCTTATCCGATACCGACCGTGGCACAGGCGGCTTCGGCTCAACGGGCCAGTCCTGATGGCCCTGGTCCTTGTCCTTGCCGCAGCCCTTTGGGGCCTGGGTGTCGCAATAAAGGCGCCACTAAATGCGCGCTTTTTGATGATCGGGCTTCTCTACATCGGCGTCTTGATCGTGCAGGTCGCCATGCCCGAAGGCCACCCACTGCGCGAAATGACAGGCGGCTCGGCAGGCGAATGGCTGGTGCTGGGCGTTTTGGGTGCGGTGATCTGGGCCTATTCCAAGGGTCTGACAAAGCTCAAAAAACACGTTCGCCCCGAGAACATGCCGAAAGAACCCACGCGCTCGTCCTCAGTCGAACTGGAACGCAATGCCCGCCACATCGTTCTGCGTGAAATCGGCGGTCCGGGGCAAAAGCGCCTGAAAAACGCCCGCGTGCTGGTGATCGGGGCAGGGGGGCTGGGCGCGCCCGCCCTGCAATACCTTGCCGCCGCTGGCGTTGGCACAATCGGCGTGATCGACGACGACGTGGTCGAAAACTCGAACCTTCAGCGGCAAGTCATCCACACCGACGCCCGCATCGGCATGCCCAAGGTGTTCTCTGCCGAACAGGCCATGAAAGCGCAGAACCCTTTCGTCACTGTCCGCCCATATCACCGCCGCCTGACCGCTGATATCGCGGCCGAGCTTTTCGCCGACTACGATCTGATCCTTGACGGCACCGACGACGTCGCCACCCGCTATTTGGTCAATGAAACGGCCGTGGCCGCGAAACTGCCGCTGATCTCGGCCGCCATTAGTCAGTGGGAAGGCCAGATCAGCCTTTTCGATCCGTCGCGGGGCGGGCCATGCTATAAATGCGTCTTCCCCGAACCCGCCGCCGAAGGTCTGGCCCCCAGCTGCGCCGAAGGCGGCGTTCTGGGCCCCTTGCCGGGCGTCATGGGCGCGATGATGGCTGTCGAAGCCGTGAAACTTCTGGCAGGTGCCGGCGAACCTTTGCTGGGTCGGATGCTCATTTATGACGCGCTCTATGCGGAAACCCGCACGATCGGCATAAAGCCGCGTGAAAGATTGCCCGGTTTGCGTTAGGTGACCTCTGGCGTGATTGCGCGGCCATCACTACTTTGGGTGGTATTACGGAGTATCATTCATGACGAATTCATTGCTTTCAGATTGGGACACGCCCTTTGGCCTTCCCCCTTTCAATCAGATTTCAGACGAAGACTTTTCCCCGGCCTTTGACACAGCCCTTGAAAAAGCCCGCGCACAAATAGCGGCCATCGCCGAAAACCCCGAACCGCCCAGCATGGCAAATACGATCGACGCGCTGGAAAAAGCCGACGAAGGTCTGTCGCGGGTCCTATCGGCGTTCTTCACGCTGGTCTCGACCTCGGCCAACCCCAAGCTAGAGGCGTCTGCAACGCGAATTTTCACCGCGTCTAGCCGCTTATCGCTCGGAAATCTCCATGAACGCCGCACTTTTCGCCCGGATCGACGCACTTTGGCAGGGCCGCGATGAGCTGGACCTGACCGATGAACAGGCCCGCGTCCTGATGCTGACCCGTCGCGGTTTCGTCCGCTCGGGCGCGATGCTGGAAGGCACCGACCGCGAGCGCCTTGAAAGAGGTGAAGTCAGCGGCTGGCCGTTCTTGGCACCCAGTTCACGCAGAACCTTCTGGCGGACGAACGTGGCTGGTCGATGCCGCATATCCGAAGCCGACATCGCCGATCTGCCTAACTTCCTTGCCGCCGCCGCCAATTCGGCAGGCCGCGAAAAGGATGCAGACGGGCCCGTCATCACGCTATCTCGTTCGCTGATCGTGCCATTCCTGCAATTCTCGCCCAACCGCGCACTGCGCCAAAAAGCGTGGCAGGCATGGACCCGCCGCGGCGCGAACGGCGGCGACAGGACAACCGCGCCATCGTGGCCGAGGTGCTGGCAGCTTCGCGCCGAACGCGCGGCCCTTCTGGGCTACGACGACTTCGCCCACTTCAAGCTGGAAGTCGAAATGGCCAGAACGCCCGACGCCGTTCGCGATCTGCTGATGCAGGTCTGGACGCCCGCACGCGCGAAAGCGATGGAAGACGCAGGATACTTGACCGAGATGCTTCACGCCGACGGCATCGAAGGCCAGTTGGAACCATGGGATTGGCGCTATTACTCGGAAAAACGCCGGGCCGCCGAGCACGATCTGAACGAGGCAGAACTGAAACCCTATCTTCAGCTTGACCGTATGATCGAAGCGGCCTTTGCCTGTGCGGGCCGCCTGTTCGGCATCGAAGCCACGCCGATCGAAGTCCCGCTTCACCACGCTGATGCACGCGCTTGGGAAATCACCCGCGACGGACGACATCTGGCCGTCTTCATCGGCGACTATTTCGCCCGCGGTTCCAAACGCTCGGGCGCATGGTGCACGACACTGCGCGACCAAAGCAAACTTCACGGCGAAACACGCCCGCTGGTTCTGAACGTCTGCAACTTTGCCAAACCGCCCGAAGGCGAACCTGCACTGTTGTCCTATGACGACGCGCGGACACTGTTCCACGAGTTTGGCCACGCGCTTCACCAGATGCTGTCCGACGTGACCTATGAACGCGTCTCGGGTACCTCGGTCGCCCGCGATTTCGTCGAACTGCCCAGCCAGTTGTTCGAACACTGGCTGGAAGTGCCCGAAGTCCTGTCCGAATTCGCCACCCATGCCGAAACGGGCGAGCCAATGCCCACCGATCTGCTGGCCCGTCTGCTGGCGGCCTCGACCTATGACATGGGCTTTCAGACCGTGGAATACGTGGCCTCCGCGCTGGTCGATCTCGACTTCCATTCCGGCCCGGCACCCGCCGACCCGATGCAGCGTCAGGCCGAAGTACTGGATGCCATCGGCATGCCCCGCGCCATCACCATGCGCCACGCCACGCCGCATTTTGCGCATGTCTTTGCTGGCGACGGCTATTCCAGCGGATATTACAGCTATATGTGGTCCGAAGTGATGGACGCTGATGCATTCGAGGCGTTTCTCGAAGCAGGTGATCCCTTTGATCCAGAAACAGCAAAGCGGCTCGAAGCCAATATCCTGTCGGTCGGCGGCTCGCAGGAAGCGGATGCGCTTTATACCGCGTTCCGTGGTCGAATGCCGGGACCAGAAGCCTTGCTGAAAGGGCGGGGATTGGCCGCCTGACCGGCAAATCGTAACGAACTTTCAACAGTTTTGTTAATACTCAGACACTTATCGTGGACTGGAATTGTATCAGACCGTTGGATATGCTTCTATGTCATGTGCATATGTGGTAGAAAACTACTAGGGATAGTAAAAAGAGAGCTATGACGATCAGGCAGCCAAAACAGCGCCCGGTCCAACTTGAGGACAACTCCAAGCGCGACGTTCGAACTCAGTTTGGTGCGATATGCTGGCGTCCTCATCCGACGGGTATCCAGATTTTGCTGGTGACATCACGTCGAAGCCGGCGTTGGATTATCCCGAAAGGCTGGCCCGTCGACCAAGCCACACCTGCCGAATCTGCCCAGACCGAAGCTTGGGAAGAAGCCGGAGTCGAAGGTAAGGCCGCACCGGTCTGTCTTGGAATATTCAGCTATAGCAAAGAGTTAGACCCCGGAGAGACGCTTCCATGCATCGTCGCCGTCTTTCCGCTGAAGGTCAAAAAATTGCGGACGACCTATCCCGAAAAGGCGGATCGCCGCCGCAAGTGGTTCAGTCAGAAAAAAGCGGCAAAACTGGTCGACGAGCCGGAATTGGCGACAATGATCCGGAATTTCGATCCGTCAGCGCTTTGAAAATTTTCAAAAGTTGAAATCTTTTGTCAACGGACTTAACTCAGACTGTGGGTAAGGACGCGGTAATGATACGTTTTGCGATGAAATGTACGAATGACCATCACTTCGAAAGCTGGTTCCAGTCGGGCGATGCTTTCGAAACGCTTGTCGCGCGCAACCTGGTCACATGCCCCGATTGCGGCTCTCCGAACGTGTCCAAGGAACTGATGGCGCCCAAGGTGCGCGCATCGCGCAAAGCCGCCGCCGCGCCGCCCGTACCGCAAGCGATGACAAACGCGCCTGATCCAAAGGTCGTCGAAGCCATTCAAAAGCTTAAGGCGCATGTCGAACAGAATTCGGACTATGTCGGCAACAGCTTCGCCGCCGAAGCCCGCGCGATGCACGAAGGGGATGCCCCGCACCGTGCCATCCACGGCGAAGCCAAGCCGGAAGAGGCCAAAAAACTGATCGAAGACGGCGTGCCGGCCCTGCCTTTGCCGTTCATCCCCCGCCAGAAAACCAACTGATCTTTACTCTTCGCCGGGCCGTTTCAGGCTGAAAACCTCAGTTACGCGGCTGTAATCGCGATATCCAAGCCGGGTCAGCGGCTGAAACTTCAGCACATCGAACATGCCATCAACAACACAATCGTCGCGCAGATGGACGCCGGTCACTTCGCCCAGAACCAGAAAATTTGTTTCCCCTTCAAGCGTAACGATCTGGGTCAGCTTGCACTCCAGGTTGGCGGGCGCTTGCGCCACCCGCGAACAGGCGACGGTATCGCATTCGACGCGGTCAATCCCGGCATGGGAAAACTCATCAACCTCGCGCGGCCACATGCCAGACGTGGTATTCATCACATCGCGCATGGCGTATTCGACGATATTCACACAGAAAACGCCCGTTTCGCGGATGTTCGACACGCTGTCTTTCGTGCCATCGCGATCAGGCTTGGAACTGGTCGAGGCAAACATGACCTGCGGCGGAACATAAGCCACGGCATTGAAAAACGAATACGGGGCAAGGTTGTCCTGCCCATCCGCGCCCCGTGTCGAAATCCACCCGATAGGGCGTGGTGTCACGATGGCGTTGAACGGATTGTGGGCAAGCCCATGACCGTCTTCTGGTCGATAAAACATGTCGAAGCGTCTCCTGGCATTTGTGCCTGACCTAGCGCATGTGCTAACGGCGGGGCCAGTCGAAAAATCAAGGGGCTGCGGTGGAACTGCGGGAAGAAAATCCGGACGACAGATGGGAAGTCGAAGCGCTTTTCGACCTGGCCTTTGCGCCGGGCCGCGAAGCTTTGTCATCCTATCGGCTGCGCGACGGCATCCCACCCGTGGGCGGCTTGTGTCTGGTGGCCCGCGATCCGGATGGCATTCTTGGCGGCGCGATCCGCTTTTGGCCTGTGCGTGTGGGGACGCATCCGGCACTTTTGCTTGGCCCAATCGCGGTGCACCCGACGCGGCAGGGCGAAGGGCTTGGCGCCTTGCTAATGGAGCAAAGCCTTTCGGCAGCGGGCACATGGGACAGGGCCATGCTTGTCGGCGACGCCCCGTATTATGGCCGCTTCGGGTTCTCAAGGCTGGACGGTGTGGAAATGCCGCCACCAACCAACCCCGCGCGCATCCTTGGACGTGCCCTGACGCCGGACGCCTGGGACGGCGTTCAGGGACAGGTCAATCGATGGGAATGACCGTGGTCTATTCCGCTGCGTCTTTCGGGCGTTGGTCGACAATGTCGGATTTCTTGCGCACCAGGACCGACCGCAAATCGTGCATCGCCAAAAGCAAGGCGTCGGAAACCTGCACCAATTCCTCGGGCGTGGCTCTTTGTTGTGCCCACGCCGCCGTCAGGTTCAGCCGGTCGACAGTGCGCAAAATGTCATCAATCTCGCGGCTGGCAAGCTCAACGCGCCGCGTGTCCAGCCAGTTTTCAATTGTTTTGAGATCATGATCGGAAAGCTCGGTCTGCCCATGAGGTTTGATCTCGCCGTTCTTCACATTGGCCACAGCGATCTGGTTCATCTCGATCCGACGCATCCGGTTTTCGGTATCGACGCGAAACACCATCGCGCCGTTTTCACGCACGCGGAAATAATATTCGGGCAGGTTGTCTGACATGCTGTGTCCCTTGGCTCCGATGTCTGGATAACAGGCCAGACGCCTTCGCGCCAGCGGGCACCTCAGCCAAGCCCGGCGCAGAAACCCTGAATACGCGCGCAGGCCTGTTCCAACACGTCGTCCGCAGCGGCATAGCTGACGCGGAATGCAGGCGAGACACCGAAGGCCGCGCCAAACACCACGGCGACACCGGTTTCTTCCAGAAGCGCGCGGCAGAATTCTTCGTCGTTCGCGATCAGCGCCCCGCCTTTCGACGTTTTACCGATGCAGCCTGCAATGCTTGGATAGACATAAAACGCCCCGTCCGGCACCGGGCAATCAACGCCTTGGGCGGCGTTTAGCCCGGCCACAACAAGATCGCGGCGGCGCAGGAACGCAGCACGGCTTTCGGCGATATAATCCTGTGGGCCGGTCAGCGCCTCGACTGCTGCCCACTGGCTGACCGAGCAGGGGTTCGAGGTCGATTGCGACTGGATCTTGCGCATCGCACCGATCAGTTCCTTGGGCCCACCCGCATACCCAATGCGCCAGCCCGTCATTGCATAGGCTTTCGACACACCGTTAACCGTCAACGTCCGGTCGTACAGCGCAGGTGCAATCTGCGCAGGCGTGCGGAATTCAAAGCCCGGAAAGGCGATGTGTTCATACATATCATCGCTCATCACCCAGACATGCGGATAGCGTTCCAGCACATCTGTCAAAGCCTTAAGGTCCGCTGGCGCATATCCAGCACCCGTCGGATTGGACGGCGAGTTGAAGATCAACCACTTGGTCCGCGGCGTGATGGCGGCCTCTAACTGTTCGGGCGTAATGCGAAAACCAGCGTCAAAACCGGCCTCGATCACCACCGGTTCGCCGCCCGCAAGCAGGACCATGTCGGGATAGCTGACCCAATAGGGGGCCGGGATGATCACCTCGTCGCCGGGGTTCAGCGTGGCCATCAGCGCATTGAACAGCACCTGCTTGCCGCCCGAGCCGATGGTGATCTGGTCTGTGCCATAGCTCAGATCGTTTTCACGCAGAAACTTGTCTGCGACCGCCATCTTCAGTTCCGTGATCCCGTCGACCGCCGTATAGCGCGTTTCGCCCGCGTCAATGGCACGTTTGGCCGCCTCGCGAATGTTCAATGGCGTGGGGAAATCGGGCTCGCCCGCGCCCAGCCCGATAATATCGCGCCCCGCCGCCTTCAGGTCGGCCACAAGCCCCGTCATCGCCACGGTGGGCGAAGGTTTTACGCGCTCCAGTGTCGCAGATAGGAAAGCCATGGTCGTCCCCTGTCGAGAAATACGCTAGGTTCTCATAGAAACTAGCAAGATTACCCGCAAGCCGATTAGGAAAGTGCCGAATGGAAGACGATTCCGATATCAATTGGTACTCGAACGATGCCGCGACCTTTGGCGACCGCGTCGCAGCAGCCCGCGAAGCACAGCATTTGACGCAGAAAGCCCTTGCCAGGCATCTGGGTGTGGCGAAGAAAACGGTCGAAGGTTGGGAAAACGATGTGTCCGAACCGCGGGCAAACAAGCTTCAGATGATGTCTGGTGTGCTCAATGTTTCGATGCGGTGGCTGCTGACGGGCGAAGGCCAGGATTTGGATCAGGGTGAAACCGAAACACAAGACATGTCAGAACTTTTGACTGAAATCCGCGCGTTGCGGGCCGAAATGCTCAGCACCGCCGAACGTCTTGGCGTTCTGGAAAAGCGTCTGAAGAAATCCACAACCTTATGACAGACCGGGAACATCGGCTTCGCCGTCTCAAGATTCGCTCATGGCGGCGCGGCATCAAAGAGATGGACCTGATCCTTGGCCAGTTCTGGGATGCCAAAGGCGCCACACTTGATGACGCCACGCTTGATCTCTACGAGGCGCTGCTGAACGAAAACGATCAGGATCTTTATCTCTGGTGCAGCGGTCAGGCCAAAGCACCTGAACGCTTCGCCCCTTTTATTGCCCGCCTCATGAACCAAGCGGATGCGGATCAGTAGATATAGCGGATCTGATCGCTCCAGAACCGTTCCATCTGGCCAAGGCTGTCATTGACCGTGCGGATTTTTTCGCCCCCGACAATCGTGTCGGTCGACAGTGCATCAGCGTGCCGTGCGAAAAGGTCCGAAACCACTTTGTGAACATTGCGCCCCTTGTCGGTCAGCCGCACGCGCACCGACCTGCGGTCGATTTCGCAGCGCTGGTGGTGCATAAAGCCCATATCCACAAGCTTCTTCAGATTGTAGGAAACGTTCGAGCCCTGATAATAGCCACGCGAGCGCAACTCGCCCGCCGTCACCTCATTGTCGGCAATGTTGAAAAGAAGCAGCGCCTGAACCGCGTTGATTTCCAACACGCCAAGACGCTCGAATTCATCCTTGATCACGTCCAGTAGCAACCTGTGCAGCCGCTCGACAATAGAGAGACTGTCAAGATAGTCCTTAAGATACTGTCGCTGGGCATCGTCTCCCACCGCCTGATGCATACTCATACCCGAAATCTCCGGTCTGTTTCACTGCTCGTCCAAAGGGTTTTGCAACAAACTTTCCCAAGATACGGTTAAAAGAGGCGAAGATTTTTCAATACCGTGTCACGGCCACGCGGCGCGGTGCCGCTTCAAGCTGCCCAACCGGGCGTGTCGCCAACTCGCGAAGCAGCTTTCGCCGCATGGCGCGGGCATAATCCTCAAAGCCACCGGCAACTTCGACGAAGGCGTCCGGCCCCTGAATAACCCGCGCACGAAAGTAAGCCGGTAACCCGCCAGCATCTTCCGAAACCTCAAGGCCATCGCGGCTGACGACCAATCCGTTAATCGCGATGCCTGCCAGAATACCAGACGCTTTCAGGTCGCGCGGCGTCGGCCAGTCGTTGTTCCTACCATCGCCCGAGATATCCAGCGTTGCTTTCCAGCAAGACGGCCCCCGGTCGATCAGCGCCTTGCCGTACTCCATCGCCGCCCCAAGCCCGGTGGCCTCGGGTGCCGCCTCGCGCGTCCAGCTGCGCAAACGGGCAACAACACCGTCCAAAACCGTTTGATCAACAACGGGCACCCAATCCTGAATAAGCCGCTGATAATCCGATGACGACCACTCATAGATGGCCACAGATACCGGCGCGCCCGGCATCGCAAACAGGGCCGCCGTGACATCCGGGTCAGCGAAAGCATCGGCCAACCCGTCAAGCTGCAACCGGTACTCTGTCTGATCAACCGATCCCGAAACATCCAGGGCAATCGCCAAAGCCAAGCGACAGGGATGTGCCGCAGTCGCCGAGACCAACAAAAGCACAAGCGTCAGCCAAAGCCTCATGGCTCCAGCCGTCCGATGGCCAGGCTCGAGACTTCGCGCTCTAACTTGCGGCGCATGGCGCGGGCGAAGTCCTGATGATCTTCAGCCACCTCGACAAAGGCACCGGGCCCGCGGATCAGCTCGGTTTTGAAATAGCGCACCAGTGCGTCCAGTTCTTCGGCGCCGCCAATCGCCAGCCCGTTGACGGTCACACCCGCGAAGGGAAAATGCCTGTACGCCGAGGCAGGCGGATAGCCGTCATTGTTGCGCCCGTCGCCGCTGACGTCGATGGTCTGGCGCAGACACACAGGCGCACGGGCCAGATGCAGCGCGCCAAAACTCAGAGCATTGCCCAATGATGTCGGGAACAGTGTGTCGGTCCGCTCCAAAACCAAAATCTCTTCGGCTGTGGTCACAAGGTCGGCTTCGGACCTGATCAGCCGCCAGTCCACCACAACGCGCTGATTAAACTGGCCGCTCCATTCGTAAATCGCCAAGGCCACGGGGCTGGGCGAGGCCAGAAAGGCCTGGCTTACCTCCGGCGCGATCAATGCCGACGCCAGCCCGTTGCGCTGAAGAATGTACTCGGCCTCGTCAATCGACGACGACACATCCAGCGCCAGCAACAAGGCCAACCGGCAGGCCAGCGCTGGCAAAGGCACCAGCGCCAGCAAAAGGGCTAAGGCAAAGCGCCTTACCAATGCCCGGTGTTTTCCATGCTTGCCCATGGTTCTTGCGGCGGCAGATTATCACCCCGCTGCAGCAACTCGACGGAAACATTATCGGGCGAACGCACGAAGGCCATATGTCCGTCACGCGGCGGGCGGTTAATCGTGACACCGGCATCCATCAGCGCCTGACACATCCCATAGATATCATCGACCCGGTACGCCAGATGCCCGAAATGCCGCCCGTCGCTTGGCAACCCGTCATCGCCGTCCCAGTTATAGGTCAGCTCGACATCGGCCCGTCCATCGGCCTGATCGGGTGGGCAAAGGAACACCAGCGTAAACCGGCCACCCTCGTTTTCCGTTCGGCGGCGCTCGACCAGCCCCAGCATTTTATAAAACGCGATCGATGCATCCAGGTCTTTCACCCGTACCATCGTATGAAGATATTCCGTGCCCATCTTGGCATCCCTTCTGAACTCGATTTTCCAAGGCAAACCTAATTCAAGTCAGCGCGATTGGCGAGGGAGAGAAGCCAGCAGTCAAAACAGAACAGGATCGTTGAGATCAATCGCAAGCTGATCGCGGCCACAGATATCTTTATTCGACCGCCTGAGGATTGCAGAAAGCGCGCCCTGACAAACGAAGCGTTTTTGGCTGATGTCCAGCCAGCGGCCTTCCTGTCGCAGCCTGAACCACTGGCCGGACCGCCCGCTGTAGCGGTCCGTGCATCGCGCCGAATTACTGCTCGGCTGCCCAGTTCCCGTCCGAGTAGGAAGTGGTGCCCGTGTCAGGTCCGTCCACCCAAAGAAAATCGCTGTCGTGTCCGCCAGTTGCCGCCTGGGCTGAGTCTCCGATGAATACACCATCTGCGAAAATGGCGTAGCTTGCTTCGCGGTCCGTGCCCGTCAGAGTACCCGACGCCGAAAAATCCAGCGACGGGTCCGCCGGTGTCACACTACCTATCACGGTCGCACTGCCGGTCGGCGCGGTGAAGCCAGTCAGATCTGTTCTGAAATTGTCGACCGTACCGCCAACGACATTAGAGTTGAAATTGACGTCCAGCGAAAGGTCGGCAAAATATTCCAATTCCGGCGCCGACGGCACGGATCCACCGGGAATATCCCCGTGGACAAGCCCATTATAGCTGACTTTGTCTGAAGGCAAATCGCCTACCAGCGTCGCGCCTTCTGCCACAAAAAGATCGTCGACTCTCTGGTTAAGCGCATCATTCTGGGCTGCCGCTTCGGTGAAGGGCGTGCTTCCAACGGTCCCCGAGTTGGCCGTACATCCTGCCAACAACAGTCCCAGTGCCAAGGCAGTCGCCGTCTTACACCCGATGAAAAATTCCTGCTTCATATGCCTGGTCACCCAATTATTTCGTGTTTCCTCAAGACTCTCTCACACTTCAAACATAAGTCAACGCAGAAGATTGCCCGGTTCCCGATCCCGGTTTCCCCTCATATAGCGGTTTCGCACAAACCCCAGCCTAGATACAGTAGTATAGCGATTCATTTGACGGAGATGACCCCATGCCCCTCACGCCCGAGCAACAGGCCGAAATCGATGCACTTCGGGCCGAGCCGCAGCAAACCCTGCGCGCCGTGGCCCCCGGCATGGAAAAGCACCTTTATACCGCCCACCCCGTGCTGGATCACGGCTTTGTCCGCGTCATCGACTATATGGGCGATGACAACGCCATCACGCAGGCCGCGCGCGTCAGCTACGGCAAAGGCACCAAGGCCATCTCCAACGACGAAGGCCTGATCCGCTATCTCATGCGCCACTGGCACTCGACGCCCTTCGAGATGTGCGAAGTCAAACTCCACGTCAAACTGCCCGTCTTCGTGGCCCGCCAGTGGATTCGCCACCGCACTGCCAACGTCAACGAATACTCGGCCCGCTATTCGATCCTTGACCGCGAATTCTATATCCCGCAGCCCGAACAACTCGCCGCCCAGTCCGTCGTCAACAATCAGGGCCGGGGCGCGGCGCTGACCGGCCCCGAAGCCGCCCGAGTGCTCGAACTCCTGAAAGGCGACGCGGCCCAAACCTATGACCACTACGAAGAAATGATCGGCGAGGTCGGTCCCGACGGACAGGCAAAACAAGGCCTCGCCCGCGAGCTTGCCCGCATGAACCTGCCCGCCAACATCTATACCCAATGGTACTGGAAAGTAGACCTGCACAACCTCTTCCACTTCCTCCGCCTGCGCGCCGACGCCCACGCCCAATACGAGATCCGCGTCTACGCCGACGCCATTTGCGAACTGGTCAAAGACTGGGTGCCGTTTGCTTACGCGGCGTTTGAGGATTACCGGATGGGCGGGGCCACGCTCTCCTCAAAGGCGATTGATTGCCTGAAAAGAATGCTGCAGGGTGAGGAAGTCACGCAGGAGACATCAGGCATGTCCAAGGGCGAGTGGCGGGAGTTTCAGGGGGTTATCTCTTAGGAGTGACTAAATACGTTGCATGCTCAAGCTGCTTTCAAGATCTCGGGTTGATAAAGACAGCGCGGGATCATGGTGCACTGGTATTTGGTGCCTGCCCCAACTGCACTAGAATGGATGGGGCAAAGCTTACCCGAGATGCTCTACGAGATACTTGTACGGATTTTATGCTGGAAGGTTCATCATTCAAGGGTCGTGGTTGGTTCGCCTCTCAAATCAATTTCAATGAATATGAGCGTGGTTTCGACCTCTTTGGCTCTAAGTATTTGCGCAAGGATGTAGCTATTCTTTCTAAGCGCTTCGGGATCCAGTGCTTCTATTTCGGTCCACCTCTGTGGATGTTTGGTAAACCATATGATGAGGACGGAAAGCAGCGCTGGAAACTGAGTGACTTTAATTACTTGCTCGAAAGTTTCTTTGTTCGTGAGATAAACGCATCTGATATACTTTTTCGAGTACGTTTGAATGTTCATAGCAAATTAGACCATTTGCAATATTGCAGTCCGCCAGACGAATTCAGAAAGAAATTTGGTCGATTTGACTCGAAAGATCTTCCGATCCAGTACTGTGCCTTCGATGTCGAAACCTGCCTTCACGAAAGCCGCGTAACAGTTGCAGATGAAGTATTTCTCGCTTGGCTTGCGCCAACGCAGCCACTTCAATTATTGGATTTGACCGAATGCACCGCATCACCTGAAAGTCCATTTGAAGACCCACAGATTTGGCTAAGAGCGCTAATATACGACAGCGCAGATTCCTATTCAATTTGCCGAAGGTTGGCAAAGCGAATAAAGAAGGCAGGTTTTTCTGGGTTCATATATCCAAGCTACTTTCAGCAAGTGACTAGCAAGACCCATAAAAATGTGGCGTTGTTCGGACGTCCAATTCGGGAAGGCAAAGTTGCTGTAAATGGTGTGAACAAGGTGGTGCTCAAGGATGTGGCATACGACTATTCCTTTGGTCCCGCAATTGAATCAGATTGACAGCAAGCGTAGGGTGCGTGCTGGCACGCACTGGCTTCGGCAACCACTCCGCGTTGGTGCGTGAAATCACACACCCTACGTCGTGCACCCATTGCACCCTCGTGCCGGGCGCTGCCCCCATCCCACCGTCCTTAACTATCTGTTAACACAACCTTATCCGCGGATAAGGTGGGCGGGATATTCTAGCCGCATTCTTTGGCACGCGACGTTCCTCCCGCCATCGCACCCAAAACGACACCCCCACATCACCCCCCAACGCAACGCTAAAAAACCCCCACACAAATGTGGGAGGCAATCATGTGTGCATTCAAAGCATGGGCCAATGTGGCTCTGTTCGGCAGTCTCGGAATGATCGCAGCGCTGGGCTATAAGTTCCCGAAGCAACCCTTTTGCGAAGTGCGCTGCTATATCAACACCTTCAGTCATATTCAGGACGATATGGGCAGCCTGACCCTTGCGGCCATTCTGTTCTTCTGTGCGTTCTTCGGGTTCCTCTGGTTCTCGGTCCGAACCTGACGGCGGCACGAAAACCAATCCAATCCTTGACGATCTGCGTATTCCTGACAAAGGACTTCACATGCAGATCCTCACGCTTTACGCCATCACCGCCGCGATCTTTCTGATCCTCGATGCCATCATGCTGAACACCGTCATGGCGCCGCTGTTCCGCGACGCCCTTGGCGATGCCATCCTCGACAAGCCGCGCATCGGCCCCGCCACCGTATTCTATCTGTTCTATGTGGCCGGTCTGCTGATCCTCGTCTCGCTGCCCGCCCTGAACGACGGCAACATCTTCCGCGCGCTCTGGCAGGGCGCACTGATCGGCGCACTGGCCTACGGCACCTACGAATGGACAAACTACGCGACACTCGAAGCATGGACGCCGCGCATGGTCTTCACCGACTGGATATGGGGCACCTGCCTGACAGCCGTCTCCGCCGCAGGCGGGGTCTGGGCAACGCGCGCGATATTCGGACTTTCGGGCTAAGCGATCCTGCGCACAGAACCTATTGCATGTCAGTGCTTCTGTGCATCAATCGCATATGTACAAAACGTCCAAATGCGAATTCACCCCACCGAACGCATGTACAAATCTGACATTTCCGGCAGCGCGCGCCGAAATGAACAGAACCTGTCGTTAAGAAACGCGCACTTAAGGGATAAATCGCGCAAAAGAACCATGCCCGGCACTTGCGTCAGGCCAGTTCTGCAAACAAAGTCAAGTGCTTGCGGCCCGAAGCTGGGCCGCTCGCTGGTCTTACATCGGCTTTAATTCGCCTGCGGACTGGCGTCCGTCACGTCCTTCGATCAGCTCGAATGCAATCTTCTGATTGTCAGCAAGCCCCGTCATTCCGGCCTGTTCAACGGCCGAGATATGTACGAAAATATCCTTGCCGCCATCATCGGGCGCAATAAACCCAAAACCTTTTGTTGTATTGAACCACTTTACGGTGCCAGTAGGCATAGTTCTCTTCCTTTGTCTTATCTCATGCGGCGTTCTGGCCGCAGTTCGTATCTTGAAAAATGGGGTAAATCGCGAAAAAAACAAGTGAAACATTGGTGAACACGATGCTGACCCTTTATGGACTGAAGACTTGTGATACCTGCCGCAAGGCGCGTCAGGCGCTTGAAAAGGCAGGGAAATCTGTGGAATTTGTCGATGTCCGCGACACCCCACTCGGGCCCGACGAGCTTGCGCGGTTCCATGCCGAATTTGGCGATGCCTTAATAAACCGCAAATCGACAACATGGCGCGGTCTGACCGAAGCTGAACGCGCGATTCCTCCTCTGGAATTGCTGGGCGCGCACCCGACATTGATGAAACGCCCTGTAATTGCAGGGAAAATCCTGACCTTGGGCTGGGACGCTACGGCACAATCAGCGCATCTTGGCTAATCGCCCCCGGCAACATAGGTTCTGTCCAAGACTTGAAGGAGGGGCTTTATGCGTAACTCAGCAACCGCACTCGGCATGATCGGCGGAATTTTGGCGTTGATCATGGGCGTGATCAGCTTCGGCTACACCGAACTGACCGCTCAGGAACAGGTAAGAGACCTTGATATCTTGCCACTTCTCGAAAATCCGGCCCTTATCCGCGCCATGAGCGTCATCGCACCTTTGCTGGCAATCGCCGGCGCTGGCATGGCGCGCTATCGCGCGCTTTGGGGCGGCATATTGCTGCTTGTCGCGGCTGTTGCGATCTATACGACCTTCACCAACTTCTTCGCGATTTTCCCCGCTGCCATGTGCGGTCTGGCGGCTATCTTCGCGATAGCTGCAGGTCGTCCTGATAAAGAGACGTCTCACTTCTAAGGAAGCGGTCCAGCGAAAACGGACCGCCCCCTTTGAAGACCAGATAGAGCAGCAGGAAGATCCAGAACGCCCGCTGATCAAGGGCGGCGTCTGATCCGTTGTCGAACCATGCCCCAAGTTGCGCGCCGTGGCCGTAAACATCCGTCAGGCTTTGCACGATGACAAAGCCGATCATCCCGAATGCCGCAGCCCGGGTGAAAAGGCCAAGCACCACCAATGCAGGCAGCACAAATTCGGCCCAAGTTCCCGCAAGGATCACGGCCTTCTGAAATCCGGTTGCCACTGCAATGTCATAGCCTGCGGCTTCGGCACCCTTCGGGAAGATCTGCGCGAAGGCATTGAAACTGGGCGAGAAAAGCCCCGAGACGCCATCTGGTATTTTCGTCAGGCCCGAGTTCCAGAAATAGATCAGCAAAGTTGCCGCGAAGATGAACCGTGCCAGCGTTGTCAGGACCGGCGTCGAGGCGGGTTCGACCCATGAAAATATCCGGTCTGGAAGGTTAAGAAGCGCGCGGAACATGGGGTCAGTCTCCGATCTTGGTCAGGGTATTGGTGCTGATCAAAAGGCTCAGCACCTGGGATAGGTCAAAGTTCTCAGCAGTTTGGATGGCGGCTTCCAGAGCTTCGCCAAGGGTCATCGCCTGCTGCAAAGCACCGATGAAGGCACCTCCACCGGGCGGCAAAAGCACCGGGGACGGATCGAACTCCGGGCGGACGATCAACACATCCTCGGCAACCATGGCAGGCTTGGGTGCAGCGTCTTCCATATTGTACAGCCAGATCGCGTGGATCGGCCATTCAGACCGGACCAGCCGCATCGCGGGCGCTAGGCCAAGCTTGGCGGCTGTCAACGCGTCAGGCGACAACGCCTGCAGGGCTGCGGGGTCAATCGGGTCGGCATCAGCGGCGTGATAGCTTTCGCGCAAGGCAAGTTCCAGACGAGCAACATCGGGCAGGTAGCCAATTGTTTTGGTCGGCTCGAACGCGGCAAGAAACGCAGGCATTTCAGCGCCATAAAACATCATCAAGGGCGTCGAGGGCGGGTGCTGACGCAGGAATGCCCCTGCCAGCAGTTTGAAATTCTCGGCTCCCACAAGCTTTCGGATGACGGGGAAGGCGGTTTCCAGCGCCTCGGTCAGCGACACGGCGACATTGTTGCGATAAACATCGAAACGGCGCCCCGCAGCGCGGCCTTGCCCATCGGTCAGCCCCGCAGGACGCGCAGCTATCGGCGGACAGCAGAGCGCCTCGGAATGTCGTCTGATCGACCTTCATACGCGGGCAGCCTCAAGCACGTCGGCCGCGTGTTGTGCCTCGGCTTTCAGGACAGGCCAGTCGGGCACGTCGTTGTCCCATTCGATCAGTGAAGGCCGCGCACCGCCTTTGCGAATGGTATAGTCAAACAGTGTCCAAACCGGGTCCGCGACCTCGCGTCCATGGCTGTCGATCAGCAAGGGCGCGCCGTGGTCGTCTTCGTCTTCGTCATGGCCGCCAAGGTGGATTTCCCCCACCAGATCAAGCGGAAAGGCGTCGATATAGGATATTGGGTCAGTGCCCAGATTGGTGGCGCTGACAAAGACGTTGTTCACGTCCAACAGCAACCCACATCCCGTGCGAGCCGCAATTTCGCGCAGAAATTCGGTTTCGGAAAGCGTGCTTTCCTCGAACGCAAGATACGAAGAAGGATTTTCCAAAAGCATCCGGCGCCCGACGACCTCTTGCACCTCGTCAATATGGTCCGCAACGCGGTCCAAGGTGGCTTGGGTATAGGGCAGGGGCAGCAAATCATTCAGAAACGCCGCATCATGGGTCGACCATGCAAGGTGTTCGGAAAAACTGGCCGGGTTCAGCCAGCCGACAAGGGTTTTGAGACGGGCAAGATGGTCTGCGTCAAGACGACCTTCGCCGCCGATCGACAAGCCAACGCCATGCACCGAAATCGCGAAACGTTCCGCAAGGTGGCGAAGCTGAACAATCGGCCGCCCACCATCGCCCATGTAGTTTTCGGCATGAATCTCAAGCCATTCAACGGGTCCCGGGGCCTCAAGCAATTCAGTGAAATGTTGTGGCTTGTAACCGACACCCGGCGCTTCAGGCAGGTTGTGATACGGATGGCGCGTGGCGTCGAGCATTGGTCTGGGCCTCAATTAAAAACGACGCCCCCGATACTATCGGAGGCGTCGCGAAAAGTCATCGCTTAGCCTGCTGGCAGGTCGCGCTCAAGAGCTTCAAGCGAACCCATACGGTCGTCAGGCAGCTCGATTTCGGCGCAAGTGCCCGCATCGACCAGCGTCCAGGCGTTGCCCTGATAGTCGACAGTCGATGTACCGGCGCAAGTCGTGCCGGGGCCGGCTGCGCAGTCGTTCTTGCCAGCCAGCGAAACGCCAAAGCATTTCTCTTTGGCTTGAGCTTGCGCCGGAGCGGTAAGCGAAGCGGACAAGGCAGCGGCAAGAGCGCCAGCGACAGCAAGTGTGGTGGTTGTTTTCGACATGAAATTTTCTTCCTCTAGGGTTTCGCAAGTTAAACATCGTGGCCACAAATGCGGCACAGGCCCATAGACGCTAAGTTTGTGATAAACTTCTACTCACGCCTGCGTGTTTAACGCGGTCGTTAGATTTTGAAACATTAAGCCTCGCAAAGCGAAAATCTGCTTCTGGGGTAAAGGGAATCTTAGCGCGGAGTGTGCAAGGTGCGGGAATGCATACTGAAATCTGGCCAAACCCGTTTCACAGCTTGTGCGCCCTTCCTGGCAGTGTTCAATGAGCTTTCGGATGGCAGACATAGTGGCCTCGCGCTTTGGCGTAACTGTGACGCTTCTCATGTTCGTCGTTGTGCTGATCGGCGCGACTGCAAATGTCGTCTCTGGGCTGAAATTGTCGCTGGATCAGCCGTACAGTGCCATCGGATCCCAAGCCGACGCAGCGCTTATGTTACAGAATTCGCCGGATGCATCAGGCCCAGTGATTGGAATTCTGGCCATTCTGGCATCTTTGTTCGGTGCAATATCTCATATTCTGCTTCGGCGTGAAGTTGTAGCGCGTCAAACCAGTTCCAAAGCCGAAAAACACGCGCAGTACCTCGTATCGCATGACAGCGCGACAGGATTGCCCAACGCCTCTCATTTCAAACAGGCTTTGTCCGAGGTTGAAGGACAAGCGACCCTGATACTTTTGGACCTCGCCAATTTTGCACAGACCAACGACATGCAAGGCCGGGCGTTTGGCGATGTCGTTATCCGGGAAATCGCTTGGCGGCTTGACCAACTGGCCAAAGGGCAAAGTGGAATTGCAGCGCGGATGGGTGGTGACCGCTTTGCCTTGTTGGTTCCGTTTGAAGGGCGCCCAGCAATAGAAAATATCTGTGACCAAGTTGTCGAGATCTGTGGCCAGCCGGTTTCAATGGGGGCAAGAACCATCAACCCATCCATCAGGCTTGGTGGGGTCGCTTTGTCGCAACTCAAACAGGATGGTCGTTTGGACTTTGATGCCATTCTGCGGGTCGCCAGTTTTGTGCTTTCGGCCTGCAAGACTGACGGGACTGCGCGCTATAAGATATACGATCAAGCACTCGAAGAACGCTTTGAAAGCAGCATGTCTTTGGCCGAAGCATTGCCTAAGGCAATTCATGACGGTCTGCTTGAGGTTCATTTGCAGCCCCGCGTGTCGCTTGACTGCGGCCAGGTACTTGGGTTCGAAGCGCTGGTGCGGTGGTGTCGTGACGGTGCGTTTGTTCCTGCCTGCCAAATCATTACAGCTGCGGAAGAAACAGGATTCATCGTCGAGCTGGATCATTATATGCTGGATCATGCGGTGGAGGTGATCGCCGATTGGAACCGGCGGCGGAAGACCAAATTTCAGATAAGCGTTAATCTATCGGCCGCGCATTTTCGTGACCCAAACGGTGCGGATTTCGTACTTGAGACACTCAAAAGGCGTGGGTTCCCCGCGGAACTGCTGATTCTTGAGATCGCGGACACGGTCCGTTTCGAGAATAATGCATTCATGATCCGGGCTTTGGCGAAATTGCGTGCTGCAGGGTGTCGTATCTCGATTGACGATTTTGGCACTGGCTTCTCGTCAATCTCCAGTCTGCGCGCGTTGAATGCCGACGAAATCAAAATCGACCCAAGTCTTGTGGCCGATCTGGGCGACAGTGCTGAGGCCAAGCTTATTTTAGACTCCGTTTTGCGCATCGCCCGCAAGCTGAGGATGGACATCATTGTCGAAGGGGTCGAGCACAGCGATCAGGCCGATATGCTTCGCAAGCTTGGTTGCGAGACGGCGCAAGGATACCACTTTGGCCGGCCGCGCCCTGCCGCCGACTGGTTGGCTGACGCGACCTATGGTCCGGGCGGGGCTGCGGCCTAAAGCGTTTCGCCTTCAACTTGATACATCGTGATATCGCCGTTCGCGTTCAAATCTTTGATTTGAGGCAGCGAAAGGCGATTCAGATTTAAGGCGAAGCGCCTTAGCGAAGATCCGGCGCCAAAGCCTCGGCAGCAAGGTCCGTGACCACCGTATCCAAGGCCAAGGTGCGAGTTTCCTTCTCGCCCAACCGCCTGAGCGTCACGGTCCGATCATCAACCTCGCGCTGACCAATGGCCAGAATGACCGGCACTTTGCCGACCGAATGCTCGCGGACTTTGTAGTTGATCTTCTCGTTGCGCATGTCCGCCTCGGCGCGAATGCCCGCAGCGCGCAAAGCCGCGACAACCTCGGCCACATAGTCATCGGCGTCCGACACAATGGAGGCGACAACCACCTGCCGCGGTGCCAGCCAGAACGGCAGGCGACCGGCGTAGTTTTCAATCAGAATGCCAATGAATCGCTCGAACGATCCAAGCGTCGCGCGGTGCAGCATGACGGGGCGATGCTTGGCGCCGTCTTCGCCGATGTAATGCGCATCCAGCCGCTCGGGCAGGACGAAATCGACCTGATGGGTGCCGCATTGCCAATCGCGTCCGATGGCGTCGGTCAGAACGAATTCCAGTTTCGGCCCATAAAACGCGCCTTCGCCGGGGTTCAGCTCGGGTTCAATCCCGGCGGCGCGCGTCGCCGCCAGCAAGGCCGTTTCCGCCTTGTCCCATACCTCGTCCGATCCGGAACGCGTCTCGGGGCGATCCGAAAACTTCACTTTGAAATCGGCAAACCCCAGGTCGCGGTAAATTGCAGAAAGGAAATCGATGTAGATCGCCGTTTCGCTTTCGATCTGATCTTCGGTGCAGAAAATATGCCCGTCGTCTTGCGTAAATCCGCGCACTCGCATGATCCCATGCAGAGCACCCGAAGGTTCATACCGGTTGCACGACCCGAACTCGGCCATCCGCAACGGCAGGTCGCGGTAAGATTTGATCCCTTGGTTGAAGATCTGCACATGGCAGGGACAGTTCATTGGTTTCAGCGCGTTGACCGCCTTTTCGCGGGCATGCTCTTCGTCGACTTCAACGATGAACATATGCTCCTGATATTTCTCCCAATGTCCCGAGGCTTCCCAAAGCTTTCGGTCCACGACCTGAGGCGTGTTCACCTCAACATAGCCACCCGCCCTTTGCCGGCGCCGCATATAGTCTTGTAGCGTGGTGTAAATGGTCCAGCCGTTCGGGTGCCAGAACACCTGACCGGGCGCTTCTTCCTGCATGTGAAACAGGTCCATCTCGCGCCCAAGCCGCCGGTGATCGCGTTTCGCGGCTTCTTCGAGAAAGGTCATATGGGCCTTCAACTCGTCGCGATTACGGAACCCAACGCCCGAGATGCGTTGCAGATTGCGCGACGTGTCACCGAACCAATGCGAGCCGGAAACCCCCATCAGCTTGAACGCGTCCGCCGGCACTTGCCCCGTGTGCTGCAAATGCGGCCCACGGCAAAGGTCCTGCCATTCGCCGTGCCAATACATCCGAAGCGGTGCACCTTCAGGGATGCGGTCCACCAAGTCGACTTTATAGGGCTCGCCGCCGTCCTGATAGAATTTGCGGGCGCGGTCCCGATCCCAGATTTCCGTCCGGACAGGATCGCGGGCGTTGATGATCTCTTTCATCTTGGCTTCGATCTGACCCAGATCTTCCGGCGTAAAGGGCTCGGCACGATCAAAATCATAGAACCAGCCGTGTTCGGTCACCGGGCCAATCGTCACTTTCACATCCGGCCAGATCGCCTGTACGGCGCGCGCCATGATATGTGCAAGATCGTGCCGGATCAGTTCCAGCGCGGGCGCGTCGTCCTTCATCGTGTGGATGGAAACTGCCGCATCAGCCTCGATCGGCCAGGCCAGATCCCAATGCTCGCCATCAACCAGCGCACTGATCGCCTTCTTGGCCAGCGAAGTCGAAATGTCGGCAGCCACTTCGGCGGGCGTAACGCCAGCCTCGAAGGATCGTGCATTGCCGTCAGGAAAAGTCAGGGAAATCATAGCCATCGGCCGTTTCTCCTCGTCGGTTTGGCGCCCACTAAGCGCCCGGTTGCGGGTTCGATAAGGGACATGCTGCAAGTGATCCCGTCTGTCAACGATTTCTCTTTGCGTCGGAAAGGTCATCCGGGCCGTTGCAGCGCCGATCGTATACCAAAGTATACTAATAAAAACAATGAGTTACGCCTTGACATGCGGGCGCGAAAGCTCGATGTTGGTACGAGGAAATTTTTCCGTCAAAGGTGAGACATGACAGCTTACAACCGTAACTTTGATCTCGACCGAACCGACTTGGATATGATTGAAACGGCTCTTCGCGAACAAGAACGCGAGCTGGCCAAAGCCCGTCTGGAAACCGCCTGTTCCGAATCCGAGACACGCCTTCGCAAAGTGAAGTCGCTTCTTGGCCGCTTGCACAACCAGAAAGTCTTTTTCCGCCCCCAAAGCGGGCCTTACGTCAGCGGGTAAGTCAGTCTGCCGCAAATCTATGGTCAGCGCGCCCGGCATGTCCTAGCATCCGGCCGAGGCGAGGAGTGGGATGACCCAGCAAACCTTCCAGCACAATGTACGAAGTCTGGCATACGACCAGACAACCGGTGATGGACCCGGCATCGTCTTTCTTGGCGGATTTCGGTCTGACAAGGGTGGGACAAAGGCGCTTTACCTTGAAAACTGGGCCAAGGCCAAGGGCAGAGCATTTCTGAAATTCGACTATTCGGGCCATGGTTCCTCAAGCGGCAATCCACTGGACTACACGATCAGCGATTGGGCAGGAGACGCCGAGGCGATTATCCGGGCACTGACGCGCGGACGGCAAATTCTTGTGGGGTCTTCCATGGGTGGCTGGATCGCGTTGCTTCTGGCACGCAAGATGCCTGACCGGATCGCCGGGATGGTCACCATCGCGGCTGCTCCGGATTTCACCGAAGAGAAATACTGGGCCGACTTCACGCCCGAAGAGCGCACGGCAATAGAGGTGGACGGCCAAATCGCCGTGCCATCAGAATATGCGGATGAACCCTATATCATCACGCGCCAGCTGATCGAAGACGGACGCAACAACCTTGTCCTGCAGGGTCCGCTGACCCTGCCGTTTCCCACCAGATTGTTGCAGGGAACCGAGGACACAGCGGTATCAGTGGATACCGCGATGCGTCTGTTGAATCATGTCACAGGCCCGAACATTCGCATGACGCTGGTGAAGGGCGCGGATCACCGGTTCTCGGATCCGGAATGCCTGGCACTTCTGGGCAGCTCTATCGACGAGGTCACATCTAAAGCCTTGTAGCCGCCGCGCGCGACTGCCGTAGGCAGGCGCAAAGCCTCAGTGCGCCGTCAGGCGCTCATTTCTGGAAAGCGTCGAAGAAGCCATACAAGGCGGTCTGAACCTCGACCGTCCAAAGCCCCTGATGGCCATGCGCGCCGACCGCCAGAAACTCTTTCTGGGCCGATCCCGCAGCGTCGAATATCCGCTGGCCCATCTCAAAAGGCACAACGCGGTCATTTTTGCCGTGGATCACCAACAAGGGCTGAGAAACCCCGCTGACAGCCTGCAAACTGTTCCAGCGCTGCGTGATCAGATGGTCGAGATTCTCCGTCGGGTACTGCGCCGACACCAGATCAGGAAATGACGTGAACGGGGCTTCCAGAACGAAGGCATCACCGACACCTCCCGCCGCCAATCTGATGGCC
Source organism: uncultured Alphaproteobacteria bacterium (assembly GCA_963841595.1). Classification (GTDB taxonomy): domain Bacteria; phylum Pseudomonadota; class Alphaproteobacteria; order Rhodobacterales; family Rhodobacteraceae; genus CAWJDD01. Next base: position 220,154 of record CAWJDD010000003.1, on the reverse strand, counting down.
ACCGCCGTGCCAAGGCTTTCGCCGTAAAGCACCAAGGGCGTGCCGTCCAGTGGCGGCAATGCGCATGTGCATCGGCCAGAAGAGCGCTTCTTCCGGCTTGCCGGCCGATCCGCTTGAGCCGCGATAGGCGGGCGCGATCACGCCGAAGCCGCGATCGATCAGCCTGTGAAACCGCTCTGCGCGGTCTTTCAGTGTGCCCGCATTGCCCGAAAAATAAAGCACTGTCGGCCGCCCCGGCTGGGCTGCGGCCTGCCACAGGATCAGTTTCGCGCCATCGTCCGCATTGAAAACAGCTTCGTTCAGATGCGGCTCGCCCGCGGCTTCGGGCGTGGCGTAGGTTGCGTCGAAAGGATAAACCGCCATATGTTCGTGCTGCTCCATGTACCAAGCGACATAGCTGGTGCTTAGGATCAGAAGAGCGGTTTTCAGCATCTATCCGTCAACCTCGTAAGGCAGCGTCTCGCGGCGGTCATGCGTCACGGTCAGGTCGCTTTCCAAGGGCGGCACCGAGCGTTGATGGCAGTCGCGTCGTGCGCATATCCTACACGAAATTCCGATTGGCTCAAAGGCGTCTGCGTCGGTCAGGTCAAGTCCGTCGGAATAGACCACCTCGGCGGCGTGGCTGATCTCGCATCCCAACGCGATGGCAAAGCGGCGCACGGGTGCGCGGAATGCCCCGCCCGACGCCGAGACTTCGCGGGCAAGGCACAGATAGCGCACGCCGTCCGGGGTTTCGGCAAGCTGGCGCAGAAACTGGCCCGGCGTCTCGAACGCCCGGTGCACGTTCCACAGCGGGCAAGCCCCGCCGTAGCGCGCAAATTGCAGGCGCGTGGCCGAGTGGCGTTTGGTGATCGTGCCCGCCTGATCGACGCGCACGAAGAAGAACGGCACGCCTTTGGCGCCGGGGCGTTGCAATGTCGACAGTCGGTGCGCGACTTGTTCCAGCGATGCACCGAACTGGCGCGAAAGACGCTCCAAGATCGTGGCGCGTTTCGCGCGCCGCCGCCAGAAATCGGCCGTAGGGCATCAGGGCGGCGCCGGCGAAATAGTTGGCCAGCCCGATCTTGGCGATGTCGCGCGCCGTGTCGGACTGAAACCGAGCAAGATCGAGCGTGGCTTCGATCAGCTCGTTCTGGCGTCAGAAGGGCGATCTGGTGAAGAGCCTGAAACCGCCGCGTGGCCTCACTGGCCTGCGCCGACAGCCATAGTGTCTTGGTGCCGGCATCAAAGCGGCGGATAACCTCGTCATCCTCGTGTCATGTAGCTGAATGCCTAAGGTGCCAAGTGCTGCCGCAATGGCCTCGTCAGCACCGTGCTCGTCCGGCAAAATGTTCGGCTGCGCGGTCGACGGCGTCGATGTAGTTGTCGCAGTAATGGAAGAAATCGCGCACCTCGTCCCAAGGTGACGCGCCGGGCCGCACGCCGTCCTGCCCAAGTGCTGCATCCAGCGAGGCAAGGCGTTCATTGGCCTGCATGATAGGCCCGGTGCAGCGTCAGAAACGCCCGCGCCATCGATGGGTGCGTTCGAAGCCACAAGCCTCAGATCGACCATGCGGGACGGCGTCTTTGAACACCGGATCGGCCAGTGCTTCGCGCAGATCGCTGACCATACGTTCGCCGTCGCCGACGGCCAGTTCGCTGACGTCGAAATCGAATTCCTGCACCAGCGCCAGGATCACCGCCGACGAGACCGGGCGGTGATTGTTTTCCATCTGGTTGAGATAGGGCAGCGAAACGCCAAGCCGTTCGGCAAAGACCTTCTGCGTCAGGCCAAGACGGGTGCGGGTTTCGCGCAGCTTGGCGCCGGCATAAAGTTTCTGGGTCGCCATGGGTATCCTGCCGTTTGTAAACTTGCAAAACCTTCCCGCAAATCAGCAAAGTTTTCAAGTTTCTCCGGCGTTGCCCAGTTGCTTTTCGCGCCACAAGACATAAAGGATCGAAAGCAGCCCGCAAAGCAACGACAGTGTCATGATAATAAGAAGCGTCAGGTTTGCATCGCCCGCGAATTCAGCGCCCGCGAAGACGGAAAGCGCCGCGCCGCCGCCGATCATGATCGCGCTGCCAAGCCCGACTGGCCGTTCCGGCCAGATGCGGGCGGACCGACAGCATGCCCGCGCTGGCATTCGGGATCACCAGTCCGTTGCCTAGGCCGACGAATGTACAGAACCCAAAGAACAACAGAGCCGATCCATAGCCAGCGGCAGTCAGGATGGTCGCGATGGTTAGCCCCGTAACGCCGATCAACGCGCCTGTCTGGATCATCGCATTGATACCGAACCGAACCGAGTAGCGCCCCGAAATAAAGTTGCCAATGGCATAGCCGATGGCAGGCGCGCCAAAGCAAACCCCGGACCAGAAGGATGACAGCTTGTATTCGACCGACGCCACATAAGGCCCGCCGCCCAGAAAGGCGAAGAAGGCCCCGCTGGCGAAAGCGGCGGAAAAAACATAACCCCAGAATCGGCGGGAGCGTCAGAAGTTCGGGGTATTCTTTGACTTGTTCTGCAAAGCTGCGTCCGCCACCTTCCGATGTTTCGCCCTGATCGGCCCAGCAAAGGACGGTTACGCCGGTTCCCACGATTGCCAGCATCCAGAAGACGGCCTTCCAGCCAAAGGCTTCGTCCAGAGCGCCGCCGATCATGGGTGCGACCATCGGGACCAGTGCCATGCCCATAGTGACATAGCCGATCATCGACGCGGCTTCGTTCTGGGGAACCATATCGCGGACGATGGCGCGCGACAGAACCAGCCCGACGGCAACCGCTCCCTGCATCATGCGAAAAAACAGAAAGATCTCGACCGTGGGGGCGAAGATGCAACCCAGCGTGGCAAGAACGAAAATCGACTGCCCGCCCAGCACCACGCGGCGCCGTCCATACCGGTCGCTGATGGGCCCGATAAAGACCTGCATCACGGCGGTGACCGCCAGATAAAGCGATACCGCTAGCTGCATGACATCGTACCGGGTCGAAAAATACTCGGTCATATGCGGCAGCGAGGGCAGGAAAGCACTCATATTCATGGCACCAAGACCGGCCATGAGAACAAGTGTCAGAACATGAGGGGGTGTCGTCCGGTCCAAAAACCGGACCGTTGGTCGTTCGGTCATTCCCGCAGGCTTAGAGCGGTTTTCGGGCGGGCGGAAGCATCTAAAAGGTCGCAGATGCAGCAATACGTATGATTTGCAGATTTGCATTAACGGCGATTAGCATTTCGCAAAATTTGCAAATTCGCAAGTTTTTGCTTCCGCGACGCGGTGCAGCGCGCTAGGTCGGGGCAAGCAAGGAGAAGCCATCATGTCCGATATTCTGGCCGAACTGGAAAGACGCCGCGTCGCAGCCCGCGCAGGTGGCGGCGAAAAACGCGTGGCCGCGCAACATGCCAAGGGCAAACTGACCGCGCGGGAGCGTATAGAATTACTGCTCGACGAAGGCTCGTTTGAAGAGCTCGACATGTTCGTCAAACACCGCACGACCGAATTTCGGCATGGCCGAGAACCGGCCCGCATGGTGACGGCGTCGTCACCGGGTGGGGCACGATTAACGGTCGTATGGTCTATGTCTTCAGTCAGGATTTCACCGTCTTTGGCGGGTCTTTGTCAGAAACGCATGCTGAAAAGATCGTCAAGATAATGGATATGGCGATGCAGAACGGCGCGCCCGTTATCGGCCTGAACGATTCTGGTGGCGCACGTATTCAGGAAGGTGTCGCCAGCCTTGCGGGCTATGCCGAGGTGTTTCAACGCAACATTATGGCCAGCGGTGTGGTGCCTCAGATCAGCGTGATCATGGGGCCTTGTGCCGGTGGTGCCGTCTATTCGCCGGCCATGACCGATTTCATTTTTATGGTGAAAGACAGCTCGTACATGTTCGTCACCGGCCCAGACGTCGTGAAAACCGTCACCAACGAGGTGGTGACCGCCGAGGAACTGGGCGGCGCATCCACGCACACCAAGAAAAGCTCGGTCGCGGATGGCGCGTTTGAAAACGATGTTGAAACGCTGGCCGAGGTTCGCCGCCTTGTGGATTTCCTGCCGCTGAACAACCGCGACAAAGCACCGATCCGTCCATTTTTCGACGATCCCGAGCGTCTTGACCAAAGTCTTGACACATTGATCCCAAAAAATCCGAACCAGCCGTATGACATGAAGGAACTGATCCTGAAGGTCGCTGATGAGGGAGACTTCTATGAGATACAGGCGGACTTCGCGGCGAACATCATCACGGGTTTCATCCGGCTTGAAGGTCGAACGGTCGGCGTCGTCGCCAACCAACCGATGGTTCTGGCGGGCGTTCTGGACATCGATTCCAGTCGCAAAGCCGCAAGGTTTGTCCGGTTCTGTGATGCGTTCGAGATCCCGATCCTCACATTTGTAGATGTCCCCGGCTTTCTGCCCGGAACAGCGCAGGAATATGGCGGCGTTATCAAGCATGGCGCGAAACTGTTGTTCGCTTACGGCGAAGCAACGGTCCCGAAAGTCACGGTTATTACCCGCAAAGCATACGGCGGCGCATATGATGTCATGGCGTCAAAGCACCTGCGTGGGGATTTCAACTATGCATGGCCCACCGCCCAGATTGCTGTGATGGGGGCCAAAGGGGCGACCGAAATACTTTATCGCTCGGAATTGGATGACCCTGACAAGATCGCAGCGCGGACCGCCGAATACGAAGCAAACTTTGAAAATCCCTTCCGTGCCGCCGAGCGTGGCTTCATCGACGAAGTGATCATGCCACAGTCCACACGCCGCCGCGTTGCCCGCGCTTTGGCGTCGCTCAGAACCAAGCAACTGACGAATCCGTGGAAGAAGCATGACAACATCCCACTTTGACAGGATCCGGAGTATGATGATTTCCTGCCACAGCGGCACGAATATTTGCGTGTTAATTAAAGGGGCTGGATACCCGGGTAAGAAATGCGCTAATCAGCATGTAACCGCCGGATTGTGCATCTTTCTATTGGGTATGCGATTTCGGTCGGTTAGTGTCACTCCGTGCAGTCATCAGATTGTGCGGGACAATTGGAAAGGCCGAGCAGTAATAACGGCCTTGACGGATCGAAGGAGACAGTCATGTCGAACACCCTCAAAGCCCTCCTGGCCCTTGGCCTGTTTACAGTTCTTGCCGCTTGTGCGCAGCAGGAAGAGCCCATGGAAGAGCCCATGGTCATTGAAGAGCCTGTTATGGAGAAGTTCTAATTTAGAACTTCTATCGCCGGGCCTTACGGCCCGGCACCAAGCAGACTTGAGGCAAATATGTCCGCAATCAAATCACTCGCTGTGCTTATCCTTTTCACTTTGGTCGCGTCATGCGCTCAGCAAGAAGAGGTTGTTATGGTCGAGCCGATTGTGGATGAAGCACCTACGACGAAGTACTAACATCGTCTTCTGGCCGGGCGTGCTTAGCGCCCGGCCAAAGTTCTCCACCGCGATAATTGCAGGGAGGAGAGCATGCTGAAGCACAAAGGCTTTCCAGGCCGTTTGCCCGGCACAGACTTTCAATTCACCATCAGACGCGGAAATCCCAAGGGTGTGACCCCAATCGTCGCGCGCGAGCGTTTTGCGGATCGCAGGCCTGCCGATCGCGATGCCGATGCAGGGTTCATGGCTTGCCTGTGGGACTATTTCGGCAATGAACCATTCGAACGGGGGAATCTTGATGCCGGACGTTTATCTTGGCTGTTCGGGCGCGAGGTCATTGCAGCGGAAGACCCATTTGACCCGGCAAGCTATGAAGCTTTGCTGAAAATCGACGAATCCCGCGCACGCGCCTCTTTTCCTGACGCATTCGACGGAAGTTGGGTGGCATGAAACCGCTTGGCTTTTTCCTGTTTTGGCAAAGACTTGCCGGTTTTGACCCCATCGGATCGAAACTCTTTTTCGAAGTGTCGGAAAAGTGCAAGTTACTTGCAGAAGCGTATCTCCCCAACAAGAGATGCGCATCTGTATGTCAAAACCGTTACCCTTCCCCTTCACGTGGGTCTGGCCAGAATTATCTGGCCAGACCTTCGTGTATTTGGGATGTTCGGCAATGCGCTGCCGGTTCGAGGGAGCGATTGACCTATGTCATTGCACACTTGTCCGAAACGCTAATGACTTTGATAGCGGGAACTTTTTCCCGGATCAAAACAGAAGGCAAGTCATCATGCAAAAGACCACACCTTTCGCCCTGCTCGCAGCTCTTGTTGGGCTGGCAGCCTGCGATGAAATCAATACCGATCTGGAACGCGCCGCGGTTGGTGCCGCGATCGGCTGCGTGGCCGGTGAGGTTCTCGTCGATGGCCGCTGTGTCGAAGGTGCCGTCCTTGGCGGCGCCGCAGGTGCAATCTCGGACAACATCTGAGTTCGGTTTCGCCGCCGACACCAGCGCAGCACAAGCGCCGGCGAGCATGGCTTTGCGGGTGACCCGCGCCCATCTTCGGTCGGATTGCGCCGAAGATGCGGTTCGCCATGCGTTTGTTATTGCCTATCAGCCCGCAAAAACGCCTTTAGTGGATCGGGGCAGAAACCCTAAGAACAATAGAGGCAAACGTACATGCAAAAGAAACTTCCTTTCGTCCTTGTCGCGACACTTCTTGGCTTGGCAGGCTGCAACCAGGGCAGTGATCTGGAGCGCGCCCTTGTGGGCGGCGCGGCAGGCTGTCTTGTCGGCGAGATCATCGACGAAGGCGAATGCGTCACTGGCGCAGTTGTCGGTGCTGCCGGCGGCGCTTTGGCCGACGACATCTAGGGCCAGTCCCAGACATAATAAACGGACCGCCGCTGCGAGAGCCAGCGGCGGCCCGAACCGTTCAGAAGTTAAACTGAACGGCTGCTTGCACCCGATCCGCCGAGGCGCTGGATCCGTTGAACAGATCCCGCTCGCCGGTGATGTATTCCAGTCCAAGCGTCGTATTTTCTCTGAGCTGATAGACAGTGGTCAGATGAATCGTTTCCAACGATTCGGTGTCGGTCGCAGCACCGATATCGTTTTCCCGCCAGCCATAGGCCAATCCGAAGGTCCAATTGTTGACCTCTTGGCTGACACCAATAGTGACGCCCTCGCTTTCGACAGCCGCGCCGCCAAACGTGTCATCCCCGCCAAAAACCAAGTACGAGCTAATCGCTTCGCCGGTGGTATAAGACGCGTTCAGGCTTCCGCCGTTCCAAAGCTGAGCGTTGCCGCTCAGGTTGACGCCAAACCCATCGACGTCACCCGTCGGCGTGCTGACATTGGTGCTGAGGGCGGCCAGTTTGACGAAATATCGCTCGCCCGTATGGAACACCGCCGCTGTAAGCGCAGGCTCAGAACTGGACCCCGCAGATTGTTCGATCGAGGCCGAGAAACCCAGACCGCTGTCGCCACCAAAAGTATAACGGGCCTGTGTGACGCGGGCGAATGGGATGCCCGCTGGTCCCTGAAAGTCCAGCGTCGAGGGATAGCTTTCGATCGGCATGAAATTGGTCCAAGTCTGACCGAACAGAAGGCTCCCGGTGTCGACATAAGCATGCCTCAGCCGGAACTGTCCGCCACCGCTGCCAAAGAAATCACCTTCCAGAACGGCCGTGGCGCCGTCAAATTCGGCCCTTACACCCAGTCGCGACTGAATGGCCTGACCCCGAAAGTTGCTGCCCGTCCCGGCACCCGGAGCCAACGAGCCAAGACCGAAGATTGTCGTCCCCAGATCGCTGTCGACGTCATAGATAAGGTCGGCTTTGATATAGCCATAGACCGTCAAGTCCACGCCACCGACGCCGAAAGACAGTTTTGGCCGCTCTTCAAGTTCGGCCACACGCGCCTCAAGCGCGGTAACCCGCGCGTCTTGCGCAAAAGCCGGTTGCAGCGCGCCTGTCAGCGCGACCGCTCCGGCCAATACCCGTGTTATAGTCATGATCACCTCCATCTTTCTCCACCCACCTTTGTTGGTCGGGCTGAGAAAACGCTCGCACAGAGAGCGGATCACCGACCAAGCACGTTAAGCGGAAAGAATGTGACCGTGCCGACGCTTTGTCGTGAACACGGTGTGAAGACCGCCCATCGGGCAGGCTTCAATGGGGAAGGGAAGACATGTTTAAGAAGATCCTGATTGCCAACCGGGGCGAAATTGCCTGCCGCGTCATCAAGACGGCGCGCGCTATGGGCATCAAGACGGTGGCCATCTATTCGGATGCCGATGAAAGCGCGCTGCATGTCCGGATGGCGGACGAGGCGGTGCATATCGGCCCGTCGCCCGCCAACCAGTCCTATATCGTCATCGACAAGGTGATGGAGGCGATCCGCCAGAGCGGCGCCGAAGCCGTACATCCCGGCTATGGCTTCCTGTCAGAAAACCCAAAATTTGCCGAAGCGCTTGAGGCTGAAGGCGTGGCCTTCATCGGCCCGCCGAAAAAAGCCATCGAGGCGATGGGCGACAAGATCACCTCGAAGAAGATTGCGCAGGAAGCGGGCGTCTCGACCGTGCCCGGCTATATGGGCCTGATTGAAGACGCCGACGAAGCCGTGAAGATCTCGAACCAGATCGGCTATCCGGTGATGATCAAGGCCAGCGCAGGCGGCGGCGGCAAGGGCATGCGAATCGCGTGGAATGATGCCGAAGCCCGCGAAGGGTTCCAGTCATCCAAGAACGAGGCCGCGAGCAGTTTCGGCGACGACCGTATCTTCATCGAGAAATTCGTCACACAACCCCGCCACATCGAAATTCAGGTGCTGGCCGACAGTCACGGTAACACGATCTATCTGAACGAGCGCGAATGTTCGATCCAGCGCCGGAACCAGAAGGTGATCGAAGAAGCGCCATCGCCCTTCCTTGATGCAGAAACCCGCAAGGCCATGGGCGAACAATCCTGCGCATTGGCGGCCGCCGTTGGGTATACCTCCGCGGGCACGGTCGAATTCATCGTCGACGGTGACCGGAACTTCTTCTTTCTTGAAATGAACACCCGGCTTCAGGTCGAACATCCGGTGACCGAACTGATCACCGGCGTTGATCTGGTGGAACAGATGATCCGCGTCGCAGCCGGTGAAAAACTCTCTCTGAAACAAGAGGATGTGCCGATCAACGGCTGGGCGATGGAGTCGCGCCTTTATGCCGAAGACCCCTACCGTGGCTTCCTGCCGTCGATTGGTCGCCTTTCGCGCTATCGGCCCCCCGCCGAAATGGCCGACGAAACGCATGCCGTGCGAAATGACACCGGCGTCTTTGAAGGCGGCGAGATCAGCATGTTTTATGATCCGATGATCGCCAAGCTTTGCACATGGGCACCGTCGCGGCTGGAAGCGATCGAGGAAATGCGCATCGCCTTGGACCGGTTCGAATTGGAAGGCATCGGCCACAACATACCGTTCCTTGCCGCCGTGATGGATCATCCGAAATTCGTCAGCGGCGATATCACCACCGCCTTTATAGAAGAAGAATATCCGGATGGTTTTGCGGGCGTAGACCCCGATGAGGCTACCTGCCGCCGAATCGCTGCTGCCACTGCTGCCATGCACCGCGTTGCAGAAATCCGACGCGCGCGCATTTCGGGAAGGCTCGACAACCACGAACGGCAGGTGGGCACCGAATGGGTCGTGAATGTCAGCGGCACCGATTTCCCTGTTACAATGACGGCAGATCGCGACGGCGCCGACATCGCATTTGCCGACGGCACCACGTCTCGCGTGACCAGCGACTGGACACCGGGCCAGCCCTTGGCCGAACTGCAAATTGACGGCACACCGCTGGTGCTGAAGGTTGTCCCCGAGGCCAACGGCTATCGCCTGCGCCACCGGGGGGCTGCGATCAGCGTGACCGTGTTAACCCCGCGCCAAGCCGAGCTGGCCGCATTGATGCCGGTGAAAACACCGCCCGATACCTCGAAATTACTGCTCTGTCCGATGCCGGGCCTGATCGTTAAGATCGACGTCGAAGAAGGTGACGAGGTCCAGGACGGCCAAGCGCTTTGCACAGTCGAGGCGATGAAGATGGAAAACATCCTGCGCGCTGAAAAGAAGGGTATAGTGGCCAAGATCAACGCTGGCCCCGGCGACAACCTGGCTGTGGACGATATCATCATGGAGTTCGAATAGATGGGTTTTATGGTCACCATTGCCGCTGTGCCGCTGGCACAGAAAGAAGCGTTCCTGAACGCTGCGGGCGTGCAGATGACCGATCAGCCAGACGCGGATGGTCAGGATTTGATCTCTGCCGTTGATTATGGCGACTATTTCCTGATTTGGCGAAACCTCCGCGCCGCTCCAACGTTCAGCGAGCCCGATTGGCCCGTGCTTTCCAACGCCTCGCCCATAACGGTGCTGGACGTGGTCGACACGGCAGGTGCGCAGGTGCTTCGAGGATACGAGGGCGGTGCATTGCGCTGGGAAGTCAGCTTTCAGGACAGCAACGACGATCTCTTTGAAGTGACAGGCAGGCCGCCTTTCGATGTGGATGCCCTGCGTACAAAACTTCGGGCTGAGCATCTCGCGCGCCACCCCGAAGACGCTGAAGAAGAGGAAGCAGGCTTAATTGCAGGCTATGGGATGGAGATCCCATCCCGCCTCTTCGAGGAACTCACAGGTCTTTACTATGAAGACGGTCCGACAGAGGGCCTGTTTAGCCTTTCGGGTGATCTGCCGCAGATAAAACTCACTTGGACGGGCAAGCCGAAAGACACATCCAAACCGTGGTGGAAAATCTGGTGATCCGAAACCTGACATATCCGACGGTCTTTGCAGCGCTCGCCACACTGATCGTTTTCCTGATAATAGCGACCCTGCGCAATGGCGGGTTCGAATACCCGCTGGACGACGTCTATATTCACCTCGCCATGGCCGAACAGATGGCGAATGGCGGCTATGGTGTGAACGCGGGCGAGGCGGCTTCGGCGGCATCTTCGCCGCTTTATCCGATCCTTTTGATGCCATTTGCAGGCACCGAATTGCAAAGATGGCTGCCGCTTTTCTGGAATGTCATCGCCCTTGCCACGGCGGCAGCACTGTTCGGCAAGATACTCGCCGAAGCGCGGTTGGGCAGGGCAGCACTTGTCTTTGCGATCGCCGCACCTTTCGCCCTCTCGATGTATGTAACCGCCTATGCAGGCATGGAAAATATGGCCCATGGGGCGGCCAGCCTTGCTATCGTCCTTGGGCTTTGGCGCTATGTTGAAACCGGCCATATCCGCTGGTTGCTGATCTTCGGCATCCTTTTGGCTCCGGCCTTCCGGCTTGAAGGACTGGCCTTGTCGCTGCTGGCAGGTGCCATTGTCATGCGACTTGGCCGCGTGCCTGCCGGTGTTGGTTTGCTGGTTATCGGTGCCGCCCCAGTGGTCGGTTTCGCGGCCTATCTGATGTCGGTTGGCCTTGACCCTTTGCCAAACTCGGTGACGGCGAAACTGGGCGACCAGCCGGGCGGAGGCTTTGCCGCCACACTTCGCGCCAATGCCGCAAGCTATGGCGGGCGCTACCTTCTGGCGCTGTCGGTGGCACTCGCCATCATTTCGTTTTCCTTCTGGAACCGTGATCTGCGGCGGGCCTATTTCGGCCTTGGCATGGCGGCGGTGGGATTTGCGCATCTGGCGTTTGGGGCCACAGGCTGGCTTGACCGGTATGAAAATTACGCGGTTCTGACCGTGGTCGCGGCTTTGGCGCTTATGGTGTCAGATCTGGGGCGCGTCGTGAAAATCGGAGTTATGACGCTGGCCTTGGCGGGCGGCGTTCTAACCTATGGCCGCTATATCCCGAACAATCTTGCGAACATGCGGGCGATCCATCTGCAACAGGCGCAAATGGCACGCTTTGCGAAGGATCACGTTCAGGCGCCCGTTGCTGTCAACGATCTTGGCTATGTCGCTTGGCGGAACCCGGACTATGTGCTCGATCTTTGGGGGTTGGCGTCGGCCGAAGCACTGGAACTTCGCACCTCAGACGCAGCACCCGGCTGGGCCGATGCCTTGGCCGATGCCAAAGGCGTGCGGGTTGCGATGATCTATGACCCCTGGCTGCAAGAGGCACTTGGCCCCGACTGGGTCCCGCTTGGCAAACTGGTTGCCGAAGACGCGGCGGGGGCTTTTCTGGGAGGTCCTGTGGTTGCCTTTTATGCCCGAAATGAAGCGGAAGCCGCTGGGTTAAAAGCTGACCTTTCCGATTGGGTCGGTGGTCTGCCAACAGGCGCGCGCTTTGTCATGCCGGGCGAGGGCGGCTCGTGAGTTATTCCGCCTGTGATGCTGCTTTGGCCTCGGCCTTGTCGTCCAGAATTTCCTGTCGGCGCAACGGCATTTTGTCGATCTGCCGCGTCAATTCGCGAACATGCCACGGCGAAGGCTTGCGCAGTTTCACGCCGCCATCTTTACCGACCAGTGTCAGCATGAACCCCCGAGGCCGCAGCGTGTTGCGGATATCGGACCGCTCGCTTAGATCGGTATCGGTGATCAGAACAACATCGCGTTCAACCAATTCGTCCATCCGATCGGTCAGCAATTCGATTTGCCGCTGGAATGCCGGATCCGCTGGTGTGTCGGCAAAGACAACCACCGGGCGCGCGATCCACTTGAATGCCTCAAGGTCAACCTCGGCCGCATCAAAGATGACAGTCCGGTCGGCTTCCCAGATTTCTACAGCCGACAGGCCAGTATCGGTGGCAAACGCCATCCCGGCAGACCCGAAAGCTGTCATAAAAGCAAAGATTTTCAAGGCTGTGGCCTGCATGTCATTGTCTCCGTCTGACACAAATATAAGCCATTTCCTCGAAATACGAAGGGCGGATAAGAACTCTTTGCCGAGTTTCCGCGAATTTCCTGCGGCAAATGCGCCCCAGATGCCCCAGGAGGCACCCCTATGAGCGACTGGAAAACCCTAGCCGAGAAAGAATTGCGCGGTCGCGCCCTTGAGGATCTGACGTGGAAAACGCTGGAAGGCATTGAAGTCAAACCGCTTTATACCGCAGAAGACACTGCCGGGCTTGATCACATGGGCAGTCTGCCGGGTTTTGCGCCGTTCACGCGCGGCGTGAAGGCCACAATGTATCCCGGCCGCCCCTGGACCATCCGCCAATACGCCGGTTTTTCGACCGCTGAAGAAAGCAACGCCTTCTATCGCCGCAACCTTGCCGGTGGTCAGCAGGGCGTTTCAGTTGCCTTCGATCTGGCCACCCACCGCGGCTATGACAGCGATCACCCGCGCGTCGAAGGCGACGTTGGCAAGGCAGGCGTGGCGATCGACAGTGTCGAGGACATGAAAATTCTGTTTGACGGCATCCCGCTGGATCAGGTGAGCGTCTCGATGACCATGAACGGCGCGGTGATCCCGATCTTGGCCTCGTTCATCGTGGCGGGCGAAGAACAGGGGCACGATAAGGCGGTGCTGTCAGGCACAATTCAGAATGACATTCTGAAAGAGTTCATGGTGCGTAACACCTATGTCTATCCGCCGGAACCCTCGATGCGGATCGTGGCCGACATCATAGAATACACCGCCACCGAAATGCCCAAGTTCAACTCGATCTCGATCAGCGGCTATCACATGCAGGAAGCAGGCGCGAATTTGGTGCAGGAACTGGCCTATACGCTGGCCGATGGCCGCGAGTATGTGCGCACCGCAATCGCGCGTGGCATGGACGTGGACGCTTTCGCCCCGCGTCTGTCCTTCTTCTTTGCCATCGGTATGAACTTCTTCATGGAGGCCGCCAAGCTGCGTGCCGCGCGTCTGCTTTGGTCCCGCGTTATGGCCGAGTTCGAGCCCAAGAATGCCAAGTCATCCATGCTCCGCACCCACTGCCAGACCAGCGGCGTGTCGCTGCAAGAGCAAGACCCTTACAACAACGTGATCCGCACGGCATACGAGGCGATGAGCGCAGTCTTGGGCGGCACGCAATCCTTGCACACCAACGCCTTGGACGAAGCCATCGCGCTGCCCACCGATTTCAGCGCCCGGATCGCTCGAAATACCCAATTGATATTGCAGGAAGAAACCGGCGTCACCAATGTCGTCGATCCATTGGCCGGGTCGTACTACGTGGAAAGCCTGACCTCTGAACTGGCCGAACAGGCTTGGGCCTTGATGGAAGAGGCCGAAGAACTGGGTGGAATGACCAAGGCCGTTGCCAGCGGCATGCCCAAGCTGCGGATCGAAGAAACTGCCGCGCGGCGTCAGGCGATGATCGACCGGGGCGAAGAAGTGATCGTGGGTGTCAATAAGTACCGTTTGGACAAACAAGACCCGATCGACATCCTGAACGTCGACAATGACGCGGTGCGTGCCTCGCAGATTGCGCGGCTGGACGCAATCCGCGCCAGCCGGGACACGGGCGCTTGTGACGCGGCTTTGGCCGAGGTTGAACGGACGGCGAAAGACGGCGGCAATCTTCTTGCCGCAGCAGTAAAGGCGGCGCGGGCGCGTGCCACAGTGGGAGAGATCTCTATGGCCATGGAAAAAGTATTTGGCCGTCACCGTGCCGAGGTGAAAACATTGGCCGGTGTTTACGGCGCCGCATACGAAGGCGACGAAGGCTTCGCTGCCATCCAACGCGATGTCGAGGCCTTTGCCGAAGAAGAAGGTCGCCGCCCCCGAATGCTTGTCGTCAAGATGGGGCAGGATGGCCACGACCGGGGCGCCAAGGTCATCGCCACGGCCTTTGCTGATATCGGCTTTGACGTCGATGTGGGCCCGTTGTTTCAAACGCCGGAAGAGGCCGCACAAGATGCCGTCGACAATGATGTGCATGTGGTTGGCGTCTCAAGTCAGGCGGCAGGCCACAAGACATTGGCGCCCAAGCTGATCGACGCTTTGAAAGCGGCCAAAGCCGAAGAAATCATCGTCATTTGCGGCGGCGTCATTCCGCAGCAGGACTATGAATTCCTGCAAGCGGCTGGTGTAAAAGCGATTTTTGGCCCGGGAACCAACATTCCCGAAGCCGCAGCGGACATTCTGCGTCTGATCCGCGCCGCGCGCAGTTAACAGGTTTTGCGCCGCCTTTCGGCACCGCCCAAAGTACTCTGGACCGAAGAAGGGTAAAGCGACCATGAGCAAGCGCATAAAAATCCTGATTGGCATGGCGTTGGGCGCTGTCTGGGCGGTGCCGGTGGTCTGGCTGCCGGGGCAGGGTCCGCAGCCTTTCATTCCGCTGAACTTGGCTCTGATCTATGCCTTCGCACCGGGCGGCATTGTCATGCTTCTGATCGTTGGGCGTCTGGCTCAGCGGCGGTTCTTCGATGACGCGATCATTGACGGCGAACCTTTTGCGCAAGGTTCCGGAGGCGAAATCGATCAGCGTGTGCTGACCAACACGATGGAGCAACTTGTTCTTGCGCTGCTGCTTTGGCCGTTTGTGTCGACCTCGCTTGGTTCGGTCACGGTAATTGCAATGGGGGCGGCCTTCGCGGTGGCAAGGTTGCTTTTCTGGGTGGGCTATCACATGTCGCCACCGCTTCGGGCGCTGGGTTTTGCGGCCAGTTTCTATCCGACAGTTCTGGCAACGGTCTGGACCCTCTGGCGTCTTTTGACCTGAGTACCGCGCCCTAAAGAATGATCGCCAGCGACGCCACAAGAAGCCCGGCCATTGTCCAGTTAAACAGGCGCAACCGTTCCGGGCTGGTCAGCCACCGCCGGACCTGAACGCCCAGAAGTGTCCAAACGTTGATCGACGGGAAGTTGGTACTGGCAAAGACCAGGGCAACCAAAGCAACCGAGGTAAAGTCGCGCGCAGGCGCATAGACCGAGATCGCCGTCAGCGCCATGAACCACGCCTTTGGATTGACCCATTGGAAGGCCGCCGCTTGCAGGAACGTCAGTGGCTTGCCACCAACCGCCCCTTCGGTCGGCGGAGCCGCATTGGCGGTTTTCCAGGCGAGGAACAGCAGATAGCCGACACTCAGCACCTTCATCACCGTTTGAAGAACCGGGAACAGTTCGAAAAGACCGATCAGCCCGGCACCCACCAGCACGATCATCAGCATGTGACCAAGGCTGATCCCCAACATATGCGGGATCGTGCGGCGATAGCCGAAATTGGCACCCGACGCCATCAGCATCAGGTTGTTCGGCCCCGGCGTGATCGAGGTCGCAAGCGCAAAGACGATCAGGAAGCCGATACTCTCGAAGGTCATGGAAACATACTCATTGGCTGAACAAACCCTTTGCAGGTCCGAGCGGAATCAGACCTAGCCAGACAAGACCGTTGGTGAACTGAAGCTCTGTTTCCAACGTGTTGGTGCCACCACTCAGCAGTTCCAATCCGCCTTCCAGCGAACCAACCGCGTCAGGTTTCACAAGCCCGGCTGCAATCGCGATTTCCAGCACTTTGCGCCATTCTTCGGCATGCAAGGCTATGGCACCTTCGGGCATGCCGTCGGTATCAATCGTAAGCTTGCCATCCGCGCGTAGGGCGACGTCGTCCCACCGAATTGACAGATTGGCAAGATCAACGGCGGTCACCCGTGGCTCGCCGGTTTCAATCGACGTGCGGTCCAGAGGTCGGTCAAAAACCAGTTCTGCATCCAGCCGCACATTCTCGATCCTCTCAGACAGAACCCCGCTGGGGTCGAGCAAACGGCGAAGGTCGGGCGGAGCCACCATCGCCAAAAGCTCGGCGCCGATGCGGTACTGATCATTTTCAGGCGACAGGCTTTCGGCGGCCAAACGCGCTTCGTCCAGACTGACCTGCCAGCCACGGGTAGACGAGACGCCAAGTGTGTCGATCACCAGCCGCGCTTCGTCGAGTGCCAGCTTTGTGTTCGGTTTCATAAAGACCGAGGCACGGGCATCTTCATGGGTGATCGTCAAAGTCTCGAATTTCGTTTTGAATTCATGGGCTTTTGGCAATACCGCGATCACTTGATGCGGTTTGTACGCCAACGACAGGATCTGAACGAAGGGTACAGTCCACGACATGGCCGTTTTGGGATTGGCAAGGTGCAGCTCGGCAATTGTCGTATCGAAACGATTGGGAAAGCCGACCGTGTTCAATTCGCTATGTTCAACAACCCAGCCGTCGCGGCGCAGTTCCTCAATCGCTACGGCCAGACCTTTCTCATAGGCCAGCTGTCCGAAGGCCCACCAGAGCATCCAGATCAGCGAGACCGCTAAAACGAGTATAATCAGTCTGATCATCTGCTCTTTTCCTGACCCGGCCAGCCTGTATTAAGGGGGACATGACAGAAGAGAAAGCCGTCTATCAGCGCCCCTTATGGGTTTTCGGCTATGCATCGCTGATGTGGAACCCGGGCTTCCCGGTTGCCGAGCAGCGTTTGGCCACGCTTCACGCCTATCACCGGTCGTTTTGTATGTCGTCGATCCACCATCGTGGGACCTTAGAGAGCCCGGGGTTGGTTCTGGCACTTGACCCGGCAAAGCAGGCGACCTGCCGGGGTCTGGCGCTGCGCGTGCCCGATGAGGCGGTGAAGGAGGCCGTTGCGTATTTGCGCGAACGCGAGCTGATTTCGTCGGCCTATGTGGAAAAGCTTTTGCCGGTCACACTGGATGGTGGCGAGGCAGTGACGGCGCTGGCCTATGTCGTCGATACCGCGCACGAGCAGTATGTGGCGGGCATGCCGCTGGAAGAACAGGCGCAGATCATCGCGCGTGCGGTGGGCGGGCGCGGACCCAACACCGAATACCTCTGGAATACGGTCGAGCGGCTGCAAGCATTGGGCATCCGCGACGACGATCTGATCTGGCTCGCATCGCAGGTGCGCAAGCTGACAGGCTGACCACTGTGGCTTCGCCGCGGGAGAGCCCCCGAGCCCATCGGCTGGGGGCGCTGCCTCCAGACCCCCGGCGTATATTTGGCAAAATGAAGGGGTGGGTTTTTCTTGGTGTATTAGGGCATTGGCACGGCTTGTGGGATTATCTATTGTCCCTGCAATGAAAACGACTGGACCCGGAGCCTGATGGACAAACCGGATCGCACTTTCGAGCGGCACTTTACGCAACCTTACCGTCAGATTCTGACGATGCTGATCGTTCTTGGACTGGTTGGCGCGGGCTGCTATGTGGCCTATCCCAAGGTGGCGCCGGTGTTTCTGGCCAACCCTTACCTGAACGGTTTCATCGGATTTGTCTTTGTGATTGGCGTATTGGCCTGTTTCCTTCAGGTCTTGCAGTTGATCTCGTCGGTCAGCTGGATCGAAGGTTTTGCCCACGATCGGCCCGGTCATAAATTCACCAAGGCACCACGGCTTCTGGCCTCGCTGGCGGCCTTGCTTCGCAAAAAGGGCGCGCGCACGCAGCTTGGCGCCTCGTCGTCGCGGTCAATCCTTGACAGTGTCGCGACGCGGATTGACGAAGCACGCGATATCACGCGGTATATTGTTAACCTTTTGATATTCCTTGGGCTTTTGGGTACGTTTTATGGCCTTGCCACCACGGTTCCGGCTGTTGTGGATACCATCCGGTCGCTGGCGCCGCAGGAAGGCGACACCGGCGTTGCCGTGTTCGAGCGGCTGATGCAAGGCCTTGAAGCTCAGTTGGGCGGCATGGGTGTGGCCTTTGCGTCGTCTCTCATCGGTCTTGCCGGATCGTTGGTGGTGGGGCTGTTAGAGCTTTTTGCCAGTCACGGGCAAAACCGTTTCTACCGTGAGCTGGAGGAATGGCTGTCGGCCATCACGCGCGTTGGGTTTTCCGGTGAAGAGGGCAGCGGCGGTGTCGATCAGGGGGCCATTGCGCAACTGGCCGATCACATGGCCGAGCGGTTGGACGGCATGCAGACGTTTTATGCGGAAGCTGCAGAACGGCAGGGAGCGGCGGACGATCGGCTGGGTGATTTGACGACGGCCGTCCAAAATCTGGCCTCGCAGCTTGGCAGTGCCGACAATCTGCGAATGATCGAAAGTCAGGAAAAACTGACCGAGGCTTTGCAGACCATGGCGCAGGAAGGTGGCGGTCAGGTCGATGCCGAAAGCCGTATGCGGCTTCGGTCGATGGATGTGCAAATGCTGCGGATCCTTGAAGAAATTTCCGCCGGGCGGCAGGAAAGTACTGGCGAATTGCGTGCCGATATCGCTCAGCTGACGAATGCGATCCGCGCGCTGGGGCGCATCCGCTCGGACAGAGAGGTCTAGTCCATGGCTCTGTCGCGGCGGTCCTCGCAGCGTATGTCGGGCTCGATCTGGCCCGGGTTTGTTGATGCGATGACAGCACTTCTGCTGGTTTTGATGTTCGTGCTGACCATTTTCATGGTCATGCAGGGCATTCAGAACGAGACGATCACCGGTCAGGAAACCGAACTTGATAAGCTGGCGTCCGAAGTCACAGCGCTTAGTCAGGCGCTTGGGATTTCTCAGCAACAAACAGCCGCACTTGAAGACAATCTAAGCACGCTGCAGGGCGAGCGGGATCAGCAGGATACCTTGATCGCCAATCTGACGGGGCAAATTGACGACCAGGCCCGATCGCTTGCCCAGCGTGATGCGGCCATCGCGACATTCGAGGCGCAAGTCGCCACACTTCTGGCCGAGCGCGACGATGCACTTGCCGAAGGAACCCGGCTGACGGCAGCAGTGGAAGAACTGGAAGCCGCGCGCACGGAACTGATCAGCGAACAAGAGGCGATGCAGCTGGCACTGGCCCGGGTACGCGACGAAGTCGACGCACAGGCCGAGCAGGCGCGTCTGGCTGCAGCCCGAAGCGAGGCGCTTGAGGCTTTGACCGCCGAACTGCGCGCCGAAGCTGAAAACCGCGAGGCGTCGCTCAGTGATGCATTGGCGGCCCTAACCGCCGCTCAGGGTGATGAGGCCGCAGCCGCCGCTGCGCTAGCCGCGGCCGAGGACCAAGCCGCCCGCGCGACCGCCCAACTGGATGCGACCGAAGCGGCACGCCTTGCCGAAGCCGCGACTGTCGAAGCGCTGCGGGCGCGTTTGACGGAAGCGGCCAGTGCTTTGACGCAAGAAGAAGAGGCGCGGTTGGCCGAGGCAGCCGCCGCCGAAGCATTGCGCGAACGGCTGCAGAATGCGGATGCCGAACTGACCGCGATGTCGCTTGCCTTGGAAGAACAACGCCGCAAGGCCGAAGACACGCTAACACTTCTGGCGGCGGCCAACTCGATCGAAGAAGAACTGAACTCCCGTCTATCCGACGCATTGATCCGCCTTGAAACCGCGGAAGGCAGCCTGTCCGAAACTGAAACCGCCAGCGCCGATTTGCAGACCCGTCTCGCCCTTGCCGAAACCCAACGCGACAATGCAGAAGCCGAGGCCGCAAACCTGCGAACCCGCCTGTCCGAAGTCGAAGCAGAACTGACGGCGCTGGGGACAAATGCCGCCGACCGCGATGCGCGCCTTGCTGAAATTGTCGTTGAACGCGATGCACTTGCGGCTGAACTGAATGCGCTAAAAGCAAGCGCCACGGATTCCGCGACCCTGCGTGAACAACTGGCCGCAGCGCTTGCCGCCCGGATCGCCGCTGAAGCTGAAAGCACCACCCAGATGACCGAGCGTGAGCGGCAGGAAACCTTGCTGGCCACCGCGCGCGAACAGCTGGAGCAGGAAGAAGCGATCTCGAACGAAGCCCAACTTCAGGTCGAGGCGTTGAACCAGCAGGTGGCAACGCTTCGGGCCGAACTGGATCCTTGCAGGGGCTTCTCGACAGTGCTGCCGCCTCGGACAGTGCGTCACAGATCCGGATCGAAGCACTGGGTTCGCAGCTTAATCAGGCGCTGGCCCGTGCCGCTGCCGAAGAGAAACGCGCCGAACTTGAAGCCGCCGAAGCCGAACGCCTGCGCATTGAAGCGGCGCGCCTGAATGAAGAAGTCGCAGACCTTGCCGATTACCGTTCCGAGTTCTTCGGCACGCTCAGGCAGGTTCTGGGTGACCGCGAAGGCATCCAGATTGTCGGTGACCGGTTCGTCTTCTCTTCCGAAGTCCTGTTCGAAAGCGCCTCGGCAACGCTGTCGCCAGCCGGGCGGGCGCAGATCGCTCAGGTCGCTGGCATTCTGTCGGATGTGTCCGATCAGATCCCGGATCAGATCGACTGGATCATCCGAGTCGATGGCCACACCGATAACATACCATTAGCGGGCACGGGCGAATTTGCCGACAACTGGGAACTCAGTCAGGGGCGGGCACTTTCCGTGGTGAAATACCTGACCGATGCCTTGGGCTTTCCGCCACAGCGGCTGGCGGCCACCGGCTTTGGCGAGTACCGCCCGGTCAATCTGGAAGACAGCAGCGAAGCCCGCGCGCAAAACCGCCGGATCGAGTTGAAACTGACCGAGCGGTGATTTGAATTTAAGAAGCGGTCTGTGTCCAAAAGCAATTAAATAATTGTGCTATTCTATTCCGGGGGTTTTTGCCGGATATTGTTCTGGCATTTTTGAAATTACTGTTTCGTAGTACGACTTCTAATAAAGGCACTACTTGTTGCCAAAGGTAATCTGATCGCGAATTACGCGCGCATCGCGCCGCGGTTCTTGCTGAAAAAGCCACTCGCTCCGAAGGGGCCATTCTTCGGGGGAAATGCCAAGTAATCGACGGTGACACGATCGTCATCAAGCACGCTCACATTCGATTGTCGGGAATAGATGCACCCGAGCTGGATCACCCTTGGGGACAAAGGTCGAAATGGGAACTTGGGAAGATGTGCAAAGGGCAGGAAATAACGGCTGAGGTAAACCGCGAATTGCCCCACAATCGCGTGGTCGCAATTTGTCGACTGTCCGATGGAAAAGACATTGGTGCAGAGCTGGTCAGAAATGGTCTTGCACTGGATTGCGCAAGCTTTTCCGGCGGCAGATACCGTGCAATGGAACCCGAAGGCGCTCGGAAAAGGCTCTGAAATGCCGCAAAAAGACAGGGCCGCCCTTAAAGTGCGCGTATCTTCATCCGCGTGATCCGGTTGTCCTTCCGGTCCAGTATCTCGAATCTGAACCCGTGAAACGAAAACACCTGACCCTTTACCGGGATCGACTGCGCTTCATGAATGACCAGCCCCGCAATGGTGATCGCTTCTTCGTCGGGTAACGTCCAGTCTGTTGCCCGGTTCAGGTCGCGGATCGTCATCGCGCCGTCCACAATCACGTCGCCGTTGTCTGTCCGGCGCAGGGGATGATCTTCGTCGATATCGAACTCGTCCGTGATCTCGCCCACGATCTCTTCCAGAATATCCTCAAGCGTGATCAGCCCCTCAAGCGCGCCATACTCGTCGACCACCAATGCAAAATGCGCCGAACGCCGCAGAAACTGACGCATCTGCTCGTCCAGTGCGGTCGTCTCGGGCACAAAATAGGGCTCCATCGCCACGTTCAGAACGTCGAACCCTTCGAACGGGTCGTTGTCCTCTGTCCGCGCCGCAAAGCGGGCATAGACAGCGCGCAGCAAATCTTTGGCATGCAGCACACCGATGATGTTCTCTTGCTCGCCACGATAAATCGGCAAGCGTGTGTGCGCCGAATTCAGACACAGCTCCAGGATTTCCTGCGGCGGCAGGTCAGCGTCGATCATCTTGATCTGGCTTCGGTGAAGCATAATCTCTTCCACCGTCCGTTCGCTCAGGTCCAATGCGCCCAAAATGCGGTCGCGGTCTTCTTTGTGCACGACGCCTTCGGAATGGCCCAAATGCAGCGCACCTGCGATTTCGTCCTTCATCGACATGATGCGGCTGTCGGGGTCGATCTTCACACCAAAAAGGCTGAGAACGCCGCGCACAATGGCGCGGATGACCTCGACGACAGGGGAAAGCACGGTGACAAAAGCCCCAATCGGCCGGGCAACCCATGCAGCCGCCGTTTCCGGGGTCGAAATTGCATAAGTCTTGGGCAGAACCTCGGCAAAGATCAGCACCAGTAAGGTCATCACAAGCGTGGCCAAGGCAACGCCGCTTTCCCCAAAAGTACGGGTCAGCATGGCCGTGGCCAGTGACGTCGCCAGAATGTTCACAAGATTGTTGCCCAGCAGGATCGAGCCAATAAGCCGCTCGCTGTCCTCGGTCAGCTCCAATGCCCGGTCTGCACCCCGGTCGCCTTTTTCGGCCTTCGACTTAAGCTGGCCGCGCGAAGCTGCGGTCAATGCTGTCTCGCTGCCCGAGAAGAACGCCGATATGATCAACAAAAACAGGATCGCGCCACAGACAAGCCAGAAAGCGGCGTCGATCATTGAGGGTGTATTTTCCATTTTTCCTTGTCATTCACGGGGTTTCTCATCTTATGGGGCCGCCAAGCGCTCCGATCAAGAGAGGTGAGCATGCAACACGGCGATTTCGGGCATCTCGACGGGCCTGTGGTGCTGTTTGGCGGGCCTTATTCCAACCATCAGGCGTTTGGAGCGGCACAGTAGCCCACGATATCGCCTGTGCAGATGGCCGCCCGGTCGAAGATCGCCTCCGCCATTGCCTGAAGCGGTGCTAGGATCACGAAACTGCGCGCGCCGCGATGGAGGCAAACGGCCTGACCCAAGGCTACCACAAAGCCCTGACGACCGGCATCAGGCCTTCGGAAGATATCCTGGCCGCCCGAACTTCGGCGCCCCCTTTCATTGGCCTGAAAATATGCCGGGGGTCCGGGGGCAGAGCCCCCGGCCTTCAGCGATAGCGCAGCAATCGCCTGACGTCAGATTTTCGCCAAAGGATGATGTTCCAGCACCAGCTCCTTCAGGCGCTCGTCCAGAACATGCGTGTAAATCTCGGTCGTCGCCACATCGGCATGGCCCAGCAACGTCTGGATCGCGCGCAGATCGGCCCCGCGCGCCAGAAGATGCGTTGCAAAGGCGTGCCGCAAGGTATGCGGCGTTACCTTTCCGGACGATACCCCGGCGGCAACCGCCAGTTCCTTGATCAGCACATAGAACCGATGGCGCGTCAGATGCCCCGCCTTACCACGGGATGGGAACAAAAAGGTCGAAACCGCTTTGCCCTTTTCCACGCGGCCCATGTCTTCGATCTCGCCCCAGCGCTTCAGCCACACGGCCAAAGCATCCCGCGCCGGCGGCGACAGCGGCACCATGCGTTCTTTCCCGCCCTTGCCGCGGATCAGCAGCATCCGGGGATCGCCTCGTGCGGCCACGACCGGCAACGTCACCAACTCGCTGACCCGCATACCAGTGGCGTAAAGCAGCTCCATCAGACAGGTATTGCGCAAACGGTCATCGTGCCGCCCCTGATCACGCGCAGCCCCCAAAAGCCGGTCGACCTCGTCCTCGCTCAATGTCTTGGGCAATCGCTTCTCACGACCCGGGCCTTTGATCCGCACCGCCGGGTTATCGTCCCGCCAGCTTTCCTCGAATGCAAAGCGATAAAACTGCTTGATCGCCGAAAGCCGCCGCGCCCGTGTGGCTTTGCTCATGCCGTCTGCGTCCAAACCGATCAGATAGCTTTCGATATCCGCCTGACCGGCGGCCAACATATCGCTTCGCCCAGCCAGCCAACCTGCATAGTCCCGCAAATCGCGCGCATAAGCCAAAAGCGTGTTCTCAGAGGCCCCAAGTTCTGCGGCCTGCGCTTCCAGAAATGTGGCAATGCGGGTCTCGGCGCTCATGCGGCACCGTCCATCAGAACCAGCTCAACAGCCAGTTGCCGCGCCAGTGCTTCCAGCCCCAGCTTGCGCAAAAGCGTCAGCGAATGCGCCGTGGCGTCCGGATTGCCCGCAGCCCCCTCGCTCAGCTGCGATAACGCACGAAACAAGGCCTCGCCCTGTCGGTCATCGCGGATCAGCGCGTCATAAGCCGCACCCGGTCGAAACGCCGAAAGCCCGCGCAAGACTGCGCGCCCAAGCGGGTCAGACCCCGGCGAGGCACTACCCGCGCCCTGCGCAATCGCAAGAAGAAACTGATCCTCCCGCGACGCATTGGCAAATCGCGCGGCCCAATCGGCGTTGCCTGCCAGAAGGGCAATTTCAAAGCCCAGGTGTGGGGCCTGACCGGTCTTTTCCAACAGATCAAGCCAAGGCACCATCCAACCTGCAAAGCCTGCGTCATACCCGGCAGCCCGGGCAGCGGATAGGGCGTCAGGCAGATGGCGGGCCATCGCTTCGCCATCCGCGTCTCTGACCGCGCGGTCAAGCGACTGCAAAGCCTCGACCCGTTCCCAGATACCGCCCGATGCTGCGGGCTCGCGTTCGCGGTACACCTCAAGCATCGCTGCGAACGACATCGCACCAGTCGCCGCCAGCCGTTCGGCGGCCCGAAGACGCGCCTTCCAGCCAACTGTGTTGTCCAGATCCGTCACAGCAAAGGCCACCGGTAACTGGTCGGTCGGAATGCGCTCGCCCACAGCCTCGTACAACCGAAAAAGAAGCGGCGAAGGCACGCGTGGCGCAGGGGGCACCGGTTTGTCCTCGAACAACTCCGGGTCAAGGAAATGCAGCAAAAGCGCATCCTCGCGCGGGCTGAGGATGTCCAGCGTTTCGGCATTGCCCAAGGTCAGGGCCGCCACATCCCATTTCCCCAACCGCGCCAGACAGAAAATCCGCGTTGGATACGTAGGCGATAAATCGGGGCTCTCTTCGATGATCTCGCAGGTCTGCGTCTCGTTGCCCCGCAGAAGGGCTATGTCAAAGGCGCGCCGGAACCGTTGTGGTTCAGTAGAGCCGGCCTGTTCGATAAGCGCCGCCGCAGCCTCGAGATGCCCCATCGCCAGCAACCGGTCGACGCGCGCCAGAAAAAAGCTGTCATCCACTGCGGCATCAATCGGCGGGTCAAGCCGGGCGCTGATCAGATCAACCACGAACCGGTTCAGCGCTGGCGGCGCATCAGGCATATCCCCCAAAGCGGCCAGACCGCGCGCCAGATCAGCAGCCGAGCTTCGACCCCAAAGGTCGCGCGCAAGCCCCAGGTCACCTGCATCCAGCAATCCCGCTGTATCCGCCACAGGCGCGTCCAGGGAAAACACCTGAATGTCAGGCGGTTTCGTGGCCTCCGGCGCCTCAGGTGCTGCCAAGGCAGGCGGTTCCAGATCAACAGAATTCGATAACCAGTCGATGGCCGACAAGGGCGAACTCTCCGCGGCCACTGTCGGGGCAGCCGCAAGACCAAGGATCGACAGAAAAACGGCCGCTTTAGCTGCCATCTAGCGTCACCGGAGCGCTGATTTCGTCTTGTTCCGGGCTCAAATCGCCCAGATAGGCATAGCCCAGCACCGCAGCGGCAATCAGCACGCCCAGCACAAAGATCAGTTTCAGAAGTCGAAACATAAAAAAACCCTTTGCCTCAAGACCCATCCCGGGGCCAAAGCCACCTTTTGGCAGTTCTAAAGGTATTTATAACTGGTCTTTCTCGGAAGATCACGCCATTCAGGAGCCCGGTCTGGAAAGAATAGCGGGACGCGGCTGATTTGCCATTCAGATTGAAGAAAACCGTTGCGATGGTCGGCATGATGGGGGCTGGTAAAACCGCAATTGGTACCGCTTTGGCGCGGCGGCTTGATGTGCCCTTCGTCGACAGCGATGTTGCAATCGAGGCTGCGGCAAACCTGTCCATTGCCGAGATTTTCGAACGAGACGGCGAAGATTTCTTCCGGCAGCGCGAAAGCGAAATCATTGGACGCCTTCTGGAAGACACCGCCGGCGTACTTTCCACCGGGGGCGGGGCGTTTCTAAGGCCGGAAAACCGCGCACTTATATCGGCCAAAGGCGTCTCGCTCTGGCTTCGCGCCGACCTTGAACTGCTTTGGCAGCGCGTCAAACACAAAGCGACCCGGCCGCTTTTGCGTACCGCCAACCCCCGAGAGACATTGGCGAAAATCCAGCGTGACCGCGATCCGATTTATGCTCTGGCTGATTTAACAGTCGAAGCCGATCCGAATTTTTCGATCGACGAAATGACAGATCGCGTCATCGACGTCTTGGCTGAGCGCCCTGACATTCTGGAGACCACAAAATGAGCCAAGCAAGCATACATGTGGCATTGGGCGACCGCAGCTACGACGTGCGGGTCGGCGAAGGTCTGATCGCAGGCGCCGCCGAACACATCGCGCCGCTTTTGGTGCGCCCGCGCGTGGCCGTTCTGACAGATGAAACCGTGGCCGCAGCACAGCTGTCGGCGCTAAAGGCCGGGCTTGGCGATATCGAGGTGGTCTCTCTGGCATTGCCGCCGGGCGAGGCCACGAAAAGCTGGTCGGCACTGGAACGCACGGTCGAATGGCTGCTGGCCGAAAAGATCGAACGCCGCGACGTTATGATCGCCCTTGGCGGCGGCGTCATCGGTGATCTTGGCGGTTTTGCCGCCGCCATCCTGCGCCGCGGCATCCGCTATGTGCAGGTACCGACCTCGCTTCTGGCACAGGTCGACAGCTCGGTCGGTGGCAAAACGGCAATCAACTCACCCTCTGGCAAGAACCTGATCGGTGCATTCCACCAGCCATCCCTGGTGCTGGCAGATATCGGTGCGCTCGATACACTGACAGAACGCGATTTCCTCGCCGGCTACGGCGAAGTGGTGAAATACGGCATGCTGGGCGATGCGAATTTCTTCGAGTGGCTCGAAGCCAACGGCCCGGCCATGGCTGCCGGTGACCATGCGTTGCGGGCCCATGCAGTCCGCCGCTCGGTCGAAATGAAGGCCGAAATCGTCGCCCGGGATGAGACCGAACAAGGCGACCGCGCACTTTTGAACCTTGGCCACACCTTCTGTCATGCGCTTGAAGCGGCAACAGGCTATTCTGACCGGCTGCTGCACGGCGAAGGCGTGGCCATCGGCTGCGCGCTGGCCTTTCAGCTATCCGCACGCCTCGGGCTTTGCGCGCAAGAAGACCCCAGCCGTGTCCGGGCGCATCTGAAGGGGATGGGCATGAAAACCGACTTGTCCGACATCCCCGGCGATCTTCCGGATAGCGAGGCGCTGATCAACCTGATGGGGCAGGACAAAAAGGTAATCGACGGCAAGCTTCGCTTCATTCTTGTCCGCAGCATCGGCACTGCTTTCGTCACTGACGAAGTCCCCCAAGAGGCCTTGAAAGGCGTTCTGGACGACGCCTTGTCATAAAGCGCCCCTGATTTTTCATTGGTCCGGAAATATGCCGGGGGTCTGGGGGCAGCGCCCCCAGTTTGGCGACGCCGAAGGCGGCGCAAAAAAGTCTTATAGCGCTTCGCCTTGAATCGGGATCACGCTTCGCTGCCTCAAATCAAAGATTTGAACGCGAACGGCGATATCACGATGTCTCAAGTTAAAGGCGAAACGCGTTAGAACGGGATTTCGTCGTCCAGACCCTGGCTTGCCGGAGCAGGGGTGTTGCTGCCGCCGCTACCACCACCATAGCTGTCGCCGCGGTCTTCGTATCCGCCGCCGCCAGACCCGCCACCGCCTTCGCCGCGCCCGTCAAGCATAGTCAGCTCGCTTTTATAAGGCCGCAGCACAACTTCGGTTGAATACCGGTCATTGCCCGATTGGTCCTGCCACTTCCGCGTCTCTAACTGGCCTTCGATATAAACTTTGGAACCCTTTTTCAGGTACTGCTCGGCCACGCGCGCCAGCGGTTCAGAAAAGATTGCGACCGAATGCCATTCGGTGCGTTCCTTGCGTTCACCCGTCGTGCGGTCTTTCCAGTTCTCGGATGTGGCAATCCGCAGGTTGCAGACTTTGCCACCATTCTGGAATGTGCGCACTTCCGGATCACGGCCCAGATTTCCCACGAGTATGACTTTGTTGACTGAACCCGCCATCCGAGCCTCCGATTCTATTTGCCTGTTTGCGGAAGATACACTCAGCCAATCAGGGTTAACAGAGCGTGAAGAGAGGTTTTGCGCCGACTTCAGGCGATACCTTTCATCGCCTATCGGCAGGACATTGCGCAGCAATGACCGAGAGATCGTCGTCGCCGCTGGGCTGGAGGGGTTCCACCCCTCCAGACCTCCCCGGGATATTTGGAAACAGACGAAGGGCAGGCGCCGGGTGCGTCAGATATTCAGTTCCACCGAAACCGGGAAATGGTCCGAAGCGTTCAGAAGGGCGTCCCTCAGTTCTGGAACTTCCGCGATCGCGGCGTCGTCGAACGGGTGCCAAATCCGCCAGTCTTGTGCTTTGTCGCGCAGATCCGGAGAGACCATGACATAGTCCAGAAGCGTCTGCATCCAGCGCTTGCGGTCAGACATCCAGAACCGGGCCGAGGCGGGCATCAGACCGAGAGGACGACGGATGACCATTTCAGCGTGGGGGTCATAAAGGCAGGCGTCGTCTTCGTCTCCGATCACGACTTCCACGCCAGAGCGCCCGAAGAGCCGTTCGTATTCGTCCAACCCCGGACCGTCGTTGAAGTCACCCATAACGATCAGCGGATCGCCTGCATCGAGGTGGTCGTCCACCCGTTCGCGAAGCCAGATGCATTGGGCCAATTGCTTGCGGCGGTTCTCGATGGCGATGCGCATCACCTGTTCGGGACGGCGCGCGCCGTAAGGTGCCTTGGATTTTGCGTGGACGCCGATCAGGCGAAGGTTTGTGCCCCTTTTTGTTCTTACCGCCAGTTCCAAAGGAGGTTTCGACCAGCGCACAGGTTCAGGTTCGGCATCGATATCAAGATCGATGTGGTAGGCTTCGTCAAAGCGGGGACTGCCCATTGGATCATGCTTTGCCTGCAAGCTGTCGGGATCAAAGAGCAGGGCTATTTCCTGCTGGGTGTCATTGACAAAGCCCTGCACGGCGTTGCGCGCCCGAAGACCCATGACTTCGGCAAACTTTTCCAATGCCTGCACCCCGTCGCGCCTTTTGTGGCTGTCGGGTGCTTCAATGATCATCACCGCATCAGCATCCAGCCCATTGAAAACAATGCCCAAAGCTTCCAGCTGCTCATAGCGTTTCACGTCGTGGCGCCCGGACCATTCGCGGTCGGACAAAAGATTGCCTTCGTCATCGAACAGGTTGGAAAACCATTCGACATTGTAGGTCGCCAGTCGCATCAGGTGGCCCCCGCGTTAATCTCGTCCCATGCGCGATTGATGGCAATCAGCCTCTTTTCGGCCATCTTGATCGCTTCTTCAGGCACGCCGCGTGCGATCATCCGATCCGGATGGCTGTCGCGCACAAGCTGGCGCCAGGCCTTGCGGACGTCTTCGATGGAAGTGGTGGAATCCACCCCCAGCACATCCCATGGATCAGGTTCGGCATCGGGCACGAACCGGGTCCGCAGGGCTTTGAAGGCGCGGTCGTCCAGACCAAAGATGCTGGCGACACGGGACAGAAAGTCATCCTCCTGCGGATGATAGGCGCCGTCAGCTACGGCGATATAGAACAGCCCTTCGATCAGATCGCAGAGCGTGCCGTCGGCTTCCTCAAACATCTTGGCGATCCGCCTCGCATAATCTTCAAACCCCGCCACGTCCTGACGGGCAAGGTTGAAGATGCGTGCGGCATGTGCCTCTTCTTCGGGCGGGATGGTGAAAACTTCGCGGAAGGCCGCGACCTCGTCTTTGGTGACCTGACCGTCGGCCTTTGCCATTTTGGCACCCAGAGCAATGACTGCAATCGTGAAGGCAACTGATCGTTCAGGCGGCGCGCGCAGCAGCTCGAAGACAGCGCTCAGGCTTTCCCCGGCGCGCAGGGCTTCGATGGCATCAGATATGCGGGTCCAGATTGACATGAGCGAGACATTAGTCGCTGGTGTCGGCGGCGTCACCCAGCCATTTTCGCATCAGAACAAGGTCCATCCAGCGCCCGAACTTGAACCCGACGCGGGGCAGGGTGGCGATTTCCTCATAGCCAAGCCGGGCATGGAAAGCGACGCCTGCGGGATTTTCACCACTGACACCGGCCCACATGGATCCGATCCCTGCAGCGCGGGCGTGGTCTTCCAGGGCATCCATCAGCGCGCGTCCGGTCCCCTTGCCACGCGCCTCAGGTGCCAGAACGATCGAGTGTTCCATCGTCCGTCCGTATCCGATGCCGCGCCGAAACGGCATGTAAGATGCAAAGCCAATGATTTTCGCGCCTTCCTCTGCCACTAAAAAACACGGCAGATCGCGCATTGCCTCGACAATTTCGGTGGCAGTTTTTTCCTGAGGATTGAACGTGATCGAAGTGTCCCGGATCACAGGGTTCTGGATGTCCGCGATCTGTGCGGCGTCCTCGGGTCGTGCCAGACGGATCATGCCAGAACGCGGTTGCCTTCGGGTGTTGATATCGACGCGATCAGCCGTTTTTCGGGCCCGGTCCGCACCGAAACATGGCTTAATCCGTGAAGTGCGGGGAAGGCTTTCAGCAGCGCTTCCGCCTCCGGGTGAAACACGTCCAGCCGTGTCAGGCGCATGCCGCGTTCCGGCAACCTTTGATAGGGACGCGGCGACTGCGCACCCCATTCGATCAAAGCAGGCATCGCGTCATCGAAAGGCAGGCGACCAAACTCGGGAACGGCCATGGCCCATGTCATGTCGCCGCGGGCCAGTTCAAGCGGTGTTCCGGACCCCGGTGGGGCGGCGTCCAGTGCCGCGAAAAGATCATCTGTCCGGCACACCCAATTTGTCATCCGCGGCGGCCCATCGAAGGTGTCCAGATTGAACCATCTGGGGCGGCTTGGAGACCCGGCCTTTGGATCGATCGCGATGACTTCAATGTACTCGTGCGGGCCCAGTGACAATAACAGGTTATGCGTGCCCATATGCGGGTGCTGCCCGCCCGGCGAAAGCTTGACCCCCAGCACCGCTTCAACATAGCTTGCGCCAGCTTCCAGCGAGCGCGCGGCGACGACGATATGATCCAATGCAAGAGAAAACTGCATAGCGCATACATGTGCATTCCGCCGCTCTTTCGCAATAGCTATCGTGGCCTGAACTGATTGCGCTTTTCAGGCGCGTCGCGCGGAAAACTTTGAATTGACAGTTACTTATTGACCCTGCTGGCCACCCGACGACTTGCCGATACGGTCAGCGGCAGTAGGGTCCGCTGCGATAGCCAGCCACATCAAAGTGGAAATGATCCTGATGATGCCGGTCAGAATTTGGCCCCAAAACGGTGCCGAAAGGCCCGCAGGCACTTGAATGAAGGCGCCGCAACAATCCGCTGTCCTTCCCATTCCATCCCTCAAGCACGGTGATCCGCGTGCCATCGGCCAGCACAAAGGCTGAGATGTCGATTGCATTGCCCAAAGCGTGTTCGGACAGTCGCGCACCGGGGCGGCTGTTGCGTGTCCGGCAGGCATAATGCGACGGCACCTGAATGGCGACCAACCCGCCGCCGCGATTGCCGATGGCCGGGATCGCCTCTGTTCTCAGCCAATGGTCCAGACGGTTTGCCGTCTTCTTGGCCAATGTTGCCGGTTGCGACAACCGAACACCCGCCGCCGCACTCACACGATAGGCATTATCGACACCGCAGCGACCGGGACCACGCACAGAACCCAGCTTTTCGGCTTGCAAGCCCGGCCGGTCAAATTGCTCGGCAGCGCCGCCACCACAAGCTGCAAGAAACAAGCTGAGCCCGATCAAAAGATATCTCATCGTTTGGCACTCCGTCCGAAATCTGGCGCGTCGGTATCCTGACCCGCCTCGACAATGCTTCGCCTAATAGCCCGTGTCCGGGTGAAATAGTCAAAAAGATGATCCCCGTCGCCCGTCCTTATCGCCCGCTGCAGGGCAAACAGTTCCTCGGTAAACCGGCCCAGAACTTCCAGCGTGGCTTCTTTGTTCGACAGAAAAACATCGCGCCACATTGTGGGGTCCGAAGCCGCAATCCGGGTGAAATCTCTGAAACCAGCCGCCGAATACTTGATGACTTCGCCGTCAGTGACCCGGCGCAGATCATCAGCCACACCAACCATCGTATAGGCGATCAGATGCGGCGCATGGCTCGTCACAGCCAACACCAGATCGTGGTGATCGACCTCCATGATATCGACATAGGCCCCAAGCGCTTCCCAATAGGACGTCAGCCGGGCCAATGCGTCTGCGTCGGTGCTGTCATCCGCCAGCAGAATGGTCCAGCGACCGTCGAACAACTCGGCAAAGCCAGATTGCGGCCCGGAATGCTCGGTGCCCGCAATCGGATGACCGGGGATAAAATGCACGCCCTCAGGCACATGCGGAGAAACAGCCTCGACCACCGCGCGCTTGACCGAGCCTACATCCGTCAGCGTCGCCCCCGGTGCCAGATGCGGCGCGATCTCTTCAGCCACGGCGGCCATCGCACCCACCGGCATCGCCAAAACCACCAGATCAGCGCCCTCAACGGCCTCTGCCGCCGTATCGGTCACGAGGTCGCAAAACCCCATGTCGCGCACGATCTGCCGGGTCTCGGGCGACCGCGCCGTGCCCACAATCTCGGCTGTCATGCCAGCGCGGCGCATAGCGTGCGCCATCGACGAGGCGATCAGGCCCAAGCCGATCAGGGCGACGCGTTTATATTCGCTCATGCCTCAGCCTCGCGGAATTTTCTGACCGAGGCCACAACACGCCGGCAATCGGCCTCGGTGCCCACGGTGATCCTCAGCGCATTGGGCAGCTTATAGCCACCCACCTTGCGCACCAGAATACCGTCGCGGCGCAACTGCGCCTCGCAGGCTCCGGCCTCTGCTTCGTCCCTGAACCGCGCCAATACGAAATTGGCCAATGACGCATCGGACGGCACACCAATTTTGCCAAGTTCACCTGCCAGCCAAGCGCGTTGGCGCGCGTTTTCAACCCGGCAGCGGGTGACCCATGCCTGATCGCGTACAGCCGCCTCGGCGGCGCGCATTTGCACCTCAGACAGATTGAAAGGTCCACGCACCCGATTGAGATTGTCGATCACCGATTGCTGGCCATAGCCCCAGCCAATCCGAAGCCCGCCCAAACCATAAATCTTGGAAAAAGTGCGGGTCATCACAACATTCTCATGCGCGTCGACCAAAGCCGCGCCCCCGTCAAAATCTTCGACATATTCGACATAAGCACCGTCCAGCACCAAAAGCACATTGTTTGGAAGCTCACCCGCAAGCCGCGCCGTCTCATTGGCCCCCAGCATTGTGCCGGTAGGGTTGGCGGGGTTCGCAAGAAACACCAGCCGCGTCCGATCCGTGACCGCCCGCAGAATGCCGTCCACATCGACGGTGCGCTCACGCTCGGCAACCTCGACAGGTTCAGAACCGGCGGCCAGCGCCGAGATCCGGTGCATGGCAAACCCGTGTTCACTGTGAATAACTTCGGTGCCTTCGCCGCCGTAGGCATTGCAGAGAAATGCGATAATCTCGTCCGACCCGGCACCGCAGATAATCCGGGCCGCTTCAAGCCCGTGAACTTCGGCAATCGCCTCGCGCAGGCTTGCATGATCGGTGGACGGATACCGATGCAAATCGCGTGACGCCGCAGAAATCGCAGCTGCGACCCCCTCAGGCGCACCAAAAGGATTTTCGTTCGACGAAAGCTTGAGCACGTCGTCACGCCCTTCAAGGTGGCTGGCACCACCTTGATAAAGCTCGATCCGGTCAACGCCGGGCTTGGGAGATAATGTTTCACTCATTGCCAGCGGTTTAGCGGTCAGCGACGACAAGGGCTAGTGTCAAGTGACGTCAGGGGCACTGCCCCTCGGCCTTCGGCCTCACCCCGGAGTACTTTGGGATCAATGAAAGCAATTTGAATCAAATTTGCGCTTCTTCTTGGCCCAAGTACTCCGGGGGGCGCGCGTCAGCGCGTGGGGGCAGAGCCCCCTAGTCCATCGCCTTGAAGGCAAACTCGCCGCCTTCTTTGATGCCCGAGAACCAGCGCGCCGTGACCGTCTTGGTCTTGGTATAGAACCGGAAAGCGTCCGGGCCGTACTGGTTCAGGTCGCCAAAGGCGGATTTCTTCCAGCCGCCGAAGGTGTGATAGGACAGCGGCACCGGGATGGGGAAGTTGATCCCCACCATCCCGACATTCACCCGATTGGCAAAGTCACGCGCCGTATCGCCATCAGCGGTATAGATCGCGGTGCCGTTGCCGTATTCGTTGTCCATCGTCAGCTTCAGCGCTTCTTCATAGGTGCCCGCACGAACCTGGCTCAGGACGGGGCCAAAGATTTCCTCTTTGTAGATGTCCATATCGGGTGTCACGTTGTCGAACATGGTCGGACCGATGAAGAACCCGTTCTCATACCCCTGAAGCGAGAAGCCACGACCATCGGTCACCAGGGTCGCTCCCTGTTCGACGCCGCTGTCGATCAAGCCTTTGACCCGCTCTTGGCTCGCCTTTGTGATCAGCGGGCCGTAGTCCACATCGTCGCCCGACGGTATAAGGGCCGACCTTCAGCGCCTCGATCCGTGGCACCAGCCGTTCGACCAGCGCATCCGCTGTCTGATCGCCCACCGGCACCGCAACCGAGATCGCCATGCAACGCTCGCCCGCAGCGCCCATCGAGGCACCGACCAAAGCATCGGCTGCTTTGTCCATATCGGCGTCGGGCATGATGATCATGTGGTTCTTGGCGCCGCCGAAACACTGGGCGCGTTTGCCGTTCGAAGCAGCACGGCCATAGATATACTGCGCAATCGGGGTCGAGCCGACAAAGCCCACGGCCTGTATCGTCTCATTGTCCAAAAGCGCGTCGACCGCTTCCTTGTCACCATTGACGACTTGCAGGATGCCATCGGGCAATCCGGCTTCTTTCAGCAGTTCGGCCAACATCAACGACGTAGACGGGCAGCGTTCGGAAGGTTTCAGGATCATCGCGTTGCCGCTGGAAAGGGCAGGCGCCATCTTCCACAAGGGAATCATCGCCGGGAAAGTTGAACGGCGTGATGCCGGCGCACTACACCCAAAGGCTGGCGCATCGAATAAAGGTCAATGCCCGGGTCCGCCGTCGTCGGTGAACTCGCCCTTCAGCATCTGCGGCGCGCCCATGCAGACCTCGACCACTTCAAGCCCGCGTTGAACATCGCCTCGGCCATCGGGCAGAGTCTTGCCGTGCTCGCGGCTGACGGCGTCGGCCAGCTTGTCCATGTTCTCGTTGATCAGCCGCCCGAAGGCCATCATCACCCGCGCCCGGCGCTGAGGATTGGTCGCCCCCCAGGCCGACCTGCGCTTCCGCCGCCTTGGCAACCGCCGCATCCACTTCTTCAACCGTGGCAAGCGGCACTTTGGCCTGCACTTCGCCGGTGGCAGGGTTGTAAACATCGGCAAACCGGCCTGATCCGCCTTTGACGTGCTGACCGTTGATATAGTGGCTGAGTTCTTGCATCGAATTCTCCTGAGATTTGCGGTGGACCATAAAGGCTGGTCAGGGGGCAGGAAAAGCGGCAGTTTGCCAAAAAGGTTTTGCAAAAATGCAAGGGTAGGGCGAAAATGCACTGGGATGACATGCGAATTTTCCTGTCTGTTGCACGGACAGAAAGCCTAAGCGCTGCGGCGAAAGCGCTGCGTCTTGACCCGGCAACGGTCGGGCGGCGCATTGCGCGGCTAGAAGCGCGACATGGACGCGGTTCTTTTCGTGAAGTCCCCGCAAGGATACGCGCCACCGCCGCGGGCGAACGTCTTTGCACCCATGCCGAGGCCGCCGAACAGGCCATGTCCGGCGCAGCAATCCGAGGTGCGGGGCGAGGCCGAAACCCTGACCGGCACCATCCGCCTTGGCGCACCGGATGGCTGTGCGACCTTCCTTTTGCCCCATGTCACCCGCGCAATCATGGCCGCCAACCCGGGCTAACAGTTCAGATCATTGCGCTGCCCCGCGTCTTCAACCTGTCGAAACGCGAAGCAGACATGGCGATCAGCGTGTCACGACCGCGCACCGGGCGGTTGAAAATTCAGAAGATTTCCGACTATTCCCTGCACTTGGCCGCGTCGCGCGACTATCTGCGCCGAGCACCCTCCGATCACCAGCCGCGATGATCTGACGGACCCATCCGGTGGTCGGATACATCCCGGACATGATCTTCGATACCGAACTCGACTACCTGGCCGAACTTGGCCTTCAGGCGGCCGATCTGGCCTCAAACCTTGTGTCCGTCCAACTGGGGTGGCTGAGGGCCGGTGCGGGTCTGGGCGTCGTCCACGATTTCGCCCTGCCAGACGCGCCCGAATTGCGACCTGATCCTTCCGCAAGAATTGCATCTTGAACGCAGCATTCTGGCTGATCCGACATGCTGATGACGTCGCGGTCGAACGGCTGAACCGCTTTGCCGAAGCCCTGTCCGAAGGCCTTCGGGCCGAAATCGCTCGCCGCACCGCAGCTTGACAGGAGGCAAGGCTGGGGTGGGACGGTTTCATTATGGAAGACAACTTTCAGGAGAATTGACCATGCTAGTGCAGTCAGATACTTGGACGTGAAAGGCGGAACAGGTGTCGTCACCGTTGACAGCGGCTCGACCGTTTCGCAGGCCGCACAGCTTTTGTCGGAAAAACGCATCGGCGCGGTTGTGTGTCGTGACGACGGTGACACGCCACTTGGCATCTTGTCCGAGCGCGACATCGTGCGCGAACTTGGCCGGCGTGGCGAAGCCTGCCTGAAAGACACGGTCGACGATCTGATGACCCGCGCAATGATCAGCCTGTCCCCGACCGAGACCGCCGATCAGGTGCTGGCCAAGATGACCGAGGGCCGGTTTCGCCACATGCCGGTGATGGAGGACGACAAGATGATCGGCCTGATCTCGATCGGCGATGTGGTCAAGGCGCGTCTGACCGAACTGTCGATGGAAAAAGACGCGCTGGAAGGCATGATCAAGGGGTTCTGACGGTCGCTTGCAATGGGCCGTGACAATGTCTGCGTGGCAGGCATTGACAGGTAAGGCGGCAGGAGGCCCCGCATGCGCATCGGTCTTTATCCCGGAACCTTCGATCCGATCACGCTGGGGCATCTGGACATCATCGACGGGCGACTGCTTTGGTGGACCGGCTTGGTGATCGGTGTTGCGATCAACCGCGACAAGGGGCCGCTGTTCTCGCTGGAAGAACGCGTCGCGATGATCGAGGCGGAATGCGCCGGGATCGCCAGAACGACCGGCGTCGAGATCGTTGCCCATCCGTTTGAGAACCTGCTTGATCGACTGCGCCCACGATGTCGGCGCTCAGATCATCGTGCGCGGCCTGCGCGCGGTGGCGGATTTTGAGTATGAATATCAGATGGTCGGCATGAACCGGGCGCTCGACGATACAGCGTCGAAACCGTGTTTCTGATGGCCGAGGCCGAACATCAGGCGATTGCATCGAAACTGGTCAAGGAAATCGCGCGTCTCGGCGGCGATGTCTCGAAATTCGTGACACCTTCCGTGCGTCAGGCGCTTTCCGCCAAGTTCACTTGAAGGCCGTCCTGATCGCGCTGGTCCTCGGCTATGCGGCCTATGCGGCCCTCATGGTCTGGATGCATCCCCGTTTCATCTACCCGTTTCAGCCCGATGACAGGGTGCTTGAAGGTTTCTCACGGGTTCAGTTTGCCGCGACTGATGGCACACCGATCTATCTGCAAGAGCTTAACAGTGATGGCCCCGTGGTGCTCTATTTCATGGGGAACGCAGGCGCGCTTAGCCTGTTCGACGTGGCGTTTGACAAACACCGCCTCGCGGGCCGCCATGTAATTGCGCTGGAATTTCGCGGTGGCGCCGGCCGCCCCGGCACCCCTAACGAAGCACGCCTGAAATCAGATGCCTTGCAAGCCGCAGACTACGCGCTGGCTTTGGGAAAGCCGGTCATCATACAGGGCTTCTCGCTGGGCACCGGGCTTGCAACCTATGTTGCTGCCCGCCGCAATGTGGCAGGCGTTATGCTGACGGCGCCTTACGATCGGCTCTGCCGCCTGATGGCTGCAAGTGCGCGCCTTCCGGCCTGCCTATTGCCCGTGCAACGCTGGAATTCTCTGGCCGAAGCAAAAGCCAACACAAAACCAACCTTGGTCCTGCATGGCAGCGAAGACACCCTGATCGCCCCCGCCTATAGCGAAGGCTTTGCCGCGCTACCCCAAGTCCGACGCGTTTTGATCGAAGGCGCCGCACACAACAACATCAGCAGTTTTCCGGCCTCAGACAATGAAATCGAAGGCTTCATCGCCAGCCTGACCGATTAAGCGCCCCAAACCGCCCGTCTTGCCAGTTTTTTGGCGTCGCCCGGATAGATATCCAGATCAAGGGCCAGATCCACAGGCAGGGCTCGAAGCACACGCACTGTACGGTGATAGTCGCGGTACTGTTTGACTTTATTAAGTATTTTCATCGGTGTATCTCCACACGGGAAAGTTTTCTGTTATCGCAAACATGGGGTGAAAAAGGGGCCTTAACAACTTCAGATTTCAAGAACCCGGTCTGCGGCAAATGCATAGCGGATTGGACGGCTCTTGCGCCTGTTGGGGCACGCAAACTTCCCGGATTTCGGATGCGCAACATGATGTCCACCGCCGCAAGCGTCAGCAGAACAGGGTTCGGCGCGGCCATATAAAGCGGCGTCATCTGCGGCCCAAAGCTCTCTTTGAAACGACGCAGTCCCGAAGCGGCGCCAAAGCCGGGCAAGCGTCGCATCCCATACGGGCACATCCTTGCGCAACATTGCCGCCAGCGAGAACCGCGCCACACCTTCCGATCCCGCCGCGCGGATGGCTTGCGTGATCAAGCCATGCATCGTGCCATCAGGCATGTCCGACGCACTACGCATCAGGTCCAGCACCCATTCCTCTGCCGTTGCATGAAACGTCGCAAAGGCCACCAAACGATCACCCGACCAGGCAAGAAAACAACGCTGCCCCGCCACGTAATCCGCGTCGAACCGACCCATGCTAAACCCGCGCTCGCCACCTGACCGCGTAGCCCAATCGGCGGCCACCTCGGCCATTTCGCCAATCGGCAGGGCGTCTCCGGCTTCCGCAATTTCTATTCCCGCAGCTTTCGCCTGCTTCAGCTTCCGGCGAAGCTGGCGGCGGGCTGGGACCGTCAGAAGTGAACGACACCGGCTCAAGCCAGGCCTCTTCTGAGACCCGCAAAACAGACCAGCCAGTTCTGCGCGCTGCAACCGCACTTTCAGCCCCGATCTTATAAAGCACAGGCCAAAGGTCACGCGACCCCGCCTTGTCCTGCAACTCGGTCAATTCAGCCGCTCCAAAATCCCCTCCGCTGGCAGGATCACCAATCGCAACAAGATGCTGTGATGCCTCCGCCACATGAAGCGCACCGCGTCCGGCCGGCAAAATCTGATGGCCCGGCATAACAGCCAAACCCTTCGCCTCTGCGCGCCGAAGGGGCCCAAAAGGCAAAACCTCCTGCGGGGCGTCATTGCTTGCAGGCATCGGCCGCGCCAGCACCAAAACCGCAAAGCAGGCAGGCAAAGCATAATACACCAAACGATAGCCGATGACCGCCGCAATCAGATCCGGCTCGGGCACGCTTGGCAGCAAGGTAATCAGGCAAAGCTCAAACGGCCCAACACCACCCGGTGCACCAGACAACAACCCGGCACCCAAAGCCACGGCAAAACTGGCAAAGAAGATCGGGAAGGTAACGATCTCGCCCGCGCCGGGCAACAACGCCCAAAGGGCAAGCGCTGCAAACCCCACATCCAACGCCGCCAAAGCCACCAACCGCAGCATCAGCCGAAAGGGTGGCAATGCAACAGGCATCCAAGCGGGTTGCGCCAGCGACAAAGCGGCAGCGATCAGCGTGAACAGCACTGCAACACCCGCAAACGCCACCGTGCCGCCGTGCCCGGCAACGGGCGCCATCATCAACGCAGCTGCCACGATCAGACCAAGGGCCGCCATAAAGCTGAACGAGACGTAATTGGTGACCTTCAACGCCTGCGACAGGCTGAGGTCCGGCAAACTGCGCCACCGCGCAAGCGTGCCCGTGGCCAATCCCAGCCCCAGTGTCTGCGCCAAGGCAATGGCCGATGCGCCGGACAAAACGGCCCGCGCCTGCGACACGCCCGTTTGTAACCAACGGTGAAACAGCGCGTCATACTGACCGACGACAACAAAACTGAGCGCGGTCGCCAGACAGGCCAAAGCCCATTGACCAGCCCCCAAACTTGCGGCTGAAGCCCCAACATCGGAAAAATCAATGCCGTCCAACTGCCAACTGACCAGCATCAGACAGGTCGCCGCCAGGAAAATAGCGAAGATATTACGTGGCGCGGTCGCAGACCGAACCAAGCCTTTCATACCGGAAGGCAACACACTCATGACCTGCACCCGAAACAGGCCCCCACAAAGGTCAGAGCTACCCGTCGGTCATTGACGATATGTTAACAGGAGAAGGCCGCATTAAGGTCTTTTCAAGCCATCGGCTCCGCAAGGGCCATGCCCCTGCTTTCATTGGTCCAGAAATATGCCGGGGTGAATTGGCCACAGGCCAAAGGGGCAGCGC
Organism: uncultured Alphaproteobacteria bacterium; assembly: GCA_963841595.1. Taxonomy (GTDB): domain Bacteria; phylum Pseudomonadota; class Alphaproteobacteria; order Rhodobacterales; family Rhodobacteraceae; genus CAWJDD01. The sequence goes on along the minus strand of CAWJDD010000003.1, from coordinate 179,073 downwards.
CCCTCAACCAAGAAACAGCGCGTCCCGGGCTGGCCCGGGACACATTCAAATGAGGGAGATCAGACTTCGTCCATCAGCTGAGCTTTGGCGACGCCCATCATCTCGACCATCTTTGCGCGAATGTCGTCCTCGCTGGCCGCATTGCCCAGATCACCCGACAATTTGCGATAGACGTCCTCGTCTCCGGCTTCCTCAAAGTCAGCCTTCACAACTTCCTTGGCATAATCGTTCGCAGCCTCACCACTTTTACCCAAAAGCTCGGCAGCCCAAAGGCCCAAAAGCTTGTTGCGGCGAGCTTCGGCCTTGAACTGCATCTCGGCGTCGTGGGCGTATTTATTTTCAAAAGCATTCTGGCGATCGTCGAAGGTGCTCATTCCGGTGCCTCTCCTCGTGGCGTGTGTGGTTGTTCTTGATATGCCCTCGCTTGCGCCGCGTCGCAAGGGGAGCACGCGCAATCGGGGCATCTTCTTCGTGCAAGAGCAAGCCGCATAATCTTCAGTGAATGGCCTCATTCCTACCACGGTGTTTGATCAAATCTTGCTTAACAATCATCGTGAACAAAGGACTAATTCGCCAATGGGACTGTTTTCCAACCTTCGCAAAGCACAAGCCACACCGAACCACGAAGTCACCGCGCGCGCCGTCGTCACACCAGCCATCTTTATCATGCATGTCGACGGTTCGGTCGACGACGCCGAGATTGCACAGCTTGTGAACAGCTGTTCTTTCAGCCCGATCTTTGCACCGATCCCGGGTCAGCGCACGAAAGCGCTGTTGAACGAAGTCCTTGGTGACTTCGCCGCACGCAGCCCAAGCGTCGTCATCGGCGAAGCGATCAGCACACTTTCTCCAGCCTTGCGCGAAACCGCTTTGCTTTTCGCCATGCGGATTGCCCTTGCCGATGGGCGTCTCGACGACAATGAACAGGCCGTTTTGGTCAAACTGTCCCAAGACATGGGCATCAGCCAATCCACAACCGAAGCAATGTTCGCCGTGGTCACCATGCTTCAGCGTTCCGCCGACGCGTAAAAATATGACCGAACAACGCTATAGCGAAAAGCGCGTTTCCGAGAGCTTCACAATCTACGTGTTGTTCTCTGAACCGCTCGAAGCCACCTTCTCGGAACTGATCGAAGCGGCGGCCGAGGATTATCCCGGTCTGGACTGGACCCACGAAAACGTAGGGACAGAAAAGATCAACACGCGCGACGTGACAATGGCCGTGGATTTCAGCATCACGGATCCAAAAAAGGGTGGGTTGCGTATTGTTGGAATGCCGGGCCGTTGCGAGTTTGACTGGCAGCCTGTCATCGGCAATTCGTGCCTGATCTTCCCGAATGGAAACATCGCTGTCGATCGTCATACGGACCACATGTCGATCACAGTGAACAGCCCGAAAGACGACACGTCGGTCGCAGCACGCTTTGATGCAGCACGCCGCATGACATGTCTCGGTGCCGTTCTGGCTAAATTGCCGATTGCGCTGGGCGTCTATTTTCCGAACGGAGATACTCTGGTTCAGCCGCACAAATGGGTTGAGGCCGCAGACACCGCCATGAAGGGCGAAATCCCTGTGCTTGAATGGATGACGCTGTTTGTGTCGCGTTTTGACGAACCTCCAATGCCTTTGCCGGTTACCGTCAGTACCATCGGTTTGGCGGCCTTCAACGGCCACGAAATCGTTATGCCGCGCGCAAGAATGGACCCCGGCGAAGCCGCCCATTGGGTCTATTGCACTGTGCGTATGTTGCTTGAGGCAGACAATGTCTTCGTTGATGGCGACACTTTGGGTGTGGAAGCTGGCAAAAAGCCAATCCGTATCCGCCATGTCAAAGAAGGCACCCATGACGCGCAGACCGACCAATGGTGTTTGTTGCATGCCAGTTCCGACATCGACGAGGCCAAGCTTTTTGGTCCGCGGCCAAGACCGCCAGCGCCAGAAGGCTATGACAACAGTCAGATGGCCAACTTTGATACGCTCAAAAACAAGCTTTATGCGTTTCACGCCAAATAGCGCCACAAACCAGATGACTGCATGAGGAGCGGCGTCATGCAATCTTGCGACGCGGCCCGCCATGCCCTAGAAGATGCCAACCCGCTCCCGGGCCACTCGGGAGCGGGCTATTGGTTATTCGGGGGACATATCCATGGCGCGCCGCAAGAAAGTCTACGAGGGTAAGGCAAAAATCCTCTATGAAGGCCCCGAACCGGGGACTCTACGTCCAGTATTTCAAGGATGACGCGACCGCTTTCAACGCTCAGAAAAAGGCCGTGATCGACGGAAAGGGCGTGCTGAACAACCGGCTCTCTGAGTTTTTCATGAAGGGTCTCGCGCAAATCGGCGTGCCCACGCATTTTATCAAGCGCCTGAACATGCGCGAGCAACTGATCCGTCAGGTCGAGATCATTCCGCTGGAAGTCATCGTGCGGAACTTTGCAGCTGGCACAATGTCAAAACGGCTGGGTCTGGAAGAGGGCACAGCCTTGCCGCGTCCCATCGTCGAGTTCTGCCTGAAGGACGACGCTTTGGGCGATCCGCTTGTTTCGGAAGAACATATCATCGCTTTCAGCTGGGCCTCGCAACAGGACCTTGATGATATGGTCGCACTTGCGCTTCGGGTGAACGATTTCCTCTCGGGCTGCATGATGGCGGTTGGCATCAAGCTGGTCGACTTCAAGATCGAAATCGGCCGGGTTTGGGACGGAGACTATCACCGTTTGATCGTCGCCGACGAAATCAGCCCCGACAGTTGCCGATTGTGGGACATGGAAACCGGTCAGAAGCTGGACAAGGACGTGTTTCGCCGCGATCTGGGCGATCTTGCGGACGCCTACACCGAAGTGGCGCGACGGTTGGGCGTCTTGCCCTCGAATGTGACCCACGCAACCAAACCGACGCTGATCAATTAGGTCTCAAAGCGGCTTTGTCGCGTCGACCAGCGGGGGGCTTTGCCTCCCGAACCCCCGTGGACCAGCGGGGGTTTCACCCCCGCACCCCCAGCATATTTTTGGACCAATGAAAGCCAATCTGATTTTACAATCCGCGTCGCATCGGCGATAGGAGGCGAAACGGTCAGGCACAAGGGTTCCGACATGAAAGCACGCATCCATATCATGCTGAAAGAGGGCGTTCTGGACCCGCAGGGCGAAGCGGTGCGGCGCGCTCTGGGATCGATGGGCTTCGGCGGTGTTGATGGGGTTCGGCAGGGCAAGGTGATCGAGCTGGAACTGTCCGAGACCGATCCCGCCAAGGCTGAAGCCGAGGTTGGAAAGATGTGCGAAGCTTTGCTGGCGAACACGGTGATCGAGCGTTACGACGTCGAGCTTGTCTGACCGGCCTCGCGTGGCTTAGCGGTCAAGATAGGTGTCGGTGACTTTGACGGGCACCGGCATTAAATCCCGGGATGGATCGCTGGCAGTTTCAGGGGCCAGACCCATCGGGTGGCCGAAGCTGTGCGAAATGGCCAGATGGCTGATCACGGCATAGACCCCGCCCAACAGCAATAGCCGCGTCATCGGATAGTGAAAGCCATCAGAGAGGCCGATCCCTGCCAGCGAGACCAGCAAGGCGAAAAGCCCGATTGTATAGATTGCAGCAAAGGCCATGATAGGGCGATAGCGCAGGGTCATGGTCGCTGTTTGAAAGCTAATATTTGGGCGAGGGCTTGAGTTTTCGCCGGACATGCCGCACATGGCTTGCACCACCAGTTTGAGGAGTGCCGCTATGAAAGCCGCCGTTATCGTCTTTCCCGGATCGAACTGCGATCGTGATCTGGCCGTTGCTTTCAAGCAGGCCGGTTTTTCGGTCGAGATGGTCTGGCATAAAGACACGGACCTGCCCGCAGGTGTCGATGTTGTGGGTGTGCCGGGCGGCTTTTCTTTCGGCGATTACCTCAGAAGCGGCGCCATCGCGGCACGCTCGCCGATTGTGGGCGCATTGAAGGCACATACCCAGCGCGGCGGATACGTCATCGGTATCTGCAACGGCTTTCAGGTTTTGCTGGAAACCGGCCTTTTGCCGGGCGCGCTGATGCGCAATGCCGGGCTTAAGTTTGTCTGCCGATCCGTCGATCTGGAAGTCAGCACCGCTGCCAGTGATTTCACCAGCGGCTATCAGGCGGGCGATACAGTGACCTATCCGGTCGCCCACCACGACGGGAACTATGTGGCAGGCGATGACACGCTTGCGGCCCTGAAAGGCGAAGATCGGATCGCCTTTCGTTACCGCGACGATATCAATGGATCCGTAGACAGAATTGCTGGAATTCTCTCGGAAAACCGCCGGGTTCTGGGCCTTATGCCCCACCCCGAACGTGCGTCTGACCCGGCCCTTGGCATGACCGATGGCACAGCGCTTTTCGCGTCGCTGGCCGCCGCAAAGGTCAACGCTTGAGCGAAAACCACCAGGGCCGTACACTCGCTTCCATGAGTTCGCTGGAACAAAGCGATTTCCGGCCCGTTCGCAGGTCGTGGCGTACCCGTCTTTTGTTGATCAGTTTGATCATCTTGGCGGTTGTTACGGTTTGGTGGACCAACCAATATCTGACAGAACGTTTCACCCAGACAACACGGTCGCGGGCCGAGGTGCGGCTGGCGCTTTATTCGGGAAACATCCTTTCGGAACTGCAGCGAAACCAGATCGTGCCACAGCTTCTGGCGCGCGACCCCACGCTGATCGGCGCATTGAACTCAAGCGATTTCTCGCAAAGCTCGCAACGCCTGATCGAATACCGCGACGAGATTGGGGCCGAAGGTATCCTGCTGATGGACAGCGATGGACGCGCCGTTGCCGCCACAGACCGCGCGTTGATCGGCTCGATCCATCGCAGCGAGCCATACTTTGTCGACGCGCTTCGCTCGAATGACACGGTGTTTACCACAAGCCTGCTTGAGTCCGGTGGCCGCATCTTTGCCTATTCCCGCAAGATCGAAAGTCAGGGCGATCAAATCGGCGCGATTATGGTCGAGGTCGATCTGAAAAAGTTCGAAAGCTCCTGGGCTGGCTTCACCGATGCGGTGATCGTGGCGGATACCGAAGGCATCATCATTCTGTCGACCGAAGCAAGCTGGCGCGGTGTGACCGAAGATCAGGCGTTGTCGGTGCGTTCCGTGCCGACGGCAATTGAACGCGCCTTCCGGGCGACCGCGCGCTGGGGGGCTTTGCCTGCCGACGCTTACTTGCAGGGCGAAGCGGTGATGCGTCAGGAAGCAAGAATCGGTTTTCAGGGCTGGAAGATCACAAGTTTCACGACCTATGCCGGTGTGCGCGAAAGGGTGAACACCGTTCTGGCGCTGGAGATTATGGGATTTGCGATTCTTTTGGCGCTCGCCTCGTTTTTTGCGAACCGCAAAATCACGTCGCGTCTCAAATTCTTCCAACGGGAATCGGCTGAACTCCGCCAGCTTAACATAGCTCTGCAGCGGGAAATCGCCGAGCGTGAGAAGGCCGAACGCAACCTTGAAGTGGCCGAACAAACGCTGCAGCAGTCGTCGAAACTGGCGGCCTTGGGCGAGATGTCAGCGGCCGTCAGTCACGAGCTGAACCAGCCCTTGGCGGCGATGAAAACCTATCTGGCAGGCGCCAAGCTTTTGTTGCAACGCCGCAGGCCCGAAGAAGCACAGTCTTCTTTCCAGCGGATCGATGATCTGATCGAGCGGATGGGGGCGATTACGCGCCAGCTTAAATCCTATGCGCGCAAGGGCGGCGACGCGATTGAGCCCATAGATGTAAGGGATTCCGTGTCGTCCGCCCTGTCGATGATGGAACCGCAACTGCGGCGCGGCGATATCGAAATGACGGCCTCTTTGCCCCGCGATCCCGTCATCGTGGAAGCCGACCGACTGCGGCTGGAACAGGTCTTGGTGAACCTGATGCGCAACGCGCTCGATGCCACCAAGGCCACGCCTGATCCCAAGGTTCAGATACTTCTCACCGTTGGCGACAATGTTGTGGTAACAGTGCGGGACAACGGGGCAGGGATCGAAGACCTCGATAACCTGTTCGAGCCCTTTTATACAACCAAGGCCCCCGGCGACGGCGTCGGGCTTGGACTTGCCATTTCCTCTGGTATCGTCAACGACCTTGGCGGACGCCTGACCGCAAGAAATGGTCAGGATGGCGGGGCAGTTTTTGAAATCACCCTGCCGCTTGCGGCGAAAGCAACCGAGGCGGCGGAATGAAGGACGGAGAACGACGCATGGGTCAGGCAATGAAGGTCGCTATTGTCGACGACGAACAGGATATGCGGCAGTCGATCAGCCAATGGCTGGCACTGTCGGGATTTGACACCGAGACATATGGCTCGGCAGAGGATGCGCTGAAGTCGCTTTCGCCCGATTTTCAGGGCGTTGTGGTCAGCGACATCAAGATGCCGGGCATGGACGGCATGGCGTTTCTGAAGCGCCTGATGAGCGTCGACAGCGCGCTTCCCGTGATCATGATCACCGGGCACGGCGACGTGCCGATGGCGGTCGAAGCGATGCACATGGGCGCTTTCGACTTTCTCGAAAAGCCATTCAACCCGGACAAGATGACCCTGCTGGCCAAGAAGGCCGCCAATGCGCGCCGTCTGACGCTGGACAATCGGGCTTTGCGGCGCGAGCTGTCCGATGGCACGGGCATCATGAAAAAGCTTATCGGCGCGTCACCGGTAATGGAGCGTCTGCGCGAAGATATCCTCGATCTGGGTCAGGCTGATGGCCATGTCCTGATCGAAGGCGAAACTGGCACCGGCAAAACGCTTGTTGCCCACGCGATGCATGCCGTGGGCGCGAAAGCGGGTAAGAAGTTCGTCTTGTTCTCATGCGCCGCGCACGACGAAGATGCTTTGGCCACCCAACTTTTCGGACCAATGGAAGAAGGCGGGCAACTGCCGCTTCTGGAAGAAGCCCGTGGCGGCACACTTGTGCTTGAAGATATCGAGGCCCTGCCACAGCCATTGCAGGCGCGGCTTCTGACCTGGATGAACGATCAGGGCACGCCCGCTGAAACGCGGATCGTTGCGATCTGCAATCTTCAGGAACAGGGCAGAACCTGCGAAGACGCATTGCGCCCCGACCTTTTCTATCGTCTGGCCGCAATGAAGATCACGTTGCCGCCCCTGCGCCAGCGCGGCGAAGACATCCTGATGCTGTTCCAGCAATTCTCGGACCGCTTCGCCGACGAATATGGCTGCGACGCGCCTAAGGTTTCTGCACAAGAGGCCGCTCAGCTTTTACAAGCGCCTTGGCCGGGCAATATCCGCCAGTTGGTGAACATTGCCGAGCGTGCCGTTCTGCAATCGCGCCGCGGTTCAGGCACGATTGCGTCGTTACTGATGGCCGACAACGAAGAGGCCGCAGACTTCACGGTCACCACCGAAGGCAAGCCGCTGAAGGAATACGTCGAAGCGTTTGAGCGGATGCTGATCGACAACACCATGCGGCGTCACCGCGGTTCTATCGTCAACGTGATGGAAGAACTGTGCCTGCCACGCAGGACGTTGAACGAGAAGATGGCGAAGTACGCGCTTCAGCGGTCAGATTATCTTTAGGTTTTCGCCGGACGTTGTCCGCCGACCAACTGGGGGAGCGCTGCTCCCCCAGACCCCCACGGAGTATTTCCACCAAGAAGACGTAACGCCGTATTGGCAAGCGGCTTTATCCGGCAACGCGGGAATGGTCGGTTCGAGAAGATTGCCATAACGATGCCGGACGGCTGGATGGCCATATTTATTCTGGTCACAGTTTGTTAAGTCGGCAGCGCGCCCAACTGTACAAAACGGTATTTCGGGGTTTCAAAACACGTACAAAAAGAGAGTTATTCTCGATTTTGCGAACGTTCTGCTGTGAATGTGTTAACGGTTCTGGCCCCGGAGAAGTAAGGCGATTTTGTGATGCGCCAAATTCATCATTGTAATTTGCAGGCAGCAGCCCTTATGTTGGCACATAGGGTCTCGTCACGAATTTGTTACGTGCGGCACCCTGAAAAGGTTTCGTTGTTCCAGAATGTTAGCCGATTTTTTTCGGTCTCTGGTCCGACATTGAAAGGCCAACTGGCCAAATTGGAATTGCCCGTGCTGCGAGACACCTCCGCCGGGCCATGAACGGGCGCCTCAGGGCGTCGGAGTAGAACCGCGATGACGTGCGCGTCGGACCGAGCAAGCGTTTTCCCGTCGATAACGGGTCCTGCGCCATTGGCCGTCCTGCGTCCTGTCGCCATCAATAAAAGCCGCAATCTCAACACCTTAGCCCCACCCGGCTTGGGTTTAAGCTTGCGCAGAAAGTCAATATGTCAAAGAAAATGCTTATCGATGCCACCCACGCCGAGGAGACACGCGTTGTTGTGGTCGACGGAAATAAGGTCGAGGAATTCGACTTTGAATCCGAAAAGAAACGCCAGATCTCCGGAAATATCTATCTTGCCAAGGTAACCCGCGTCGAACCCTCGCTTCAGGCGGCCTTCGTCGACTATGGCGGTAACCGCCACGGATTCCTCGCTTTTTCCGAAATCCACCCCGATTATTACCAAATCCCTGTCGCAGATCGCGAAGCGCTTTTGGCCGAAGAAATGGCCTATGCCGAACAGGAAGCGGAAGAAGAAGAAAAGCCCAAGCGCCGCCGCCGTCGTTCACGCGGGAAGGCCGCCAAGGTCGAGACGCAGGATGAAACGGTCACAGCAGAAGTCGTCGAAGAGGGCGCCTTTGAGGGGGAAGACCCTGCAGTCGAGCAAGACGCCCCAGAGGTTGTCGCAGACGCGCCTGAAGCCGCGGATGAGACCGCGCCAGACGCAAAAGCCATTGCCGGAATGGACGTGGTCGACCTTGACGAAGATGATAGCGACGAGCCCTATGTCGCCATGGATACGGCGTCGGAAACCGACGAAAGCATCGAGGCTGTTGCCGATGATGACACCGTTGACGAAATCCGCGAACCACGCAAGCAACGCCAGCGTCGCTATAAGATTCAAGAGGTTATCAAGGTTCGCCAGATCCTTTTGGTGCAGGTCGTCAAAGAAGAGCGCGGCAACAAGGGCGCGGCCCTGACCACCTATCTCAGCCTTGCAGGCCGGTACTGCGTTCTGATGCCCAACACGGCCCGTGGCGGTGGCATCAGCCGCAAGATCACCAATGCACCTGACCGCAAGAAACTGAAGGAAATTGCCGGCGAAATCGAAGTGCCTCAGGGTGCTGGTCTGATCATTCGCACCGCAGGGGCGAAGCGGACGAAGACCGAAATCAAGCGCGACTACGAATACTTGCAGCGCATGTGGGAACAGATCCGCGAGTTGACGCTGAAGTCAATCGCACCAGCGCAGGTTTATGAAGAAGGCAACCTGATCAAGCGGTCGATCCGCGACCTTTACAGCCGCGAGATCGATGAAGTCTTGGTCGAAGGCGATGAAGGCTATCGCACGGCCAAAGAGTTCATGAAAATGATCATGCCGAGCCACGCCAAGAACGTGAAGCACTATGGCGATTCCATGCCGCTTTTCGCGCGTTTTCAGGTGGAAAGCTATCTGGCGGGCATGTTCAATCCCGACCGTTCAGCTTCGGTCCGGCGGCTATATCGTGATCGGGATCACCGAGGCTTTGGTGGCCATCGACGTGAACTCGGGCAAGGCCACCAAAGAAGGCTCGATCGAGGATACGGCGCTTAAAACCAACCTTGAAGCCGCTGAAGAAGTGGCGCGGCAGCTGCGCCTGCGCGACCTTGCCGGTCTGATCGTGATCGACTTTATCGACATGGAAGAACGGCGCAACAACGCAGCCGTTGAAAAACGCTTTAAGGACCGTTTGAAAACCGACCGTGCCCGCATTCAGGTGGGTCGCATTTCGGGCTTTGGCCTGATGGAAATGTCGCGTCAGCGTTTGCGTCCGGGGATGCTTGAAGCATCTACACAGCCTTGTACATTCTTGTCACGGTACGGGGCTTATCCGGTCGGATGACAACGTCGGTTTGGCCATCCTGCGCCAGATTGAGGAAGAGGGCGTCCGACGCCGTTCGCGCGAGGTTCTGGTCAAAGCACCGGTGACGATCATCAACTTCCTGATGAACATGAAGCGCGAACACATCGCACAGATCGAAGCGCGTTATGGCATGGCCGTGCGCCTTGAAGCCGATCCATTCATGATTTCGCCCGACTTTACGATTGAAAAGTTCAAGACTGCGACCCGCCGTGTCGAACCTGTGTCGCATGTGGTTTCGGTTGATCCGTCCTTGATGGCCGATCTTGACGAAGAAATCGCGGCCGAAGAAGCGGATGAAACCGAAGTACCAGAGGCTTCGGCGGCACCGGAAACTCAGGCAACCCACGAAGCGACCGGGGACGATGAAGATCGGCCCAAGCGCAAGCGTCGTCGTCGCCGGCGTCGTCGGGGTAAGGGCGGCGAGGGCCAAGGGGAAGAGGGTGGTCAGCAGACGGCCGAGGGTCAGGAAGCTCCTGTTGAGGCTGTAGACGAAGCAGATAGCGAAGCCGCGCCCGTTGAAGCTTCGGAAGAAGCGCCTGAAAAGCCAAAGCGCAAGCGGACCCGTCGTAAGAAGGCGGATGCCGAGGCGCCAGCTGAAGTGGCAGAAGAGGCCCAGGCAGAGCCTGTTGAGGCTGCCGAGGCCGCTGAAGAACCCGCGCCCGAGAAGCCAAAGCGCACCCGCACGCGCCGAAAGAAAGAGCCTGAAGCGATTGCCGGAAGCGCCGGTCGAACCTGTGGCAGAAGCGGTTTCGGTGGAACCTGCGCCGGCACCCGTGCCGGAACCTGAGCCCGAACCAGCATCGGAACCTGCGCCGGAACCGGAACCTGCAATGGCCGCGGCGGAACCGACACCCGAGCCGGAAAGTCCCAGCAAGCCGCGCAAGCGTGGCTGGTGGTCTATGGGGCGCTAAACGAACTTCTGGAAAGCCTCGGACCTGATCCGGGGCTTTTCAAATTTCAGCTCTCAGGTTTTGCGGATCATATAAATCTGGACGCCATCCGCATCGTCGGATGAGACTAGCTCGTATCCCTGTTCAGAACAGAAATGTGGAACATCGATGATGGCAGCAGGGTCATCAGCCAGAATTTTCAACACATCACCTTTGTCCATCGAACGCAGCCGTTTGGCGGCCTTCAGGACCGGCAAGGGGCAAAGAAGCCCTGTGGTATCAAGCTCTTCATCATGGGTCATGGTCTGATCCGGGTAGCGGGCATGTTACAGTTTGTCCACTGACTTGTGACACAGCGTGGCATGACGCGGGCCGCGTTATCGCATATGTCTGGCTGGCAGAGCACTTAAGGGACGCCATGTTCGGAATTGATATCTTTGACGCCAGCCTGCTGCCGTCCCTGGTGGTGGCCATGGCAGCCGGCCTTTTGTCGTTCCTCAGCCCTTGCGTCTTGCCCATTGTGCCGCCGTATCTGGCCTATATGGGCGGCATCACGGTGACGGATATGCAGAAGCAAAGTGCCGCGCGGCGGCGCGCCCTGGTGGCGGCTGCGTTCTTTGTCCTGGGGCTTTCGACCGTCTTTCTGTTCCTTGGCTTCACTGCCAGCGTTTTTGGCAAGTTTTTCCTGTCGAATCAGGATTGGTTCGTCACGGTTGCAGGCCTTGTTATCATGATCTTTGGCGCGCATTTCCTTGGTATTTTTCGCATTTCCTTCATGGACCGCGAAATGCGGATGGACGCGGGCGACCGCGGTGGTTCGGCCTTTGGCGCTTACGTTCTGGGCCTTGCCTTCGCCTTTGGCTGGACGCCCTGCATCGGGCCGATCCTTGGTGCGATCCTGTCGATTGCAGCCAACGAGGCGGACGTCGTCCGCGGAACCTCGCTTTTGGCGGCCTATGCTTTGGGCATGGGTCTGCCGTTCCTGTTGGTGGCAGCCTTCTTCCCCAGCATGACGGGCCTGATGGCGCTGGATGCGCCGCCATATGGAGCGGATCGAGCGTGATCATGGGCCTGTTGCTGTGGACCGTCGGGCTTGTTGATGCTGACCGGCAAGTTCACCGATTTCAGCTGGTGGCTGAACGAAACCTTCCCGGTACTGCAAACGTTCGGCTGAAACAGCGCGGATTGTTTCTCGCAACACCGGAGAGCTGCGAAAATTCTGCCGATTTTAGTTCTTCCCGCAGGTCACGGATTTCGTTAACGTTCCCACCATGTTGCACAGGGGAAAAACTCAGGTGGCGCGCCGCCGGGTGTTTTACATCCCCGGCTATGATCCCTATCCGCCACGCCGTTACCGCGAGCTTTATCGCACCGAAAGCCGCAAGCAGGCCGAGATCTCGCGGCTATCGGATCGACCAGAAATCAGACAGCAGCGATACCGGCTGGATGCGTCCGCGCGGAAATCGACGGAATGCAGGTGCAGTCCAAGGTCGATGTGCTGGTCTGGCACGATCTTGTGCAGAGCTCGATGAAGGCGGGCATTCTGGGAACCTATCTCGGCACTGCTGCGACCGCGTGGATCTACCTTTCAACCGGCACACTTCGACGTTTGTCATGGCTGGCCAAGGGGCCGGTTCTTGCCGCCCTTTACCCGATCGGCATGCTTCTTGCACATTGTTCCTGGCGGTCGGTTGCGGCATCAGATGCTGGCCGGTTTCGCGGGTTATCGTCACCTTCGAGGGCGGCGGCGTTTCTGAGCGTCTGGTCTGGGCTGTCAGCCAGACACGCAGTGGCTTCATCTGGTCGCTTGGTGGGCGCGCGGTTTTCTGGGCGATCTTCCTGCCCGTGTCGCTGGGTGCTGCTGCGGCTGGTTCAAGTCCAAGGACCACAAGACCTTCGCCTACTACCTGATGCACGACTACGCATATACGGCCAAGCGGCGGGGCGCTTATCCCGGACGAGATCGAAGCGCGGCTGCACGAATTCCGCCACCGGATCGAAGCGGCCCTGCGCGAAGATCATCGACGAGGTGTTGATCGTCGGTCATTCCTCGGGCGCACAGATGGCGGTGTCCATCGTGGCCGACATCGTGCGACTCAAACGGTTCAGGGACACTGGTCCGGCGCTGTCGCTTCTGACGCTTGGGCAAGTCATCCCGATGGTCAGTTTCTTGCCCGATGCACGGCGTGATCGCCGCGACCTGCGGCTGTTGTCGACTTCCGAAGAAATCACCTGGCTGGACGTGTCGGCCCCGGGCGACGGTTGTTCATTCGCGCTGTCCGATCCGGTTTCGGTGTCCGGTGTCGCGCCCGAAGACCGGGCAGCAATGGCCCTTGTCATATCGGCGGCCTTCACCAAGACTCTGTCTGCCCGAGACGCTTGAAGAAACTGCGCCACCGGTACTTCCGGCTGCATTTCCAGTACCTTTGCGCCTTCGACGCCCGGCGACTATGACTACTTCAAGATCACCGCTGGCCCGCTGACGCTTGGTGCAGCGGTTCCGCGGGCGGCGATCCTCGCAAAACCGGATTGATGTGCCTGCGTCGCGGTACACTTCTCTTACACTCCACGCAATCATGATCCCGCCCAAACCGGCGGCACGCGCCGGACGCGTTTCGCTCTGGCGATACTGGCGCCTGTTCCGCGACGATATTCTGTCGGCGCAGCCCGAGCATCTGTACCGCGCCAGGATGGCCGAGTTCCGCACACCTTTGTTCCGTTCGTATCCTTGTCAACGAATCGCCGCTGATCCGGCGGTCCTGACCGAGCGAGCGGCCCGACGATTTCCCCAAGTCGCGATCGCGTGACGTGCGGACTGTCGCCGCTTTCTGGGTCAGTCGGTGTTTGTGACCAACGGCGACGAATGGGCACATCAGCGACGGATCATCGACCCGGCCTTTGAAGGGGGGCGTGTGCGAGATACGTTCCCGGCGATGGCTGGATGCGGCACAGTTGCCGCCGTCGGATCGTGCAGCCCGGTCGAGTTCGACGTCGAGGCATGGCCAGTCATGCCACCGCCGATGTGATCTTCCGCACGTTGTTCTCGATGCCCATCGACGATGCGTGGCAGCCGAGACTTACCGTGCCTTCCGCGCCTTTCAGCGGCGCAACCGGTCGCGACGGCCGCGGCCTTGATGCCGTGGCTACCGGTGCGCCACCGCGCCGCGCCCGGCGGGCGGCGGAACAGTTGCGGGCATTGATCGCGCAACTGGTGGCCGACCGGCAGGCCGAGATTGCGGCAGGCACAGCGCCCGACGATCTGGCAACCAAGATCATGACAACGCGCGATCCCGAAACCGGGCGCGACTTTTCAGTGAGACCGAAATGGTGGATCAGGTCGCAATCTTCTTTCTGGCCGGGCACGAAACCAGCGCGGCGCTTCTGGGTTGGGCGCTCTGGTGTTCTGGCAGCGGCACCTGAATGGGGGGCGCAAGTTGCGGAAGAGGCCGCAAGGCTTTCTGGAAGCGCCTGACTTTTTCACGCCTGTCTCGGCATGCGCGTGACGCGCAACGTGCTGCGCGAAACGCTTCGGCTTTATCCCCCGTTCCGATGATGGTGCGCGAGGCGGCGCAAGGCCGAGCAGTTCCGGAACACGGCAGGTCAGGCGGGGTCAGCAGATGGTGATCTCGCCCTGGCATCTGGGGCGGCACGAAGATCTACTGGACCGACCCCGACACCTTCGATCCAGCGCGGTGGGACGGAGGCCGGATAAGCCATGCGCGCGAGGCCTATTTGCCGTTCTCGGCTGGTCCGCGCGTTTGTCCGGGGGCCGGTTTTGCGATGGCCGAAGGCAACGGTTCTGTTGGCCGCCCTGATGGCTAAGTATCGCTTCGAGGTCATGGACTTGCCCGAGCCGGTAGCCCATCTGACCGTCCGCGCAAGGGACGGGATCAACCTTCGCGCGGTTCCCCCTTAGACCGATAATGCGCCAGAACGAACAGACGGATCGCCGAGGCAAGGCCCGTGTCGACGTCACGGGCCGTATCGATTTCGGCGGCCAGATCATTGAACGCGCGGCCCTGATCGGCGGCAATCTGGCGGAAGGCCTGCCAGAATTCGTCCTCCAGCGATACGCTGGTGCGGTGACCGCGCAAGGTCAGAGAGCGTTTGACCGGTCGGCCCATCAGGGCTCTTCGCGTTGCCTGATCAACGGTGCGCGTGACTTTGTCAGCCTCGGCACTGTCCTGCGTCTTTTCGACCTTCGTGCGCCCAAACTTGCGGCGTTGGCATCGGCGCGCTTTCCGGGCGGTCTTCCCGTTCGCGCGCCTTGCGCGCCTTGTTCAGATTGACGGGTATCATCACTTGGGACCGATCATCTTTTCGGGGCGAACCACCTGATCGAACGTCGCCTCATCCACAAAGCCAAGCTCGATGGCTTCTTCTTTCAGCGTCGTGCCGTTCTTATGCGCGGTCTTGGCGACCGTCGTTGCGTTGTCGTACCCGATGGTCGGCGCCAGCGCGGTGACCAGCATCAGGCTTTCTCGCATCAGCTTGTCGATCCGGTCTTTGTTGGCGCGGATGCCCGCGACGCAGTTGTCGGTGAATGCACTGGCTGCGTCGCCCAGAAGCTGCATGGATTGCAGGACGTTATAGGCCATCATGGGCTTGTAGACGTTCAGCTCGAAATGCCCCTGGAGCCGGCGAACCCAACAGCAGCGTCATTGCCGATGACGTGGGCGCAAACCTGCGTCATCGCCTCGCACTGGGTCGGGTTGACCTTGCCCGGCATGATCGACGAGCCGGGCTCGTTCTCGGGCAGCAGCAGTTCATACAGGCCGCAGCGCGGGCCAGAGCCCAGCAAGCGGATGTCGTTGGCGATCTTGAAAAGGCTGGCGGCGGTGGCTTTCAGCGCGCCCGACATGGCGACCATCGCGTCATGGGCGGCGAGAGCTTCGAACTTGTTGGGCGCGGTCACAAAGGGCAGGCCGGTGATCCGGGCCATGTTCGCGGCAACCTCTTCGCCCCAGCCGGGGCGGGTGTTCAGGCCGGTGCCGACAGCAGTGCCGCCTTGGGCCAGTTCATAGATGTCGCCCAGCGAGGCTTCGACGCGTTCGATAGATTTCGCGACCTGATGGGCATAGCCGGAGAATTCCTGCGCCAGCGTCAGGGGCGTGGCGTCCATGGTGTGGGTGCGGCCGATCTTGATGATGCCGTCGAACTCTTTGACCTTGGCCATCAAGCGTTGCGTGCAGCTTTCTCAGACCGGGCAACAGTACATCACGCGCGGTCATGGCGGTGGCGATGTGCATGGCGGTCGGGAAGGTGTCGTTCGAAGACTGCCCCATGTTGCAGTGATCGTTCGGGTGCACCGGGTTCTTTCGATCCGATCACGCCGCCCAGCATTTCGATCGCGCGGTTCGACGATCACTTCGTTGGCGTTCATGTTCGACTGAGTGCCCGACCCGGTCTGCCAGACCACCAGCGGGAAATGATCGTCCAGCTTGCCTGCCACAACCTCGCCAGCGGCGGCGATCATCGCGTCGGCCTTTTCAGCATCCAGCGCGCCGGCGGCTTTGTTGGCCTCGGCACAGGCCTGTTTGATCACGCCAAGGGCGCGGACGATGGCGACGGGCTGTTTTTCCCAGCCGATGGGGAAGTTCATCAGGCTGCGCTGGGTTTGCGCGCCCCAATAGCGATCGGATGGGACCTCAAGCGGGCCAAAGCTGTCGGTTTCGGTGCGGGTATCGGTCATGGCAGTTCTCCTCGCGGCTGGCGAGGAGAGCTATAGGCAAGCCGCCCGGATAAGACAATCGCGAGCTTTGGCGCGGGTTTTAGGCCACGCGGCGCAGCATTGCGTCGCCGTAACGCGGGTGTTCGGCAAGAATGCGGTTCAGGCGTTGCTTCATCTCGGCGAAGTTTTCGCCATAGAAGTAGAAATGCGTCAGGGCATCGCTGACATCCCATCCACGGCTGACACCGATGGCTTCGATCGCCTCGCGGCAGGTCATGGCCAGATCACGGCGGGCTTCGGCATCGGGGGTAATCGTGGTTTCAATCGACAACTCAAGGCCTTCGGTGCGGCCAAAGACGATGGGGTCGCCAAGACCTTCGACCAGACGGATAGATGATCCGCATGGGGCAGCCAGCGCTTCCAGCATTCCGATGACCGTGCGAAAGGCAGAGTGCGATATATCGGTGAGGCCCAGATGCATGTCGACGCCCTGAACCTGCCCCGAAGGACGGACGCGGCGTTTGCATTCAAGGACCGTTCCCAGTGCAGCAGCGGCAAGTTGGGCCTTCAGCGGTGCTGCAAACAGTTTGTCGGCGTCGCGGTGGCCAAGCTTGACGGGCAGGTGCACGTTGGCAAGCGTAATATCCAGCGTGCCTTTCTTGAGCTTCAGGTCACGAAAAAACATGTGAGTCCCCCGAGGAAATAACTTTGGGGAATTCTGGCGGAGAATTGTGTCCTTAAACCGATCAGCTTATGGCAAGAGCGTGGCGGTTAGCGGTTATGTATCCGATCGTGAAGGTCGTCGATGATGCCGCTTGCGGTTTTCTCGAACAGGCAGGGGATCACGGCGTGGATTGCGGCCGCGCCGCCCGCGGCCAGCAGTTTCAATGCGAACTTGGACGCGAAACGCGCGTGTTCGGCATAAGTCTCATCAACGGTGGCCGGGTGATCGAAGAAGACGCGTCTGATCATTGGGATGCTCCTGCTTTTCCTGAAACGAAGGTGCCACAGGTGCTGTGCACAGTGTTCCCAAATATTTCGACTAATTGGTAGAAGTTTGGGAAAAATGTATTAGAATACCTCCATGAGTGTGACAATTGATGATATAGACCGACAAATACTGAGAGAATTGCAACGGGACGCGGTGCAAAGTCTGGAAGCTTTGGGCGAGCGGATTGGCCTGAGCCGGAACGCCGCGTGGCGTCGGATTCGGCGGCTGGAAGACGCGGGCGTGATCCGCGAGCGTGTGGCCTTGCTGGATGCGGACGCGCTTGATCTGGGGCTGACCGTTTTCATTCAGGTGCGCACCAATCGGCATGATCCCAAGTGGCTGGCGGATTTTGCGCGCGCGGTGCGTGTGTTGCCCGAGATCTTGGGTGCGTATCGGATGTCGGGCGAGCTGGACTATCTGATCCGGGCGCGGGTGCGCGACATGCAGGCCTATGACAAGCTGTATCAGCGTCTGATCCGCGAGGTCGAACTGGCGGATGTGACCGCGTCTTTCGTGATGGAAGAGTTAAAGGAAACTACGGCGCTGCCGGTATAGAGGCCTGCGGTTTGACAAGATCGTCGAGCATCCACGAGATATCCTCGATCTGTTCGGCGATCACGTGGGTCACACCGCTTTCGCGCTGCACCCTGCCTGTCACCTTAAGCGCGCGCCCGGCGATCACGGCGCGGCGGAAACGTTCGTACATCTTGCGCCAGACGATGATGTTGGAAATTCCGGTCTCATCTTCCAGCGTGATGAAGATGACGCCTTTGGCGGTGCCGGGGCGTTGCCGGACCAGCACCAGACCGGCCACCGCAATCCGCGCGCCATTGGGCGGCAAATCGAGCTGATCATGCGGCAGGCAGGCCGGCGGGCGGTGCCATGTGGGGGGAGCGGTAAAATTCATGAGAACAAATATAGAACATACGGCAGTTCTTGCAACAGAATGAATGTCGCCGCGCCTTTGGCGCGTTCGACCCGCCGGAGGGGCTCTGCCCCTCCGGACCTCCCCGGAGTACTTTTACCAAGAAGAAGGGGCTGGAAGCCTTGGGCAAGGCACCTTAGGTAATGGCGAAACTTTTTTGCGGAGAGATCATGGCGAAGATCACTTATATCGAGCACGGCGGGACCGAGCATGTTGTGGATGTGCCAAACGGGCTGACTGTGATGGAAGGGGCCCGCGACAATGGCATCCCGGGCATCGAAGCAGATTGCGGCGGGGCCTGTGCCTGTTCGACCTGTCACGTTTACGTGCATCCTGACTGGACGGGCAAACTGCCCGAGATCGACGCAATGGAAGAAGACATGCTGGATTTCGCTTTCGAGCCCAAGCCCGGCCAGTCGCGTCTGACCTGTCAGCTGAAGGTCACAGATGCTTTGGACGGTCTGATCGTTCAGATGCCTGCAAAGCAGATATGATGCGGCTGGCGGCGGGCATTTCGGCTGTGTTTCTTGGGTTTGCGGTGCCAGCTATTGCCGAAGACGTGGTCACCGCCCGCTATGCCGAGCCAACGACCCGCTATGCCCATGGCATTCTGGGCGATGCGATCGAGCATGGTGCGCTGGTGATGGAAACCGAAAGCGGGCGGCGGTTGCGGGTGACCTTGCCGGAAAACCGGGTTTTCGAGGACACCGCCCCACGGCTGTTTGATGTTGATGGTGATGGCGACCGCGAAGTCATTGTTGTTGAAACCGACACCTCGCTGGGCGCGCGTTTGTCGGTCTATGGGCCCGAAGGTCTGATGTCGTCCAACGAGTTCATCGGCCAAAGCAACCGCTGGCTTGCTCCTGCCGGTGTCGGAGCCGCTGATCTTGACGGGGACGGCACAGTTGAACTGGTCTATGTTGATCGCCCCCATTTGGCGAAGACACTGCGCGTTTATCGGTATCAGATGGGTAAAATGAAACTTGTGGCAAGCTTTCCAGGGGTGACCAATCACAGCATTGGCGAAAGCGATATCGCGGGCGGCATTCGCACCTGTGGTGATGTGCCGGAAGTTATCGTCGCCGATGCTGGTTGGCGCGAAGTTTTGGCAATCCGCTGGGATGGCAAGCAATTTGGCGTCAAAAAGCTTGGCCCCCACCGTGGACGCGCCAGCTTTTCCGCTGCGATGGCCTGCAAATAAAAAAGCGGCGGTGCCGATGGGAGGAAAGGCACCGCCGCGAAGAACAAAGAACCAAAGGGAGGAGAGGCTCTTTGCGTCTTTTGCCCGGGGCCATGTCTTACCGAGGGCGGTGTTAGGTTCGGCGACGCCAGGGAGGAGGAAGGCGCCGCCGTGTCCTACGAGATCCCAGGGAGGAGGAAGGGACCCCGAAGCTTGTTAGCCGCCGTAGGCAGCCTGGTAAGCGATCGAACGGATATTGCCCTTGGCTATTCCAAGGTCCCGCAATTCACGCTCACTCAAACCTTCAAGCTCGGCACAGGTGCTGCGATACGTTTTGTACCGCGCATAACGCTGGCCAAGTCCGGCGAAAACGCCGGGAAGGTTCGATCTGATGTCACGAGTAAAAGTGCTCATGTTCTTGATCCTGTTTCTGCGGCGGGTGGGCCGCGTTTGTCTCTTTGTCGGATTAAAGATAGGGTAATGCTGCAGCTGCACAATAGCCGCCTCGACAATGCTGCTATGCAGAAAGATCATACGTAACCTACGGTTAACTTTCAGATTTGCTTACATTTTCAGCTTTGCTGGCAGATTGACTTGCTTCGTAGGCGAAAGCACGCAAGTTAGATCAAAGCTTGGGCATAAAGGCGCTACACATGACAATTAATCGCGACGTCATCCTTGACACACTGAAATCAGTCGACGTTCCCGGCGGGGGTGATTTGGTCTCGCGCGATTTGGTGCGGGCCCTGCAAATCGATGGAAATTCGGTGCGATTCGTAATCGAGGCGGAAACGCCAGACGAAGCACGCCTGCTGGAAGGTGCGCGCGGAGCGGCCGAAGCGGCTGTTTCGGCACTGGACGGTGTCGGGGCGGTTTCGGTCGTGCTGACTGCGCATGGACCGGCCCCAGCCGCGCCCAAGCCGCCGTCCTTGAAGATTGGCGGCCATCCAAAGCCGCAACAGGGCGGGCCGCAGAAGGTTTCAGGCGTTGATCGGATCATTGCGATCGGTTCTGGCAAGGGTGGGGTCGGCAAATCGACGGTGTCGTCCAACCTTGCTGTTGCTTTGGCGCGCGAAGGCCGCCGGGTAGGGCTTTTGGATGCCGATATATACGGACCGTCCCAGCCCAAGATGATGGGCGTGATGAAACGTCCGGCCTCGCCAGATGGTAAAACGATCATTCCGCTTGAGGCGCACGGCGTCACTTTGATGTCCATTGGCTTCATGGTGGACCCTGAAAAGGCCGTGGTCTGGCGGGGGCCAATGTTGATGGGCGCGTTGCAGCAGATGCTGGGGCAGGTGCAGTGGGGCGAGCTGGACGTTTTGCTGATCGACCTGCCACCGGGCACAGGCGATGTACAGTTGACGCTCTGCCAGAAGACCGAGGTCACGGGGGCGATTGTGGTGTCCACGCCGCAGGATGTGGCTTTGCTGGATGCCCGCAAGGCGTTGGACATGTTCAAGACGCTGAACACGCCGGTTCTGGGGCTGATCGAGAATATGTCGACCTATGTTTGCCCGCAGTGCGGCCACGAAGAACATCTGTTTGGCCATGGCGGCGTCAAGGACGAGGCCGAGCGCATTGGCGTGCCTTTCCTTGGCGAGTTGCCGTTGTCGCTGGATGTGCGTTTGGCCGGGGATGCCGGAACGCCAATTGCTTTGGGCGATGGGCCTGTATCGGACGCTTACGGTGAATTGGCGCGTCGTCTCATTGCCGGAGGGATGGGCTAGAGCCTTGCCTTCAAAGCGGCCCAAGTGGTCGTCAGGACAGCTTGTTGGGCCTCGATGACGCGTTTTGCGCCGTCAGTCATGATTTGGCGTTTGCTGTCTGATCGCAGGTCCAGAACGGCGTTTGCAATGTCTGTGGCGGTTTGCACGCGCCGCGTTGCCCCTTCGGTGGCAAGGGCGTCATAGCTTTCGGCAAAGTAGGACACGTATGGTCCGTGCAGGATGGCCGACCCAAGGGCGGCGGCTTCGAACGGGTTCTTGCCTTCAAGGTCCGCGTCCAGCGAGTGCCCAAGGAAGGACACCGGTGCGAGCCGGTACCAAAGGCCCATCTCGCCAATCGTGTCCGCGATATAGATCTGTGTTTCAGACGTGATCGTCCCGCCAGTGCTGCGGCGGGTGACGTTGGGGAAAAGTGCGCGGGCAAGGTCTTCGGCCTCGGCACCATCGGCAGTATGTCTGGGCGCGATGATCAGCAAAGCGTTCGGGCGTTTCATCGACACGCGGCGATGCGCTTCGACCATGCGGGCATGTTCGGCGGCAACGGTGGCGGCGGCAAGCCAGACCGGGCGGGTGCCGATGACTTTTCGCAGTTGCGATAGCTGTTTAGGGTCAGCAGGCAGAGGGCGTGCAGCGGCTTTGAGCGCGCCGATGGTGTCGATCCGGTCAGGTTCGGCGCCGAGGGCTGCAAAGCGTTCGGCGCTAAGCGGGTCCTGCACCAGCAGACGATCAAAAAGCTGAAGCACGTCGCGCATGGCGGCCCCAAGCTTTTGGCGGCTTGCAAAGTTCTTGTCGGGCATCCGGCTGTTGATCAGCACCATGGGGATGTCGCGCCGGTGGGTCTCAACCATCATGCGCGGCCAGAAATCCAGCTCGGCAAATGCGGCGATGTCGGGTTTCCAGTGGTCAAGAAAGGCGCGGGTCGCCTTCACCGTATCTATCGGCAGAAGGATGTGCTTTGCCCTATCCGACAGTCCGGCTTTGTCGAGTGCTGCTGCGGATGTGGCAGTCGAGGTGGTGAGCACCACGTGCGCCTCGGGCATCTCAGCCAGCGCCAGCTCAATCAGCGGCAGAAGGGCAAGGCTTTCGCCCACAGAAAGCGCGTGCAGCCAAAGAACGGTGCCTTGGGGCCGTGCCATTGGATAGCGGCCGTATTTCTCGGCCAACCGTTCAGGCAGTTCCTTGCCCTGTTTGATCCGCCGCCGGTGTGACAACCGCCAGAACGGGCCCGAGATATGCGAGAACCCAAGATAAAGCCGAAGCAGGGGTGACATAACCTTAGGCCGCGCCGCGGTTCAAAAGCCGCAGCATGGTGACAAGGCCCACAGGAGCATCATCAGCCAGCACAAAGGCCGCCTGAATGCGACGGGCCTGCAGGATCGACAGCGCCTCGCCCGCGATCATCTGGGGGTGTAGTGTGACCGACCCTTGGGTCATAATGTCCCGCGCGGTCGTCTCGTGCAGCGCACCTTTCATGGTCGCCTCGGCGTTGCGCTCAAGGTACCGGCGGATATCGCCATCGGTGATGACACCTGCCAAAGCACCACCGTCGGTGATGCCAACGATGCCAAAACCCTTGGCGGACAACTCGGTGATGGCGGCGATCACGGGTGCCGCAGCGTTGACCAGCGGCAGGTCGGCGGATTGGTGCATGACTTCCTCCACCTGTTTCAGCGCGGCCCCCAGTGAGCCGCCGGGGTGGAAGCTGTGGAAGCTTTCCTCGGTGAAGCCCTTTTTCTGCAGCAGCGCGATGGCCAGCGCGTCGCCCAAGGCCAGTTGGAGCAGGGTCGAAGTGGTGGGGGCAAGGTTATGCGGGCAGGCTTCGCGCACCTTGGGAAGCACCAAAGCCACCGTGGCGGCATCGGCCAGCGTGCTGTCACTGGCCCCCGTGATGGCGATCAGCGGCACCGAGCGGCGCTTGGCATAGCCGATCACGTCGGACAACTCGCGGGTCTCGCCCGACCATGACAGCGCAAGGATAACGTCAGAAGGATGCACCATGCCCAGATCGCCGTGGCTGGCTTCGGCCGGGTGCAGAAAATAGGCGGGCGTGCCGGTTGACGCGAAAGTTGCCGCCAGCTTCGCGCCGATATGGCCGGATTTGCCAAGCCCGGTGACAATCAGGCGGCCTTCCATGCTGTCAATCAGGGCAAGCGCCTGACCCAACTCCACGGCCATACCGTCCAGCGCGCCGATCAGTTCAGCAAGCGCCGCGTGATCGGTGCCAAGGGCCGTCTTGAAGCGGGCAATGTGTTCTTCCGTGTCCTGCATCACCCGTCCTTTGTCAGCGTGTCCAGCGCTTTGAGGCGCTTCAGCAACGCGGGCATATCGGCCAGCGGCACCATGTTGGGGCCGTCGGAAGGTGAACGGGCCGGTTCTTCATGGGTTTCCACGAAGACAGCCGAGACATCCCACGGCGACAGCAGCGCGGGCCAGTGGCGGGACAAATTCAGCCTGACCGCCCGATGATGTGCCCATGCCGCCCGGCAATTGAACCGAATGTGTCGCGTCGAACACGACCGGATAGCCAGTCTGGGCCATGATCGGCAGGCTGCGCATGTCCGACACCAGCATGTTATAGCCAAAGCTGGCCCCGCGTTCCGTCAGCAGGATGCGGTTGTTACCGGTGGAGGCGACCTTGTCGGCGATATTGCCCATGTCCCAAGGGGCCAGAAACTGGCCCTTTTTGACGTTGATCGCGGCCTTGGTTTCGCCTGCGGCCAGCAACAGATCGGTCTGGCGGCAAAGATACGCAGGGATTTGCAGGACATCGACAGCATCCGCCGCCGTGGCACATTGGTGCGGCTCGTGGACATCCGTCAGGACGGGGCAGCCAAATTCTTCGCGGATTTTGGCAAGGATGTTCAGGCCTTCGTCGATGCCAAGCCCGCGTTGCCCCGACAGGCTGGAGCGGTTGGCTTTGTCGAAACTGGCCTTGAACACATAGCCGATGCCCAGATCGGCGGTCATGGCGGCCAGTTTTTCAGCCAGCATCCGCGCGTGATCAAGGCTTTCCAGCTGGCAGGGGCCGGAAATCAGGACGAAGGGCAGAGACTGCCCAAAGGTGACCGGTCCGACGGTGACGTCTGTCATGCGATCCCCTCGCGTTTCATGATCTCTTCGATCAACGGAATATCCGAAGGGTTGTTAAGCTCCCAGAAGGCGCGGTCACGGGCCTCGACTTCGACACAGCGGACGGGGATGCCGTTTTCCAGAAAGCGGAGTTGTTCCAACCCTTCGGCCTGTTCCAGCGTGCCTTGAGGCAGGGTTGAATAGGCGCGCAAGGCGTCCGGGCGGTAAGCATAGCAGCCGACGTGATGGAAAACGGGCAGGCCGGTTTCATGAGCCTTGTCGGCGAAAGGCAGCACCTCTTTCGAGAAGTAGAGCGCATCGCCGTCCGGTCGGAAGACCGCCGTTGTGGCCCCGACGCGGCCTGCCAGACGGTCGGCGCGAAGGGCCTGAAGGTGGTCGGCTTCGGTGCGCAGAACAGGCGTGGCCATCTGGACACTTGGATCGGCCATCGCTGTGATCAGGGCTTCGACGTAATGCGGCGGGGTCAAAGGCGCGTCGCCTTGCAGGTTGATGACAACATCAGGTGTGCTGGGCAGAAGCGGCAAGGCCTCGGCGCAGCGTTCGGTGCCGTTGCGAGGCGCATCGGATGTCATCAGAACATCGGCACCAAAGCTACGCGCTGCATCGGCGATCCGGTCGTCATCAGTAAGGACAAAGACGCCCGTGATCCCGGCCACAGACATAGCGGCGTCCCAACTGCGCTGGATCAGCGAGCGGGCTTCACCAGTGGCACCAGTGAGCATCGCCAAGGGTTTGCCGGGAAACCGGACAGAGGGGTAACGCGCGGGGATCAGGATAACTGTCTGCAAGAACGCCTCGTTTTAAACATGGGCTTACGTTTTTCAGAGTCCGGCGTCAAAATTGTTTCGGGCGATGCTGGCAGATTTCCTCTCAGGAAATTGCAGGCCTATCCTTTGAAGCCGGTTGCGACGACGAATTTTTCCGAGCTGTCGGATCGGGATGCGGGCGGTTTGACGTTGACGACTTTGGTAAACCGTTTCTTGAGCGTGGCCTGCAAACCGGCCTCGGCACCACCGGCCAGCACTTTAGCGACGAAAGTACCGCCTTCTTCCAGCACGTCAAATGCCAGTTCAGCGGCGGCTTCGCAAAGCGCCACGATGCGCAGGTGGTCGGTCTTTTTGTGGCCCGAGGATGCAGCAGCCATATCCGACATCACGACATCCGCCTTGCCACCAAGCCATGCTCTGACTTTATCGTCGGCGTCGTCTTCCATGAAGTCGAGCACGTGGATCTCGGCTCCCGAGATTTGATCCACTTCTTGCAGATCGACACCAATGATCCGGCCTTGCGGCTCCTTGCCTTCGCCAAGCGCATTGATGCGGGGGACGGCCACCTGACACCAACCGCCGGGGGCGCAGCCCAAATCAACCACCCGCGCGCCGGGTTTCAGAAAGCCATATTTGTCGTCAAGTTCGAGGATCTTATAGGCGGCGCGCCCGCGCAGCCCTTCGGCCTTCGCGCGGCGCACATAGGGGTCGTTCAACTGGCGTTCCAGCCAGAGGGTCGACGACAGTTTGCGCCCGCGCGCTGTCTTGACCTTAACCTTCAGATCGCGTTGGCCGCGGCCGCTTGATTTCTTTTCCATATGCTCTGTTTGCCCCGAAGGAGGTTTGGCTGCAAGGGATGGCGCCCGCAAGTGCGGTCGCCCAATGCGGGGGCTCTGCCCCCGCACCCCCGGAGTATTTTTACCAAGAAGAAAGGGGGAGCTTAGCCGCCCAAGATAGCGCGGACGTAGCCTTGGGTTTCGCGGTAGGGGGGCACGCCGCTGTATTTCTGGACTGCTCCGGGTCCTGCGTTATAGGCGGCCAGTGCCAGACGCCATGACCGGAAGGTGCGATATTGTTCCGCGAGGTAACGGGCCCCGCCTTCGAGGTTTTCTTGCGGGACGTTCGGGTTGACCCGGAGTTTGCGGGCAGTCGCCGGCATAAGCTGTGCAAGACCGATGGCCCCTTTGTGCGAGCGCGCCTTCGGGTTCCAGCCGCTTTCCTGCGTCACAAGGCGAAGAAACAGGTCCTCGGGCACGCCATGGCGCCGGGCGGCTTGGCGGGCAGCCCCTTCGTACTGGCTGCGCGAACGCTTGCTGAACTTGGGGATGACTTCCGAGCCGGGCGCGCCCGGAATATAGACCTCGCGGGGCTGAAGGCGGATCGAACTGGCGTATTGCTGCGATGCACGTTGGT
The DNA here is from genome assembly GCA_963841595.1 of uncultured Alphaproteobacteria bacterium. GTDB lineage: Bacteria > Pseudomonadota > Alphaproteobacteria > Rhodobacterales > Rhodobacteraceae > CAWJDD01. The sequence goes on along the minus strand of CAWJDD010000003.1, from coordinate 152,472 downwards.
CGAGGATCGAGGTTTGTTGTTGGAAGAGTTTCTTGCGGGATTTCGATTTGAGATCCGCCGCACTGGCCGGCAAAGCCATGGCAAAAACCAATATTATTGCAGCGACGAACCGGACCATATTTGCCCCCCAAAGGCACACAACTCGGCCCACAATAAGGATTTCCGACAAGATTTCCAGTCCCCGACGTCATTCCGGCGCGAAACGTTCGCCCTTTGGCGGTATCTGTGGGTCGAACAGGGGACAACCATAGGTCCTCATCACATCGACAAGGGCGTTTGCGTCGTCGCCTGTCCATTTGCCGTAAAGATCGGCGCGGACCCAGACTGGGGTGGTGGTCGCCATGATGGCAGCACCGGGGCGCTCAAAACTGTGGCCGTCGGATGTCCAGTCTGGGAGAACGTCGCGCAGCCGGGCCAAAATGTCGTCCACGGCGAGCAGAGCAAGAGCATCTGGGGCCGCGCCATTGCAAAGCTGGGTATATGTGGCGAGGTGGTCTTCGGGCGTACGCGGCACAGTTTCATCCGCATACGCCCAGAAATTCAGATCATAGCCCAATGGCTTAGATCAGTTTGCCCATGGCGACAGCGGTGTCGCTCATCCGGTTCGAGAAGCCCCATTCATTATCGTACCACGTCAGGATGCGGACCATATTGCCATCCATCACCTTGGTCTGATCCATGTGGAAGATCGACGAATGCGGATCGTGGTTGAAGTCGCCCGACACCAGCGGTTCGTCCGTGAAGCCAAGGATGCCTTTCAGCGGGCCTTTCTTGGCGGCGGCGCGGATCGCGTCGTTCACAGCCTCGACGGTTGTCTTCTTCTTCGACTTCGAACGTCAGGTCAACAACCGAGACATTCGGCGTTGGAACCCGGATCGCCACGCCATCGAGCTTGCCCTTCAGTTCAGGCAACACGAGGCCCACGGCCTTGGCGGCTCCGGTCGAGGTTGGGATCATGTTCAAAGCCGCAGCACGGGCTCGGTAGAGGTCTTTGTGCATCGTATCCAGCGTCGGCTGGTCGCCGGTATAGCTGTGGATGGTCGTCATGAAGCCCTTCTTGATGCCGACGGTATCGTTCAGCACCTGTGCCACCGGGCTAAGGCAGTTCGTTGTGCAGGACGCGTTCGAGACCACGATATCTTTCTTTGTCAGCGTTTTGTGGTTCACGCCATAGACGATAGTCTTGTCTGCATCCGCACCGGGGGCCGAGATCAGAACCCGGCTGGAACCATTTTCGAGATGCGCCTGACAGGCCTCTTTCGAGGTGAAGATGCCGGTGCATTCCATCACCACGTCAACATCGCTCCACGGCAGTTCGGCAGGGTTTCGGATGGCGGTGACCATGATCCGGCCGCGACCGACGTCGATCCAGTTTTTGCCCGTCCTTACCTTGACCGGAAAGCGGCCATGCACGCTGTCATAGCGCAGAAGATGTGCGTTGGTCTCAACAGGGCCAAGGTCATTGATGGCCACAACCGTGATATCTTTGCGCCCCGATTCAATAATCGCGCGCAGTACATTCCGGCCAATGCGGCCAAACCCGTTGATTGCTACTTTGACGGCCATGGGTGGTTTCTCCGTTTTAAAAACTCATTTTCAGCGCCAGACGGCTACCAGACTAATCAGATCGAGAAAGCGGCGGCCCAGAAAAAGAGCCAGACCGAACCCGAAAATCCAATCCAGAGCCAGGATCGCCACAAGGGCAAGTCCAATACCTAAGGCGATCTTATTGGTCATCTTGCGGGCCTTATGACAAGAAGCGGCAAAATGGAAAAGAGCAAAGCGCGCTTATCCGCCACACTCAGTTCAGCAACTCGCCCCAGAAGGGCATTTTGCAAAGGTCGATGAGCCGGTGTTCCGTGTCCACGAGCGGGTCAATCCATTGGTCGCTCAGTTTCGCGAAATCCTTTGCCAGCAATTCTTCGAGGCTCCAGGCATAAACGATTGCATCGGATTGGTGGATTGAGAGCACAGGCGCCGGATCCAGCCCGCCGATCATGAAGCGATGGCCATGGATGCGCACCAGCGGCTGTGCTGCAGTGACAAGCATTGTTATCCGGTCTCGCCTGTCTGCTTTGGCATCTGGTTTGGGTCCCCAGGTTTCCGGCCAGAGCACATTATTTTCGACGTCGAAGGCGATGCCGTCGATCAATACGCCCGTGTCCGCGTGGTGATCCTGCGCCTCGCCCTCCCAATCGGTGAACACGCTGGTGGGTGCACCTTCGGCAAGCCTTGAGCCGACATGGTGAAAGTTACGGGCCGGGCGGTCAGGGGCGTTTAGCACCGCCAGAAAGGTGCGGTAATCCGGCGGGAAGTCGATCCCTTGTGCCTTTTCGATGGCGCGGATGCGCGCTTCGCTGAGGCCGGGTTTCCAGCGTGTCCCTTGCATCCAATCCCAGCCGCCCAGGCCGGACGCACGGAAATCCGCCAATGTCCGTTCCTGATACCGCGCCCAATAGGCTTCGCTTTCAACCCGGAACCGTTCGAGGAAGGCGACCAGACCGCGACGGCTCATTCGGTGTCCAACCAGATGGTCACCGGCCCGTCATTGACGAGGGACACTTTCATGTCAGCACCAAAGCGGCCATGGGCGACGGTCACGCCAAGACCTTCAAGGGTATCTGCAAAAAGGCGAACAAGGGCTTCGCCTGTTTCGGGCGGCGCGGCGGCCGAGAAACCGGGGCGGTTTCCACGCGATGTATCAGCCGCCAGCGTGAATTGGCTGACAACAAGGGCAGCACCACCTGCATCCAGCAACGAACGGTTCATCCGGTCGTCTTCATCGCGAAAAACGCGCAGTTTGGCGATCTTGGGGGCAAGCTTGCGCGGCGCGTCTTCGGTGTCGCCTACCATTGCGCAGGTCAGGATAAGAAGGCCGGGGCCGATATCGCCGACGGTTTCGCCGTCTACGGTGACTTTGGCCTCGGTAACGCGCTGAACCAGCGCTCTCATGACAGATCGGCTCTGGTTGGCGGGTTGGCTCCGGCACGGCTGACCGTGATGGCGGCGGCACGGGCACCAAGGGTCATAGCGGCTTCGAGAATCTGCGGTGTCAGGCTGCGAAGGGCGGCCTTGTCGAGCACGCCGTGATCGTGAAATGCGGCAAGGACCCCTGCATTAAACGTGTCACCTGCGCCAACGGTATCGACCACCTCGACGCGCTGGGATGCAACGAACAGGTCGCCGCCTGTATGATAGGCTGTCACACCGTCCGCACCTTGGGTCACGAAGACAACAGCTGGGCCAAGTGCCTGCAATTCGCGAGCCTTTGCAGCGGTGTCGCCTTCGCCCATCAGCCAGCCCAAGTCTTCGTCGGACACTTTTACAATGTCGGCCAGTGCCATCATGCGGGTCACGCGTTCGCGGTAAACCGCTTCGTCCTTGATAAAACTGGGGCGGACGTTTGGGTCGATCATGGTAACCCGCGCGCCCGCTTCGCGCTGCATCAGCGCTTCATAGGCCTTGGCGCAAGGTTCAACGACCAGCGAAATTCCACCAAAAAACAAGGCTTTGACGTTGTCGTCAACACTCGGCAGGTCAGCGTCGGTCAGCATGCGTCCAGCGGTGTTTTCGTCATAAAAGGCATAAGTCGCGTGGCCATCCACAAGCCGCACAAAGGCCAGCGTTGTCGGGCGATCCGAGCGGGCCGCAAAGCTGGCATCGACGCCCGAAGCCGTCAGGCCATCAACCAGCAATTCGCCAAAGAAATCCGTCGAAATGCCGCTGAAGAACCCCACCGGAACACCCAACCGCCCAAGGGCGATCGAGGTATTAAAGACAGCGCCACCTGCGAAAGGCTGAAAGGCCGCGGCGTTATCGCGGGTTTCGCGGGGCAGCATGTCGATCAGGGCTTCACCGGCACAGAGGATCATTGCGGTTCTCCTTTTCCTGAACCTCTAGGATGGCAGGTCGATGCTGGCAAGTGTCAAGAAACGTAAGCGAAATGCCCCATCGCCATCAAACTTTGGTCGCAATCCTGCGGTGTGATGGACTTCTCAATTCAAGGGGTAAGTTATGTTTTCGAGTCTGCGTAAGAATGATCTGACACCGGAAAGCATTCTGACAATGGTGGTTGAACGGCTGCGTCGGGCACTGCCTGACCATGCCCTTCGAACGCAGCGCGACGACCCGTTCCGCCTTCAGCTTTGCCATCCCGAGGCGGGTGAACTTATGCTGAACCTTGGCAATCTGGTTTATGAAATTCACGGGTCCCCGCCAGATACCGCAGAAAAGATGATCGCGTCATACATTTCGATGGCCAAACAGGCGCTAAGGCCACCCGAGATTTACTTGGACTGCGTTTTCCCTGCGTTGCGCCATCACCAGTTTCTTGATGCTGTGGATCGCTCGAAACAGGACCCTCTTATTGGCGAGGGCCCAGGTGACCTGATCAGCGTGGTGCTGCACGATCTTGGCGACGGGTTGGCGACATTGACACAGGACGCCGCCGAGCAGGCCGGGCATACGCCCGAGGATATCCTGCACGCGGCCGAGCGGAACTTTGTCCAGTTGCTGCCCAGTGAAGTCTATAGCACCGAACGTTCGGATGGTGTGGTTTCCATCGGTTTGGATGAATATCCTTGGCTTGGCACCAGCCTGCTTTTCGTGCCGTCAGTCGTCACACAAGTGATGGCGCATTACGATTGGTCGCGTGTGCTGGTGTCTGCGCCGACCCGTGAGACGATTGATCTTGTGGATGCAAGCCAACCTGATGCAATGGCGCGAATGGAGCGTTGGATGCACCGCCATCTGTCGCAACCAAGGTCACAATCGGAATTCGTTCTCAGCATGTCTCAGGATGATGAATATCTGACCACAACACATCGTATGTCCGGTGCGCGGCTGTTGGGTCTGAACTGACTTACCGCTGACCTTCAGCATAAAGATAACCCATGACGGCAGCGAGGATCAGACCGGCCACAACGGCCAGGGCGATTTTCCACGCTGACCAAGGTCGTTCGCCCCGAACCTCGCCAGTTTGGCCGTTCACGACGAAACGATAGCCCCGCCCGCGAAACCGGTAAGCCGCGATCCAGACCGGCACGAGAATGTGCTTGAAGGTCACGTCAGACAGGCGGGTGTCGACATGTTCGACCTGCTGGCGGTCGCCACCGATGTCGAACTTGATGTCACGCAGGATCTGGCGATCCATGATCGCGCGCGCTTCACCAAAGGCGTCGTCCAACTCGATGGTATAGGCTTCAGCTCGGAAACCGGCGAGGTATTCGGGCTGATAGGGTTCAAGCCGCGTCAGGTCCCAACGGACAAGCGTGCGGCGGAATTTCTCGGGCAAGGCGGTTGAGGCGACGACCAGTACATCATCAAAAAACCGCGCGACGCGGCCCCGGACGGACGTCCAACGGACTTTGGGAACGTCGATCGTCTCGCGTCGCCCTTTGCGCATCACTGTATGGCGTTCGTGATAGACGATGCCACGCTGGCCGCGATAGCTGCTGTCGGTTTTGGCATCGAATGTCCAGCACGGGGTATAGACGCCAGACATGCGCCGCCCCTTGCGCGCATAGTCCATCAGCCCCGAAGGCGCGAACCAAAGCGAACCCATCCAGTCGGTCATCGCCACGCGCGCGTCGCTTTCATCCAGCATGAATGGCAAAACGGCGCGGGGTTTGATCTGCCGCGAGGTGCCGGTGTCGGTGACAACGGGCGTTGCACAAAAGGGGCATTCCTTGGCGTGGATCGCGGCGTCAAATTCGACCCGCGCGCCGCAATTCGGGCAAGACGAGGTGCGGGTTTCCTCCATCTCGGCGGTGCCAAGCCCCGCCTTCAGAGCGGCGCGAAGGTCTTGTTCGACGACCGCCTCTGACCGGGTCCATGGCCCGTTCTCAATCGGCTCGGTATTGCCGCAGTGATCGCAGATCAGCTGGTTCTCGCCCGGATTAAAGCGAAGATCCGAGCCGCAGGTCTGGCACGGGAACCGGTGTTCTTCGACACCCATCAGAGGACCCTGTGGCTTGGCGGCGTGGTCATTCCGCGCCCGGCTTGAACATGCGTTCCATCGTGCCGTCATTCCAAAGGACCCGGTGGAGAACGGCAACGACCAAGTGGGCAGCCGCCAAAAGCACAAGCGCTTGTCCGACAACTTCGTGGATTTCGCCCAAGGAGGCGATCTTGCCGTACCATGTGGCAGCCCCAAGGGCAGGGGCCGCGATCATCAGCACATAAAGCAACCGGTGGCCCCATTTTGCGGCCAGTTGGACATGTGACGGGCCGTGCGGCTCGGGGGCGCCGCGCATCAGGCGCACGACAATGCGGATCAGGATGAACAAAAATGCCGCACCGCCAAGTATCGTGTGGTACGTGGCACCGTCCAAGCCGGTCAGATCCTGTTCGATCCTTTGCCGAAGCGCGCGACCCATGCCTTCGTGCGTGAAGAACGCGCCAAATATCAGTACGGCGACGATCCAGTGCAACGCAATTTGAAGACGCGAATAGCCCATCGTCTTAACTTCCGGGTGCAGGCGGCGACAAGATCGTAAACAACTGCGCCAATTCTTCAACGTCGTCGGCATTTTTCCAGCCATCCTGACCTTGGGTCCAGACGTAGCTTTCGCGCGTGAGTGACCTGCGGCAGCCATCTGGCCAAGGTCGGCCTTTGAGTATGGGCCCGTAGTCTCGCCGTCTTTCGCAACGTGCCAGACGTGCTCAACCGGCGGAGCAGGGGGCGTCGGCACAGCCGCACCCCAAGGACCGGGCATCATGGCCCCACCCATCTGCATGCCCATTCCAGCGCCCATTCCCATGCCCATCGCCGACCTGCGCCGCTTCCGGGTAGGCCCAGACTGTCGGCGGCCTTGTAGCGCAAGTGATCATCCAGTGAGCCGACCAGCCCGCGCGATGTGCGTTCATCCAGCGCCTTTTCGACTGCGGGCGGCAGCGAGATATTCTCGATATAAAGTTCGGGCAGTTCGAGACCGTAAGCGGCGATGGTTTCCGAGATCGCAGCTCGGCAACCAGTTTGCCAAGATCTTGGTGTTTGCGGCCATATCCAGCACGGGAATACCGGCGAGGCGATCACGCGGCTGAACTCCTGCACGATGATGTTGCGGATCTGATAGCTGATCTCGTCCATCGTGAATTCGCCGTCGGTGCCGACGATCTCGACCAGAAACTTCGCCGGGATCGCTGACCTTGACGGTATAGGTGCCGAAGGCGCGAACCCGCGTTGGCCCAAATTCCGGATCCCGAATCATGATCGGATTCTTGGTGCCCCATTTCAGATCGGTAAAGCGGCGTGTCGAGATGAAGTAGACTTCGGACTTGAACGGCGACTTGAAGCCATGATCCCAGTGCTGAAGCGTGGTCATGATCGGCATGTTGTTGGTCTCGAGCATATAAAGTCCGGGCATGAAGGTGTCGGCCAACTGTCCTTCATGGACAAAGACGGCCGCTTGGCCTTCGCGGACGGTCAACTTGGCGCCGTACTTGATCTCGTGATCTTCGCGCTCGAATCGCCAGACCATGGTGTCGCGCGTGTCGTCCGTCCAGTGAATGACGTCGATAAACTCGCCACTCAGAAAATCGAAAATGCCCATTTGGGGTCTCCTTTGGTCTGGTCTTCAAAAGGCTGGCGCAAAACGCGCCTCGGCCAAGGTTCGTTTACTATGGTTTGTGCGGTTTGCGCGTCCATGCCGGGCTGACAGCCGTGGATCATAGAGCATACGCAGCATGTCTTCGTCCATTGCGGTCAGTCGCCCGAATTCGTCGTCGTCGTTGAAGATCGACGGGCGCGCCGTCGGACTGTCATTGGCAAGACCCAGACCCTTGCGCGATTTCCTCGTGAAAACACGACATGCGCAGGCGTGGTGGTAATTCAGCGCGGATCACGGCGACAGCGCGCGTCAGCACACCGTCGTCCTTCGGGTCCGACGCGACAACAACGCAATAGGTTTCGCGATCGAGGTTCTGGATCACTTCGATCTCGCGATCTCGGATGCTCGGGGATCAGGCGACGCAAGGTTGGACCGGATGACGCGGCGTTCTTCTTCGGAGAGCACCAGCACCCGGAAATTTCCACCCTTCTGGGTAAAGCTGACACGGGTGTCGGGTGACCCGGTCCAGCCGTTCGGCAAAGCGAGGATTGCAGCGGCGTCATCGGTCGCGCTGTTGATCTCGGCACGCTGGCCCCGAAGATCGGCTCAACAAGGACAGGCCCACCCCAGCGATGCAGAATGCTGTCACCCTCGCGCCGGACAAGCTCGCGGCCCACATCGGTGAATTCACGCGAAAAGGCAGTTGACGTAAAGGTGCGTGCCAGCCGGTCAGCGTCATAGGGCACATCAGGTCCACCACCGTCGATCCGAAGAAGTCCGCGCGTGCGGTGCCCCTGTTCGACCCGGGCATAATAGGCCATCAACTCGCGGCTGACGGGCGAGATTTCTTCCACAATCACGGGCGATGGTGGGGCCGGTTCCGGACCGGCCCTGAACGTATCCATCTGGTCGCATGCAGAAAGCAGCAACAGGATGCCTCCCACCTTAAGGACCAAGGGCGTCACCATGTCTTAGGCCGGAACGCTCTCCCCGGCGTTTGCGCCGATGCCATCGCCGCGTGCCTTTGCCGAGGCCAGCGTGGATTTGAGTTCTGCTTCCATCTTTTTGAGTTCCACCTCGGCTTCGGCACGCTTAAGCTTGCCGTCGTCGGCGATCTGAAGGCTTTCCTCGATCGTGGCAATCAGGTCGGCATTGGCCTTTTTGACAGCTTCGATATCGAAGACGCCGCGTTCCATCTCTTCGCGGATCATCTTGTTCGCTGAACGCAAGTTCTCGGCGTTGGAGGTCAGAAGCTCGTTCGTCAGATCATTGGCTTCCCGCACAGCTTCGGCGGCTTCGGCCGAACGCTGAATGGTGACAGCCTGAGCCAGTTGCGTTTCCCAAAGAGGCACGGTGTTGACCAATGTCGAGTTGATCTTGGTGACCAGCGATTTGTCGTTTTCCTGAACCAAACGGATCGAGGGCAGCGACTGCATCGTAACCTGACGAGTCAGTTTCAGGTCATGCACCCGGCGTTCCAGATCGTCGCGGGCGGCCCGCATGTCGCGCAATTCTTGCGCTTTCATAACACCCTGTTCTTCTGGGGCGGCCTGAACCTCGGCGTCTTTGGCCGGGATTTCGACTTCGTCGAGACGCTTGAGCTTTTCCTCGCCAGCGGCGATGTAAAGCGCGAGTTCGTCATAGAAGGCGAGGGTTTTGTCATAAAGCTGATCGAGCGACTTGATGTCTTTCAGCAGCTTGTGCTCGTGATGCAGAAGATCGTCGGTGATCTTGTCGATCTGACCCTGAACCTTCTTCAAAGCGTGCAACAAAATTGGCGATCGGCGCGGCGCGGCCCAGAAGGCGTTCCCACCATGACCGCTTGCGGCGTACGTCCAGTTCGCTGATCGAAAAACCGCGGATGGTCGAGACGATACTGCGCAAGCTATCGCCCGCAGGCCCCACGTCCTTGTTCCGAACGTCGGCCAGCATGGCTTGGCTGATTTCCTGCAACTCGGCCTGTGCGGACGAACCGAAGGACACGATCGAATTCGTATCGCCCATGTCGATTTCGTTCAGACGCCGTTCGATTTCAGGCTGTCGGACCTGCATCGGCCTGCTCGTAAGCCACGATTTCGGCGCAGGCGCGGGCGGAGGCAACAGAACCTCGCTGACTGCCTGACCAGTGTTTCGGCTTCCTGGGCCTTCTGGCGCACGGTTTCGTACATATGTATCCCCTCGTATTAAATTTCGCTTCGGACGCCTTCGCGTGCCAATCGGTCGCGCAACACCTCAATTTCAACATCGAGCGATGATTTGTCGTCCAGAAGCAGCCTTTCGGTCTTCTGGGCGAAAGAGCTTTCCAGATCGTTCAGCAGCGCCTCGTAATCGGCGCGGGCTTCTTCGTTCTTCGAACGGGCATAAAGATCGGCGAACTGCACCGTCGCATCTCGGGCGCCCAACAGATAGACGCCGAGGATACCTGCGGGCACTGGTCAGATCGCGCGGGTCTTCTTCGACCACGCGAAACATGCCGCGCGCGGTTTCAACAAAATCGCCAACGCGGCGTTCCAAAGCGGGCACGCGGGCGCGTCGGATTGCGTCTTTCATTGCTGCCAGATGACGTTCCGCCTCGTCGACAACGCGGGCCACACGGTCGGTCTGAAATTCGTTCATCCCTTCGGTGCCTTTGTCCTTCATCGGATCAGGGCCGAAGGCGATGAAATGCAAGACGGTTCCCAGAATGAAGTACAGGATCGGATTGATCAGGTTGAACGTTTCAGGGTCGAGGCCTGCAATCGCCAGACCTGTGCCGGTCAACAAGCTGCCAAACATCTTGCGCGGAATTGCGGGTTTTTTAGCGACCCGCCTCGCTTCATAGGCGTCCTCGGCAATCAGGCCCTGCTGGGTCAGCCATGCGGCCAGCATCATGTCGCCGAAAGCGATCATCTTCAGGAACATGCCTGTCGGTTCAAGCTGAAACGCAACCAGAAGCATCGGGACAGGAGCGATGAAAAGGAAATTGACACGTGCCCCGGCCCGGCTGCGCCGCAGCCCACCGGGCTTGCGCGGATGCGACGCTGCGTCAGGGCTGAACTTTCCGCCATAGCGTTCGGTCATTCAGGAACCCCCGCTGACCGAGACATACATGATCAGACACAAGAGCAGAAAAAAGGCAGCCTTCTGCATCATTCCTCCAGAAGCAATTGCGGGGGTCGTTCCGACACGCTCGACCGTTTTCACAGCACTCCTTATCAGGAAAGCCGATAGACCGATCACGATTGCCACCGCTAGTATGGCCAACGCAATACGCTGCATCAGGTATACACCCCACTTGTTCCACATTAACATATGAGATCATGATCGCGCTTGCCATAGGCAGCGGGTAGGAAAGCGACTTAACGGCTTTCTTGTGCTTAACCGCGGGTTTGAAGAGAATTTGACCCTTGGCAGGCGATTTTATCTTTTTTTACCAGCCACTTGTCTCGATCCCTTGGCGCGGGGCAGAGGTTTTCTTTTTGGCTTTTGACGTGTGTCGGGATTTTTTCCCCCCGTCTCATCTTTCAGCCCCAATTGGTCGCGGACAACGCGTTGGCGCACTTCTTCGACACTGCCGGGCTTCAGATCGCCCAGGCGGAAGGGGCCATAGCTGACCCGGATCAGCCGATTTACCTTAAGCCCGATTGCCTCCATCGCGCGGCGAATCTCGCGGTTGCGCCCTTCGCGAAGAGAGAGTGTGACCCATGCATTCCGGCCCTGTTGCCGGTCGAGCGAAACGGTCATTTCGCCAAATTTCTCGCCGTCCTCAACGGTGACGCCTTTTCGAAGCGGGTCGAAGTCGGTGTCTTGCGGCGAGCCGTGGATGCGCACACGGTACTTTCGAAGCCAGCCGGTAGAAGGCAGTTCCAGCTTGCGTTTGATATCGCCGTCATTGGTCAGAAGCAGAAGACCTTCCGAATTCAGATCGAGCCTGCCAATCGACATCACCCGGGGCATGTCCTCGGGAAGGCCTGCAAAAACGGTGGGACGGCCCTTTTCGTCTTTGGTCGTGGTCACGACGCCCGGCGGCTTGTGATAAAGCCATATGCGCGGTGGTTCGCGTTCGGCCAGAGGTTTGCCGTCGAAGGTGATCTGGTCCTTTTCGGTAACATTGAGCGCGGGGCTGTCGATGATCTTGCCGTTTACAGTGACGCGGCCTGCTTCGATAAATCGTTCGGCTTCGCGCCGCGACGCGACACCATGGCGGGCGAGGACCTTGGCAATCCGTTCTGGTTTTGGCGCGTCTGTCATGATGTGGGGCATAGCCGTTGGTTGGGGCAAGGGGAAGGGCACGGATTGCGCCTGCCTTTCGGCAGTCGCTGCAGGGCCGCGCCCTGCGCGCGCGGCCCCGTAAGTGCGTATTTATCGAAAGTGAAGTGCTTGAGACTTTGCGGGCGGCGGTCCAAGACAGGCTATGGGATTTCGAAGCCACATGGATGCAGCACTGGCCGAGGCACGTTTGGCGGGCGCACGCGGCGAGGTGCCGGTGGGCGCCGTTTTGGTCGGGCCTGACGGAGAGGTCTTGGCGAAAGACGGTAACCGGACGCGTGAATGGGCCGACCCCTTGGCCCATGCCGAGGTTTTGGTGATCCGGGCTGCGGCGAAGGCACTGGGGTCGGAGCGGCTGACTGGGTGCGATTTATACGTGACGCTTGAGCCTTGTCCAATGTGCGCGGCAGCTATTTCGGCAGCGCGCGTTGCGCGGCTTTACTATGGCGCGGCGGACCCGAAATCGGGCGGTATTGCGCAGGGGCCGCGTATTTTCACGCATCCGCAGTGCCATCATGTGCCCGAGGTCTATGACGGGATCGGGGCCGAGGACGCCGCCGAATTGCTGCGTGCATTCTTCGCCGAACGGCGCTGAGCGATTTGGACTGGGCGCGTGCCATTGATGCCTATTGCGAGCGGACGGACGCGAGTTACTGGTCTGAGCCGCTGAATGCTGTGACCAACCTCGCCTTTTTGATCGGCGCGGTGATCATGTGGCGGCGAACGCAGGGCATGACCAGCGGGCGGGTGATGGCGGCACTTCTGTTCGTGATCGGTGTTGGGTCATGGCTGTTTCACACCCATGCCACGGCTTGGGCAGCAGCCTTGGACACGGGACCGATTGTGGCATTCTCACTGGCCTATATATTTCTGGCGAACCGTGATTTCTGGGGCTGGCCTATTTGGGCAGCCGCTGCGGGGGCCGCGGCTTATGTTCCCTATACCGCTGCTTTGACGCCTGTTTTCTCGGCCCTGCCGTTCTTTGGAATTTCCAGCTTTTACTGGCCCTTGCCGCTGCTGATCTTTGCCTATGCTGTGCTGCTGCGAACCCGTCATCCCATGACCGCGCGCAATTTGGGGCTAGGCGCCGCCATCCTTTGCCTATCTTTGACAGCGCGGTCGCTGGATCAGGCTTTCTGCGCCGCCTGGCCGATGGGCACGCACTGGCTTTGGCATTGTCTGAACGCCCTGATGCTCAGTTGGATGATCGAGACATGGCGTCGGCACCGAACTATGTCCGCTGTTTAAGGTCGCACAAGGCTTGGCATCGCTGCGCCCACGCGCTACATCGCCAGCGTTCACAGGAGTTTGCCCGATGTCGATAGACCGCGAAACCGCACGCCGCGTCGCCAAACTGGCGCGGATCAAAGTCGAGGAAGACGCACTGGATGCGCTGGCCGGTGAGTTCAACGCGATCCTTGGCTTTGTCGAGCAGTTGAACGAGGTCGACGTCGACGGCGTGGAGCCCATGACCAGTGTCACACCGATGCGTCTGAAGCGGCGCGAAGATGTAGTGACCGAGGGCGGGCAGGCCGACAAGATTTTGTCCAACGCGCCTGATGCACGCGAAGGCTTCTTTGCCGTGCCCAAAGTGGTGGAGTGAGCGATATGAGCGAATTGAACAACCTCACCATTTCGGATGCACGCGACAAGTTGCGGGCGGGTGAGATTACCTCTGTCGAGTTGACGGAAGCGTGTCTGTCAGCGGCAGATGCGGCAGCTGAATTGAACGCTGTAGTCCACCCGACACCTGATCTGGCGCGCGAGCAGGCGCTTGCAGCGGATGTACGGATTGCAGCGGGCGATGCGCCTTCGATGTGCGGTATTCCCCTGGGGATCAAGGACTTGTTCTGCACCAAGGGTGTGCCAAGTCAGGCGGCAAGCGCTATTCTGAACGGCTTTAAGCCCGAGTATGAATCGACCATCACCAGCCAGCTTTTCGATGCGGGCGCGGTAATGATTGGCAAGCTGAACATGGATGAATTCGCCATGGGCAGCAGTAATGAGACCTCGACCTATGGCAATGTCATCAACCCTTGGCGGCGGGGCAATGAAGACACGGCGCTGACGCCCGGCGGGTCTTCGGGCGGCTCGGCCTCGGCTGTGGCAGCTGACCTTTGTCTTGCCGCAACGGGCACCGATACAGGCGGATCAATCCGCCAGCCTGCGGCCTTCGTGGGGATCACCGGGTTGAAGCCCACCTATGGGCGCTGCTCGCGCTGGGGTGTTGTGGCCTTTGCATCCTCGCTGGATCAGGCGGGGCCGATGACCAAATCAGTGCGCGACGCGGCGATCATGTTGCAGGCGATGGCGGGGCATGACCCCAAGGATTCGACCAGTGTTGAGTTTCCATTGCCCGATTTTGAGGCGGCGATCACGGGTGACATTCGCGGCAAGACCATCGGTATTCCAGCCGAGTACCGGATGGAGGGGATGCCGGACGAAATCGAGACGTTGTGGTCCGAAGGCCGCCAGATGCTGGAAGATGCAGGCGCCAAAATCGTCGACATCAGCCTGCCGCACACCAAATATGCTTTGCCCGCATATTACGTGATTGCCCCTGCCGAAGCGTCTTCGAACCTCGCGCGGTATGATGGCGTGCGCTATGGCCACCGGGCCAAGTTGGCGCAGGGCGATGGCATCACCGAGATGTACGAAAAGACCCGCGCCGAGGGCTTTGGCGCCGAGGTTCAGCGCCGTGTGATGATCGGGACCTATGTGCTGTCGGCAGGCTTCTACGACGCCTATTATAACCGCGCACGCAAAGTGCGGACGTTGATCAAAAAAGACTTCGAAGATGTCTTTGCGACTGGCGTTGATGCGATCCTGACACCCGCGACGCCATCGGCGGCCTTCGAGTTGGGCAAGAAGTTCGATGATCCGGTTCAGATGTACCTGAACGACGTCTTTACAGTGACGGTGAATCTTGCTGGATTGCCGGGGATCAGCGTTCCCGTGGGCTCAGACCGGCAAGGCTTACCGCTGGGGCTTCAGCTGATCGGCAAGCCTTGGGAAGAAGGCGAGTTGCTAAATATCGCTCAGACTTTGGAAGATCGTGCCGGATTTGTGGCCAAGCCTGAAAAATGGTGGTAATGTTCCGCAAAACTTGAGTGGCAGAGCAGAAAAATGACCATCAAAACATCGGCAATGGCCGGAATCCTCGTTCTTGCGGGATGCGCAAGTAGTGTTCCTGACAGCAATCCCAACGTGGGCGGCGGTGTCGGGTTCAATGATTACGGCAGCTACACGCAGCAACAAGCGCGCGCAGATCAGATGCGCAGCGAGCGTGCGCGACGCGACGCGATGCTGGAAGGTCGGCAAGCGCAGCCTATCGGAGAGGAACGCGCAATCGCGCAGGATACTCTGGGCGTTCTGAACAGCACGGGGCCGATGGCGACAGCCGAGGTGCAGCAGACCCCATTGGCAGGCACGGCGGTTGTAAGCAGCAACCCGAACATCTCGGATGAGCAGAATTTCGACGCGGTGGCATCGCGGGAGACGATCGAAAGCGACCGTGAGCGTATTCAGCGCCAGCGCGACAGTTTTCAGGTCATTCAACCCGAGGCGATCCCTGATCGCCCGTCGGGCAATGCGGCACCGAACATCGTGTCTTATGCGCTGTCGACGACGAATGGCGTGGGCCAACCCGTGCACGACCGTTCCAGCCGTTTCAACGAAGAACGGTATCGCCGGGCCTGCGCCGAGTTTGCCTCGGGCGATCAGGCTCAGGCGGCCTTTCTTGCGGCAGGTGGACCAAAGCGTGACCGTCGCGGGCTCGATCCGGATGGCGACGGATTTGCCTGTTTCTGGGACCCGACCCCGTTCCGCACTGCACGCGGAGGATAAGCCAATGGACATCACCGACCGTCCTTCCCCGAATTTTGGCGAGCGGAAGGATGGCGTTGGTATCGAACTTATCGTTCTGCATTATACCGCCATGACCGACGCCGAAGCCGCTCTGACGCGGCTTTGCAACCCCGAGGCGGAAGTTTCTGCGCACTATCTGATTGGTCGGGACGGCAAGCTTTTCCGGCTTGTCGAAGAAGACAAACGCGCGTGGCATGCTGGCGAAGGGCGTTGGGCTGGTCGCGAAGATGTCAATTCGCGCTCGATCGGCATCGAATTGGACAACGATGGGACCTGTCACTTTGACGAGCCTTTGATGACGACGCTCGAAGCACTTTTGGCCGATCTGATGGAGCGGTACGAATTGCCCACCAAGGCCGTTATCGGACATTCCGATTTGTCACCGGGGCGAAAAAATGATCCTGGCCCAAATTTCGATTGGGAACGTCTGGCAGAAAAGGGCCTTTCCATTTGGCCCGAACCGTCTTTGCGCGGCAATTTCATGAAGGATGCCGCCTATTTCGGCTATCCAGTCGAATTGGGCGAGGCGTGCATTTTAAATGCCTTTCGTCAACGGTTTAGACCCTTTTCTGCAGGGCCGCGATCTGTGGCCGACGATGCTATGATGGCTGGTTTGGCAAGGCAATTTCCGGCAGATGTCACAGAGCGTATTGCCCGGCGCATACCGTCACGACCGCTTCGGTCGATTTGATCACTCCATTAAAACAATCATAGAGTCACTTTCCGAAACCTAGTTTCGCCGCTAGGTTGATTAAAGTGGGATGAAAAGTAATTGAGCCGGGACGTTCAATTGGGTTTTTGATGGAGTAACAGATGCGACACAAAGTTGATCTGTTTATTCGTCGGCAAGCTGAGCTTATGCAAGCGGGCGATATCGATGCGTTGGTTGAATTATTTGAGACACCGATTCCCATTTTTTATTCCGATGAAGTGGCTTTGAAGGCGTCGAAAGAGCAAGTTCGCCATGCCAATGAACAGATAGCTATGGGCATTCAAAGGATCGGTGCGAAAACCGTAACGCACCGGCTTATCGATGTGTCCGAACGGCCGGGAACCGGCACAATTTCGTGCTTGATTGAATTTCATTATAGGAACGAGGACGCCGAAATCCTCAGGTGGTCGCACATACGGTATTACCTAGAGCCTTTTGGCGAAACATCTAGAGCGGGTTGCGTTCAATTGGTTTCATATCCTGCAGCCTTGAAGAAATTATAGCATTCCTCGTCGGTGAAGAGGTCGCAGACATGGCCAACAGCCTTCCACAGTTCATCGTAGGTGCGAGCAGCAGCTCGGCGGATCAGGGCCTTCAGCTTTGCAAACGCCATCTCGATAGGGTTCAAGTCTGGGCTGTAGGGCGGAAGGAACAGAAACCATGCGCCGACAGCGTTCATGGCTGCGGCTGCAATTAGGCTTTTGTGCGATGACAGGTTATCCAGGATGATCACGTCGCCGCTCTGCAAGGTCGGCGCCAACTGGGTCTCGATGTAGAGATCGAACAGCTCGCCGTTCATCGCACCATCGATGACCCAAGGGGCATCCAGCCGGTCATGGCGCAGGGCGGCGATGAATGTCTGGGTTTTCCAGTGGCCAAAAGGCGCATGGTCGGTCAGGCGTGCGCCTTTGGGAGACCACCCGGTGGTTTTGGCCATATTCGTCTTTAGCGAGGTCTCGTCGATGAAACCTATGCGCGGCAACAGGTTGCGCATGAAAGGCTGACGCCGTGTGATCCAGGTAAGGCGCGCCTGCCGGACCTCAGGCCGCTTCTGTTCGGCGGCTTGGAGGTCTTTTTTTGTGTGTCAGGCCGAGGCTACGCAGGGCACGCCAGACCGAAACGCGATGGACTGTGACACCATGACCATCCGCCACCTCCAACACCAGATCATCCAGGGTCAAATCCGGTTTTGCCAACATCCGCGCTTCGATCCAACCCCGAAGACTGGCCAGCTTGCCATGGCCGCCGCCGTTGCCCTGCGCGCGCGGCTCCAGACTACCTGTTTCACGCTTCAGGATCACCATGTCGTTGACGAACTTCACAGAAACCCGAAACCGCGCCGCCGCCGCACGGTGGGAATACCCTTCCTCCACAAAAGCGACAACGCGCTCTCGAAGAGCCATAGGATGTGGTCTGCCCATTTCATACCCCCATATCTGCTATGCAAACAGGGAATCACAGATCAAGTCCCGTGGGAATCCTGAATCGGAAAGGCCGCAACACGCTCTAAGGTCGCGATGACCGAGTACCTGCGCGTTGCTTTCAAAGAGATTTTTGACGAAGGCCCGGACTAGGCCGCCTGCATCACCTCTTTACGCAATTGCCAAGTTTGGATAAGCCGCTGCATGCGCGGATGGCTGGATGGCCGCGTTGGCTTAGGCCAGCGAGGAAAGTCCGGACTCCACAAAGCAACGGTGCCGGGTAACGCCCGGCCGGGGAAACCCGAGGGAAAGCGCCACAGAAAACAGACGGCCACGCCATGTGCGCGGTCAAGGTGAAAAGGTGGGGTAAGAGCCCACCGCGGACTTGGCAACAAGGACGGCAAGGCAAGCCCCACCGGGAGCAATGCCGAATAGGGGTCTCGCACAGGGGCGGGACGCCAGCGTTTTGGTCCGGAACCCGGGTTGGCAGCTTGATCCCGTCGGTAACGGCGGGACCAGAGGAATGGTCATCGCCCAGCAATGCGGTACAGAATCCGGCTTACAGGCCATCCGCGCACTTGCCTTTCCAACCGAGGCTCACCAACTTATCAAAGAAGCCAAAGGGCATATTGCTCGGGTTAAAACAGGGAACATATCATGAGCTTTGTGAAAACAGTTGCAACGCTGGCCGCAGGCTTTGCCGCTGCCAAAGGATACGACAAATACAAGGACATGGGCGGGATGCCCGGCGTAAAAGACGCCATGCGTCAGAACCCGCAAGTGGCGCAGATGAGCGATCAGGCCTTTGACATGATGGAAAAGATGGGCCTGCCGACCGAGCAGTTGAAGGGTATGCGCGACCAGTTCTTGGGCCAATCGGCCGACGCAGGTGCCGCCGCGGGCTTTGGCGGACTGATGTCGGCCTTGGGCGGCGGCATGGCGGGCGGTGCTGAACAAACCAGCGCAATGATCGACGCGATGACTGGCAACACCGTCGCGACCGATACGATGGAACAAAACGCCAAGCTGATGATCCGCGCGATGATTCAAGCCGCCAAAGCTGACGGCGAAATTGACGCCGACGAGCGTGCAAAGATCATGGAGCACATGGGCGATGTCGGCACTGAAGAACGCGCCTTCATCGAAGCTGAACTGGCCGCACCAGCGGATGCGATGGCTTTGGCACAGGACACGTCACAGCAGATGGCGGCACAGGTCTATGCCTCGGCATTGATGACGGTGAAGGTCGACAAGGTGTCCGAAGTGGAATACCTCAACACACTGGCCAAGGCTCTGAACCTGTCAGACGAGGCCCGAGCACGTGTGCATCAGGCAATGGGCGTGGCCTGAACACGCGTTTCGCCCTTGACAGACACCGCTTAACCTTTAATACGCGGGCTTCAGGATTTTCGGGTCGCGCCTTCTTTGCAGCGGCCAAGCAGGAGTACGACCCATGGCGAAACCGACCACGATCAAGATTCGTCTGAACTCGACCGCCGACACCGGCCACTTCTACGTGACGAAGAAGAACGCACGCACCATGACCGAGAAGATGGTCGTGAAGAAGTATGACCCGGTTGTTCGCAAGCACGTCGAGTACAAGGAAGGCAAGATCAAGTAAGATCGCCTGACTTTTCAAGAATTTGGGGGCTGCGTTCTGACGCGGCCCCTTTCTTTTTTTGGCTAGTCGTAAAGGGACCGGACAGGTTTGCCGTTGCTGTCTTCCCAGGTCCGCTCGCCGCCGCGAGTGTTCGTCAAAACCCGATCATTGTCCGGATAGGTAACCACGTCTTTCGGTGCACGGGTGCCGATTACAAGATATCGAACCGGCGAAGAGCTTTTGTTTTCAAGGCAGTGCCCGACAGGTTCGCCTGCTTTGAACGTCGCGGCGTCGCCTTTGCGCATGATGGTCAAGCTGTCCCCCTCGTGCAGGGTTACCTCGCCTTCCAGCACATAGACCATTTCGTCCTCAACCTGATGCCAGTGCTTTACGGAAGAAAACGAACCGGGCGGAAGAATCTCTTCGAAAGCACCAAATTGCGTCAGATTGCCTGCGTCGCTAAAGAGCAGGGCCTGAAAGGGACCGCAGGGATCGCCAACGCCATCGCTTTCGTCGGTCTTCACGGTATCGGGGTGATGGATTGGCATTGACCTGGTCCTTTCGCACACAACATATCTTGGACACTCTGTTAGGCTGAGCGCAATGAAAACTACCTTCACTGTCCGCACATCCACGCTTGCCGATCTTGGCCGGATCGACGCATTGCTTGGGCGATCCTATCCCGTGCTGCTCAAGGACGCCTATCCGCCGTCCTTGCTGGTGACAGCTATCCCGCTGATTTCAAAGGCGCAGCCGCGGCTTGTTGCCTCGGGGACATATTTCCTTGTGGAAGAAGGCGCCCGCGCTCTGGGGGCTGGTGGTTGGACAAAAGCGGCTCCGGGGGAAGGGCAGGCGACCCCCAGTGTCGGGCATATTCGCCACGTTGTTACCGATCATACACAGGTCCGACGCGGGATCGGGCGGGCGTTGATGGATCACATTTTCGCCGATGCCCGCGCCGCCGGGATGGTGCGGCTGGAATGTTTATCGACCCTGATGGCAGTGCCGTTTTACGCTGCTTGCGGGTTCAAAGAGCGTGGGCCCGTGTCGATCAGTCTGCGCCCCGGCATCGATTTTCCCGCGGTCCTTTTGGATCTGGCTCTTTAGGCGCTAAAGGGCTGCCTTTCGGTCAGACAGCCACTGACGCTCGGCATCGCTTTGGCTGAGTTGGATCGCGGTATCATATGCTTGCGCCGCCGCCTTGGTATCGCCGGCGCGTCGGGCAAGATCGGCAGTTGCGGCGTGGAACGGCTGATAGGTGGACAACGAACTTTCCAGTGTCGCCAAATCGCGGCGTGCACGGGCCAAGGCGCCGGTTTCAGCCAAAGCCACACATCGGTTGAGGTCCACGACTGGTGAGGGCGAAAGAGCCGCAAGCCTTTCATACAAAAGCAGATATCTGAGGCCAATCCGTATCAAGGGCCGTCTTGGCCTGAATGTGCAAAGCCCCAATGGCGGCCTGTATCTGAAAGGGGCCGGGCAGGCGGCGCGCCACGGCTCGATCCAGAACACCAAGGCCTTCTTCAATCAGATCGGTCTTCCACAATGCGCGATCCTGACCTTCCAGCGGCACCAAACCGCCGCTCTTGTCGAACCGGGCCGCGTGGCGGGCATGGGCCAGCAGCATCAGCGCCAGCAAGCCTTCGATCTCGGGTTCATCCGGGGCAAGCTCGACCATCAGGCGTGCCAGCCAGATTGCCTCATCGCACAGGCCCGTGCGGATCGGGGCGTCACCGGGGCCAGCCGTCCAACCTTCGTTAAAAATCAGATAGATCACGGTCAGAACTGACGAAAGCCTTGCGTCCCAATCCGCCCGGTCCGGCACTGCATAAGGAATACCTGCCGCCGTAATCTTGGCCTTGGCGCGGGACAGACGCTGACCCATGGCAGGTTCGGCATCGACGAAGGCGCGGGCAATTTCCCGGGTCGACAGCCCGCCAACGGTTCGCAAGGTCAAAGCAACACGCGTTTTTTCTTCAAGCGCGGGATGGCAACAGGTGAAGATCAACCTCAGACGTTCGTCCGGGATATCGGGCACATCGCTGGCGCGGTCCTCTTCGTCTTCTTCCATCAGTCGGGCGATTTCTGGGGCAAGAGTACGATGTCTCTGGCTTTTTCTGATCTGGTCGATTGCGGCACGGCGTGCCACCTGCAAAAGCCATGCATCCGGTCGGTCCGGCAAGCCGGATCGCGCCCAATGCACAAGGGCGCGCTCGGTGGCGTCCTGAAGCGCGTCTTCTGCCAGGTCGAAACTGCCAAGCGTGCGGATCAAAGCGGACAAAAGTCGCCCCCGGTCGTCGCGCATGATCAGGCCGATCTGGCGAGAAAGATCGGGGGCAGGGGTGGTCATTCGTCGCCCGGAATTTCCATGATGGGGCGCAGCTCGATCGTTCCGTGATGGACCGTGGGGATCAGCGAAGCCATCTCGATCGCCTGATCCAAGTCTTTGCAATCCAGAATGTAAAATCCACCAAGACGTTCTTTCGTCTCGGCAAAGGGTCCGTCCATCGTTTCGGTCTTGCCGTCACGGATACGCAGCGACGTCGCCGTCGAGGTGTCTTGCAGGGCTTCGCCACCGCGCATGACGCCAGCCGCCTTGTAGGCTTTGTTGGCGGCGAAATAACCGTTCATGTAATCGTCCCAATCCGCATCGCCCGGGTTTGGGCCTGCGCCGTCTTCTGCATAGATGAGTGCAAGATATTGCATGGGTCTTTCCTTTCAGTTGGGTGAAGTTTTGCGCCATAGGCGCGCGCAGGCAAGCCTCAGGTGAGGATCACAAGAATTACGGAGGCCGGGATTGGAGCCGCAAACGTCCTCACCCACACGGGCTGCGATGGTGGGCGAGTTGCGGTATATGTGGCGGTACGTGTCGGGGTCATTTAGGTCGCCCTTGCATAAGGTATGACCCAAGGACGCGTCAGCCCCGCCGATTTCGACAGGGGATCAGAAAGAATTTTTCAAGACGCCGCAAAGCGCGCCTTTTCGGTCTTTCATTGGTCCTAAAATATGCTGGGGGAGTGTGAGGGGGTGAAACCCCCTCACTTAACGCGACGTGCAAAGCACGGCGCAAAACCTCAAAGCATCGATTTGACGCTTGCGGCAACAGCTGCTGGCGTGATGCCGAAATGTTCGTATAGCTCATCCGCCGGAGCAGACGCCCCAAAGCCGTGCATCCCGACAAATGCACCCTTTTCGCGCTTGCCACGCTCGCCATAAAGCCAACGGTCCCAGCCAAACCGAATGGCGGCCTCGACGGCCACGCGGACCGGGCCGGCGGGCAGAACCTTGCGCCGATAAGCTTCGTCCTGTTCTTCGAACAATTCCCAGCAGGGCATCGAGACGACCCGTGTGCCGATCCCTTCGGCCTGCAGCATCTCGCGGGCCCTCATCGCGATTTCAACCTCGGAACCGGTGGCCAGAAGGATCGCTTGCCGCTTGCCGTCTGAGTCGGCCAGGACATAAGCGCCCTGAGCCGTCAGGTTACGCATCTTGTGCTCGGTCCGAAGGGTCGGCAGCCCTTGGCGGGTCAGCGACAGCACAGAAGGTGTTCTTTCCGACGTCAGCGCCAATTCCCATGCTTCCGCAGTCTCGACGGTATCAGCAGGGCGGAAAACGTTCAAATTGGGCGTCGCCCGCGAAATCGCCAGATGCTCGACCGGCTGGTGCGTCGGGCCGTCTTCGCCAAGGCCGATGGAATCGTGCGTCATCACATAGGTGACCGGCACGCCCATCAGTGCCGAAAGACGCATCGCACCACGAGCATAATCGGTGAAGCACATGAACGTGCCGCCATAGGCTTTGATCCCGCCGTGCAGCGTCAGACCGTTCATCGCAGCCGCCATACCGTGTTCGCGGATGCCGTAGTGAACATAACGGCCCTTGCGGTTCGACGGATCGAAGATGCCCAGGTCGGCCGTTTTGGTGTTGTTCGATCCGGTCAGGTCGGCCGACCCGCCGATGATTCTCGGGCATGACCGGGTTGATCACTTCCAGCACCATTTCCGAAGACCGCCGCGTGGCGACCTTGGGCGCGGTCTCGGAGATCTGCTTTCTTCAGTGCGCGGATGATCACCTGCCAGTTTTTTGGGCGGCGTGGCCGACATCACGCGGGTAAATTCGCTCTGACGCGAGGTGCAGAAAGGGCGGCGATAGCGTTCCTCCCATTCGGCGCGAGCCTCGCCACCTTTGCGGCCAATGGCGCGCCATGCGTCAAGGATATCGGTGGGAATATCAAAGGGCGCATGGTTCCAGCCGTAAGCGGCACGGGTCAGCCGCGATTTCCTCGTCACCCAATGGTGAGCCGTGCGCCTTGGCGGTGTCCTGCCGGTTGGGCGAACCAAAGCCGATATGGGTCTTGCAGGCGATCATCGACGGCTTCTTCGATCCTTTCGGGCCTGTGTCAAAGCGCGGTCGATGTCTTCGGGATCGTGGCCGTCGCATTCCAGCACCTGCCAGCCAGCCGCCTGAAAGCGCTTCTTCTGATCGGTGATGTCGGACAGGCTGATTTCGCCGTCGATGGAGATGTTGTTGTCATCCCAAAGCACGATCAGCTTGCCGAGCTTTTGCATGCCAGCAAGCCCGATGGCTTCGTGGCTGATGCCTTCCATCAGGCAGCCGTCGCCTGCGATGACGTAGGTGTAGTGATCGACCGACCTTCTTGCCGTAACGCGCGCGCAGCGCTTCTTCGGCCATGGCAAAGCCGACGGCATTGGCAAGGCCCTGACCCAGCGGGCCGGTCGTTGTTTCGATGCCCTTGGCGTGGCCGTATTCGGGGTGGCCGGCGGTGATCGAGCCCAACTGGCGGAAATTCTTGAACCTGCATCGAGCGTCATGTCTTCGTACCCGGTGAGGTACAGCAGCGCGTAAAGCAGCATCGAGCCGTGACCTGCCGACAGGATGAACCGGTCGCGGTCGGCCAGTCGGGGTTGGCGGCATCGAACTTCAGGTGTTTCTCGAACAAGACCGTGGCGACATCGGCCATGCCCATCGGCATGCCCGGGTGACCGGAGTTCGCGGCCTGTACTGCGTCCATTGCCAGGGCGCGGATCGCGGTGGCGCGGGCGAAGTGATCTGGATGAAGCTCTTTCAGGTTGCGATGTCCACGGTTCTGGTCCCCTGCTTGCTCGACTTTGACGGTTGATAGCAGTCCGGGGCGGGAGCGCAAGATGGCCGTTGGGCGCTTCGAACGGTTAGGGGGGTGAAAGACCGGGCGCATCGGGTATTCTGCATCCAACGAGACGGCGCGATTCGACAGGTTAATGCGCCACAAGGAACGGCTGGGAAGCATGGACGATATTTCCGAATTTGAACGCCGGATCACGGCGGCACTGGACCGCGCAAGTCAGGCGATGGATCAATTGAACGCGTGGCGACGGATGGCGACAGCGACAGATCTGAAAGCCGAACTTGAAGCCGAACGGGTCGCGAACGCAGCAACTGGAAGAGCGGGTGCGCGCGATCAAGGAAAAACAGGAAAACATGGTCGCCAATCTGGAAGATGAGGTGGATCGCCTGAAAGAATCGCTGAAGTCGCGAGACGGCGAGATGCAGCAGATGCGCTCGGTCAACGAAGCACTGCGCGGCTCTAACGCCGCGCTGCGGATGCCAATGCACAGGGTGTGGGCGACGCCGATCTGGTCAATTCGTCGAT
The DNA here is from genome assembly GCA_963841595.1 of uncultured Alphaproteobacteria bacterium. GTDB lineage: Bacteria > Pseudomonadota > Alphaproteobacteria > Rhodobacterales > Rhodobacteraceae > CAWJDD01. The sequence continues at coordinate 127,424 of CAWJDD010000003.1, read as the reverse complement.
GGTGACCGAACTGGAAAGCCTGCGTGCGGCGCGGGCTGCCGACCGGCCGAAATCGAAGAAATTCTTGCAACCCTTGAACCTGTGTTGAAGGAGGCCTGAGATGCCCGAAGTACAATATTCAGATCGGTGGACGGACCTTTCAACGTGGCATGTCAGGAAGGCGAAGAGCATTTTCTGCAATCGGCCGCAGGTCTTCTGGACAACGAGGCCAAGTCGCTGATGGACCAGATCGGGCGGTCTGCCCGAAGCGCGGATGCTGCTGATGGCGGGTCTGATGCTGGCCGACAAGCACGCTGGGTCCGAAGATCAGCTGAAGTCGATGGAAGACAAGATTGCGCAGCAAGAAGCGTGGATCGAAGAATTGCAGAGCCGTCCCAAGCCGGTGGCCGAGCGCATGGAAGTCGCAGTGATCCCGAACGAAGTGACCTCAGCGATGGCCGAGCTCGCCGCGCGCGCCGAAGCCTTGGCGGAAGCGGCGGAAGAAAAACTGCGGGCGGCCAGTTAGCCGCCCCTCGTCAGGTTCTCTTGCTGGCGTCCGCTGCGCAAACCCGGCAAAGCGCGGCGTAAGGCACGGCTTCCAGGCGTTCAGTCGATATATCGCTGCCGCATTTCATGCAGGTTCCATAGTTGCCGTCATCAATGCGTCCCAAGGCTGCGCGGATCGCTTCCATTTCCTTCAGGCCCGCTAGGCCAAGGTCTTCCAGCACTTCCGTGTCTTGGCGTTCAATAGCACCGTCTTCCCAGTCTTTTGTCACCGGATCGTCAAGACGGTCTTCGATCTTGTGAACGCGCGCGTCCAGTTCGGCCAGCCGCGCGGTCAGGCGGGCTTGTTGATCAGTAAAATCACGCATCTCAGTCCTCCGTTTGTAACGATCTTCACCGTTTTGCCCAAAGGTGTCCTTGTCATGGATCAAACGCGGTCGGGCGCAGCGGGGCGAGCGTCGTAGTTTTTGAGGCGCAATTCACTTAGACCTTAGTGAGCCAAGTCAATGCAACCAGCACTACAATCAATGCAGAGCAACCCAAAAGCAATAGACCGATCAAAAGCCGGTTTATCCGAGCCCGTCCGTTTTTCAACGCTGTCGAGTATTCGCTCTCGGACCACAATTCCATTTTCTCAAAGTAGAAGTTTGACGCCTTCCAGATACCGAAGAAAAATATGATTGTTATCACTATCATACCTACCGTTCCGCCGATAGCCAGAGCATGTAAAAATCCTGCTGCTTGGGCTAACTCGGTTCGTAACAAGGCAAAAAAGACAGCCAAAAATGTAAGGTATAGTCCGGCAATTCGCCCATAAAGTGCAAACGTCGCCACGCTAAGATTATAGGCATCGTTCACCAGTCGCTCTTGCGTTTGACTTAGAACACCTTTCGTCATGGTTGGCTCCAGCTGGCGTAAAAGTGGGTTGAATTATTCGAATGGGGAAAAGTTTTTAATTCCAAAGCGCCGCAGTGGCTATTAAACGCATAACTTTTTTCGTCGCTAAGCGGCAGAAATCATTGCCATATCCTCGCCGGAAATGGGGTTCCGAACCGAATTTACCAACTCTCGGCGGCAGAAATACCATTGGACTTCTCTAATCAATCAAGCGCGCAATTCAAACTTACGCGTTGTGTTCGCGGATCTTGTCGGCGGCGTCTTTGTTGAAAGTAACGCCATTGGTCTCGAACAACTGATCCAACTCCCCTGACAGGGTCATCTCGGTGATGATGTCACAGCCGCCAACGAATTCGCCTTTGACGTAAAGCTGCGGGACCGTTGGCCAGTCCGAATAATCCTTGATGCCCTGACGAAGCGCGTCGTCCGAAAGCACGTTCACGTCAGCAAATTCGACGCCCATAAAGTCCAGCACACCAACCACGCGGCTGGAAAACCCGCATTGCGGCATGGACTTGGTTCCTTTCATGAACAGCACCACATCGTTTGTGGTCACGGTCTCTTTGATCTGGGTTTCGGCGGTCATGTCACGCTCCACAAGTCAGTGTTTGAAGATAAATAGTGCGCTTTTGCGGCAAGTGCTAGTGGCTGCCCCAAGTGATCTCGTAACGCGTGCCGTCGGGCAAGCCGAAAACCTCTGTCACGACCCAACGGGTGAACGCGTCATGAGTGTCTTGAGATGCAAAATCGACGTCGAGAAAATCCATCGGCCCGCCTTCGACCCTGACCGGGGTCAGTCCGCGACTTCGCGCTTCGGCCTCGATCTTGTCGGCATAAAGCGCGCTCCAGTCAGTGATCGGGATATCGAACTGGAAAACCCATAAGCCTACGATTTTGTTGACGCTGACTTGAACAAAATGAGGTTGGCCAATGGCCTGTGCAGTAACGTAGAAGCTATCATCCGGACCAGATAAAAGTGTGCCGATCTGAGCGAAATAGGTGTCCAGACCGCCTGTTTTGGCGTCAGAGCTAACGGGTCCGGGTCTTGCGATTTTACCGCGGCGGGCGCGTAGAATGACCATCGAGATACCCACAAGGCCTGCAATTAGGATCAAGTAGAGGATTGAGATCGCGCTTACTCCAGAATGTCGGAATCAATTTACGTCGATGTCTTCAAACCGTTCAGCCCTTTTTCTGGCGTCTTCGACATCTTTTTCAGTGACCGTGTTCAAGCGGTTTATGGCGCGTCTTAGAAGCAGCACAAGAACCAGCAGCACGACGGCGCCCAAGACGAATGTGGTTGCGGGGCTTGGGCCGGTCAATCCGGCGCTCTTGTCGTCAAAGCCAATGCGTGCAATTCGCCCGAGGGGCCGTCCATTTTGCCCTTAAGTGCCGCATAGACCGCGCGTTGCTGCTGGACCCGGTTCATGCCCCGAAAGCTTTCGTCGATCACCATGGCGGACATATGCACACCGTCGCTGCCACCAACCTCGATCTGGGCATCGGGGAAGGTTTCGCGGATCAGCGCTTCGATTTCGTGAGCCTGCATGGGCATTGGGTCACCTCTCCTCTGGCGTATTCAGAAACGTAAGTCAGGGCGGGGCCGTCTTCAAGCGACGGCGTCAAGTGCGTCTTGCGTGGCCTCAAAAAATTGCGCGACCTGCAGGCCATCGACAAGGGCGTGGTGAACTTGAATGGCCATCGCCACGTCAAAGCCGTCGCCCTTTGGCACGATCTTACCCCATGAGACGCGCGGGATGCAGTCATCCGGCCCCGGCAGAGCATTATCGAGCGAGGTAAAATCCAGCCATGGCATACACGAGAGATACGCCACATCTTCGATAGAGCCATCGTTGGCGCCAAGCGGTGCACCGGCCCGCACCTCGGCGATCTTTTCCTGCGCGTGTGTATCAAAGCGGGATCGGTTCGGATTGTAGGCAAGGTAAGTATAGCGAAAATCGCCGTTATCCAGCGGGATCGTTGGTGACAAAAGCAGACGGTCGTACTGTGTGACCCTGTCTTGGCGAAACCGCATGCACAATTCAGGGACCGCATGCAAGCCGGTGCCGATGGCCCAAATTGCATGGCGAAAAGGAGAGAGATTCTGCGCTTTGCGCAGCGCCATTAGTCGGGTCACATCCATTCGGACCGTAATTGCATAGTGCGGGCGGTCAAAGTCGCAGAAGAACCGGAACTGCGCCGTGCGCGGCCAATGGTCCAGATCGACCGGGCGTCCTGTCATGTGACGACCTGGGCAAAACTGCTGCGATAGAGTTCTGACAGCTCGGCCAGCGGCGCGGATGCTGTGCCCATAATAAAGGCTTCTCCACCGAAACGCCCGATCTGCACAATGGGCACGCCTGCCTGTCCGGCGGCAACCATCAAGGCTTCGGCCTGATCAAAGTCGCAGGCAACAAGATATCGGGCCTGGTCTTCGCCAAAGAGCTGAGCGGTGTCATCGGTATCCAACGTCAGACCTATCCCGGCGCCATCGGCCATCTCGAAGGCGGCAAGGGCAAGGCCGCCGTCAGAAAGGTCCGTGGCAGCGTGCATCATCGCGCCATTTGTCCGAATGAAATCGCCATGTGTCCGCTCGACAAAGAGATCGACGGCAGGGGCGTCGCCGTCTTCGCGACCAAAAGCTTCCGCCAGAAGGGCGGACTGACCAAGATGGCCCTGTGTATCGCCGATAAGCAGTGCAAAGTCGCCGTCCTCAGCGACACCCGCGATCAACTGGTCGGGTGTTTCGATCAGACCCACCGCGCCGATTGTGGGTGTCGGTAGGATCGGCTGGCCATCGGTTTCGTTGTAAAGAGACACATTTCCCGAAACGATGGGCATATCGAGCGCTTTGCATGCTTGGCCAATGCCTTTTATGGCGCCGACAAGCTGGCCCATGATCTCGGGCTTCTCAGGGTTCCCAAAGTTGAGATTGTCGGTCGTGGCCAAGGGTTTGGCGCCTGATGCGCAGAGGTTGCGGAAGGCTTCGGCGACGGCCTGTTTGCCGCCTTCTTTCGGGTTTGCCCTGACATATCGGGGTGTGACGTCGGACGTGAAAGCCAACATCTTCTCGGTGCCATGCACGCGGACGATGCCTGCGCCAGCGCCCGGTGCGCGCACGGTATCAGCCATGACCTGACTATCATACTGTTCCCAGACCCAGTGTTTGCGGGCATAGTTGGGCGATCCGATCAGCGCCTTCAGGCCCTCGACCGGGTCGATGCTTGGCGCGTCGGCAAGCGGCGTCGCAGCAGGTGTTTCGACCCAGGGGCGGTCATATTCGGGTGCTGTGGACGACAGTTTTGACAATGGCAGATCGGCTTTGACCTCGTTGCCATGCAGGACCAGAAAGCGGTCTTCGGCAAGGGTTTCGCCCACGATCGCAAAGTCGAGATCCCATTTGTCGAAAATCGCCTTGGCTTGCGCTTCCTTTGCAGGGTCCAGAACCATCAGCATGCGTTCCTGCGATTCAGAAAGCATCATCTCATAGGCCGTCATACGGTCTTCACGTTGCGGCACCGCATCAAGGTTAAGCCGGACGCCCAAGCCCCCCTTGTCGCCCATTTCGACTGCCGAACAGGTCAGACCCGCAGCACCCATGTCTTGGATCGAAATAACCGCACCTGTTTTCATCAGCTCAAGGCAGGCTTCCAGCAGGCGCTTTTCCGTGAACGGGTCACCCACCTGAACGGTCGGCCGTTTTTCTTCGATCGTGTCATCAAATTCGGCCGAGGCCATGGTGGCACCACCCACACCGTCGCGCCCGGTTTTGGCCCCAAGATAGACGACCGGCATGCCCACGCCCGAGGCGGCGGAATAGAAGATCTTGTCGCTGTCGATCAGCCCGGCAGCAAAGGCATTGACCAGACAATTGCCATTGTAAGCGGCGTGAAAGCGCACTTCGCCGCCGATTGTCGGCACGCCGAAAGCGTTGCCATAGCCGCCGATCCCTTCGACCACGCCGGCGACCAGACGTTTGGTCTTGGGGTGTTGGGGTTCACCAAAAGACAATGCGTTCATCGCCGCAATTGGCCGGGCCCCCATGGTGAAAACATCGCGAAGAATGCCACCCACGCCGGTGGCAGCACCCTGATAAGGTTCAATATACGACGGGTGGTTGTGGCTTTCCATTTTGAAGACAACCGCTTGGCCGTCGCCGATATCGACAATGCCCGCATTTTCGCCAGGACCACAGATGACTTGAGGCCCTTCGGTAGGCAGGGTCCGGAGCCACTTCTTCGAGGACTTATAAGAGCAATGTTCGTTCCACATCGCCGAGAAGATGCCAAGCTCGGTGAAATTGGGGTCGCGGCCAAGGATGCTGAGCACTTCCTGGTATTCATCCGGAGTAAAGCCATGAGCGGCAATCAGGTCTGCGGTGATCTCAGGCTCGGACATTTTTTCCCCTTGGTTTGTTGCGGCCCGTCATAAAAGAGGCCGGGGGCAGGGGAAAGGGGTTTCGCCGACTTCGTCGTCGATCCGCCGGAGGGACTCTGCCCCTCCGGACCACCCCGTGATATTTTTCAACAGACGAAGGAAAGTTTTAATCAAATTGTTCGAACTTGATCAGGCGGTACAGGCGGGGACGCCGATGACCGTAACAGGCGAAGCCTCCCGGTCCCTCTGTGATACCGGGAGGTCGAGCCTTTTTTTCGCCCTTCGTCTGTTTGAAAGTATCCCCGCCGGAGGCACCGCGGCTGGTGAAACCAGACGCAAAATGTCGTGTGCGCAGTAACGCGCCCTTTTATCCGCCGTCGCGGGCGCGGGCCTGAAGGTTGCGCAGCAGTTCCATGGCTGCATCGGCTTTTCGAGCCGGTACAAAAACGTGATCGTGCTGGGTGGCGGCGACCACATTGGCGGGGATCTTTTCGCGGGCCAGTTCGGTGGCCACGGCACCCGTCAGCCCAATGCCGGTCAGTGAGGAAAAGACCATCAGCGTGATCTGCTTCATTTCGGTCTCATATGTTAAGCCAAGCCGGTCGGCGTCGTCTTTCGCAAGGATCAGCGACAGACCTTCATCTTCGGCAAACGAGCCTCGCGCAAGACTGGCGGCAGCGTTGCTGTCCTGCGTATGTAGCATCGAACAAAAAACAAAGACGCCCGGTTGCAGAACAGGCGTCATACTGGCGATCATCTTTCGGGTGCCCTTAACGGGGCGTGTTCCGCTTTCCATTTGTATTCAATGCCTTGGCCAAAAATGAATGCAGGCATTAGGCCGGTTTAGATCGCATTTGGCAAGAGAGGGATGAGGTGAGTTCGACTTGAGGCCAAGTCTGATTAAAATGATAGCGGCCTACCTGGTGGAAGCAGGCCGCTACCTAACAAAAGAATGCGTTACCCTCACAAAACTCGTTAATTACCCTTCAACCACTCACATTTATGTTTGTGCAGTGAATGTGCAGATTGTGTCAAGAAGAAACCTAGATTTTGACCAGAATACGTCGGGGAAACTCTGTTTCCGATCCGTTGTCAGTGCGCCTCGGCCCAGTTTTGCCCGCGTCCCGCATCCACGATCAAGGGAACATCGATATGGACCGCAGGTTTTGCGGCTGCCTCCATCACCACGCGGGCTGCTTCGGTCAGATCATCGACGGCGCTGTCTTCGACCTCGAACAGCAGTTCGTCATGGACTTGCAGCAGCATTTTTGCGGGCAGCTTTGCAATGGCCTGCGGCATGCGGATCATCGCGCGGCGGATGATGTCGGCGGCGGTGCCTTGAATGGGGGCGTTGATGGCGGCGCGCTTGGCGAACCCAGCGTGGGGGCCGCGATTGTTGATCTCGGGCGTATTGATGCGCCTGCCGAACAGCGTCTCGACATAGTCGTGTTCTTTCGCGAAGGCGACAGTGTCGTCCATATAGGTGCGGATGCCGGGGAAGCGCTCGAAATAGCGGTCGATAAAGCCCTGCGCCTCTTTGCGGGGAATGCGCAGGTTGCGGGCAAGACCGAAACCGCTGATGCCATAGATCACACCGAAGTTGATTGCCTTGGCCTGTCGCCGGACGTCGGGGGTCATCTCATCGATCGGCACATTGAACATCTCGGAGGCTGTCGTCGCGTGGATGTCCTGACCTTCCCGGAAGGCTTCCTTAAGGGCATCGATATCGGCGATATGAGCAAGGATACGCAGTTCGATCTGGCTATAGTCAAGGCTGACCAGCGTATGACCAGGTGTTGCGATAAATGCCTCACGGATGCGGCGGCCATCTTCAGTACGCACGGGGATGTTTTGCAGGTTCGGGTCGGTCGAGGCCAGCCGCCCGGTGTTGGCACCTGCGATGGAATAGGACGTATGCACGCGACCGGTGTCAGGGTTAATGTGATCCTGAAGCGCGTCTGTATAGGTCGATTTCAGCTTTTGTATCTGGCGATAGTCAAGGATACGGCCCGGCAGTTCGTGTTCGGTCGCAAGGTCTTCCAGCACGTCCGCCGGAGTGGCGTATTTACCGGTCTTGCCCTTTTTGCCACCGGGCATGTTCATCTGGTCGAACAGGATTTCCCCAACTTGAGACGGCGAGGAAACATTGAATTTGGTGCCCGCCATCTCGTGAATTTCATCTTCAAGCTGCGCCATCTTCTGAGCAAAGGCGTTCGACATGCGTGAAAGCACGTCTCGGTCAACCTTGATGCCGTTCATCTCCATTTCCGCCAGCACAGGAACAAGCGGGCGTTCAAGGGTCTCGTAAACGGTGGTCACGCGCTTTTTATGAAGGTTCGGCTTGAACTGCTGCCAGAGACGCAGCGTGATGTCGGCATCTTCGGCGGCGTATTTCACGGCGTCTTCGATTTGGACGCGGTCGAAGGTGATCTTGTTTTTGCCCGTCCCGAGAAGTGGTTTGATTTCAATAGGGTGGTGGCCAAGATAGCGCTCGGATAACAGGTCCATACCGTGATTATGGATGCCTGCGTGCATCGCATAGCTCATCAGCATGGTGTCATCTATGGGCGCGACGGACACACCGTACCTCGCGAACATTTTGGCGTCGTACTTCATATTCTGGCCGATCTTCACGACGCTGGCGTCTTCCAGAAGCGGCTTCAACAGCGCGAGGGCGTCTTCAAGCTTCATCTGACCTTCGGCCAGTTCACCCGTACCGAAAAGATCATCCTGGGCCGATGTTTTGTGGGAAAGGGGGATATACGCCGCTTCACCCGGCTCGATTGCCAGCGAGACGCCGACCAGTTCCGCCACCATTTCGTCCAGCCCGGTGGTTTCGGTATCGACGGCAACCCAGCCGCGGGCGTGCGCTTTGGCGATCCAGTCTTTCAGGACATTGGCGTCCGAGATCTGCACATACTTCGACGGATCGAATTCTTGCGATTGCGGCTCATCCACTTCGGCTTTGGGTGCTGTTTCCTGAATGACTGGCACGTCTGCACCCAGTGCCTCGGCCACGCGGCGGGTGACCGTGCGAAATTCCATCTCGGTCAGGAAGGCCAGCAAGTCTTCGGCCACCGGTTCCTGCATTTCAAGTGTGTCGAGCGAGTAGGGCAAGTCCATGTGTTGATCCAGCGTCACCAGTTGGCGCGACAGGCGAATTTGGTCGGCGTTGTCGATCAGGGTTTGGCGGCGCTTGGGCTGTGTGATCTCTTCGGCGCGTTCCAACAGAGTATCCAAATCGCCGTACTCGTTGATCAGCAGGGCAGCGGTTTTGACACCGATCCCCGGTGCGCCGGGGATGTTGTCGACGCTATCGCCGGCCAAGGCTTGAACGTCAATTACGCGGTCAGGGCCAACGCCAAACTTGGCTTCGACCCCTTCGACGCCAATGCGGGTGTTCTTCATGGCGTCGAACATTTCGACCCCGTCGCCCACCAGTTGCATCAAGTCCTTGTCGGACGACACGATGGTGACACGGCCCCCGGCTTCGCGGGCCTGGCGGGCAAGTGTTGCAATGATGTCGTCGGCCTCGAAACCTTCGGTCTCTAAACAGGCAATGTTGAACGCACGTGTCGCCTCGCGGGTCAGCGGGATTTGCGGGCGCAGGTCTTCGGGCATCGCCTCGCGATTGGCTTTGTACTGGTCGTAAAGATCGTTGCGGAAGGTGTGCGAGCCTTTGTCAAAGACAACGGCGACGTGGGTCGGTGCGTCGGAACCCCGGTTATCCTCGATCATCTTCCAAAGCATATTGACGAAGCCCGAAACCGCCCCAACCGGTGCACCATCCGATTTGCGCGTCAGTGGCGGCAGCGCGTGGTAGGCGCGAAAGATGAAGGCCGAGCCATCGATCAGGCTGAGGTGATGTCCTTTGCCAAATGCCATGTCGTCGCCCCTTCTGTTTCGTGACCAAAAGGTGATGGCATGATTGCAGCGGCTTCGCCAGAGGGGCTGTGAGCGGGCAGGGCACAGCCACAGCCCGATGCCTGAACTTATTCGCCCCGGTCCGCCTTCTTACGTGCCATGGCACCTTTGACCATCTTGCCGAACCCTTTGTCGCGGTTCCGCCCTTGCGCGATCGTTTCGGAATTGCGCAAGTCTTCGGCTTTCAGCTTTTGCCAGCGCTGCATCCGGTCGCGGTCAATCCTGCCGTCCGCGATCGCCGCCTGCACCGCACAGCCCGGCTCGGTGTCATGGGCGCAATCGGAAAACTTGCAGCCCCGGGCCAACTCCTCGATGTCGGCAAAAACCACCTCGATCCCATCGGCAACATCCGTCAGGGGCAAAGCGCGCATGCCCGGTGTGTCAATCAGCCAACCTCCCGCCAGCGTGCGGATCATCGCCCGCGATGTTGTGGTATGGCGGCCTTTGGCATCATCTTCGCGCACACCCTGCGTCGCCGCATCCTCGCCTGTAAGTGCGTTGCGGATCGTGGTCTTGCCAACCCCGGATGACCCGACCAAGGCCAATGTATCGCCGCTCTTGCACCATGGATAAAGCCGCTCGACCTCCAAGGGATCAGTGGCGTCAATCGCAATTGCCGTAATCAAAGGCGACAACCGTTCGGTCTTTTGAACATAACCGCCTGCATCCGGGGCCTGATCCGCTTTGGTCAGGATCACCAGCGGCAGACAGCCTGCGTCGGCGGCCAGAACCAGATAGCGCTCCAGCCGTCGTTCGTTAAAATCGGCATTGCAGGATGTCACGATACCCAAAGTGGTGACATTGGCAGCAATAAGCTGCTCGCGCGCCGCCTCACCAGCGGCCTGACGCTTCAGGCAGGTGTATCGATCAAAGACCTGCTCAACCGCCCCGTCCAATGCGGTAACCCAGTCACCAACTGCGAGTGACCCCGTGCCGTCAGGCACCGACAACGAGACAAACCCATCAGGGCCAAGTGCTATGATGGCGCTGCGGTGTACTTCCGTTATCCTCAAAGGACGGACAGCTTCAGCATCGGCCTGCCGCGCGAAATGCGCAGTCCAGCCAAGATCGGCATACGTCAGATCAGTCATATGTCGAAAGCAACTTCAAGCTGCACTTGCCCCGAAGGGACACTTCAATGACCATAGGGGCTCCGATCCAATTTGAAGTGCACACTATATACTCACCCGGCCAAGACTCAAACGCCCTTCACTGATCCGAAAATACTCCAAGGGGTCTGGGGGACAGCGTCCCCCAGTTGGTCGACGCGCAAAGCGCGGCGAAATAAAAGACGCAATCACCGTCCCTTGAAAAGCCCGCCCAGAATACCGCGGACCAACCGTCGCCCGGTGGTGCCGGTCAACTCGCGAACAACCATCTTGGTCAGCTTTTCGCCCACCCCGTCGGACCGAGTCGAGCGGCGCGACGTCGACCGACCAACCTGCTTGCCGTCGTAACGACGTGCCTGCTTCAACTCGCGCTCGGCCGCCTCGGCAGCTTCTTCCTGACGCTCGGCTTCTTCCGCTGCTGCGGCGGCCTTTTCAGCGCGTGAGGTCAGAACTTCATGGGCACTTTCACGGTCTTTGACGGTCTCATATTTGCCCGCAATCGGCGAGCCGGCTATGACGTCACGGCGCTCGTCGGTTCCAATCGGGCCCAGTTGCGACGATGGCGGGCGGATCAGAGTGCGCTCGACGATGCCCGGCGCGCCTTTGGCTTCCAGCATCGACGTCACAGCCTCGCCGACGCCGACCTCTTTGATCGCGTCTTCGCGTCGAAAACCGGGGATTGGCGCGATAGGTTTGCGACGCGGCTTTCAGACCTTTCTGGTCCCGCGGCGTGAACGCGCGAAGCGCATGCTGCACCCGGTTGCCAAGCTGGCCGAGAATGTCCTCGGGCACATCCGCCGGGTTCTGCGTGACGAAATAAACGCCGACGCCTTTTGAACGGATCAGGCGGGCGACCTGTTCCACCTTGTCGACCAGCACCTTGGGCGCGTCGTCGAAGAGAAGATGGGCTTCATCAAAGAAGAACACCAACCGGGGTTTGTCGGGGTCGCCGACCTCGGGCAGTTCCTCGAACAGTTCCGACAACAGCCACAGCAGCGAGGTTGCATAAAGTCGGGGCGAAGACATCAACTTGTCGGCCGCAAGGACGTTGATGCGACCGCGCCCGTCGGGGTCAGTGCGCATGATGTCGGTCAACTCCAGCGCGGGTTCGCCAAAGAACTGGGTCGCCGCCCTGATTTTCCAAAACCAGAAGCTGGCGTCTGAATGGCGCCAATCGACGCGGTCGAGATGTTGCCATAGCGCAGCGACGATCGCTTCGCGGTTTTCGCCCAGCCAGACCAGCATCGCCTGCAGGTCCTTGAGATCCAGAAGTGGCAGACCTTCTTCGTCCGCCACGCGGAACGCGATGTTCAGAATGCCTTCCTGCGCGTCGCTGACAGCTCCAGCAGGCGGGCGCAGAAGAAGCGGGCCCATCTCGACGACCGTCGTGCGGACGGGATGGCCCTGTTCGCCGAACAGGTCCCAGAAGGTGACCGGGAAGGCTTCGTAGGTGTAGTCGTCAAAGCCGATGTTGGCGGCGCGCTTGGTGAAGGCGTCGTGCAGTTTGAAACCGTCTGTCCCCGCCTTGGCAAGGCCGGACAGGTCGCCTTTTACGTCGGACAGGAATACCGGGCACGCCCATGGGCGCGAAATCCTTCGGCCATGATCTGAAGCGTGACGGTCTTGCCGGTACCTGTTGCCCCGGCGATCAGGCCGTGGCGGTTGGCATATTTCAGCAAAAGTCCCTTGCTTTGTCTGCCATAGTCCGGCCCGCCGCCGCCAATAAATAATGTCTCGGACACGTCCCTGACCCTACCTTTTCGTTTCGATTTCGCGGCGAGAATACCTTGTTAACCAATCTGTGCCAGTATGAACGGGTCCGTGCCCTGATTGTCGAAGGGCGGGCAACTTCCTCCCTGTTGACTGGCCGCGCCGCAATGGCGCGGTCTTTTTCGTTTGACCGTGGTAAGGTCAGGCGCGCTGACCTTCAAAAACATAGGCTATGTCCCTGAAAAAGTGATCGAAAGACTGTTGACGGGTCGGATTTCTCAGCATAGCCTTCGCACAATTATAAGCTGGCCAGTCCAGCAGGGAGTGAAGAGAAAAGGATCCGCCCGCGGGTCCTTTTCTTTTGAGCAAGGGTCCGCGTGTCGCGCACGACGGTCCTGACAAGTCCCGTGACCCGTGCTAAAGCGCGGAGAAACGAGCCCTATGGTGAGATTATGAAACATTCAACGATCAGACTTTGCGCTGTCCTTCTGGCCCTGTTTGCGGCGGGATCGGCTTTCGCCCAATCCGACAGCGAAGCACCAGCTGCGGGTGCCGATAGCGAAACAGAAACCGCTGCCGATACCGACCAATCGGGCCTTTCACTAGGAACGGTCGAGGGCGAAGTCGCCATCGGCCAGACATATATTCGGGAAGAGTTTTCCAGTTGGCAGCTTCGCTGCGTGCGGACGGAAGACGGCAAAGACCCGTGCCAGCTTTATCAGTTGTTGAGTGATGGTGACGGCAACTCGGTCGCTGAATTCAACATCTTCCCGCTGCCCGAAGGTCAGCAGGCGGTTGCGGGTGCCAATGTGATTACCCCGCTTGAGACTTTGCTAACGGCAAGTCTGCGGCTGGCGGTCGATGGTGGTCAGCCCAAACGCTATCCGTATTCTTTCTGCAGCCAGATTGGGTGCTTTTCGCGGATTGGTCTGACGGCCGAAGAGGTTGCTCTGTTCCGAAAGGGGGCAGCGGCGACGATCACGATCGTTCCGGCAGCGGCCCCTGATGAGACTGTGGAACTGGGCCTTTCGTTGTCAGGCTTCACGGCTGGGTTCAACGCGCTTGTCGAAGCCGACAAGGCCGCGCGCGCAGAATAAAGCGTTAGGCCGCACTTCAAGCCTCGGCGGGGATGTCTTGCCGGGGCGTGATCTTCATACCTGATCCTGAAAGCTGCCAGCTTTTTTCCGGCTGCATGCGGGCGCGAAGCCGGGCGAGGGACCAAGCCTCTTGCCCAGCAGTGCCGTGTTGCGGCTGAAGCGACCAGCGGCTTTCCACCCCCGGCGCACCACCCTGTCCCGGTGTCAGGATCAGGCCAAGCGGTGTCACGCGTCCCTCTTTCGCACCGGTTTCTGCGGCAAGGTGCAACCGGCGTACCGCCGTCAGTCCGGGTGGTGAGGGCAGGTCGGCAACGGTCAGCGGCACAAGGCCCGCGCGCAGGGTTTCTTCCATCGTCCAAAGCAGATCCTCGGGCCGTTTCGGGGTCAGAAAGACGACGCGTGCCGGATCGGCCAGTTTCAGGAAACCTTCGGGATTGATCTGTCCTGTGCCCCATGACGGCCGGATCCAGAAAACCGGCCCTTGCAGTGCTCCCGCCGCCTTAAGCGCCAGACGTCGCCGGGCCGTTCCACAGAATTCATGGACGCGGGCCCGCTCAAGCGTCAGGTCTTCCAGAAAGGCAAGCTGAGGTGCACCGCGTTTGCGGTGGCTTTTGCGGTCAAGAAGATGGGCGGCGCGGGCAGCATCGGACATACAAGTAAGTATAGAATGTTCCCTTTATGTTCTCAAGCTTCATGACAAGGCTGCGTCACGCAATTCTTGCAACAAAGCGTCGCGGTCCGATTGGAAACGCACCAGCACATCTGGCGCGACCCCGTGCAGAATGCCGTGGCCACCATCGGGATACCCGCCATGATTGGCGCTAAAGGCGATGATCTCGAGCAGCACAGGGATGATCTCGGCACCTGCCTGCGTCAGATGATAGCTGGGATGACCGCCAGTTTCAGGCCGCCGCTTTTCGACCAGACCTGCGGCTTCCAGCCGGGACAGCCGGTCGGTCAGGATGTTCGATGCGATGTGTTCCGATGACCGGGTGAATTCCGAGAACTTCGTCTTGCCGCGAAAGATCAGGTCGCGCAGCACAAGAAGCGTCCAGCGATCTCCAAAGATCTCAAGACCATAGGCAACAGGGCATTGGGTGTTCGACAGTTTGTCCATGGGATGATTATTCACTTTTACTTGCAAAACGCAATAAAATCACTTTACTTGCAAAGTGAAAGTAAAATGGAGCAAAGACAATGGCGAGAAAATTGATGGTGATCCTGACGCTAGTATTGGCCGGGCGCATGATGACGCTCGCCTTCATTCATCGGGCAGGGGGCGACGGGTCGGGTGATCCTCCGCTGGTATGGCTGATGCCATTGGTGGGGGACGCTGTCGTGGGCGTTGCGGGGCTTTTCATCGCTTGGCTGATTTTGCGCCGAACTGGGTTGATCGCATGGACCGCGATCGTCGGCTGGAACGTCGTTGGCATCTGGGATGCGCTGTCAGCGTTCATGATCAGCCAGACAGCGCCATGGCCGGAATTCTTCATGTTGCAGATTTTCGGATCATCCATGTTCTTTCTGGCCAGCGCCATGCATGCGTTCTTGATCTGGCTGGCATTCCGACCCGAGGTCCGCGCCCATTTTCTGGGCACAGACGGGACCGATCCAAACCCAAGCATGATCTGAGCGCAAGATTGGTTGGCCTTGGCCTCCGGCACCGGTAGGAGAAGGAAACCTATCGGGAGAATGATCATGGAACGCGTGACACTGGGCCGAAGCGGCATTGAAGTGATGAACTATTGTCTGGGCACAATGACATGGGGCACGCAGACCAGCGAGGCAGACGCCCATGCTCAGATTGACCGGGCGATGGACGCCGGGATGGATTTCATTGACACCGCCGAGATGTATCCGGTCAACCCGAAAAAGGCCGAAACCGCCGGTCTGACCGAGACGATCATTGGCAACTGGAATGCCAAATCGGGTCAGCGGGACAAATGGATCATTGCAACCAAGCATACCGGCGCACGCTCGGAGTTACGAGACGGCAAGGCCATCGGACCCGACACAGTGCGCGAAGTGCTTGAAAGTTCGCTTCGTCGTTTGCAGACGGAATATGTAGACCTCTACCAGTTTCACTGGCCCAACAGGACACACTATCACTTTCGCCAGAACTGGGGCTTCGACCCGCGCGATCAGAAACCTGGGGCGGAAACGCTGGACAGCATGGCCGCCACGTTAGAGGTGTTGGGTGATCTGGTGAAAGAGGGCAAGATACGGTCCTTCGGTCTGTCGAACGACTCGGCTTGGGGCACGATGCGTTGGCTGGAAGCTGCCGAGAAGACGGGCGGGCCGCGCGTGGCGACGATCCAGAACGAGTATTCACTGATGTGCCGGTTGTATGACACAGATCTGAGCGAGGTGGGCGTGCAAGAGGATGTGACCTTGCTGGCATTCTCGCCATTGGCAAC
This sequence comes from uncultured Alphaproteobacteria bacterium, assembly GCA_963841595.1. GTDB lineage: Bacteria > Pseudomonadota > Alphaproteobacteria > Rhodobacterales > Rhodobacteraceae > CAWJDD01. The sequence continues at coordinate 111,410 of CAWJDD010000003.1, read as the reverse complement.
AGGGCTTCTGACCGGCAAGTACAGTGGCGGTCAGGTGCCCGAAGCATCGCGCATGTCGCTGAACCCCAAGTTGGGCGGGCGTGACGGCCCGCGCGCCTTCGAGGCAGCCGATGTTTACGTGCAGGTCGCGCGGGATTTTGGTTTGGACCCGGTGCATATGGCGATGGCCTGGACGGTGTCCCGGCCTTTCCCGACAATCCCGATTTTTGGGGCCACGACCATGGCTCAGCTTGAGACGGTGATCGCCGGACTTAACGTTTCGCTAACGGATGAGGTCCTATCTGCGCTCTCAAAAGCACACCACGCGCATCCAATGCCCTACTAGGTATCGGCGGAGTCTTGCCGCATGCCTTCCGGCTAACTAGGGTCGTCGCAAGGGGAGCCTTCGGGAGGCGTACATGTCTGCGATCCGTCGCGTCACGACGGTTATTTTATGTTGTTTTAGTCTGATCGCTTGTCAGGAAGATGGGCCGGATGTTTCCGAATCGGAAACAAAGTTCCCGGACATTCTGGCAATCGAGCGCACAGCTTGCGAACGCGATGGCGGGCGCTGGGCTGTCGCAATCGGCAAGTCGAGTTTTGTTTGTTTTCAGAATCTGAGTGACGCCAACAAAACCTGCGCTTCGGCGAACGATTGCAAAGGCCTTTGCCTTGCGCGGTCGCGCAGCTGTTCACCAATCGAACCGTTCTTCGGATGTCACGAAGTGCTGTCGCCTTCGGGCGTCCGACAGACGTTGTGTATCGAATGATGCGGGCGGGTCTCATAGCACTTCTGATGCTGCTCGCCGCGTGCGGGACATCTTACCGCGACCGCGAGGTTTCGATCACGTCGATGGCGACGTTCGACGCAACGAAATACGCAGGCCTTTGGTACGAAATCGCACGGTTCCCGGTTTCTTTCCAGGAAGGATGTTCGAACACACAAGCCGACTATCAAGTCATTTCGCCCGAAGTTCTGAGCGTGAAGAATTCTTGCCTACGCGACAACTCTCTTAGCGTCATCAAGGGAAAAGCCGAGTTGGTTGGTCCGGGGCGTTTGAAAGTGCGGCTGGGTGCTATGCCATTTGCGGCGGATTACTGGGTGCTTTGGGTTGATGAGGATTATGAGACGGCCGTGGTTGGCGTGCCATCCGGACGCGCTGGCTGGATTTTGAACAGGACGCCGCAAATCTCGGAAGACCGTTTGATTGCGGCCCGGGCGGTTCTGGAATTCAACGGATACGACCTTTCGCAGCTTCTGATGACCACACAGGACAGCGCGAAATGACCCGGCGCGTGGCGATCCTTGGACTGGGGGACCGCGGGGTCCGCTGGGCTGAAACGTTCCATAGCTCGGGCTGGGCGGTGGCGGGGTTTGATCCCGATCCTACAGCGGGAAACCCATTGTCAAAACTGCCCGACTGGCGGCGCGAGAAGACGATTTCATCGACGGTTCAGGGTGCCGACTGGGTGTTCTGCTGCCTGCCGGATCGGTTGGAGCTGATGCAAATGGTCTTACAGCGCGCACAGGCCGAAGCTCCGGCAAGCGCGATTGTAGCGGTGGCTGCCCGGACCCACGACATCGAGGCTGTTCAGGCCTGCACCATTCGGCCGGGCCAGGTGGTTCGCGTTACCGAAACTGACGAAGGCGGCTTGGCCTTGGACGTCTCGGAACGCAACATGCCCGAGACGCGGGCGGTGGCGCGCGCAGGTTTGGCCGAGCTTGCGGCGGTTCTGTCAATTCACCCCGGTGAAGCGGAGGATCAGAATCGGGACGCCGAAAGCGCCTGAAGTTCTACGGCGGATCCAATAAGTTTCGAACCCGAGGTCTGCCGCTCAGGGGGCGGTTGCTCCACGATCTGAGCAAGGCGGCCATCCTCCTTGTTTGATTAGCCACTCGGCAGGCGTAGCAAAGAACAGAAGTCGCTGGGAGCAAATCGGTCGTATGGCTGTGTCAGACGCGGGTGCCAAGTTTCAGTTTTAAAATACTTTTCTCGATTTTTGATTTCGGGTGCCTGCTTGAATAAGCTGATGGCGCTCGTGCAGGCGTCGATAGTGTTATTAAATTTCGGGCGGCACGGTGCGAAAAAGTTTATTTTGGGTAATTCAGTATGAACATTCTCTATAAGATTTCGAGGATACGCCGTTGGGCAAAGCGTATTGGACTGCGCAATGCGATTAGCTTTGAATTCCAACAAACCGTAAAGCGCCCCGTTGTCACTTTTCGCCACGGCGGCATAGGTCGTACGATACATCTCAGGCAAGGTTCCTCGGACGTATCGGTTTTCGAGCAGGTTTTTATCAAGGATGAGTTCGGTATTGACTTAGTCAATCCAAAGTTAATCATCGACGGTGGCGCAAACTGTGGCTTGGTCTCGGTCTATTTTGCTTGTCGGTTCCCCGGTGCAAAGATTATCGCTGTTGAGCCGAGTTCGAAGAATTGCGAGCTCGCCTTACGCAATATATCGGGTCTGAATGTCGAATTGATCGAATCTGCGCTCTGGTCCCGCACCACACACCTGAAAATCGAGAATATCGATGCCGCACCGTGGGCATTTCAGTGCATTGAAGCAAAACCCAGCGACCCTGACGCATTCGAGGCCTGCGACGTGAAATCGTTACTATCGGGCAGTTCCTGTGACTTGCTCAAGCTGGACATCGAAGGCGCCGAGGTGGAACTATTCCGTGATCCAGAATGGCTTAACGACGTATCGGCAATAGTGGTCGAAATCCATGGTGAAGAGGCAGACTTGATGATCCGCAACGCGTGTAAGGGCTGGAATATGTCCCGGACTGGCGAAAATCTCTTTTTGAGTATACCGACTGCTTAGGGGTTAGTTTGGCTTCTGCCAAATCGTGTGAATACCACGTTCCCAGCTAATCTGGCCTTCCCGGAAGCTGGCCTGGCAGAGTATCGCGATGGGGAGCCGAGAGCGCCTGAAGATGCTTGGGCCAGTCCCGCGCGGTGACCGAGGCCTCGCGCACGAGACCGTCAAAATGCGCCGTGAACTCGCGAACGCGGGCGCGGTCGCGAAACACCAGATACTGCTGACCAAGATATATCACACCGATAAGCGGGCCGAAGACGGTAAGTCCGGCAGACCAAAGCCGCCGCGCATCAAACAGGCAAATCCGAAGCGACGGATAAAGCTGATCGTGCAGCTGGATCAGATGTTGGGTCTGTTCGACGCGGATCTCGTCCGGCAAGCCGCGATAGTAACCCGTTGCATCGGCAAAGCTTTCCACGACGAACAGCGGCATCGCGATCTCATAGTCTGACATAGAATTACGCATCCATTCCAGACGGTCACGGCTTGCGCCAATGGCCTGATCGGTCGTGCGCCCCAAATGCGGAGCATATTCCCATTCCAGCATCGCTTCGGTCTTTAGCATGTCCGGCAACATCGTGGGCACATGGCGGATTTTATATCCCGCTGCCTCGCGGTGCCAGTTGAACACCTGCTCGTCGATGGGCGAACGGTCGGCTTGGCTGACCTGCATCGAGTTTGCCAAAAGCTCGGCAGCCTGTTCACGCAAGTCGGATAGGCCAAGAAGCCAGTCACCGGAAACGCCAAGCGCCGCGGCGCATTCCGCCACAACCTGCGCATTGGGCAGCCGGGTTTGCTCGCGCGTAAGCAATTGCGAGATCGTCGAGCGATCGACGCCTACACTTCGTGCAAGACCAGATTGCGTTTCGCCGCGCGCCTGCATCGCGTCAGACAGGCGATGTCGAAACAAAAGGGCGCGTTCACGTTTGTCCATGATCGGTGAATAACTTCACAGTTGCTGAATTTATGTTGCCTACATACCGAATTCCAATATGGCTGCGCAAGCGTCACCGTCCTGTGACCATGCACAGGGAAAAACACATCGAATGGCCGACAGTCGGTCTGTTTGCCATTGCCTACGTCGTGTGGGCTTTGGCTGTTCTTTGGCTGTCGGCCGTTTCAATTGAGTTTGCAGTCGTGTTGGCGGGCGTCGCGATCGCGTTTCACGCGTCGCTTCAGCACGAAGTCATTCACGGTCACCCGTTCCGATGGCCCTTAGCTAATACTCTGCTGGCTTGGCCGCCGCTTACTCTGATCATTCCATTCCTCAGATATCGCGATACGCACCTTGCCCACCATCGGGACTGCGAACTTACGGACCCCTTCGACGACCCCGAATCCAACTATCTTGATGCAGTTTCTTGGAACCGTCTGCCGCCGCTCGTGCGCGCTGCGCTTTTGGCGAACAACACGCTGCTCGGACGGCTTGTTGTTGGCCCTCTCGTTGGCACGTTCCTTTTCTTTCGCTTTGAGGCCCGCCAGTTGACAACCAATCGCTTGCTGCTTTGGGGTTGGATATGGCATTTGCCCGCGGTCATCGCTGTCACGCTGATTGTGAGCTTCTCGCCGATGCCGATCTGGGCCTATCTGATGGCTGTCTATCTGGCGCTGGCTTTGCTGCGGATACGGACCTTTCTAGAACATCAGGCACACGATCTTGCCCGTGCGCGATCCGTGATCATCGAAGATCAAGGGCCGCTATCATTGCTTTTTTTGAACAACAACTTACACGCGGTTCATCACGCCCATCCCGGCATCCCATGGTATCAGTTGCCAAGTCTTTACCGCCGCAATCGCGCGCGATTTCTAGCCCTCAACCAAGGTTATGCCTTTCGGTCATACGGCGAAGTTTTCGGGGGTTACTTGTTTCACAGGAAAGACCCCGTCGCACATCCACTCAAAAGCCGGAGCTAAAGCCAGACAACCTCGCGCTCAATGTCGTCGTTGCGCACAAATGGCACGCGGTCTGGCGCGTCAATGCGGGGCAGGTGGCTGGCCAGTTCGGCCAAGACCACGCGGGTGATAAACGGCAAGCTAAGGTCGCGCACCTCACTCAACGGGACCCATTGCAGATGCGACAACTCAGGCTCAACTGGCGCGAAAGTGTCGAGGTCCGAAGACAAGCCCGCCGCATTGGCCAGAAAGAAGCGCGCATCGAAACGTCGGGGCCGCCCGGGCGGAGTGATCGCGCGGAAAAAGAACCGCAACGACCGCGCATCGGGCAGAAGTCCTTTAGCTGCAAACCCCTGCCAAGTTTCTGGCGGGTCGTCCCAGTCGCCGGGCTGGCCCAGACACTGGCCAGTTTCTTCCCAAAGTTCGCGGATCGCCGTTGCCGCAAGGACGGCAGGTGCCACATCCGAGTGCATCTGAAGCCGCTCGGCACAGGCCGGATCAAGGATGACTGGAACATTGGCGTCCTCTGGATCGACCGCGCCGCCCGGAAAGACAAATTTGTCTGGCATGAAAGCGGCAGACTTGCCGCGTTGGCCCATCAGGATGCGGGGCGAGGTTTCAGGATCGCGGACAAGGATAATCGTCGCCGCATGGCGCAGAGGCACATCGGTCATTCGGCCCTCAAACCTTGCCGAACCCGTTCATCCGTTTTGCCCATTGCAGCCCCACGATTGCCCCCTTCAGTCTTGGCAGAAGGTAAAGCGAGAGCGCAACACAGCCAACCGTGAAAGTCGAGGCCAGCACCATGGGGTCCGGCCGAAATGTCGTGAAGGCCCAGATGATCATCGGCGCCATAAGATGGCCCACAATTAGAATTGTGAGGTATGCAGGCCCATCATCGGCCCGGTGGTGATGCAGTTCTTCGTCGCAGACAGGGCAGGTATCGCGCACTTTGAGGTACGACTTCATCATCGGCCCAGTGCCGCAATTCGGGCATTTGCGCCGCCAGCCGCGTAGCATCGCAGGGCGAACCGCGCGCACTGCCGGTTCATCTGTCACAACGCTGGCCGCTGGAATGGCGCTGTCATCGAACTGAGCTTCATACTTCATTCACATACCCTCACGGGCGATCCTATATCACGCCACCACGCGTTAGGACGGGACGGAATGTCCTTGCGTCGGGATGTCGCGGGGGCGGGGTAGATTATGGCTCAGGGCCGTATGGATACCCCGATGTCTGCCTTTGATGCCAGCCTTTCGAGAGGTGCCGGGCCTTCGGCTAAGGGTGTGCCCCGGTCCGGGTGCGGCACCGCTGTCGACGGGGAGTGGCGCCTTGAAGAATGGTCAGGAGACAGCGCGCAAGTCCGGCAATCCGCCAAAGGTCGAAAGCGCCTTGTGCGCCGGCATCGGTTTGCCGAACAGGAACCCTTGCGCAAATCGACACCCCAGACCGACCAGGATCTCTGCCTGCGTTTCGGTTTCGACGCCTTCGACGACCACGGTCATCCCCAGGGAATCGGCCAGGTCGATCACCGAGTCCAGAACGTACCGGGATTCCGGCGATGTTTCGATTTCCGAGACAAGCGATCGGTCGATCTTCAGTTCATCCGCAGCCATCGCCCTCAGGTAGGCCAGCGACGAATAGCCTGCGCCGAAATCATCAATGGCAATGCGGCACCCCAAGGCGCGAATGTCGGAAAGGATCGTGCCGACATCGTCCCAGTTCACGAGCTGGACAGTCTCGGTGATTTCAAGCGTCAGCCGGTCCGGCGCCAGGCCGCTGAGCTCAAGCGCTTCGGCCACGCGAGCCACGATGGCTTGCGACCGGAAATGCAAGCCCGAAAGATTGACGCTGACAGTCAGGCTACAGCGATTTTCCGCATTCCAGTCGGCGACAAGCCGACAGGCCTCGCGCATCATGTATAAGTCGAGTTCCACGATCGCGCCGCTCGATTCCGCCAGTTCGATAAAGTCGGGTGGCCGGACCAGTTTGCCGGCACGCGACCACCGGCAAAGCGCCTCGAAGCCAAGAACCGTTCGCTTCTCAAGCGAGATCTTCGGTTGAAGCCAGGTCTCGATTTCGCCGCGCTCCATGGCGCCGGAAAGCTCGGTCAGCATGGCGCGCCGCGTGTGGAACTGCTCCTCCAGTGCTGTATCGAAAACCGTGTAGCGTCCCCGGCCGGAGCTTTTCGATGCGTAGAGACAGAAATCGGCCACCCGCGCCAGTGTCTCGAAAGTGACCTGCATCGTGGCTTGGATACGATCAGACGGGGCAATCCCCAGACTTAGACCTGGAAGAATCGTTTTCCCTTCGAACTGTACCGGTTCGGCAGTTGCTTCGATGACGGCTTCGGCAATCAGTTCAAGCTGCGAAACCGACGTCGTGGGAAAGAGCAGCGCGAATTCGTCGCCCGCCAGACGCGCCGAGATTCCCTGAAAGCGATCCGCTTGGTGCGCCAGATGCTTTGCCACGGCCTGCAAAACGGCGTCACCGGCCGCATGGCCAATGCTGTCGTTGATTCCCTTGAAGTTGTCGAGGTCGACAAAAATCATCGACACCGGTGCTCCTTTTTCAAGTTGCGCCACAACACGATCCTTGAACAGCACGCGGTTCGGCAGGCCCGTGAGCGAGTCGTAGAAGGCTAGAAAATGAGCCCTGTTTTCCGCTTTCTCGATGTCGTGCCGAAGCGTAACCTCGCGCCTTAGAAGCAGAAGCGCCGATCCGGCGACAACCGTCAAAAAAAACAGGACGGCAACCAAAAGGATGATCTGAAGCTGCAATTGTTCTCGTTGCAGAACGATTGCGGCATCCTGCTTGCGGCGAAGCTCGTCGAGGAAGACAAACAGCAGCCGTCGCGCTTCGTCCGAGATCGTGATCACCTGTTTGGAAAGCGCGGCAAGGTCCCTAAACTGGTCGGCGTGGGCGTCGTCGCTTAACCTGATGACATCCTCCATCAGCGCAAGCGCCGAGGCCGCATTGCCGGTAGCATCGTCAGCAATGACCAGACGTCGGAATGCCTCGGTCCGCACGTAAAGAAAATCGACGGCCCGATCCAGTCTGGCCTCATTCTCTGGCGTCATGCGGCCTTCGCGCAAAGCTTCCAGCACAACGAGATTGATGCGTTGAAGATCGCTCAGCGAAACGAAGCCTTCGCGCATTTTGAAACCAAGAAGTGTCGTCCTCTGGTCATTTATGTCGTCGAATTCCTGCATGAAATAAGACGTTGCAGCAAGAAAACTCGCAACAAGAATGGCCAGGCCGAGGACGATCCCCGATCTGGAAGAGACGTTGTCGAGGACAGTCTTCACGCCGAAACCTGCTTTACGGTCGGCAAATCAGCGAACAGGCTCAATTCGAGCGACCATCCAGACCAGATGCCGTTCTGTAACCGCCTCTGAACCTTCATAGTCATCCATCGACACAACAAACTGGATGGGCCCTCTGGTGCGCCTGGAATGCGGTTGTCCTTCCACGCGCGTGGCAAGAAGAACCGACACATTGGTCCATACATCGCGCTCGAGGATGGTCTCGAACTCGTTTTCGGCGATGACGCGAATTGCCTCTGCATCATCAAGGTCATGCTTTTTCAGGAGATCCTGCAAAAGCCCACCCTCGAACATGACCGCCTCGGCTCTCCATGGCGTTGTCGTGACAAGCCGATAACTGCCAAGCGCCTCTATATCCGCTTGGCTGTAAACGAACTCGGTACCGTCCTCCTCGACCACGACGAGTTGGGCCGGGGTGTGGTCGATGGGCACAAGCGTGACCCGTTCAACCGGTTTCGCATGCAGCGAGGCGGCAGTCGTCAAGGCCATGCACACAGAAATTGCAAATGGTTTCAGTAGCATTGGTCATCCTCTTTTCCATTTTCCCATCTCGTGCCTAGCGGATCGCGCTTAACGACAAATAAAATGCGACCAACCACCAATCCGGAATCTTTGCGGAAGGTTAATCCAAAATGAAGAGACCGGGCCGCCAAGGCGATCCAGTTTCTGGCTGCTGTCAGGGAAAAGATCAGGTACGCGACGATGTGGTGTATGGAAGCGAGCTTGGGCCGGTCCATAGCACTTCTCGGTCATGCGTGCCGTCCGGGCCTCGCCCGACATGCGGATCGCGTCGCCCTCCTGAATGTGGCACAATCTTGCGGGCCGTCAGGGCGAAGACGGCCTGACGCGGGCGAAAAGCTTTCCCTCAGCTTCGGCTGCCCGCGAACCTCGCTTCCCAATCTTCGCGTTCTTCATCTGCAATCTTGGCAAAAAGCACATCCGGCACGGTGAAATCATGGCCCGGCGGCAGGGCGCTCAGCGCTTCGGTCATATCCTTCGGCCATTCCGCGTCGAGCGTATTCATCGACGACAACATGCGCGCGGCGGCATCCGGGATGAAGGGGGCCGAGAGCACTGCGTACACCCGGATCAGGTTCAGGGCGAGGCGGATTTGCGCGGCGGCCTTTTCGGGGTCTTCCTTGAAGACAGTCCATGGGGCGGCTGATTGCAGATACTCGTTGCCCAACACCCAAAGCGCGCGCAACTCAGCGGCGGACTTGCGAACCTCGATGGCTTCCATTTGGGCTTCATAGGCTTTAAGGCCTTCCGTCAGCTTGGCAATCAAGGCCTCTTCTTCCGGCCCCCATGCACCACCTGCGGGAACCTCTTCGCCGAACTTCGAGCGGCAGAATTTGGTGACACGGCTGATGAAGTTACCCAGCACGTCGGCCAAATCCTTGTTCACCGACTGCTGGAAATTCTCCCAAGTGAACTCGCTGTCCGAACTTTCGGGGGCGTGGGACAGCAACCACCAGCGCCAGTAATCGGCGGACAGGATTTCCAGTGCCTGATCCATGAAGATGCCGCGACCTTGGGAGGTCGAGAACTGGCCACCGTCATAGTTCAGATAGTTGAACGACTTGATGTAATCGACCAGTTTCCAAGGTTCGCCCGAGCCAATGATGGTGGCCGGGAACGACAGCGTGTGAAACGGCACGTTGTCCTTGCCCATGAACTGCACGTAACGCACATCATCGGCGCCCTTGTCAGTGCGCCACCAGCGTTCCCATTCAGTGTCCGGTGCACCGCGTCCGTCTGACCATTCCTTGGCACAGGCGATGTATTCGATGGGCGCATCGAACCAGACATAGAAGACCTTGCCCTCCATACCGGGCCAGTCGTCGTCGCCCCGTTTGACGGGAATGCCCCAGTCCAGATCGCGGGTGATGCCCCTGTCCTGAAGTCCATCGCCGTCGTTCAGCCATTTCTTGGCGATGGAGGTCGTCAGGATGGGCCAGTCGGCCTTGCTTTCGATCCACTTGGACAGTTGATCGCGCAGACTGCGTTGCTTGAGGTAAAGGTGCGTGGTTTCGCGGACCTCAAGATCAGTCGAGCCCGAAACTGCACTGCGCGGATCAATCAGATCGGTCGGATCAAGCTGTTTGGTGCAGTTTTCACACTGGTCGCCGCGGGCTTTGTCATAGCCGCAGTTGGGGCAGGTGCCCTCGATATAGCGATCCGGCAGAAAGCGGCCATCAGCGTTGGAATAGACCTGCTTTTCAGTCACTTCCGAAATCAGCCCGGCATCCGCCAGGCGGCCCGCAAAGTGTTGGGTCAGGGCGTGGTTTTGCGGGCTGGAAGACCGGCCAAATTTGTCGAAGGACAGGCCAAAGCCATCGGAGAGCTTCTTTTGCACCTCCCACATTTCGGCGCAGTAGTCGGCGACGGGTTTACCGGCCTTGGCCGCGGCAAGTTCCGCCGGTGTTCCGTGTTCGTCCGTCGCGCAAAGAAACAGCACCTCGTGGCCGCGCGCGCGCAAATAGCGGGCGTAAAGGTCCGCTGGAAGTTGCGAGCCAACAAGATTGCCGAGGTGCTTGATCCCGTTGATATAAGGGATAGCGCTGGTGATAAGTGTGCGAGCCATAAGCGGCGTTCCTTTTCAGGTCCGCATGGGTCTTATCCCAGCCTTGAGCAAGCGTCACCCCCTGGCGTGAGGGGCGCTGCCCCTCTTGGCCTGACCGCCAATTGACGCGTGCGTATTTTAAGCAAAATGAAGTGCAATTTGAGTCAAATTGTTCGGGTCAGGGTGATCTGGGTTTCCGGGTATCGGGATGCAGGGCCGTGGCAAGGATATGATCGCTTCTGCGCAGAACATGGTCGGCACGGCCCACGATCTTGGGATCCGGCGGCGTAGCAATCTTCGGATCTTTTCCGGGGTAGTCGAGCGAATTGAGAAAATGACGCATGCAGTTCAGGCGAGCGCGTTTCTTGTCGTCGGATTTGATGATCGTCCAAGGCGCGTCGGCCGTATCCGTATAGAACAGCATCGCTTCCTTGGCTTCGGTGTAGTCTTCCCATTTGTCGAGGCTGGCCTTGTCGATGGGTGACAACTTCCAGCGTTTCAGTGGATCGCCTTCGCGCGAGGCGAAGCGGCGGCGCTGTTCTTCGCGCGTGACCGAGAACCAGTATTTGTAAAGCTTGATGCCTGATCGGACGAGCATGCGTTCCAATTCAGGGGTCTGACGCATGAATTCGAGGTATTCCGACGGCTCGCAAAAGCCCATGACACGTTCGACGCCAGCGCGATTGTACCATGAGCGGTCATAGAAAACCATTTCGCCACTTGTGGGCAATTCACTGATATAGCGCTGAAAAAACCACTGACCGCGCTCTTCATCGGTGGGTTTGTTCAAGGCCACGATACGGGCGGCACGAGGGTTCAGATGCTCCATGAAGCGTTTTATCGTTCCCCCTTTGCCAGCCGCGTCGCGTCCTTCGAAGAGAAGCACAAATTTCTGCCCTGTATCCTGCGCCCAAAGCTGCGCTTTCAGAAGCTCGGCCTGAAGTTCGGCCTTTTCGGCCTCGTATGTCTTGCGATCCAGCTTCTCGGAATAAGGATAGCTTCCGTTGTCAAAACTGTCTGGGCTTGGTTTTGGGACCGGGGCCAGTTTGTCCGGCTTGGGGGCGACCGTCATGATGTTCCTCCGTCTGAGCTCGGGGAAAATCTATCGAAGGCTGGAATGGCATTCTTTGATACGGATCAATTTTGCCGCTTCAAAGGTTTTCGGACTGCATCATTCCAAGGACGTGATATCCACCATCGACGCGTATGATTTCGCCGGTGGTTGAAGACCCATAGTCCGAACAGAGATAAGCCGCGGTGCCGCCGACGGCTTCCAGTGTAGCGTTGGCGCGCAGGGGCGCGTTCATTTCGGTGGTCTTGAAGGTTTTGCGCGCGCCGCCGATGGCTGCTCCGGCAAGGGTTTTCATCGGGCCGGGGCTGATGGCGTTGACGCGGATACCGCTGGGGCCAAGATCATTGGCAAGATAGCGGACGGCGGATTCAAGCGCCGCTTTGGCTACGCCCATTACGTTGTAATTTGGTTGCACGCGATTAGAGCCCATATAGGTCAGCGTCAGAAGCGTGCCGCCGTCGGGCATCAGGGCTTCGGCCCGCCGGGCGCATTCGATGAAGGAGTAGCACGAGATATTCAGCGAGTTCAGGAAGTTATCGCGGGACGTATTGACGAAACGGCCCGTCAGTTCGGTCTTGTCTGAAAAGGCGATAGCGTGGACCAGAAAGTCGAGTTTGCCCCAGCGGTCCGCAAGGGTCGCGAAACATTTGTCCATTGATGCGGTGTCAGTCACGTCCACATCGACCATCAGGTCTGAACCCACGCTTTCCGCCAGCGGTTCGACACGTTTGCCGAAAGCCTCGCCCTGATAGGAAAACGCCAGTTCTGCGCCTTCGACGGCCAGTGCTTTGGCGATGCCCCATGCGATCGAGCGTTCGTTGGCCACGCCCATGACCAGCCCGCGTTTCCCCTGCATCAGTCCCGGCATCAAATCACCCGTGGTACTTTGACATGGCCACGCTGGCGTTGGTGCCACCGAAGCCGAAGCTGTTCGAGATGACGGTATCCAACGCTTTGTCGGTTGTCTCGGTCACGATTTCTTCCGGTCTGATCGCCGGGTCGAGCGTTTTGACGTTGATGGAAGGCGCCATGAAGCTGCCTTCCATCATCAGCAGCGAATAGATCGCTTCGTGCACGCCAGCGGCCCCAAGCGAGTGGCCGGTCATCGACTTGGTCGAGGAAATTGGTGCGTGATCATCGCCAAAGACGCGACGGACGGCTTCCACTTCGGTCACATCACCGACGGGCGTCGAAGTGCCGTGGGCGTTGATGTAATCGACGGTGCGGTCGCCAAGGGTCGAGGCGGCCAGTCGCATCGCACGTTCGCCGCCTTCGCCGGACGGGGCCACCATGTCATAACCGTCCGACGTGGCTCCATAGCCGGTGATTTCAGCGTATATCTTGGCACCGCGCGCTTTGGCGTGTTCCAGTTCTTCCAGAACCACCATGCCGCCGCCGCCGCCGATCACAAAGCCATCGCGCGTTTCGTCAAAGGCGCGGGCGGCCTCGGTGGGAGTGTCGTTGTACTTGGAAGACATGGCCCCCATCGCGTCGAAGAGGCAGGACAGCGTCCAGTCGACTTCCTCGCCGCCGCCTGCAAAGACGATGTCTTGCTTGCCCATCTGGATCTGCTCGGTGCCGTTGCCCATGCAATGCAATGTGGTCGAACAGGCGCTGGTGATCGAGTAGTTGATGCCCTTGATCTTGAAGGGCGTCGCCAGACAGGCCGACACGGTCGAGGACATGCAGCGCGTGACCATAAAGGGGCCCATGCGTTTTGGCGCGCCCTTGTTGATGACGCAGTCAAAAGCGGTAAAGAAGTTCGAGGTCGACGGCCCGCCCGATCCGGCGACAAGGCCGGTACGCTCGTTCGAAATGTCGTGTTCTTCCAACCCGCTGTCGGCAATGGCTTGCTCCATGGCCAGATAGGCATAGGCCGCCGTTGGCCCCATGAAGCGCAGCTGCCGCTTGTCGATCACATCCGCCAGAACGATGTCCGGGATGCCCGCAATCTGACTGCGAAACCCGTGGTCGGCATAGTCCTGTTGAAAGGTGATCCCCGAACGTCCGGCCCGCAGGCTGGCTTCGACTTCGGTGACATTATTGCCAATGGGGCAGACGATTCCGATCCCGGTGATGACGACGCGACGCATATTTGTTCCCTGCTTGTGGTTTCCGCCTATCTAGGCCACCGGCGGCGTCTGGGGCAAGCAGTTAGCACTCTCGCACACCGATCAGGTGGCGTCCAACTCCGCCAAAATCGCTTGTGCCGATGACGTCAGCTCCTGCCTTCGCAGGCAGTAGCTGAAGATATTACCTTTCCCGGTGCGGTCTTGCAGTCCATCTCTTCGGGCGCGCATTGCGGCAGCCCTGCGGTCGCCAATCTGCCCGTTTAATAACGCCTTACAAGATCGGAACTCAGATTCGACCATTTCGCTAAACTTCTAGAAAGGTCCGACTTTTGGCCTTAAACTTCACAGCGCATGTAGCGGCAGGGCGCGTGTCACAGTTTTGCCCAAAAAGACAAACAGAAACTTGGACGAAAATTGACTAGCGGAAAGGATGTCAGGAAGATATGGCGCCATCACCTGACCAAAACACCGAGTACCTTCTGTTTTATAGCTCGAGAGATCATTTCGTGATTGGAGCATTCCTCTTGCTCATTTCATTCGGGATCGCTGCTTTGCTCTTTTTGCAGCAGATAGAGGCCCCCACAAGAAACATCCTTTTTGGCGTGTTTGTTATGGTAACCGGGGTGGGACTCTATGTCATGGGAGGGTGGTTTTGGCGCCGTCGGTCAGATGCGTGGTATCTTTGCTTTCTACCAAACCAGGTGCGTATAAATTTCCACAATGATCCCGGCGCCAGCCCAGATGCGCAGCCGGATGACGCCATTCTGGACATACCGCGTGATCAACTTGTCTGGATCAGAAAAACCGAAAAGACTGCCTGGGATACTGACGAATATGACAAGTTTTTCGTCGAAATGTGCGTAACGCATCAGCTTTGGCAGGAGGCAAAAAACCTAAAGACCCTGCACTCGAAATACGACCCATTCACGACCCGCCCCGAAATCGGATCCGTGCAGTTCTTCGAAGGAGACATTCTTCGCGTTTTTCTTGACGGCACACGTTGGCCTGAGGACCTAGATGCGCACTGGCGGATGTTCGATTATCCGATTGGTGAAGACTATTTGATCAAGCACGTTACGTCGCTCGAATTAGCAAAAAGCGCGCCGAGACAGTTTTTTTGACCGAGCCGCGAGTGTCGGCAAAACGGACCTCATTCTTCTACGCCGCGTGAACGATCTAGCTCTCGCTCAACGCCACCTTCATGTCCTTGACCAGATAGATCGTCTCACCATCTGCTTCCACCCGGCCATCCGCAACACCCATCGTCAACCGACGCGTTTGCAGCGCTTTGGTGAAGTCGACGTAATACGTCAGCATCTTGCGGTCAGGTCGCACCATGCCGGTCAGCTTCACTTCGCCCACGCCAAGCGCATAGCCGCGCCCCTGCCAGCCGCGCCAGCCAAGGTTGAAACCGGTCAGCTGCCACAAACCATCAAGGCCCAGACAGCCGGGCATGATCGGGTTGCCGGGGAAGTGGCAGTCGAAGAACCACAGGTCAGGCGAGATATCGAATTCAGCAACCACATGGCCCTTGCCGTGCTCGCCACCGTCTTCGGAAATATCGGTGATCCGGTCCATCATAAGCATCGGTGGTTCGGGCAATTGCGCATTGCCGGGGCCGAACAGTTCGCCTCTGGCACAGGCCAGAAGCCCCTCGCGGTCGAATGATGTCGGATACTTGCCCATGCGGCGATCTCTCCCGGCTTTAGTTCTGCGATAACGTCAGCCTCATAGCAGGGCGGTGGATTGTGGCGCAAGAGGAGACAATCGCAACAGACCATCCCGTCCTGTGCGAAGACCATTGAAGAACACAGGGTTTCCTCCTTATATTAGCGGCGTAGGAGATTGAAATGACCGCAACACATCAAAAGCGTGGCTCGGACTGGCTGGCGAAAGCCGGAGTACGGCCAACACGGCAGCGCGTTGCGCTGGCGTCATTGTTGGTGGGTGATGGTCAGGATCGGCATGTGACGGCGGAAAGCCTGCATGCGGCCAGTCAGGATGGTGTCGAGCCGGTGTCGCTGGCAACGGTTTATAACACTCTGCGCGCCTTTTGCGACGCAGGCCTGATGCAGGAAGTCATGGTGGACGGCTCGAAAAGCTATTTCGATACGCGCACCGACGATCACCCTCATTTCTTCTGGGAAGACGAGGCGCGTTTGACAGATGCGCCTGCGGATCAATTGCAAATTTTGCGCTTGCCCGAAGCACCAGAAGGCGCAGAAATCGCGAAAGTTGACGTCGTGATCCGTTTGCGTCGGAAATAGCGTCTCTGGCTTTTCCGCAAACCTAGATCCCCATAATCAATTCCGGCCCCTTCGCACGATTAGAGTTCACCGCCGGATCGACCCGGTAGAAACTTAGCAAATCGTCCGGTGCCGCCTTCATCAACGTCGCCGCACCTTTCCCATCTTCTCCAAGCCAAAGCGGCCAGTCATCGGCAGACAAGATCACCGGCATGCGGTGGTGAATGGCGGTCATCGGATTGTTCGCGGTGGTTGTCACGATGGCGCAGGTAATCAGGGGATCATCCCCTTTGTCCCAGGTCTGGAAAATACCTGCGAAGGCCAGCGTCTCGGCCCCATGGATATACCAAGGCAGGCGGTTGTCTTCTTCGTCTTTCGTCCATTCGTAAAACCCGCTGGCGGGGATGATACAGCGACGTTCGCGGGCGGCTGACTTGAAGGCGGGCTTCTCGGCGATGGTTTCCGAGCGGGCGTTGATCAGAAAGGGGCCGCCGTTGGTCGTCTTGTACCAATGGGGCAAGAACCCCCAACGCATTGGGCGCAGACGACGCAGGCCGTCTTCACTGGTGATGGTATGCACCTGATTGGTGGGGCAGACGTTGTAATTCGGGACGGGTGGAAGATCGTTCGACGCCGAAGCATCGAACAGCGATGCCATTGCATCGTCGGGCAGGGTGATCGCGAACCTTCCGCACATGCAGGCAAGCCTAACGGATCAACGTCCTTGGGGCGAGGCTTGGATTGATTGGGCTTTCTTATTGACACCGTGTCAAGATAATCCAATAGAAACCAAGATCATGAAAGTCATCGTATTCGGAGCCACCGGAACAATCCGAAGACTCGCAGTTGAAAGCATTCTGGACGCAGGGCACGAAGTGACCACCTTTGCCCGCAACCCGGACCGTCTTGAAATCACCCACCGCAAGCTGAGCCTTGCAAAGGGCGATGCGACATCATCCAAAGACGTCAAAAGCGCCGTGGACGGCCATGAAGCCGTTGTTATTTTACTGGAATCCGGAAAGGCCGTTACTGGCACAATCCGGTCTGAAGGCACATTGACGACCATCAAGGCCATGCAGACGATGGGCGTGAAACGGTTGATCTGTCAGTCGACGCTGGGGGCTCATGAAAGCTGGAGCAAGCTGAACTTCTTCTGGAAGCGCATCATGTTCGGGCTGGTTCTGCGCAGTGTGCTCCAGGACCACGAATTGCAGGAACACCACGTGCAGGCCAACGGTTTGGATTGGACGATCGTGCGGCCTTCGGCCTTTACTGACGTTCCGAATGGAACTGAGTATCACGAAGATATTCGCCCAGACGAGCGTAGCCTGACACTGAAGATCGCTCGTGCAGAGGTGGCGGCCTTTATCAGCCGGCAGGTGGTAGAGCGTGCCTATGTGCACCGCGCGGTCGGGATATCTGCGTGACTCCAAAACGGCTTGCCAACCGAGATGGCCATTCGGCGCGGTGGCCATTTTCGTTTCGTTAAGGACAGCGTTCGGAGCAGGGCAAAGGTTTCGTAATGGTAAGCTGTAGGTTCGCGATTTCGCGTTTCATCAACTTTCGTACGTGTTCAGCGCCCCCCGAATACCGTTTTGTACATCCTCGCGTACGGTGCAGTTAATCAATCGTTGATGCGCGGTCGCGCATTCGAGGGCGGCAATAGGGATTGTTCGAGCGATCCAGCGCAAGGGTTTTTTCAGCGGACGGCCAGCAGCGGTTCGAGCCATCCGGTTGCATCAATGAGGGATCCATAAAATGCGGCACCTTCGATCGTCAGGTGTCCATAATCGTAGATGTACTTGTCCAATTCCTCGCTGATGACCCGGCAGGTATCGGGGCAGATATAGCGTCGACGATCCAGCACGATGACATCTTGCGATTGACCGAATTTGCGAAGCCTGTCGTTCAGCGCCTGCTTGCGGTCATGTTTTGCAAGATCGCTGGTATAGGTCGCGTTGACCTCTTGGGCCAGCACCTTTGGGTTTTGCTGATTGCCGCTTCGAAGACGATGAATGATGATGGCATCCGCCAGAGAGGTTGTCAGGTCACCCGAAAACTCGGGCGTGTTCAAAACGATGACGGCCGTTTTGCCTTTCGCTTTCAAGGTTTCGATTGCCGGACCGATTTGGTTCATATCGGTTTCGTGATAGCGCGGAGCAATCAGGATGGTGTCAGCGTCGCGAAAATTGGGCGTCGCATAAAATTCATGGTTCGGATCTGCCAGTTCGGCGGGGCGCGCCCCATATCGGGCGATTTTGAATGCCGAGGTTGCAGCCTTGCTGGACGAGAGCGTGTTGTAGAGGTCCTTGGAATGCGAGTCGCCCGTCACGATAAGCCCGCGTCGTGGATCATCGGCGGCAAACCAGGATGTACTGTCAAAAACGCGTCCTTCCTTGCGGTAATCCGGAACGCCCGACAATTCACTTAGCGGCTTCCAAGAGGCCTGCTGCAAGATCCGGTTGTCCATCTGATAGTTGGCAAGTTGCAGGCCTTTGTAGCGACTTGCGAAACCGTCGTTGAGCTCTCCGATGCCGCCAAGAAGGAGAAACGCAAAGATGCCCGCGCCAGAAGCCGCAAATACACTTCTGCGCGTTGCAAGAAAGGGTTGCCGTTTTCTGCGAAACGGCCGTTCGACATATGCCCAGGTAAGCCCGGCAAGCCCCAAGCTTGCCACAGCAAGTGCCAGCATTAACGACAACGGCGGTTCGTCCAGGCTTTGGACACGGGCGAATGCAAACAATGGTTGGTGCCAGAGATAGGCGCTGTAGCTGATAAGACCGATGCCAAGAAGAGGGGGCAGGGCGAGAAGTTTTGCTGTCGACGTGGCTGAACCCGCAAACAGGATGATCAGACAGGTCCCCCCGACCGGCAAGATCGTGAGAAGCGACGGATGGCGCGTTTCCGGCGTGAACAGAGTAAAAGCTCCGGCAAGCAAAAGCACGCCGACTGAGGCCAACAGGGTTTGGTTGTGCGGCGCGCGATCTCGAAGCCAAATGGCGCAGCCGCCACCGGCCAAGAGTTCCCAAAACCTGGACGGAAGCAGGAAGAACGCCGCGTCGGGACGGCTGCGCGAGGATACTTCGGCCCAACCGAGGCTGAGAAGAAACAACGCGACCAGCAGGGTTATCCGCATCTTTGGTGGAGCGTGCCAAAGAGCGAGCAGCAGGAAGGGGAAGATGATGTAGAATTGTTCCTCGACAGCAAGGCTCCATGTATGAAGCAGCGGAAGTTCATCGGTAGGCGCGTCGAAATAGCCGGTATTGTCTGCGAAATAGAAGTTCGATGCGAAAAGGCTGACAAACGCCAGACTATGCGCGAAAGCCTCAAAGTCGGAAGGCAAAAGCCAGACCCACGCCGGGATGAGGCAAGCGGCCATGACGACGAAGAGCGCGGGAAGCAGGCGTCGGGAACGGCGTTCATAGAACTTTGAGATCGAGAAGCCGCCAGCTTCGTGATCTTCTAGAATGATGGTGGTGATCAGATAGCCGCTGATGACGAAAAAGACGTCGACACCCACATAGCCACCAGAGAATCCGGGCATGTTGGCGTGAAACAGGATCACCGGAAGCACGGCAAGCGCACGCAATCCGTCGATTTCCGGCCGATATCGCATTCTGCCCTCCGTTGCGGTGAAAACTAGTCAGGGCGGAGGCACTATTCCAGCGCGATCTTGCATGGTGTTCTTGTTCAGGGCGTGCGCACAGCACGCGCGGCGAAACAGCCGGGTCCCGCAAAATGGATATGCACTTCGGCGGTTTCGGGGTCGGCCAGAAGCAGATCAAGGGCAGCACCAACTTCCGCGCCGGGCAGGGCTGTACCTTGGCGCATCATCCCATCCGCCGCCAAAGCCCGAAGCGACATCATGCGCGACAGAAATGCTTCGGGCACTTCACCCGGCGCAGGCTGTGCCTGAGGTTGATTTTCGCGGATGAAGATGGCGTGAGAGGCATAATAGGGCGTGTCGGCAGGCAGATGGGTGTGATTGACGAGGATAACAGTCTCGCCCACCTCGGCATCGGCAAGGGACACGCGGCACGGCGTGCCGGGGCTTTCTGCGACGGTCATGCGGCGTGCGCGGCGGTTATGCAGTTCGTCGTCTGACAATTGGAAAAGCGGGGCGAAGTCTTCGGCGGGCAGGGCGTGGATTTGGAATGACATGGGCTGGCTCCTTTTGAAGCAATCATGCCGAAAGAGAATGCCCGAGCGACCCGGATATTGCGCAAACTTCGTTTCACCTTTTCCCCAAAGCAAAAGGCCGCCCGGATAGGGGCGGCCTTTCGGATCGACGGAACGCTGGGCTCAGTCTTTGTCTTCGTCGGCATCCGCGGCTTCGGCTGGTGCTTCTTCGGCTTCAGCCGCTGGCGCTTCGTCGTCGTCGCCAAGCGTTTCCAGATCGTCGAGCTCGGCTGCACCGATTTCGTCGAACAACTCGGCGATCTCGATTTCGGCCTGCGCTTCTTCTTCAGCGGCCTGATCGGCAATGTTGATGCCGGCAGCCTGAAGTTCGGCTTCTTCGGCAGACCGTGCCACGTTCAGCTCGATTGTTGCTTCGACTTCAGGGTGAAGCGTCACAAGAACCGTGTGAATGCCAAGGTCCTTGATTGGCGCGGTCAGTGAAACCTGACGCTTATCGACCGAAAAGCCTTCTTCGGTGGCCACATCGGCGGCGTCACGCGGCGTGACCGAACCATAAAGCGAACCCGAATCCGAAGCCTGACGGATGATGATGAACTGCTGTCCACTCAGCTTGTCCGCCAGCGCATCTGCCTCTTTCTTGGTCTCCAGGTTGCGGGCTTCCAGCTGTGCTTTGTCGGCATTCGAACGCTTTGATGTTGACGTCCGACGCCCAAAGCGCCTTTTTCTGTGGCAGCAGATAGTTGCGCGCATAACCGTCCTTGACCGAGACGATTTCGCCCATCTGGCCCAGCTTTGCGACGCGTTCGAGAAGAATAACTTGCATGACGCTCTCCTTACCTTACGGCGTAGGGCAGAAGGGCGAGGAACCGGGCGCGCTTGATGGCACGGGACAGTTCACGCTGCTTCTTGGCCGACACGGCGGTGATACGGGAAGGAACGATCTTGCCGCGCTCGGAAATATAGCGCTGCAGAAGACTTCGTGTCCTTGTAGTCGATCTTCGGAGCATTATCGCCCGAGAAAGGGCAGACTTTGCGGCGACGGAAAAATGGTTTCGATGACATGTTTCTGGTTCTCCTTACCGGCGCTCGCCGCGGTCTGGGCGATCACCGCGATCACCGCGATCTGGACGATCTCCACGATCGCGACGGCCGTCGCGTTCATCGGATTTACGCATCTGGACGGATGGGCCTTCTTCGTGGGCGTCAACCTTGATGGTCAGGACGCGCATCACATCGTCATGCAGCAGCATCAGGCGTTCCATCTCGGCTTTCGCCTCGGCAGGCGCATCCGTCTTGATGTAGGCGTAATGGCCCTTGCGGTTCTTGTTGATCTTATAGGCCATCGTCTTGACGCCCCAATATTCGAACTCAACGACTTTTCCGCCGTTGTCCGAAAGGATGGTGCTGAAATGTTCGATAAGGCCTTCGGCTTGCGTGTTGGACAGATCCTGACGCGCAATCATCACATGCTCATATAACGGCATGTCTTCTCCAATTTTTCAGGGCGCACTTCAAAGGACGGTGTGATGTCGCCGCGCCCGTCCACGAGAGGCTGCGCCGGTCAAGCAATCATGCGGCGAACGAGCGGTGTATACACGGGTTTTTCGACAATACAACCCGTCTCAATGTTGCCGTTTTTCAATTTTATATGGGTTTGAAGAGCAAACGAGACTGATATGCCATGAACGCGATCAGCGAAATAAAAAATGATGACGACGATGCCCCGCTTCTCAAGCTGATTGAGATGCCTTGGGGGTTTCGTTTGCGGCCTGCCGATATGCAGGAAAAGGCACTCGATCTGATCGTCGAGTGGGGCCTGAACCTTGTGGGAATTGCTTTACTTCTCAGTGCTTTCGCGCAGTGGTTGCTGCCGGGATCGATCTATGCAGGCGATGCTTTGATGGTGAAATTCGTGCTGACCTGCGTGCTGGGCATGCTGGGCGGGCTGGCTTTGTCCGTTTCGGCCCGCGGCTTTCGGCCCGAAGTTCAGGTGGACCGGTCACGTCAGGAAATCCGCTTTGTGTCGCGCAATCCGCGGGGTCGCGGTCAGGTGCTGGCCACGGTCGATCTGGACCAGATTATTGGCGTCGGCATCACGAAATCGATCACAACGGGCGATTGTCACTGCCTGATCTACCTGATTGACGGGCGCAAACCCTTGCGGGTCGCCACAGGGCGCGAGCCCGAAATTCGCGTAATTCATGAGAAAATGGAGAGTTATGTGACCTCTCCGGCAGACCGGTTGGCCGCAAAGATGGCCGCATCCCGTGCGCCACGGACCACATCCGCACCGGCCAACGCCGCCTGACGCGCAATTTCCCGAAAACGAACACGACAGCCCCACGAAATCGCCTAACTCCGACGTTAAGGTTTGATTAACGTTGTTTCTAGTGAGTGTGCCCATGTTCAGGGATACCAACCCAATCTATGAGTTTCGCGGCCCTTGGGGCGTGCCGGTACAGATCGGCGCGTCGATCATTCTGCTGCCGCTGATCCTGATAGATTTTGGCGCAGGCACGCGCGCATTTGCATTCGATGTAATGTTTGTCGCAATCCTTTTGGGCTCGATATTCTTGCATGAGTTGGGCCATGCTTGGGGTTGTCTGATCCAGGGCGTACCAGTCCGGCGGATCATGATGTATGGCGGCGGTGGGTTTTGCGAGCGGACACGCTCGGCCTCGAAGTATGAGCAGGAACTGATCGTGGCCATGGGCCCGATCGTGACAATCACGCTGTGGGCGGTTGCCGGGTTGATCGCTCCACTGGTGTCAGACCCAGAGATGCGCTGGGTGTTTCAGACGATTTCATGGGTGAATGGCTTTCTGGCAATCCTGAACCTTTTGCCGGTCCATCCGCTGGATGGTGGTAAGCTGTTCGAATTGTTGCTGCTTCGGTTTCTGTCCCCTGCGGCAGCCACCACCATCAGCGCAGGCGTGGGCCTTGTCTTTGCCGTGCTTTGGCTGCCGCTTATGCTTTATGGCTTTGTGACCTTCGGGTTCATCCTGTTTTTCCTGCCGTCGGTGCGGATGCACTGGCAGATGTTGAGGCAAGCGTCGCGGACTTGACCTTTGCGGACGGTGCGCGTTCTTTGCGTCCATGACCCAATTTGATCCCGACTTCATACGTGCCCAGTTCCCCGCCTTTGCCGAGCCATCGCTGGCCGGGCAGGCTTTCTTTGAAAACGCTGGCGGATCTTACCCCTGCCGTTTCGTGACCGAACGGCTGGAGCGGTTTTACCGCGAGCGGAAGGTGCAGCCATACAGCGCCTTCGACGCATCTCGCGTTGCGGGCGAAGAGATGGACGAAGCGCGGATGCGCCTGGCGGCAATGTTGGGGGTCGAGACGGACGAGGTGAGTTTCGGGCCATCGACGACGCAGAACACCTATGTTCTGGCCAACGCGTTTCGCCAGTGGCTTAGCCCCGGCGACGCGATCGTCGTTACCAATCAGGATCACGAGGCGAACTCGGGTCCGTGGAGGCGGCTGGTCGATGAGGGGATCGAGGTTCGGGAATGGCCGATTGATCCCGACACCGGGCATCTGGATCTGGTACGGCTGGAACCGTTGCTGGATGGGGCCAAACTTTTGTGCTTTCCGCATTGTTCGAACGTGGTGGGCGAGATCAATGATGTGGCGGCGATCACCGCTTTGGCCCATGACGCCGGGGCTTATGTCTGTGTCGACGGGGTGAGTTATGCGCCGCACGGCTTTCCGGATATCGGCGCACTTGGCGCGGATATCTATCTGTTTTCGGCCTATAAGACCTATGGGCCCCATCAGGGGGTCATGGTGATCCGGCGCGCGCTTGGCGAGCCGCTGCCGAACCAGGGGCACCATTTCAACGGTGGCACATTATACAAGCGCTTTACGCCGGCCGGGCCGGATCACGCGCAGGTCGCGGCTTGTGCGGGCATGGCGGATTATGTGGATACGCTGTTTGCCGCCCTTGGTGCGCCGCATGCCGAGCCACGGGATCGCGCTCGGGTTGTGCATGATGCGATGCGGGCGCGCGAGGTGGCTTTGCTGGCACCCCTGCTGGACTATCTGGCGGGTCGCAACGATCTGCGTTTGTTGGGGCCATGGGATGCAGCGACACGTGCGCCGACGGTTGCTGTGCATTGTGACCGACCGGGCGAAGATCTGGCGACCGAGCTTGCGCCCCATGACATCATGGCGGCAGGTGGTGATTTTTACGCGGTCCGGCCGCTGCAAGCCATGGGGATCGATCCTGACCACGGCGTTCTGCGGTTGAGTTTCACACACTATACAAGTGAAGAAGAAGTCGCGCGGCTGATCACAGCGCTGGATCATGTTTTGTGATTGCGCCGACTTCGTCGTCGCCGAACTGGGGGCTTTGCCCCCAGACCCCCAGCATATTTTTGGGCCAATGAAATCATTGAACTGATTTGATCTGCGCTAGGTGATGATGCCAAACGAAAGGGTGGGAACGATGGCGCCGGTGATCTGGTGGGTTCGGAAGGATTTGCGGCTGGAGGATAATCCAGCGCTTTGTGCGGCTTTGGAGAGCGGCGGGCCGGTGATCCCCGTGTTCGTTCTGGACGAAGTGTTCGAAGGTTACGGCGCGGCACCGCTTTGGCGGTTTGGGTTGGGTGTGGAGCATCTGGCCAAAACGCTGGAGGGCCTTGGGTCGCGGTTGGTGCTGCGTCGGGGCAAGGCGGAAGAGGTCTTGGCCGCGCTTTGTGCTGAAACTGGAGCGGGTGCCGTGCGTTGGGGGCGGGCTTACGACCCGGATCAGGTGGCGCGGGACAAGGCTGTGAAGACGGCTTTGGAGGCGGCAGGGGTTGATGCCAAAAGCGTTGCCGGGCATTTGATGTTCGAGCCTTGGGCCGTGAAAACGCAGCAGGGCGGGTTCTATCGCGTTTATTCTCCGTTTTGGCGGGCGGTGAAGGATATTGGCGTTGCGGCACCTGTGCCTGCGCCCAAGGTTTTACCCGCCCCGGAGGTCTGGCCTGCAAGTGATACTCTGGCCGATTGGGACATGGGCGCGGCCATGGTGCGCGGCGCGTCTGTTGTGGCCGCCCATGTAACGGTTGGCGAAGAGGCAGCGCGGGACCGTTTGGCGGTTTTCGCCGATGAGCGCATTGCAGATTACAAGGCGCGGCGGGATTTTCCGGGCGAGGCGGCGACCAGCGGTTTGTCCGAAAACCTGGCTTGGGGCGAGATATCTGCGCGCAGCTGCTGGCATGCAGGACTGCGCGCGATGGAAGAAGGCAAGGCAGGGGCCGAGCATTTCCTGAAGGAACTGGTCTGGCGCGAATTTGCCTATCATCTGGTCTGGCACACGCCGCATATTGTCGAGCGAAGCTGGCGCGACGGATGGGACGGTTTCCCATGGAATGAGGCCGAAACCGAAGCCGTGACGCGCTGGAAACAGGGGCGGACGGGTGTGCGCTTTGTCGATGCCGCGATGCGCGAGATGTATGTGACAGGTGTCATGCACAACCGGGCGCGGATGATTGTTGCAAGTTACCTGACCAAACATCTGATGGCCCATTGGCGAATTGGTCAGAAGTGGTTTGAAGATTGTCTGATCGACTGGGATCCAGCCTCGAACGCGATGGGATGGCAATGGACGGCTGGCTCGGGCCCGGATGCTGCGCCGTATTTCAGGATTTTCAATCCCGAGACGCAATTGGCAAAGTTTGATGGCGACGGAGTTTATGACGGGCGCTGGATCGCCGAAGGGGCTGAAGCACCTTCCAAGACGGCGCTGTCCTATTTCGACGCGGTGCCGGAAAGCTGGGGTTTGTCGCCACAGGACACCTATCCAGACCCTGTTGTCAGCCTGCCCGAGGGTCGGGCGCGAGCCTTGGCTGCTTACGAGAGCCGCAATTTCTAAACTGGACTGAAGCCTTCGAGCCGGTCATGGATTTCATATGGGACACAGGTGGTTCCATATGGGCCGATAGGTGATTCACACACGGGATTGCATACCATATGGTCTCTCGAAGCCGCCGTTTGGCAACTGGCTGGGAACAATTGGGAAAATATGGCACTTTTTCGCCATACTATATTTAGTGTTAATATGGCAAGAAATCTAGATATAGACCCTACATGTCGATATTTCTGATATTCGTGCCGTGTTGCTCCCCATCTAATCCCAAATTTTGTTATTGCTTCCCACGATTTCCCATGCCAGTTTCCTCATACGAGATGAGACGGGATAGTTAATCGGGGCACCAAACGACCCCAAACGAACCAAATAAAGAGCAGGTTTCATACAGGCTCCCGCTTTCATCCAGACGACAAGAGATCCGGCGCGCGGGCGAGCAGACATCCCCCCAGGTGGCGCGCGCAGCTGGACTAACCCGGAAACGGGACGAGGGCGGTGGATCGAACTCTGGCAGCAGTTCGATCCGCCGTTTTCACGTTTGGGGCCAAATAGAAGGGAGCCGCGGGACAGTGGTTCGAAGGTTCAGAGGCGAAGGCCATCCACAAGGTGGATGGCAAAGGGCAGGGTGTCTATCCCGGCCTCATTTCGCCGCTGTGCTTGAGGCGGTGATCCCGCACTGGTCCGAAGGCAAAGCTCCCGAATTCATTATTGTTTATGGCGACCAGCGCCGCGATTATCTGGAATGCTTTACGATTGATGCCGCCAATGAGGTCGACGCGAAAATCGACCGCCTGCCGCGTGGGTCGATCGAGCGGCGCGCTTCTGGAAAAGCTGTTTAATGGTCAATCGATGTTAAGCGACTGTTGACGAGACCGGGCGGATCGTGCTGCCCGCCAAGCTGCGCGAAAAGATTGAGATTGAAGACGAGGCCTATTTCATTGCGATCGGGCGATACGTTCCAAATCTGGAAGCCCGAGACCTACGAAGAGATTCCGACAGCGAAGTTACCGAAGCCTGCTGGATGGATGCCGGCTGGAGGACTTCGATGTACTGGCGCTTCTGTCTGGATGAAGTGGAGGAGGCTGTGATCCATGGCCGCCGCTGCCACGCGCCCCGACTGACCGCCCATATTCCTGTTCTGCTTGGCTCGATCCTGGAGGCGTGTGCCCCCAGTTCGGGCCACTGGCTTGACGGGACTTTCGGGGCAGGCGGCTATGCGCGGGGATTGCTTGACGGCAGGTGCGGAACGTGTGACGGGCGTGGACCGCGACCCAATGGTTTTCGAGATGGCCGCGGAGTGGGCCGACGATTACGGCGACCGGCTGACACTGGTCGAAGGCACATTTTCCGATCTGGATCACATATGTCGATCGAGCCTCTGGACGGTGTCGTTCTGGACCTGGGCGTGTCGTCGATGCAGATGGATCATGGCCGAGCGGGGATTCTCGTTCATGGCCGACGGCCCGCTTGACATGCGCATGAGCCAGGCGGGCACGTCGGCCGCCGACATCGTGGCCGAGGCGAAGCGAAGCTGTGCTGGCGGACATTCTTTATCACTATGGCGAAGAGCGTGCATCCCGGCGGATTGCGCGTGCCATTGTGACCACGCGGCAGGACGCGCCGATTGAGACGACCGGCGGCCCTCGTGCGGATTGTCGAGCGGTTCTGCCGCGCCCGAAGCCGGGGCAAAGCCATCCGGCGACGCGGACGTTTCAGGCGTTGCGGATCGCGGTGAATGATGAATTTGGTCAACTGGTCGAAGGGCTGGAAGCCGCCGAGCGCGCGTTGAAGCCCGGCGGTTGGCTGGCGGTCGTGAGCTTTCATTCGCTGGAAGACCGGGTGGTGAAGCGGTTCTTTCAGGCGCGGTCGGGCAAGGTGGCGGGTACGAACCGTTATCAGCCTGAAATCGCAGGTTGAAGCGCCACGGTTTCGAGGCACGCAACAAGGCGATTCCGGCGAATGCGGATGAGGTGTGCGCGGAACCCGCGCTCGCGTTCGGCGAATCTGCGGGTCGGGCGTCGCACGGATGCACCGGCGGGGCCGGTGGATCGCGCGAAGCTGGGTTTGCCAAAAGTTGGTGGAGAGCGGTCGATGCGGTCGGTGTTTCTATGTCCTGACGGCGTGTCTTGTGATGGCGCTGGCGGTCTGGGCCTATCGGCAGAACTACGAGACGCAGGCGCGGTTGCGCGAAGTGCAGCGAGCTACGCTCCGAAATCGCCGAATCTGCGCGAGCGCGCTGGCGTTCTGCGTGCCGAGTGGGCGTATCTGAATCGCCCGGAGCGGCTGGCCGATCTGGCGGATATGAACTTTGACCGGCTTGGACTTTTGCCGCTTCGACCGGACCATTTCGGTCATATCGACCAGATTACTTATCCCCGAGCCTTAGCGCCATCACGGGGCCGATCGAGGTCATGGCGCGTTGGAGGTAGAGCCAATGACCCGCACACCGCTTCGCCCACTGGCGCGCATTCTGGCAGCGCGCCGCGCGGGCGAGAACCCCGATGCAATTGAGCGCGAAAACCTTGCCGAGCGGCACGAAGCCGACGCGCGACGGCGCGCGGGCAGCGGGCCGAGGGGCGGTTGCTGGTGCTGGGCGTCGTGTTCCTTGTGCGCGTTCATCATGGTCGGCCTGAAGATGTCGATGATTGCCGGCGTCGGACCCGGCGGAGCCTCGGGCTGCGGCCTCGGGTGCTCAGATCGTGGCGACGCGGGCGGACATCACGGACCGCAACGGCCGTATTCTGGCAACCAACCTGACGACCCATTCGCTTTATGCGCAGCCTCCGCAGATGATCGAGCCGGAACGGGCGGCGCGCGAATTGGCGCGGATTTTCCCTGACCTGGACGAAGAGCGGCTGATGAAGCAGTTCACCGGCGGGCGCAAGTTCATCTGGATCAAGCGGCGGATCAGCCCCGAGCAACAGCAGGCGGTTTTCGACATCGGCGATCCCGGCCTTTTGTTTGGCCCGCGCGAGATGCGGCTTTATCCGAACGGGCAGGTCTTGCGGCGCACGTTCTGGGCGGTGCCGGGTTCGGGCGCGAGGGCGTGAATTCTGCGGAAGTGATCGGTGTTGCCGGGCGTGGAAAAGGCAATGGACGACGACGCTGCGTGATCCCGGTCGGGGCGACGTGCCGCTGGCCTTGTCGCTTGACCTGACGGTTCAGGCGGCGGTCGAGCGCGTGCTGGCAGGCGGTATGCGCTTGATGAACGCCAAAGGTGCGGCGGCGGTGCTAATGGACATTAACACCGGCGAGATCATTTCGATGGCCAGCCTTGCCAGATTTTGACCCCAACGACCGACCGCAGCCGCTGACCACCGGGCGATCCCGGCGAATTCAGTCCGCTTGTTCAATCGCGCGGTACAGGGCGTGTACGAGTTGGGGTCGACCTTCAAGATTTTCGCCGTGGCACAAGGCATCGACGAGCGACTGGTCAGTCGGATCGACGATGGTGGACATTCAAGGGCCGCTGCGATGGGGCAAGCACCGCATCCGTGATTTTCGCAATTATGGCAAAGCTTTGTCCGGTCGAGGACGTGATCGTGAAGTCGTCGAACATCGGGACGGCGCGGATCGCGCATGATGATCGGAGCCGAGCGTCAGCAGGCGTTTTCTGGTCGAATCTGGGACTGCTGGAAGCGACGCCGGTCGAGCTGATCGAAGCGCGGGGCGCACGGCCGTTGCTGCCAAAGAACTGGTCAGAAATCTCGACGATGACGATTTCCTACGGGCACGGGATTTCGGCGTCCCGCTGCATCTGGCGACGGCCTATGCCACGCTTCTGAACGGCGGTATGAAGGTGACGCCGACGCTTCTGAAACGCGAAGAACCCATGTGCCGGGACCCCGGATTATTAGCGACGACACCTCGCGGCAGGCGCGCGAAATGCTGCGTCAGGTCGTGACGCGCGGCACCGCGTCGCTGGGCGAGGTTCGCGGGGTATCGTGTCGGCGGCAAGACCGGCACGGCGGACAAGCCAAAGCCGCCGGCGGGTACTATGAGGACAAGGTGATCGCGACCTTTGCCAGCGTCTTTCCGGCGGACGATCCGAAGTACGTTCTGGTCGTAACACTGGACGAACCGGTCGAGACAAGCGGTCAGGAGCCGCGCCGAACAGCGGGCTGGACAGCCGTGCCGGTGGCGGCCGAAGTCATCCGGCGCGTCGCGCCCTTTCTGGGGCTTGGCGCCAGACGTTGAACCTCGGGCGCCCGACAGGTGTAACACTGGCGCGAAACTAGAGCCGTGAGGCGCGAGCGAGATGCAGACCCGGGCAAAGAACGAAGTCGCTGGCCGAGCTTGGGCTGACGGCGACGCAATGCCGGCGACGTCCGGGTCACCGGGCTTGTCCGTGGACAGCCGCGACGTCGAAGACGGGCATCTTTTCTGTGCGCTTGCCGGGCACGCAGGTCCACGGCGCCGAGTTCATTCAATATGCAATTCGCATGAACGCGGGCGCGGTGCTGACCGATCGCGAAGGCGCGTGCACTGGCCGCAGGATGTGCTGGCCGAAAGCGGCGTGCCCTTGGTGGTTGTCGAAGACCCGCGCGAGGCGTTGGCGCTTTACCGCCGCACTTTGGTTTGAGGCCCAGCCCGAAGTGATGGTCGCGGTCACCGGGACGAACGGCAAGACCAGCGTGGCGTCCTTTACACGCCAGCTTTGGACCGAAATGGGCGCCGAGGCGGTCAACATCGGCACGACCGGGATCGAGGGCGCCTTTACCGCGCCGCTGCAGCATACGACGCCCGAACCGATCACGTTGCACCGGGCATTGGCTCGGATTGCGGATGCCGGGATCACCCATGCCGCGATGGAGGCGTCGTCGCACGGTTTGGCGCAAAAGCGGCTGGACGGGGTGCGGCTGGCGGCGGCGGCGTTTACCAATCTCAGCCAGGATCATCTGGATTATCACGCGAGTTTCGAAGAGTATTTTCAGCCGCCAAAGCGGGACTTGTTCGACCGGGTCCTGCCGGAGGATGGCGACGGCGTCATCAACATCGACGACCCCTGGGGCCCGCGGATGGCCGAGATCGTCGAGGCGCGTGGGCAGGACTTGTTGACGGTTGGGCGCGACGAGGACGCGGTGATGCGGATTCTGGGGCAGCGCTATGACGCGACCGGGCAGGAATGTCGGTTTGAATGGGCCGGGCAGATCCGTCAGGTCCGGCTTGGGATTGATCGGCGGATTTCAGGCCGAAAACGCGCTTGATCGCGGCGGGTCTTTGCATTGCGACGGGCGCTGATCCGGACGAAATCTTTGACGCGTTGCACGCGCTTGAAACCGTGCGCGGGCGGATGCAGTTTGCCGCGCGGCGCGACAATGGGGCGACGGTGTTTGTCGATTATGCCCACACGCCCGAAGCCCTTGTGACCGCGCTGAAGGCGATCCGCCCGCATGTTCTGGGCCGGCTGATCGTCGTCTTTGGAGCCGGCGGTGACCGCGACACGTCGAAAGCGGCCCTTGATGGGACGCGCGGCGGCGGATCACGCGGACGTGGCGTATTCGTAACCGATGACAATCCGCGAAGCGAAGACCCGGATCTGATCCGGGCTGAGGTTCTGGCGGGCGCGCGTCTGGGCGCGGCGGATGTGACGAAGTGGGCGACCGGGCCGAAGCGATCCTGCGCGGCGGTCGACGCACTTGGGGCGGGGGACACCTTGCTGATTGCCGGCAAGGGGCACGAGACGGGTCAGATCGTCGGCGATGCGGTCCTGCCGTTTGACGATGTCGAACAGGCGAGCATTGCGGTCGCCGCTCTGGACGGGCAAGGGCTATGAGCGCGCTTTGGACGACGGCAGGCGCAGTGGCGTGCGACCGGCGGCAGGCTGTCAGGGACCGGATTGGGTGGCGTCAGGCGTGTCGATCGACACGCGCACGCATTGCAGCCGGGTGATTTGTTCGTCGCTTTGACGGATGTCCGCGACGGGCATGACTTTGTTGCCAGATGCTTTGGCCAAGGGGGCGGCGGCGGCTTTGGTGTCGCGGGTGCCGGACAGGTGTTGCGGACGATGCGCCGTTAATCATCGTGAACGACGTTCTGGAAGGGCTGGAAGGCCTGGGCATTGCAGCACGCGCGCGAACGAAGGCGCAGGTGATTGCGATTACGGGATCGGCGGGCAAAACCTCGACCAAGGATATGCTGCGGCATGGTTCTTGGCGCGGCAAGGGAGAACGCACGCAGCCGAAGCGAGTTACAACAATCACTGGGGCGTGCCGCTGACGCTGGCGCGGATGCCGCTGGACACCGAGTTTCGCGATCATCGAGATCGGGATGAACGCACCCGGTGAAATTGCGCCGCTTTCGCAGCATGACGCGCCCGCATGTGGCGATCGATGACGACGGTCGCTGCGGCGCATTTGGAGGCTTTTGAGAACGTCGATGGGATCGCCGCACGAGAAGGCCTCGATCTTTCGAGGGGCTGGAGCCGGATGGCAGCGGCGCTGTTCAACGCCGATATCGAAACGGCGCTCATTCTGTAGACGCCAAAGCAAAGGCTTATGCGAGCCACACGCGATCGGGTTCGGAGGCTTTGCCAGGACGCGACATTGCGCGCGGACGATATACGCTGGGCGACCGCGCGAGTGTGGTGCGAAGGCCAGTTTCGTGGCGCAGCCGTTCCTGTTCGGTCGGTGCGCCCGGGCGTCATTTTGCGATGAACGCGCTTGGCGGTTTTCGGCGCGGCATGTCTGGTCGGAGCCGACTGCGGACGTGGCGGCCTGCGACATCGGCCACCTGGAGCGCGCCCGCCGGGCGTGGCCTGCGCGAAACGCTGGTTCTGGACCCGGTCGAGGATCTGGACGTTCGAGCTGATCGACGATGCCTTCAACGCGAACCCCGCGTCGATGGCCGCCGCGTTACGAGGTGCTAGCGGCGGTCCAACCCGAAGATGGCATGGGGCCGCATTCGGCACGGACGGCGGATCGCAATTCTTGGCGACATGCTGGAACTGGGACCGAGCCGAGGAAGCGCTCTGCACGCGGCATTGGCGGATCATCCGGCGATGCGAACTGATCGCATCGGGTCGACTGTGTGGGCCATCGAATGCGGGCGTTGTACGATGCGCTGCCGGACGAAAAACGCGGACGCTGTGTTGCGACGGCAGACGAATTGGCCGGCAGAGCGCATCACCTGGTGGATGCAGGCGATGTGGTGCTGGTTAAGGGCTCGAAAGGCTCGTAAGGTGAGCCTGGTCGTTGACGCGCTTCGAAAACAGGGCGAGCGGCGCAGATCGGCCGAAGATAAGGGACGGGTTTAGATGCTTTATTGGCTGACGCTCTTTTCGGATGGCGGCGATTTTTTCAATCTTTTCCGATATATAACCTTTCGCGCTGGCGGGGCGTTCTTCACGGCACTTGATCTTCGGGTTCCTGTTTGGACGCCCGCTTATCAATCTGTTGCGCGCGCAGGCAGAAGCACGGTCAGCCGATCCGCGACGACGGTCCGGAAAGCCACATCGAAGACAAAGGCGGGCACGCCCACCATGGGCGGCGTTCTGATCCTTGGCGCTGTGGTGACGTCGTCCCTTTTGTGGGCGCGGCTGGACATCGGCTATGTCTGGATGGTGCTGTTCGTGACGATCGCTTTCGGGGCTGATCGGCTTTGTCGATGACTATCAGAAAGTGACGCAGAAATTCGCACGCCGGCGTGTCTGGTCGGGTCCGGCTTGCTGATCGGGTTTGTGATCGCTGCAGTGGCGGCGGTCTGGGCCGCGTGGAATGCATCCGGCGGAGCTTGCAAAACCGCATTGCAATTCCGGTTGTCAGGGCACTGCTGTGAACCTCGGCTTTCTGTTTGTGCCCTTCGCCATGATCGTGATCGTGGGTGCGGCCAATGCGGTGAACCTGACCGACGGACTGGACGGGCTTGCGATCATGCCGGTGATGATCGCTGCCGGGTCGCTGGGGGTGATTGCCTATGCGGTCGGGCGGACCGACTTCACCGAGTATCTGGGCATCAACTATGTTCCCGGCACCGGCGAGATCCTGATCTTTACCGCCGGCCTGATCGGCGGAGGGCTTGGGTTTCTTTGGTACAATGCGCCGCCCGCCGCCGTGTTCATGGGCGATACGGGCTCGCTGGCCTTGGGCGGCGCTTTGGGCGCCATCGCGGTGGCGACCAAACACGAGATCGTGCTGGCCATCATCGGCGGTCTGTTCGTGGTCGAGGCGATGAGCGTGATCATTCAGGTCGCCTACTTCAAAAGACCGGCAAACGCGTCTTCCTGATGGCGCCGATCC
The DNA here is from genome assembly GCA_963841595.1 of uncultured Alphaproteobacteria bacterium. Taxonomy (GTDB): domain Bacteria; phylum Pseudomonadota; class Alphaproteobacteria; order Rhodobacterales; family Rhodobacteraceae; genus CAWJDD01. Next base: position 77,199 of record CAWJDD010000003.1, on the reverse strand, counting down.
ACCACCACTTCGAGAAAAAGGGCTGGGCGCGAAGCGCAGATCGTGATCCGGTTCTGGATCATCTCGCCTGATCTTGGCGCTGATCGGATTGGCGACGCTGAAGGTGCGCTAAACCCGCGTCAACAACACTCCGCCCAAGATCAAAGCTGCTGCCAGCGCCTTTGTCCGGTCCATCCGCTCGCCAAAGGCCAGCCAGCCTATGAGCACGGCGAAGAGGATCGAGGTTTCGCGAAGCGCTGTGACCAGCGGGATGGGGGCCACGGTCATGGCCCAGACGACGATCAAGTAGGCTATGAACGAGAACGCGGCGGCGACGCTTCCCAAGGCCCAGACTTTGGCGTTTGCGCGCAAAACAGTGCGGCCTCTCAAGAACAAGAGCGTCGGCGTGAAAAGCAGTGCGTCCAGCATGAAAACCCATCCGACGAATAGCACGGCGTCACCCGCCACGCGGGCACCCATGCCGTCAACGATGGAATAGCCAGCGGTCATGGCGGCCGACGCAAGGGCCAGCGGCACCAGACGGCGGGATTCTCCGGACAGGAACGCGCCGCGCCCCATCACAAGGATGCCAAGGCCAAGCACAAGGACGGCGACGATTTCCAGCCCGCGCAGGCCTTCGTCGAGAAACGCGATGGAAATGGCCAGAACGCCAAGCGGGGCGGCTCCGCGTGCGATGGGATAGACGCGGCTGAGGTCTCCGTGTTCGTAGGCGAAGGCGAGGAAGATCTTATAGCCTGCGTGAAAGATGCCGGACGCAATCAGCCACGGCCAGACCTCGGCGCCGGGAAAAGGCTTGCCGATCAAAAGCGCCAGGCCCATCGCCCCCTGCACCAGCGTCATGACCAGCATGGTGGTGGTTTTCGAGGCACCCACGCGGATCAGCGCGTTCCACCCGGCATGTAAAAGAGCAGCACCTAGAATGGCAAAAAGGACGGTCAACGACATGGATGCGGCGTATCCTTTGGGCCTTGCCGAGACAAGCTTTGTAGATAGCAGAGAATGACAGGCCCTGCGGCATATCTCCCACCCTTGCGGGCATTTTGCATCCTGTGCTTGCCCGGAGGCCAACGCTCGGGCAAATTCCCCCCAACGATGACAAGGAGAGCCCAAAATGGGATTTCTACTGCGCTGGCTGGCGGCCTTTTTCCTTTTGGCAGCAACCTATAACCCGACCGAGTGGTCTTACGTCCGCTGGGCGGTCAAGAGCTGGCAAGATCAACTGCCGCTTGCGGTGTTCATCGGGCTGGTTTTGCTGATTGCATACGTGCTTTTCCTGACGGCGGTCTTTCGGGGCATCGGATCAGTCGGTGTGTTCCTGATTGGCGCTGTTTTGGCAGCCCTTCTTTGGGTGCTTTACGATTTCGGCTGGCTCAGCCTTGAGAACCCAAGCACGAATACGTGGCTTGCGCTGGTGATGCTGTCGATCGTGCTGGCACTGGGCATGTACTGGGGCATCCTGTGGCGTCGCATGTCGGGGCAGCTGGAAGTCGACGACGACGGCCAAGGGTGATGCGCCGCGTGGTGCTGACCGGCTGTTCTGGCGGGGGAAAATCTTCGTTGCTGGCTGAACTTGGGGCCCGTGGCTATGCCACTGTAAAAGAGCCGGGGCGGCGTGTGATTGCGTCCGAAAGGGCCTCGCGTGGCAACGGATTTCCTTGGGAAAACGCCAATCGGTTCGCCGATCTGGCCTTTTGGATGGCTGTTGGCGATCACGGCACGGCCGAGAAGGATCCCACATTCTTTGACCGCTCTGCGCTGGATCAGGCCGCTTGGTATGCGCGTGTTGGGCGGTACCTTCCAGGCGAGCTTCCGGTGTATGACCGCGATGTTTTTGTTGCCCCGCCCTGGCGCGAAAATTTTGAGACCGACGAAGATCGGCAGCACGGTTTTGAGGCCGCTTTGGCGGAATATGGTGACCTGATGCAGCGGCTTCCCGAATGGGGCTATAGGTGCCATATGCTGCCGAAAGTGGCCGTGTCGGATCGCGCTGATTGGGTTTTGACAGCCCTTGGCCTAAACGAGGCGGCATTATGATTCCGGTTCGGGGCATGGCGGGCGCGCGGGTGGTGGTGCTGGGACTTGGCCGTTCGGGCCTGTCGGCTGCGCGCGCGCTTGAGGCAGGCGGCGCAGAAGCGCTCTGTTGGGACGACAGCGCGGATGCGCGCGAGCGGGCCGAAAGCGAAGGGCTGACGCTGCACGATCTTTCCCGGCGCGAGGCTTGGGACGGCGTGGCCTTGATGGTCGTTAGCCCCGGCATTCCGCATCTTTATCCTGAGCCGAACAAATGGATCGCCCGCGCCATGGCCGAAGGCGTGCCAGTGGACAATGACATCGGCCTGTTCTTTCGTTCATTGGCGACGCCTGAGTGGGACATGTTTGAACGGGCTCCGCGCGTGGTGGCCGTCACCGGATCGAACGGCAAATCGACGACCTGCGCCTTGATCCACCATTGTCTTCAGGTGCTGGGCCGCGAAAGTCAGTTGGCGGGCAATATCGGGCGCAGTGTTCTGGATATCGACCCGCCCGGCGATGGCGGTATCGTGGTTGTGGAACTGTCGTCGTATCAAACGGAGCTTGCCCGGGCGCTGACGCCGGATATCGCCGTTTTCACTAATCTTTCGCCAGATCATCTGGATCGGCACGGCGGCCTTGGGGGATATTTCGCCGCTAAACGCCGGTTGTTCGCGGAGGGCGGGCCGGATCGCGCGGTGCTGGGCATTGACGAGGCTGAAGGCCGGTTTCTGGCGAACCAACTCTCCGAAGGATTGGGTGATGATCGGGTGATCCGCATTTCGGTTGATCAAAAGCTGGAAGGGCCGGGCTGGTCGGTTTTTGCGCGCAAAGGGTTCCTGTCAGAATATCGCAAGGGCCGGCAGGTGGCGTCGGTGGACTTGCGTGGCGTGGCCGGACTGCCGGGATCGCACAACCATCAGAACGCCTGTGCGGCATTCGCCGTTTTGCGAACTTTGGGGTTGGCACCTAATGTGATCGAAGACGCTTTTCAAGAATTTGCGGGCCTGCCGCACCGGTCGCAGGTCGTGGGCGAAAAGGACGGCGTGCGGTTTGTGAACGATTCGAAAGCCACCAACGTTGATGCGGCGGCAAAGGCCTTGCAGGCATTCGACCGTATCCGTTGGATTGTCGGCGGACAGGTGAAAGAGGGCGGGCTTGGAGGGTTATCGGCTCAGTTTGATCGTGTGGCAAAGGCCTATGTCATCGGGCGGCAGGCAGCAGAGATCGCCCTGACGCTGGGCGATCTTGATCACGAGATTTGCGAGACGATGGCCGTGGCCGTGGCACGGGCCGCAGCAGATGCCGCGCCGGGCGAGACGGTTCTGCTTGCACCGGCGGCAGCAAGTTTCGATCAATACGACAACTTCGAGCGGCGGGGCGAGGACTTCATGGCCGAGGTAGAGAAGGTGTTGCGGTGATTTCTGCTCCGGAGAAGGTTGCGACCGGGCCAAACCACTACGCCTATGTGACGGTCACAGGTGACGGAACTTTGGCAGAACTAGTTGACGCGATTGGGATCACGCCAGACGAAGGCTGGGATAAGGACGACAAGCCGTTACGGGGAAATCGAACGCGCTATGGTTTTTCTCGTTGGTCGCTTCATAGTGGTTTGCCGCATGGCGCGCCGGTCAATGACCATGTCACGGCGGTTCTCGATCGGTTGAATCTAACGCCGACGGATTCTGTGCGCTTGGCCCGGAGTGGCGTAAGTATGTTGCGATCACCGGTTGGTTTGATTCTCCATCGACGCTGATCGGGATCAGCGTTCTCAATCACAGGCGTGCGGCGACGTTAGGTTTGGGGTATGACTTCGACTTCTATTTCGAGGAGATGTAATGACAGAGGGGGCTCTGCCCCGGCCTGCCTTCGGCACGCCCCCCGGAGTATTGAGACCAAGAAGAAGCGCAATTTTAAGAAAAGTCTAGTTAGTCTCGGTGTTGCCTGTGAAGAACTTGCGGCTGCCTCTGGCCATTGGGTTCGCAACCGTGGCAGGGATAGCGAACCTTTCCGCCGCATTAACCCAAGGCGATCCGCGTGCTCCGACATTTTGACCAAGGCGATCTGATCTCGGTTCTGACGACGCAACCGCTGGACCGGGCGTTGGATTACAAAGCGCCCGAAGGCGGGTGTTTTGAGGGTGCTTTCGTTGAAGTGCCACTTGGCCCGCGCAAAGTGCTGGGCGTCGTTTGGGGCGAGGGTGAGGGCGGTTACGATCTGGCCAAGGTGCGAAGCGTGATCCGGGTGCTGGATGCTGCCCCCATGCGGGCCGATATGGCGCAGTTCCTGACGCGGGCCGCCGAGTACACGCTGACGCCAATGCCTGCGATGCTGCGACTGGCGACGCGGTCACCTGGCTTGGGCGATCCGCCGTCGATGCGGGTGATTTATCGGCGGGGATCGGTCGATGCGCCCGACCGTTGGACATCCGCGCGCGAAAAGGTCGTGGCGGTTCTGGAAGAGTTCGGCGGGTTGGCGTTTACTTTAAGCGAATTGGCCGAGATGGCGGGGGTTTCCACAAGCGTTGTCAAAGGTTTGGTCAAGCAAGGTGTGGTGGCCGAAGAAGCCTCGCCACGCGATTTGCCCTATCCGAGGCTGGAGCCGGGCAAGGCCAAAGTTGACCTGACGGACGAGCAGCAAGTTGCGACGGATGCGCTGATTTCCGGCGTTGCGTCGAAAGCTTACGGAACGACGCTTTTGAAGGGCGTGACCGGGTCGGGCAAAACCGAGGTGTATCTTGAAGCGGTCGCGGCCTGTCTGGAAGCGGGCCGGCAGGCCTTGGTGCTGTTGCCAGAAATTGCGCTGACGGCCGAGTTTCTCAACCGGGTCGAGGACCGCTTTGGCGCGCGTCCCGCCGAATGGCATTCGGGCGTCACCATGACCGAGCGCCGCCGGGCCTGGAAGATGGTGGCCGAAGGGGGGGCGCAACTGATTGTGGGGGCACGCTCGGCGCTTTTCTTGCCGTTTCAGGACCTTGGGCTGATCGTTGTCGATGAGGAACACGACACATCCTATAAGCAGGAAGAGGGCGTTCTTTATAACGCGCGGGATATGGCGGTGCTGCGCGCTTCGCTTTGCAGCGCTCAGGTGGTTCTGGCCAGTGCCACACCGTCGCTGGAAAGCTGGGCCAACGCGGATGCGGGCAAGTACACGCGGCTGACGCTGACGTCGCGGTTCGGCGTCGCCGTCCTGCCCGAAATGCAGGCGATTGATATGCGGGGCGAGGATTTGCCGTCGAACCGCTGGATATCCGACAGTTTGGCGGGGGCTGTTCGTGCACGGATCGCGGCAGGGGAGCAATCGCTTTTGTTTCTGAACCGGCGGGGCTATGCGCCGGTGACGATCTGCCGGGCTTGCGGATACCAGATCGGATGCGATCATTGCGACGCGCGGATGGTCGAGCATCGCTTTCAAAAGCGGCTGATGTGCCACCAGTGCGGCGAAACCAAACCGATGCCCGAAAAGTGCCCGTCCTGCGAGGTCGCGGGTAAGATGGCGCCGGTTGGGCCGGGGGTCGAACGGCTGGCCGAAGAAGTAGCGGAATTGTTCCCCGACGCGTCCGCTGCGGTTCTGTCGTCGGATTTGTTTGGATCAGCGCGGGCGTTGAAGGCGCAGATCGAAGAGATTGCAGGCGGCGGGGCCGATATCATCATCGGCACGCAGATCGTGGCGAAAGGGCACAATTTCCCGCATCTGACGCTTGTGGGTGTGATTGATGCCGACCTTGGGCTTCAGGGATCAGACCTGCGGGCGGCGGAACGCACGTTTCAACTGATGCGGCAGGTTGCGGGGCGCGCGGGGCGGGCCGAAAAGCCCGGCGTGGCCCTGATGCAAACCTATCAGCCCGAGCATCCGGTGATCCGCGCAATTCTGTCGGGCGATGAGGAAGACTTCTGGCGCGCCGAGGCCGAGGAGCGGCGGCAGGCCGGTGTGCCGCCTTACGGTCGGATGGCGGGGATCGTGTTGTCTTCGCCGGATGTGCAGGCGGTGTTTGATGTGGGCAAGGCTTTGGCTGCCCGGACCGAGCCTTTGCGGCGGATTGGTGCTCAGGTTTACGGGCCTGCTGCGGCGCCCATTGCGCGGGTGCGCGGGCGCCACCGTGTGCGGCTTTTGGTCAAGGCGGGCAAGGGCGTGGCGCTGCAGTCGGCCATATCGGCCTGGGTCGCGCAGATACGCCTGCCCAACAATTTGCGGCTGTCGGTCGATATTGATCCCCAAAGTTTTCTTTGACTTGACGAAGTTATGATCGGCCTTTGGCTGGGAATGCGCTATCTATCCGATATGCGCATCAAAATCCTCATCGCTTTTCTGCTTTTCGCCTCATCTGCCCTCGCGGCACCCGAGCCTTATATTCTGCAAAAAGAAGACAGCGAGGTCGGCTTCAGCTGGTTTTTGGGCAAGGACGAGATCAAAGGAAAGATGCCAGTCTCGCGTGCCGACATGGTGCTTGATTTTGACCGGGTTGCGAACAGCAAGGTCAATGTCGCGGTTGATGTCACCGGGGCTCAGGCTGGGTTTCCTTTTGCCAGTCAGGGTATGAAAAGCCCAAAGGTTCTTTGGGCGGACAAGTATCCCGAAATCATATTCGAAAGCACAGGCGTGCGCCGAAGTGGCGAGGGCGCTTTGATCGACGGCAATCTGACGGTGCGCGGTGTCACCAAGCCCATGGTGTTCACAGCGCGGTTTTTTCGCCAGAGCGGCACCGAGGTGGGCGACCGAAGCCGGTTGTCGATCCGGCTGACCGGAAGCCTGTCGCGCGCGGCTTTCGGTGCTGACGGTTGGTCCGATATGGCGGGCGACGAGGTGAAACTGTCGATCCTCGCGCGGATCCGGTTGCCGGAGTAACCCGTCGTGGCGGCGCGCAATACATCTGAAAGCTTTGGCTGGGTCACACGGGCCTTGCATTGGGTTACGGCCTTTGCGGTGCTGGTGGCCTTGCCGCTGGGCGTGTGGATTTCAGAGATGGAGGTGTCTTTGGCGGCGCTGAAATACTTCGGGTATCACAAGACGCTTGGGATCACCGTGCTGGTACTGATCGTCCTGCGGATCATCTGGCATCTGACGAACCCGCCACCGCGCCCCCTGTCGCACGGCGTTGGCTGGCAAGACATGTTGGCCAAAGCGGTGCACAGGGCGTTTTACGTGTTGTTGCTGGCAATGCCGCTATCGGGTTGGGTGGCAAGTTCTGCCACAGGGATCGATACGGTGGTCTTTAACCGCTGGACCCTGCCCAGCATCGCGCCAGCATCCGAGGCTTGGGAAAATGCTGGCTTTGCCGTACACGGCGTGGTGGGCAAACTTCTGTTGGCCTGCGTCGTCCTGCACATAGGTGGCGCTTTGTACCGTGCTTGGGTGTCGCGCGATGGCACGCTTCAACGGATGATCCGGGGTTAGGGACAGCTTCCCTTCGACCTCGGATAGGCGTAATCGGCGATATGACCATCGTTGATCTTAAGACAGCACAAGACCTGCCCCTGTGGCGTCGCCCGGTGACTTTGCTGGTGCTGATGTCCGCCGCGATGCCTTTGGCATTTGCGACATGGACAGCGCTGTTGAACAATTTTGTCATTGAACGGGCAGGGTTTACCGGCGTCGAAATAGGCTGGCTGCATACGGTACGCGAGATCCCCGGGTTTCTGTCTTTTGCAGTGATCTTTGTGTTGCTGGTCATGCGCGAGCAGACTTTGGCAATGGTCTCATTGATCATGTTGGGCGTCGCGACCGCGATCACGGCGTGGTTCCCAAGCTTTGGCGGGCTGCTGTTCGTGACGATGATTTCGTCGATCGGGTTTCACTATTTCGAGACGGTGAACCAGTCATTGCAGCTTCAATGGCTGCCAAAGGACCGCGCACCGCAAGTGCTTGGCTGGCTTGTGGCTGTGGGTTCGGGCGCTTCGCTTTTGTCTTATGGCTTACTGGTGGCGACGTGGGACCTGTTCAACCTGACGTATAACACCGTCTATATGATCGCGGGCGGGGCCTGTGTGCTGATCGCTGTGTATTGCTGGATAGCTTTCCCGCAGTTCGAAGGCGAGCCACAGATCAAGAGGATGGTCTTCCGGCGCAGATACTGGCTGTACTATGCGCTGCAATTCATGAGCGGGGCGCGGCGGCAGATTTTCGTGGTTTTTGCTGCCTTCATGATGGTCGAACGGTTCGGCTTCGAAGTGCACGAGATCACGGCCCTTTTCATTTTGAACTTCGTCGCACTTATGGTCTTTGCACCAATCATGGGCCGCGCGGTTGGATTTTTTGGCGAACGCAATACGCTGGTCTTCGAATATGCCGGACTGATCGCCGTGTTTCTGGCTTATGGTGGCATCTATTACTTCGGCTGGGGCGTGATCTTTGCAGCGGCGCTTTATGTGATCGATCATCTCTTCTTTGCGCTGGCCTTCGCGATGAAAACCTATTTCCAGAAAATTGCCGACCCGCGTGATATCGCCCCGACAGCAGCGGTGGCCTTCACCATCAACCATATCGCGGCGGTGTTTCTGCCTGCCTTGCTTGGCTATCTGTGGATTGTGTCGCCGGGTGGGGTTTTCGCACTGGCCGCTGGCATGGCGGCAATATCGCTTTTGCTGGCGCTTATGATCCCGCGAAACCCGGAACCGGGTCACGAGACCGTGTTCTCGCGCGGTTTGCCGGCACCGGCAGAGTAGAAGACTGGCGCAGCACACCCTATATTAGCCCGGAACCCAAAGAAGGAGCCGCTTGCAATGGTATTCGGAATTCTCTCCAAAAAGTACAACATGGTCAGTGCCGACGAGGCTATGCCGGGGCGGGAAGCTGCAATTCCAACCGCCGAGACGCATTTCATTAGCGGGCGGCCTTTGACGCTGGATGTGCCCGAGGGGCACGAGGTGGCGGTTTTTGGTATGGGCTGCTTCTGGGGCGTCGAGCGGATGTTCTGGAAACTGGACGGCGTCTATCTGACGATGGTGGGCTACGGCGCTGGTCACACCGCCAACCCAACCTATCAGGAGGTCTGCACCGGGCAGACCGGCCATAACGAGGTGGTGCGCGTTGTCTACGATCCTGCGGTGGTCAGTTTCGAGGATTTGCTGAAAGTGTTCTGGGAAGGGCATAATCCGACGCAGGGCATGCGTCAGGGCAATGACACCGGCACGCAATACCGCTCGGGCATCTATTGGACCAGCGAGGCCCAGCGCGATGCGGCTGAAGCGTCGAAAGCCATGTTCGCCGAACGTCTGGGGTCGGCTGGATTTGGCGCGATTACGACCGAAATCCTGCCTTCGCCAGAGTTTTACTTTGCCGAGGATTATCACCAGCAATATCTGGCGAAAAACCCGAATGGATACTGCGGCATCGGCGGCACGGGTGTGACCTGTCCGATTGGGACGGGTGTTGGCGGATAAAGCAGTGCTACGAAGAGTTGACGCCCTCCTTGCGGGGGCGTAGCTCGCAGCCATGAACACCTGGACTGCACTCACAACTTTGCCAACGAAAGCGCAGGCCGAGGCGCTTGGCCTCGCATTGGAAGCGCTGGATCCCGAGCCTATGGGCGTGGGCGTATTCGAGGTAGAAGACGGCAGCGACACTTGGGAAGTGGGCGGCTATTTCACCGCGCCGCCCGATACCGTGGCTTTGGCACTTTTGTCGGCGGCGCATGGCGCGGCGGAATTCGCGGTATCCGAAGTCCCCGAAACTGACTGGGTTGCCCATGTCCGGCGCGAGTTGTCACCGGTCGAGGCCGGACGGTTCTTTGTCTATGGTGCGCATGATGCGGAAAAGGTGCCTGAAGGGCGGATTGCCCTGCTGATCGAAGCCGCTATGGCTTTTGGCACCGGGCATCACGGAACGACCTTGGGATGCCTGCTGGCACTGGAACGCATGGCGAGCGACGGGCTGAAGCCCAACCGGATCGCAGATATCGGCTGTGGTACCGCAGTTTTGGCCATGGCAGCGGCACGGGTCTGGGAGGAATCACAAGTGATTGCTTCGGACATCGATCAGGTTGCTGTCGATGTGGCCGAGGTGAATTTGCAGGCTAACGGGTTGAAAAATCGTGTGGAAACCATTGTTGCAGCAGGGTTTTCCGACCCGCGTCTGGCAGGACCATTCGACCTTTTGCTGGCTAATATCCTGAAGGGTCCGCTGATCGATCTTGCCCTGCCGATGGCAAAGTCGGTGGCCCCCGGGGGGATAGTGATTCTGAGCGGCTTGCTGACAGAACAAGCCGAAGATGTGGCGGCGCACTATCTCGGCTCTGGATTCAATCTACTCGATCAAACGGATATTGTTGACTGGACCACGCTTATTCTGGTCCGGAATGATCTGATTTCAAACAAAATCTAGCGACATCGCGGCAACGCGTCATAATACAGCCATAATCACCGCTAATACCTGACGCTACGTCGGGAAACCCGTTTTTTTGCTATGGAGGCTGCCGTTATGTCTGCGTCGCAGTTTGATGAATTTGATCGCAGGATGCGCCGGATAAGCCGGCGTCATTCGAAACTGTCCCACGGCTATGTGACGACCGTGAACAGCGATGGCTTGGTTGTTGCCAAACCTCAGCGCAAAGGCAACGGCGGTACGCTGCGGGGCCTTATTGTCGTTATCGTTGTCATGATGGTCTTCAAGGCGTTCCTACACGCTCAGCTTGGCGATGCAGCCTATCAGGACCGTGTTGACGGTTTGGCAGCAGGCTCGGTTTTTGAGCAGGCGGGCTCGTGGGTCATGGCCGCCGATCCGGTCACCGAAATGTTGTCGACTAAAATCAGTTCCCTCGTGCGATAGATTTTTTGCCGGAGGCGTCCGGCTTTTTCTTTCGGTCGCACAAGAAAGGCCGTGTCCATTGCTGGGCACGGCCTTTTCTTGTGTCGGATGAAAGCTTTTCAGTAAAGCCGCTTGGCAATCCGGTCGATATCGCCGGGTACGAGCCCGATATCGTTCAGCTCGTGTGCGCTGAGTTGCGACAGGGCATTGCGTGTGCGCCGGGTTTCGTTCCAATCGTTGATGCGCGCAAAAAGGCTGCTCAGCGAGAAGATGGAAAGACCAGTCGCGCGGGATGTATGAGTTGTGATGGCCATCGTTACTATTCCTGCATGGGGGTGAATTATTTCAGGCAGGTAAGCGGGAATGATGCGCGAAACAAGCCGGTTTCCTGCATGGCAGGCATGCAAGTTCAGCATGTCGCAAACGCGCCGTAAATTATTGACATGAATGACAAAATTTCCATCGAAAGGGTCGTTTTCAGAAGTCGATATGTCGCAAACAGGCTGCCTGTCATCCAGTTGCGGGATGCGCCTGTCGGCGGGAAAATGGTTAAACTTGTTGGCAGATGTTCGCGTTTCGTGCTACCCGTCGGAAAACGGCGGAACGAGCAGGTCTGCGACAATGCGAGTAATGGGGCTGGACCCGGGTCTAAGGGCCTTAGGATGGGGCGTGGTAGACGTTTCGGGCTCGCGGTTGCGGCATGTGGCGAACGGCGTGTGCCGGACCGAAACAGGGCCATTGGGCGCGCGGCTGGCCAGTCTTTTCGAGGAACTTTCCGAAGTGTGGGACCGGTTCTTGCCGGATGAGGCCGCTGTCGAGCAGACTTTCGTGAACAAGGATGGTGCCGCGACCCTGAAACTTGGGCAAGCGCGCGGGATCGCGATGCTGGTGCCAGCGCGGGCCGGGATCGTTGTCGGCGAATACGCCCCCAATGCAGTGAAGAAGGCCGTGGTGGGCGTGGGGCATGCCGACAAGCGCCAGGTGGCGCATATGGTGCGGATGCAATTGCCGGGGGTCGAGATTGCCGGACCAGATGCGGCGGATGCTTTGGCGATTGCCATTTGCCACGCCCATATGGCGCAGACTGCGGCCAGAATAGTAAAGGCGACGTCATGATCGGGAAACTTTCCGGGCGGATCGACTATCGAGGCGCGGATCACGTGCTGATTGATGTGGGTGGGGTCGGCTATCTGGTCTTCGTCAGCGAGCGCACTTTGGCGGCTTTGCCGGGGCAGCGCGAAGCTGTGGCGCTTTATACCGATTTGCTGGTGCGTGAGGATTTGCTGCAGTTGTTCGGGTTTCCGACATTGGTCGAAAAAGAATGGCACCGGTTGCTGATGGGCGTCCAGGGGATCGGGGCGAAAGCCTCGATGGCAATCCTGGGCGTGTTGGGGCCTGACGGGATCGCGCAGGCGATTGCGCTGGGCGACTGGTCGGCAGTCAAGGCAGCGCCTGGCGTTGGCCCGAAGATCGCTCAGCGTGTGGTGAATGAGCTGAAAGGCAAGGCGCCAGCCATGATGGCGATGCCGGGCGAAAATCTGGCGGTGGCTGTGGGTGATCCGGATGCGGTAATCGAGCCGCTTGCGGTGCGCCCTGCAAGCAGTGCGCAGGCCGATGCGTTATCCGCACTCGGAAATCTGGGATACGGGCCGGGCGAAGCGGCAAAGGCGGTGGCGGAAGCTGCCCGCGAGACGCCTGATGCCGAGGCGGCGGCTTTGATCCGAGACGCTTTAAAGCGGTTGGCGCCAGCATGATAAGGTTTTGCGCCACCTTCGGTGTCGCGGTAAGTGAGGGGGCTTTGCCCCCTCACACTCCCCCAGCATATTTTTGGACCAATGAAAGTGTCTGGTCGTGAGCGAGCCTGATCCAACCCTTCGGCCCGAGCCACGGCCCGAGGATGAAGATCGCGCATTGCGACCGCAGACGCTGGATGCCTTTGTGGGCCAGGCCGAGGCGCGGGGCAATCTGCGGGTCTTCATTGAAAGCGCCAAACAGCGTGGGCAGGCGATGGATCATGCGCTGTTTCACGGGCCCCCTGGTTTGGGCAAGACGACCCTGGCTCAGATCATGGCACGTGAGTTGGGGGTGAATTTCCGGATGACCAGCGGGCCGGTCTTGGCCAAAGCAGGCGATCTGGCGGCGATCCTGACCAATCTGGAAGCCCGCGATGTGTTGTTCATTGATGAGATTCACCGGCTGAACCCGGTTGTGGAAGAAGTGCTCTATCCGGCTTTGGAGGACTTCGAGCTTGATCTGGTCATTGGCGAAGGACCGGCGGCGCGGACGGTGCGGATCGAGTTGCAGCCCTTTACGTTGGTTGGTGCCACGACGCGCTTGGGATTGCTGACCACGCCGTTGCGGGATCGGTTCGGTATTCCGGTGCGGTTGCAGTTTTATACCGAGGATGAGCTTTTCCTGATCGTCAGCAGGGGTGCGCGTTTGATGGGGATCGAGGCGGACGAAGGTGGTCTGCGCGAGATTGCACGGCGCGCACGCGGCACACCGCGGATTGCCGGGCGGCTTCTGCGGCGGGTTGTGGATTTCGCACTGGTCGAAGGCGACGGTAAGTTGACCAAAGACCTGGCCGATAGTGCTTTGACGCGGCTTGGGGTCGACGGTCTGGGGCTTGACAGCGCAGACCGGCGGTATCTGACGCTGATTGCCGAGCATTATCAGGGTGGCCCGGTGGGCGTCGAGACATTGTGTGCGGCCTTGTCCGAGGCGCGCGATGCGATTGAGGAAGTGATCGAGCCTTATCTGTTGCAGCAAGGCCTGATCCAGCGGACGCCGCGCGGGCGGATGCTGGCACAGCGGGCCTGGTCGCATCTTGGGATGGCCGAGCCCGACAAGCCGGGGCAGTCTGAGTTGTTCTGATGGATGTGACGGATATAGAACGCTGTTTTGCGAGTAACGATGGATCTTATCTGTTTGCCCGCTGGGGGCGACCGATTGTGCCGGTCGTCTTCGGTGTGGACGATGCGACTTTGGCGGTCGTGAAAGGCGCGATTGAAGCCGTGGTGATGCTGGCAGACCATCGCATGGCCGAGACCGACCCCGAATTGGGCGGCAACCTGTTGTTCTTCTTTTTTAAGGATTGGGCCGAACTGACCGAGACGCCAAATCTGGATCGGTTGGTCCCGGATTTGGCGCAACTGGTCGAGCGGCTTCAGGCCGAGGGTGCGCATAAGTACCGATTGTTCCGGTTTGATGAGACGGGTGCCATCAAAGCTGTCTTCGTGTTCCTGAGGATGGGTGGAGATTTGGGGCAGGTGCCAGCCGCCGATCTGGCATTGGCCGAAGCGGCGCAGATGATGTTGCTTTGGTCAGAGCAGGCCTTTGCCGCCGCGGGCCCGTTGGGCAAGGTCGGAGAACAGGTTGTCTTGCGACCCAAGATCGCCGATCTGATCCGCGCGGCTTATGATCCGGTGATGCCTGCGGTGGCGCGGGACGCAAGCCATGCGCTGCGTTTGGCGGCAAGGGCCAAAAAGTCATAATCCTGCCCAATTGGTCCTTCAGAAAAATGGCCAAAGCCATTTAACACAGTATTTTCCATGTGAATATTGACCGCGATAACCATTGTTGCCCTGCTTCCTTCTGTTGCCATCGGGCAGGACTTTGTGCTGCCAGATGATATTGTCCGACAGGCGGCGCGCGACCCTGACAGGTACCGCGAGCGGATTATCCAACAGCTGTTCCAGCTTTCTCCTGACGGTCGTCTGACCGAGGAACAAGCCGATATCCACGGCCAGCGAACCGCAGCCCGCAACCGTGAGAATGCACGTCAACAGTGGACGATATACGATCTTGATGGTGACGGTACGGTTTCGGCCGATGAGGTTCGCAAGCTTCGGTTGGTGATGCCAACCAACGAGCGGTCTCGGTTCGAAACGCAGTTTCTTCAGGCAGATACAAACGCGGACAGCCGTCTGAGCCCGAGCGAAATCAACACAGCCGCTGACACAGTGATTAAGCGCCACGGTGAAGATCGCACGGTTACCATGCTGCGTTCATTGGATGTTGATCGGGACACTGTTGTCACGGTTGACGACATCGTCGCAGCCTTTGCCACCTTTCCAGAATCTCAGGCTGGCAAATCGCAGGCAATTGAAAGTGCTGGTTGTTCACTTCCAAAGCCAACCAAGGGGGCTCATATCGTTCTTCTTGGTGCGTACGAAGGTGAGGCTGTCTCGACCGTCGCTGTGGCTGGCTTGGACACGGAAACTTCGCTTGCGGTCTTCAATATCGAGCCGGGAGAGACCCCTGTTTACATCGTCGCCACAGTCTATGATGCAATGGTTTTAAAGATGACTGGCGCTGTGGATCGTGTGGAGCGGCTGGTTGGTGCCAGCACCAAAGTGTTGGGCGTTTCCGGGTTGCCAAAAGAGAAGGTCACCTTCGCACCCCGCCAAGCCTGTGGTCTTGAGTATTTCCACCAGACAGAAGACCAAAAGGCAATTCGCATCAAAGCAAAAGTCTCGGCACAACTTGGTCGCGCTCCGGATCAGGTTCTGGGCGCCTACGGTATCGAGAAAATTGCGCTGCCGTCGGGCAAGGGTCTTGAGAAAAAGAGCAAGAAAGGCGGCATGATCATTGTTCAGGGTAATCGTCGGGTGCAGGTGACCGAAGACGGGATCATTGATCTTGGACGCACCAAAGGTGGCAGGAAAGGTCGGGCCGAACAGGACTTGTTGCGGTTCTATCCGGCCGGCATCGCGACGGTGATGCCCGAGGATGTTGTGACGCTGGCGGACACTGCTGAAGCTTATGACGTATTGCCGCAGCAGGCAGGGCTTTTACAGCTTTTGGACAGTGGAGCACTCAGTGTTTTGAAAGATGGAGCGTACTCGATCAACCAACCCATTGCGCGTTTTCCGGCGGGACTGAACGGCGCACATTCCGTTCAATTCGTGCTGCGGCGGGGTGTGCCGATGCCGCAGGGCAGCCCCGGACATTCTTCGGTGCTGATTGAGGAAACTGGCAAGTGTGTCGGCGGCCGCTGCCGCTGACTGGACGGGCAGGGCGGCTTGGGCCATGGTCGCAGCATGGCTCACCGTTTTGACCTGCGCGTCTATTATGAAGACACCGATCTGGCGGGCATTGTCTATTACGCCAACTATCTGAAGTTCATTGAACGTGCGCGAACCGAGTGGGTGCGCGGGCTGGGTATTGATCAGTCAGAACTGAAGCGCGAGGCAGGGATCGTCTTTGCCGTCAGGCGGGTCGAGGCGGATTACGTCAGCCCCGCCCATTTCGACGATGAATTGTCTGTGATGACCGAACAGCAGGAACTGACCGGTGCGCGGATCGTTCTTTTGCAAACCGTCATGCGCGGGGACAACATGCTGTTTCGCGCCGTTGTGACGTTGGTCGCTTTGACCGATAGGGGACGCCCGGCAAGGCTTCCGGCGGATGTTCGCCAAAGACTGGGCTGATCGCAGGCGGTGATTGGCAGGCATAGCTTGCTATTGGCATTTTCGCTGGCACTCGGCTAATCTATCGTCAAACGAGGGACCCAAGAAAATATAAAAACGGGTCGGAAGAGAGCAGAGTTATGGAAACCGAAGCAATTGGGCTTGCGCAACACGCCGATTTTTCGATGTGGGCGCTATTTTGGCGTGCGACCTTCACGGTCAAACTGGTGATGTTGTTGCTTATCGTCGCGTCGTTCTGGGCCTGGGCGATGATCATCAACAAGCACCGGCAATATGCGCGCGCGCGCAACCAGACGGTCAAGTTTGAAACGGCGTTCTGGTCAGGCGAGCCGCTGGATGCTTTGTACGATGAAATGGGGCCCGCGCCGCAAGGCCGGTCCGAGCGCATATTTGCAGCCGGAATGACCGAATGGCGGCGGTCGCACAAGCAAGACGGCAAGCTGATCGGCGGCGCGCATGTGCGGATCGACCGGACGATGGATGTGGCGATCCAGAAAGAGGCCGACGCTTTGCAGAAAGGCTTGCCGTTGCTGGCGACCATCGGGTCGACCGCGCCTTTTGTGGGGCTGTTCGGCACGGTCATGGGGATCATGAACGCCTTTATCGAGATCGGGCAGCAACAAAGCACCAATCTGGCCGTGGTGGCACCCGGTATTGCCGAGGCATTGCTGGCCACCGGGCTTGGGCTATTGGCTGCTATTCCGGCGGTGATTTTCTATAACAAGCTGTCGTCTGACAGTGACCGGATTATTGCGGGCTATGAAAGTTTCTCAGACGAATTCGCCACCATCCTGTCGCGCCAATTGGATCAGGGCTGATGGGCGCTGGTGTCGTTCAAAGCGAAAGCCGGGGCGACCGGCGTCGCAGGCGCCGCGCGCGCCCAATGTCGGACATCAACGTTACACCCTTTGTCGACGTGATGCTGGTGCTGCTGATCATCTTTATGGTGGCGGCACCTTTGACGACCGTGGGTGTGCCAGTCGAATTGCCAAAGACCGCCGCCACAAGTCTGCCAAGCGAGCAGGAAGAGCCGTTGGCGGTGACGCTGACCGCCGATGGGCAGGTGCAAATCCAGACGACCGACGTGACGGATGATCAGATCATTCCGCGTCTTCAGGCAATCCTGAGCGAGCGGACCAGTGACAAGGTGTTCCTGCGCGCTGATGGTGCGATCCCTTACGGCCGCGTGGTGCAGGTGATGGGCGCGCTGAATGCGGCGGGCATCACGAACATCGGCTTGGTGACCGACACGGGCGGACCAACGCTGGACGGTGGGTAAGCTTTGCGTTTGGGCTGGTACATCTCGGGGATTGGGCATGTCGCCCTGATCCTTGCCCTGCTGTTTGGTGGGCTCTTCGTGGGGGACCGTATCCCAGAGCCGATCAGCGTGTCCGAAGTCTCGGTGATTTCCGAGGAAGAGTTTGCAGCGCTCGTTCTGCCGGGTGGCGCGCCTGATACGCAGACCGATGTGCCGGACGTGGCCGCACCCGTTGCCGAAGAAGCCCCCGACGCACCTGAACCCGACGTGGCCCCCAGCCTTCCACGAACCGACCCCGGCCGAAGAACCCGAAGCACCGGACACCGCCGAAATCGAGGTGCCCGAACCGGTCATCCCCAACGCCGTCATCGTCGATACGACACCGCCTTTGCCTGCTCCGCCATCAGAACAGGATGGCACAACGATCGAGCCAGACGCCGTCGCAGCGCCCGCCCCGCGCGTTGCCCCCATCCCACAAGTGGCCCCGCCACCGGACGCCGAACGCGCGCCCGACGTCGTGCAGGACACCGCGCCCGAGCCTTTGCCGGAACCCGAACCTCAACCCGAACCGGATGCGCCCGCCGCCCCAGAGGAAGCCAGCGACCGGATCGTAACCGAGGCCGAGGAAGAAAAGACCTATGCGCCCGCCAGTTCGCGCAGGCCCCGTTCGCGGCCTCCGCAGCGTGTCCGTGTGGCGGAACCTCAGGAAGAACCTGCGCCAACCAATACCAACGACGCCGTCGCAGCCGCTTTGGCCGAGGAAACCCCAAGCGAGGCCCCTGTTCGAAGTGGCCCGCCTTTGACGGGCGGCGAAAAAGACGCTTTGAAGGTCGCTGTCAGTTCGTGCTGGAACGTCGGCAGCCTGTCGACGGATGCGCTTGGCACAACCGTGATCGTGGGCGTCGAGATGGAGCAAACGGGCCGGCCGGTGAGCGGATCAATCCGCATGGTATCCTTCTCGGGCGGGTCCGAAGCCGCCGCCCGGCAGGCCTTTGAAGCGGCCAGACGGGCAATTATCCGCTGTGGCGCTAGAGGTTTCCCGCTTCCCGTGGAAAAATACGCCGAATGGCGTGATATCGAGATGACGTTTAACCCGGAAGGGATGCAGTTCAGATGAAGTTTTTTGTGTCGATTGCTGTCGCACTGGCCTTGGTGGTCCCCGCGAATGCTCAGGAACGCTCGGGTCCCCTGCGGATCGAGATCACCGAAGGCGTGATTGAACCTGTGCCCATCGCGGTGGCACCGTTCATCGCCGAAAACGCAGCGGCGGCGGATTTTGCGCGCGAGTTGACGGGCGTTGTGTCTTCGGACCTGTCGGGAACAGGTCTGTTCCGCGACATTCCGCAATCGGCTTATATCAGCACGATCCAAAGCTTTGATGCGCCCATTGCCTATGCCGACTGGAAGGCGATCAATGCCGAAGCATTGGTCGTGGGCACGGTGACGCTGTCGTCCGACAACAAGCTTTTGATCAAGTTCCGGCTTTACGACATCTTTACCGGCGCGCCCTTGGGCGATGGTCTGCAATTCGCAGGCAGCACGGCAAGCTGGCGGCGCGTGGCGCACAAAGTGGCCGATCAGGTCTATTCCCGGATCACCGGCGAAGACGGGTATTTCGACAGCCGCGTGGTTTACGTCGAAGAAACCGGGCCAAAGAACGCGCGCGCCAAACGTCTGGCGATCATGGATTACGACGGTGCCAATGTGCAGTATCTGACGGATGCCTCGTCGATTGTTCTGGCACCGCGGTTCTCGCCCACCGGCGACCGGGTGCTTTATACAAGCTATGAAAGCGGCTTCCCGCAGATCTATGAACTGGCCGTAGGAGCGGTGCAGAAGCGCGCCTTGGGACTTGATGCCGAGACAATGACCTTTGCACCGCGCTATGCACCCGACGGGCGCACGGTGGTCTATTCCGAGGCAAAGGGCGGGAACACCGACATTTACAAGCTGGATCTTGCAAGCGGCGACCGGACCAGACTGAGCTCGGCGCCGTCGATTGAGACCGCTCCGTCTTTTTCGCCTGATGGCAGCCAGATCGTGTTTGAAAGCGACCGTTCCGGCAACCAACAGCTTTACATTATGAGTGTGAACGGCGGCGAGCCTACGCGCATCAGCTTTGGGCAGGGCCGCTATGGCACGCCCGTCTGGTCGCCACGGGGCGACTTCATTGCCTTTACCAAGCAGAATGCCGGGCGGTTCCATATTGGCGTGATGCGGACCGATGGCTCGAACGAGCGACTTTTGACGGCGTCCTTTCTGGACGAAGGCCCGACATGGGCACCGAACGGTCGCGTGCTGATGTTCACCCGCGAAAGTGCTGGGGCCGATGGCGAACCTGCATTGTTCAGCGTGGATATCTCGGGACGGAACCTGCGGCGCGTCCCAACGGGGACAGCGGCTTCTGACCCGGCATGGTCGCCGCTTTTGCCGTAAGAATAGCGATTTCGCCCGCCCATGGGCGGCTTCCCTGTTTTGGAAGTTTGCACTTGAATGGTGACAGTAAATTGGAGCGGGCGATGAGATTCGAACTCACGACCCTTACCTTGGCAATCAGTCCCGCGGCATCTTCTATCGCCGCCGATCCTACGCTTAAGTACGAAATAGTGTACTATGATCAGAGAACTAGGAAGTAAGTAGCCCGAGAGGTACTCTCCGCAGTATCCCGCTACGCGTTTCCTTCTGCTTACATTTTGCTTACAATCACGCTCAGAAGTCGATTTGTAAGCAGAGGGATAAGGTACGTGGGCCGTCTGACCAAGCGCAGCGTAGATGCTGCAACGCCTCCGGAATCTGGCCAGGCATTCTTGTGGGACGGTGAGCTCCGCGGTCTTGGCGTTCGCGTCATGCCATCCGGCAAACGAACGTTCGTCCTTCAGTACCGAACGGGTGATGGCCGAAGTCGTCGCATCAAGCTCGGCGTCTATGGCGTGATGACCGTCGAACAGGCGCGGAGAGAAGCGCGGATCAAACTGGGCGAAGTCGCTAGCGGGTCAAGATCCGCGCGAGCAGTCCCGTCACTCGAAGGCATCGGTCACAGTTGCCGAGGTGTGTGATTGGTATCTTCGCGAGGCTGAGGCGGGCCGGCTCATCGGTCGTCGCCACATCCCCATCAAGGCGTCCACTCTTGAAGGCGATCGTAGTCGCATCACCCATCACATCAAACCGTTGCTCGGCAAGCGTCGCGTGAAGTCCTTAAGACTTTCTGATGTGGAGCAGATGCAGATGCGTGTACGCGAAGGCGAGACCGCCGTAGGGCGCAAAGGCGGGCGCGGCGGCGTCACGAGAGGTGGGGTAGGAGCCGCGGCTCGGTCTGTGTCGACCCTTCATAGCGTTTTCGCTCACGCCGTGCGGCACGAGATCATCGAAACCAACCCGGCGACCGGTGCGAGACGCTTGCAGACACGGAAGCGCAACCGCCGCCTAAGTGAGCCGGAAACTGTCCGCCTCGGTGCCGCTATCCGCCAAGCAGAGGCGCTCGGCGAAAGCCGTTCGGCGTTGGACTGCGTGCGGCTTCTCCTCCTCACGGGTTTCCGCCTGTCAGAGGGGCAGCAACTCGAATGGTCTTGGGTCAACCTCGACCGACAGGAGGTCGATTTCCCGGACACCAAGTCCGGCCGTCAGGTGCGTGCGTTGGGAAGCGCCGCGGTTGAATTAATCGCCGCCCAAAGCACCTCGGAGTGGTCTCGGTACGTGTTCCCGTCCGACTTTGTGGAGAAGCCGATAACAACTACGCCGAATTGTTTGGCGAGGCTATGTCACGTTGCAGATATCGACCGCATCACTCCTCACGTTTTGCGGCACACCTACGCGAGTGTCGCCGCTGACCTTGGCTTCACCGAACTGACTATCGCCGCGCTTCTCGGTCACTCGGCGCGAGGGATCACGCAGGCCTACATCCACATCGACGATGCTGCGAAACTCGCGGCAGATCGGGTAAGCCAGTGGATCGAAACGCGTCTTTCTTTGGATGCGTGACGGCGCAAATAGCAGCACTTGGCGGCGGCTCCGAATGGGTAACTCTGCGTTCCCCCGGAAACCCAGATAGATGCAACCGAGTGCGCGAGTTGGGCACTACGAGTGAGCCGTCTGACACACAAAAGGGAGATGGCAAGATAAAGCGAGTTCCTCGCTGGCCGGGCCTCTGGCCCTAAGCAGTTGTCTGCACGTTGTTTTTTGGGCCTTGGTCGGGGCCGCTACACGGATATCGTGCGGCATGCTTCAAGACTTTCTCCAATGACTTCAATGCTCTTTCCTGCCACGTCGTGCCGCAACCATGAACCAACCTACGCCATAACCTGTCTTTGTACGCCACGCCGCGATGGCTCTCGGACGCCCCTTGATCCGGCCTGACGCGCTCCCCAATCGTCACCCCATGACCAGAGACGAGACCGAATTCCGCATCCGCCCCGGCAAGCCCCGGGACCATCAGCCGAGACTCCCGCGCGTGCGCCGCAAGCCGCAGGGCTTCCTTGCCGAAGTGCACCAGGCGGTGCGCCGCGCGGGTGGCGATCCGAACAAGCTGGCCGGAAAGGGAAAGGCGAGTGGACGGTTCAACGCGCGCGGCCGGGGTGCGAAAGTGGCGGTCGAATTGAAAGGCCGGAACCCGTGGTCGCGCGGTCCGGACGGGACCCGGACGCGCGCCCGGCGGGTGACGGTGAAGGCGCGGATCGTGAAGCTGAACCCCCAGCGCGGCGCTGCCCGGGGACGGTCATTCGTCAGCGCCAAGGCGGTCGACGCGCATCTGCGCTACCTCGAACGCGACGGCGTCACGCGCGACGGTGAACGCGGCCAGGTCTATTCCGCCACCGAGGATGCCGCCGACGGTCGAGACTTCCTCGGCCGGGGCCGCGACGACCGTCACCAGTTCCGCTTCATCGTTTCCGCTGAGGAGGGCGTCGATCTCTCCGACGTGCGCCGGACCACGCGCGATCTGATGGCCCAGATGGAGGCCGACCTGCAGACGCGCCTCGATTGGATCGCCGTGGATCACTACAACACCGGACATCCGCACAGCCACATCCTTGTCCGTGGCGTGACCGACCAGGGGAAGATCCTGAACATCGCGGGCGACTACATCGCGCACGGAATCCGCGAACGCGCGAGCGAGATCGTGACGCTGGAATTGGGCCGCCAGACCGAGCTGGAGGTAAAGCACCAGCTGCGCCGCGAGGTGGAGGCGGACCGCTTCACGCGGCTTGACCGGATGCTGATTGCGGAACAGGAAGCAGCCAACGAGTTCGCTGACCTGCGCCCCGACCACGACACGTTGGAAACCATGAAACGGAACCGCGCACTGTTGATCGCCCGTGCAAGGCGGCTCGAAAAGATGGGTCTGGCAACAGAGGTGCGACCGGGCGAATGGCACATCTCCGACCGCGCCGAAGGCACGTTGCGTGCTCTGGGCGAGAGCGAAGACATCATCAAATCCATGCATCGGGCGTTGGAGTGCAACGGTCTCAACGATGCGCGCGGCACGTCCCAACTGGCGGTTCACCGCGACAAACTGCGCGAGCGGATCACCGGCCGGGTGCTGGCGCGCGGCCTCGCGGGCGACGGCAATGGCGACCGGGTGCAGCTGGTCATCGACGGCACGGACGGACGGGTGCACCAGATCGAGCTGCGCGCCGACCACTGCGACGGTATCGGCCGCGGCATGATCGTGGCCGCCGTGCCGCCACCGACCGAGCCCCGCGCCGCAGACCGGAACATCCTCGCTGCGACCGGGATCGGCGGCACCTATCACCCATCCCGACACATCGAGATTGCGCGTGAAGAGAGGATCACGCCCGACCCAGAGCGCTTCGTCACCGCCCATGTGCGCCGCCTCGAAGCGCTCCGCCGCGCCGGGATCGTGGAACGCTGGAGCGAGGATCACTGGAAGGTGCCCCAAGACCTACCCACGCTCGGGCTGGCCCATGACCGGAAAGGACACGGCCCTGGCCCGCGGCTGGAGCTTCTGTCGCCCATCGGGCTGGACAAGCAGGTCACCCATGACGGCGCGACCTGGCTCGACAAGGCGCTGATGCGACAGGGCAGCAACAACCCGCGACAGGCAGGCTTCGGGCTGGAGATGAAGGGCGCCATGGAACGTCGCAAGCAGGTTCTCGTTCAACGCGGCGACGCGCAAGACTTCGGTGAAGGCCGCATCCGCGTCCCGCGCGACCTCGTCCAGAGGCTGGAAGCCCGCGAGATCGACCGCGTCGGCCGCACCATGGCAGCGGAACGCGGCCGCGACTGGACCCCCGTTAAACCCGGGAGCCGCTTCGAAGGCGAACTCGTCGGCAGCACCCAGCTTCCCAGCGGCCGCTTCGCCATGATCGACAATGGCCTCGGCTTTAGTCTCGTGCCCTGGAACGACGCTCTGAAGCGTAGGCTTGGGCAGCAGATTGCGGGTGTCGCGTTGATCGCGGGAGGCGTGGATTGGACATTTGGCAGGAAACGCGGGCTGGGGTTGTGAGCGTCGATCGCGCCCGTAGGCTTCGCGGCATTCTTTCTTCGAACGCTGTTGGCAGGCAATTCGCTGTAAGTTCTCTGAAAGCCCGCTCGCTTCCCTGAACTAGTGTAGTTGTGTCGCCGTTCCGGGCAATTGCGCTTGGACTTCAAGCGCGCTCTGGCCGACAGGCAGATAATTTTGCCACAATTCCAGTATTGCCAAATCGCAAAAGGCTTTTCCCATTCCTTTAGGAAGGCGTGCGTGGAACAAACCCCCTAAAAAAAGTGAGCAGGCATGTTTCAGAGAGCTATTTCGCGCACGCCGTTTTGGCGTGTATGCCAAATCGTGATCCTCGCTATCGTTCTCGGTCTTTCGTTAGGGTCCGAAGTCCGCGCTCAGACCGTGGACTGGCTTGTGAATATCGACGATGCCGGGTTCGATCCATCTCCGGCAGGCGGGACCATCGAGTACACTGTCGACATCGACAACAACGGTTTCGGAACAGCGCCTGCCACCACGGTCGATATTGATGTGTTTGCCAATACGCAACTTGATGGAATATCAGGCGATTTCACGGATTGTGTCGTTGGCGGCTTGCCATTGTCCCTGCCAGTTCCGGGGCCCGAAACGGTCACATGCGACGTGCCACCGCTTCCTTCGCTCGGACAAGCCACATCGGTTGTGCAAATCCTGACCCAGCAGTTCGGGGTGATCGAGTTGACGGCCACTGTGCCACCGACCGGCGACGGTCTTCCAGGCAACAATACATTGACCGAGGAAACCACGGTCAACGCGGGTCCGATCTGGGCATCGATCTTGTCCTTGCCTGCCACTGCCGCCTCGGGAAGCATCATCCCGCTTGACTGTCGGTCGTTACAAACAACGGCCCGGATGCCGCAGACAGACTTCGACATCCGTTTTCCGATACCGACCGGCCTTGCCAATATCACCGGACCGGCAGGCGGGCCGCTTCCAGCCGGGTGTTCGTCGGTGCCGGCGTGATTAATGCGACGTTTCCAGCACGCTGACGGTTGGCGGCGAAGTATTTCGCGATCTTTCGAGGCCAGATCTCCGCTGGCGGGCGGCTCGACCATCACCGGCGCATCCAGCGTTCTGAACAGCACACCTGAAGACCCGATCCTGACCAATAACACCGATACTGAGAGCATCGTCGGTTGACAGCCGGAACGGATGTGGTGATCGACATAAGTCAGTCGCCGGGCGGAACGCTTCTGGTGGGCGACCCCTCCACCTTCACGATTTCATCGTCTTATTCCGGCGATAGCCCGACGGGATTGACAATCACGACAACCATTCCCTCGAATTACACGATTGATAGCATCAGTTCACCCGATGGTTGGAGCTGCACGATCGCGCCCGGCACCCAAGACGTGACTTGTACGCTGGCCGTCGGGCAGCGGGGCGGGCGCCGACATCGATCTGGGCGACATCTTCATCAACACGACGGTCGTGACTTCAGGATCGCCCACGGTTACCGTGCGATATCACGACGACGTCGCCGACGGAGTCGAACCTGACCAACAACACCGACAGCGTGGCGGCGACCATCGCCGATCCAACCGTCGATCTGCGTGCCAACAAGACCGGTCCGTCGCCTCAGCTGGCCGTGGTCGGTCAGCCCTACCAATACAGGCTAAGTGCCAGCAACGATGGCAACGCAGCATTCTTCGGAACGCTCATCCTGACGGACAATCTGCCCTCGAACGTCGTCGTCAACAGTTACGGCGCGTCGCCTTGGAGTTGTCTCCCGGTTGCGCCGGTGACCGGTCCCGCGACGATAACCTGTACCCTAGACTACACGTCCGGCGCGCCCCTTGGCGCCGGCGCCACCACGCCTCTGGCAATCTTCAATTTCGAGACGTCCGCCGCCGGATCAATCACGAACAGCGTCACGGTAGCATCACCCAACCCCAACATCCCAGACACGAATTCTGGAAGCGATACTACGTCATACACCGTCACCTCTGAACAACCTGGCGACTCGGCCGATGTCTTCGCCTTCAAATCCGCTTCGTTGGCGACCCTAGAAGTAGGCGAGGTCCAGACGTTCCAGATCGAGATGGTGAACATCGGTCCGTCCATCTCGACCGATGTCCGTCTCAGCGATACTTTGACCAGTCTGATCAACAGCCTCGCCGGTCCGACGGAGGCAGGATACATCGGCGAAACCATCGCTCCCGGGGTTGCAACCGGGCTCAGCTGTACGGATTTTGCCAGCGGCGGCACCGCGCGCCAGTTGAACTGCACGGCCGCCTCGCTTCCGGTCTGTAGCCAAGGTGTGGACTGCCCCGTCATTACCGTTCAGATCCGCCCCGGCGGCAACGCCGGAACCCTCGGCAACACCGCGCGCGTCCGATCCTTCGGCACGCCCGATCCCGATCTTACGAACGACAGCGACTCGGTCAGCTACGACGTCACCGCGCGCGCCGATGTCACGGTCTCGAAGTCTGTGACGCCGGATCCGGCGAATGCCGGCCAGGACGTGACGTTCGTTATCACTGCCCAGAACATCGCCAACGGCCTGAGCGCGGCGGAGAACGTCACTATTACCGACGACTTGCCTGATGACCTGACATTCGTATCGGCCACACCCTCGACCGGAAGCTGCAGCGGTGTGCCGTCGGCTGGCACTGTCACCAGCAGTGACAGTTTCACCTGCAATCTGGGAACCATCCCGAATGGTGCACAGCAGACCGTTACGGTGGTCGCCCGTCCGAACAATGTACTGATCGGCACGACTGTCACGAACAATACCGACATCACCACGACCACGGTCGAAACCGACCCGACTAATAACGATGCATCAATAGATTTCGATCTGATCGATGCCGAGATTGATCTCCTAATTAACAAAGATGACAGCGTCGATCCGGTCGTCATCGGAGAGACGACCGTTTACACGCTGACAGTGACCAACGACGGTCCGTCGGCATCGGAGAACGTCGTGGTGACGGACGTCATGCCGCCCTCCATCTTCGCGTATCGAAGCCATACCGTACCGGCAGACGGGACGTGTACAACGGTGCCGCTCGTTCTGCCTTCCCCACCCGTGGCGGCCGCGGACCGCACGCTTGAATGCAGTATTCCTTATCTCGAAGACGGCGAAAGCGGGTCATCACGATCACCGCTGAAGCTGTCTCGAAAGGGACCACCCGAACGACGTGTCGATATCATCCGACGAGATCGTCGCTGGCTCGGACCTGCTGTCGCAAACAACCAGACCAGCGAAACCACGACCGCGCGCACCCGCGCCGACCCGGAAGTGACCAGCAAGCTGCCGGACACCGATCCGGTCAACCTGCGCGATCCCTTCGACTTCGTGATCACTGTCAACAACAACGTGGGCGCGGGCCTGGCCGAGGCCGACGACGTCTTCGTTACCGACACGCTGCCCGCCGGCATGTTCCTGACAGGTCCGCCCAGCGTGACTTCGGGCGCCGGTTTCGTCACGTCCACGTCATGTACAGGCGTGGCAGGCGGCAGCAGCTTTACTTGTGATCTCGGCACGTTCGACAATGGCGGTGTGGTCGAGATCACGGTGCCGGTCCGAGTCGAGACGCATCTCCGCGGACCAGCATCACCAACACCGCGTCGATCACCACATCGTCCTTCGATCCCGTTCCGGGCAACAACGACAACTCGGGCAGTGTCACGGTCAACGTGTCGTCGCTGGCCGGGCACCGTCTATCGCGACTTCAACGACAGCGCGACGCCCACGGTTTCCGGTACAGGACCTGCCCGAGGATACCGGCGTGGCGGGCGTGACCATGACGCTGACCGGCACCGCCTTCGACGGTGCGCCGATCACCGCAAACGGTCGTCACGGACGCCGATGGCGACTACCTCTTCACCTTCCTGCCCGAAGGCACCTACACGGTCACCCGCGGCGCGGTCAGCGAACCGAACCTGGCCATCGGGCAGAACACGCCCGGCAGCGAAGGCGGCACGATCGACAGCCCGACCGTGATCTCGGCGCATTCCGCTTGCCAGCCGATACCGACGCGACGGATTACGACTTCGCGCTGATCCCGAGCGCGCGGATCGGTCTGGCCAAGGATGTGCTCGGCACACCGACGACGAATGCCGACGGGTCCTTCGACACGGTCTTCCGGCTGACGGTCGAGAACTTCAGCCTCGAACCCCTGATCAACATCGAGGTGACGGACGAGCTTCAGGGTGCTGCACCGCTCTTCGGCACCAACGTCGCCGCGACAGACGGCACGCCCGGCCAGTATGCGGTGATCGCGGGGCCCAGCGGTACCTGCGGCGGCAACGATGCCGGCTTCAACGGGGTCGGTGCCGATGTCGTGGCCACCGGCTTCTGCCTTGCCGCCGGCGCGACCTGTACCATCGACTTCACCGTGCGCACCCAGCCGACCGTGCCGCTGCCTCCGATACTGGCCTCGGGCGGTCGCTATGAAAACCAGGCGGTCGTGACCGGCGAGGGCGGCATCTCGGGCCAGACCCCGGCCACCAATCCCGAGCTGACCGATCTTTCCGACGACGGCGTCGAGCCGGATGCGAACGGCGACGGCGACGGTTCCGACCCCGGCGAGAACGACCCACGCCGGTGATCCCCGATTACAGCCCGGCCATCGCGCTGGTAAAGACGGCCGACACGTCGGCCGTGTCGTCGCCGCCCGTCGAAGGCGAGATCGATCACCTACGGCTTCGCGGTCACCAACACCGGCAACGTCACGCTGACCGACGTCACGGTGGTCGAGAACCTGATCGGCGCGACGGTCACGGCACCATCGCGCTCGCTTGCATCCCGGCGCGACCGATACCGCGTTCGATCACCGCGACCTATGCCATCACGCCAGGCCGATATCGACGCGGGCGAAGTGATCAACTCGGCCACCGTGACCGGCACCGATCCGTTCGACACCGATGTGACGGACGATTCCGGAACCACCACCGGCGACGACGACCCGCTGGTCACGCCGCTGGTGCGGACGCCGGGCATCTCGCTGACCAAGACGGCAACCGATCCCGGAGCCGCCCCGCGCGAGGCGACGTGATCACCTACAGCTTCCGGATCGAAAACACCGGCAACGTCACGCTGACGGATGTCACGGTGACCGACACGCTGCCGGGGATCATGCTGACCGGCAGCCCGATCCCACCGCTTGCGCCGGGCGAGGTCAACGACACCGCCTATACCGCACCTACACGATCACCGCTGCTGATATCGTGGCGGGCGAAGTGATGAACGACGCCTTGGTATTCGGCACGCCACCGGACGGACCGGATGTAACCGACGCTTCAAGCGTGACCACACCGATCAATCAGGTGCCTTCGCTCGAAACGACCAAGACCCAGGTCTTCGAGGATAACGGCGACGGGCGCGAAGATATCGGCGACACGCTGAACTACACGATCACGGTCGAAAACACCGGCAACATTCCGTCAGCGGGCTGACACTTCTGGACACGCTGACCGATCTGGACGCCAACGCGCTGGCGTTGACCACGGGGCCGGACTTTCGACGTCCGCCAGCGACAGCTCGCCGGAAGGCACGCTGGAAGTCGCGGAAATCGCGACCTACTGGCCAGCTACGTGGCCGAGGAGGGCGCGGTGAACTCGGGCGGTGTCGACAACACGGTGACCGCGACAGGCACGCCCGATTTCGGACCTGATCCGACGGTCAGCGATATCTCGGACGACGGCATCGACACGGACGGCAACACCACCGACGACCCGACCGAGTTCCGCTTTGCCCCGTCGATCATCGACAGTGGCGTGTCGCTTGAAAAGACGACCACGTCGAACATCGTGCGCCGCGGCGACATCGTGCCCTACGAGATCACGGTGACGAACGTGAACACGTTCCTCGTCGGACCTGTCGATCTGGTCGATACGCTGCCGCCCGGGTTCCTCTATGTCCCGGACAGTTCCAGCCTTGCCGGCGCAGTTTCGACCGGGCGACGGATCACCTGGCCGGGGATCACGATCCCCGCGGCTTCCTCGCTGACGGTAACGATCGAGGCGCGCATCCTGAACGGGGCGCGGTCCGGCGATCTGGTGAACACGGTCGAACTGTTCGACAGCACCACCGGCGCGCCCGTGGCGTCCCCGGCCACGGCCACGGTGCGGATGCTTCCCGAACCGGTCTTCGATTGCGGTGACGTCATCGGCAAGGTCTTCGAGGACCACAACGGCAACGGCGACAGGACCCCGAAGCTGCGGGCGCGATCACCAATCAGGACATCTTCGACGGCAAGTTCGGCGGCAAGGCGTCGCCCGCAATGTCTCCGGAGGACCTGGCTGAAGACGGCGTGCCGAACGCGCGTCTGGCGACGGTGGACGGCACGATCATCACGACGGACGAGAACGGCCTGTTCTCGGTGCCTTGCGCCATGCTGCCTGAGAATCGTGGCTCGAACTTCATCCTGAAGCTGGATGAACGCTCGCTGCCCGCCGGCTATCGCGTGACGACCGAGAACCCCCGGGTGATCCGTCTGACGCCCGGCATGATGAGCGAACTGAACTTCGGTGTCGCCATCGGTCGCGTCGCGCGGATCGACCTTGGTCCGGCGGCCTTCCGCGGCGGTGAAATGTCGCCCGAATTGCGCGCCGGTATTCAACGACTGTTGCCGCAACTGGCCGACGAGGTCGCGACGCTGCGGCTTTCGTTCTTCGTGCCGGCAACGGCGGATGAAGCAGACGTGCGCGCGGCACGGCAGGGCCTTGGACATGGTGGAACGATACGTGCGTCGCGAATGGCGAGACGTGGGCGAACGGAGGCTGCTGATCGAGCAGATCATCCGGCGTGCAGGTCAGTGAGGGGTAGAACAATGACAAGATACCGGTTTCATCGCCATTGGCCCTGAGCACCACGTTCCTGACGAGCGCCTGGGCGCAATCCACGGTCTCGGTACCGGTCGGAGCAAACACGGAGCTTGCCGACGGCACCCCCGGTGCGGGGTTCGACGATCTGGGTTTCTCGATCTCCATCGACAATGAGACCCGT
The DNA here is from genome assembly GCA_963841595.1 of uncultured Alphaproteobacteria bacterium. GTDB lineage: Bacteria > Pseudomonadota > Alphaproteobacteria > Rhodobacterales > Rhodobacteraceae > CAWJDD01. Next base: position 46,327 of record CAWJDD010000003.1, on the reverse strand, counting down.
TGCAGGGGCTGCTCCGCCGCCCTCTGGCTGACCGCACGCAACGACATCCGGGCCGAACGGGCCAATGTCGCGGTGCGTTACGACGGGCTTGACACGACGCGGCGCCTGAACGTCAGCACGGATGACCTGCGGGCGTCCTATCGGGCCGGGGAAACCGTCACCTTCCGCTCGTCGATGAACTATCCGGCCTATGTCGCGCGGACCGAGGTGCGCATCCTCGACCGTTCGCGGCGCGGCAATCCGGTGGTGGCGACGCGTGCCGATCGCGGCGAACGGGACCGCCGGCTTGGGTCATGCCCGAGCGATGGGCCGGACGACTACGCCTATGTACTGCGCACCTATGACGCGGCGGGGCGCTACGACGAGACGCAACCCCTGGCGCTGATGCGCACGGAGCGCGCGTTTCCGACCCACAGCATGGCGGGTGCGCCATTCGTGGCTGCGGGCGAGGGCGAGGACCGGACCCGCATTCGTCGCATTCCGGTCAGCGGTGGCACTGGTCACCGTGTCCGGCACCGATGCGCGCCCCGGCGGCACGGTTCGGGTCAACGGCGAAGCTGTTCCGGTCGATAGCCGAGGGCGTTTCGTAACGACCCGCATCCTGCCTGCCGGCGACCGCGTGGTCACGGTCGATATCGACGGTCAGCGCTATCGCCGCGACGTGACGATCCCTGCCTCCGAATGGTTCCGCGTCGGCATCATCGACATCACCGCCGGTTGGCGCGACGACGGATCGATCGACGAAGACGAAACCTATGTCGACGGTCGCGCCGCGATCTATGCCAAGGGCAAGACGCAGAGCGGCTGGACGATCACCGGGTCGCTCGACACCGGCAATGGTCCGATCGAGGACATCTTCGATCGTCTGAACGACAAGGATCCGCGCCGCGTAATCGAGCGGTTGCGGGAGAACGACGACGACCTCTACCCGACCTACGGCGACGACAGCACCTTCTATCGACGACACGCCGAGCCAGGGTCGCATCTATCTGCGGGTCGAGAACGAAACGACGCGCTTCACGTGGGGCGACTTCAAGGCCGGGATCAACAACGGTGGTCTGATCTCCAACACGCGCGATCTCTATGGGGCCGAATTGCGTTATCAGGCGCCGTCCGTGACGGAACGCGGCGATCCGCGCTGGTCGGCCCAGATTTATGCGGCAAGCCCCGAAACGGCGGTTCAGCGCGATATCCTGCGCGGCACCGGCGGATCGGTCTATTTCCTGCGGCGTCAGGACATCACCGGTGGTTCGGTCAACGTGACCGTAGCAGAACATCGACCCGGACACCGGCCGCGTAGTCAGCAGCACGGACACTTGACCGAGGGCGTGGATTTCCGCGTCGACCATCTGCAAGGCGTGCTGATCCTGACTGGACCGTCGGTACCACCACCTCCGATGGCGGATTGGTCACGGATGGCACCGGGACCTTCGATCAGAACCTTGTCGTGCAGTACGAATACACGCCGGTCGCCGGCACCGGGGATGCCACGGCCTTTGGCGGCCGGGTCGAAGCGTGGGCCACCGACCGGCTGCGCTTCGGTGCGACGCTCGATGACTGAGACCGCGGGGACCGATGACCAGCAGATCGGCGGCGCCGATATCCGGTATCAGCTGTCGGACCAGAGCTATGCCGAGCTTGAATTCGCGCGCACGCGATGGCCCCGGCATCGCCCGGTCGACCTCGACCGACGGCGGCCTGTCGATCACCACGACGGGCGGCGCGCTGGCCGAAGCCGATGCCTTGCGGTTCGACAGCCGGTTTCGCCGCTCGAAGACCTCGGTTTCGGACGCCGGGTTTATCGGTGTCTATGCCGAGCGCAAGGAGGCCGGGTTCTCGACCCTGACCGAGGATATCACCGACGACCAGACCCTGATCGGGATCGAAGGCGAGGTCGAGGTGAGCGAACGGCTGACCTTCCGCGGCTATGCCGAACCTTCGACAAGGACAATGGCGAGGAAAAGCAAAGCGCCGAGGTCAACGTCTTCTACGACCTGTCCGAGAACTGGACGGTCGGCGTCGGCGTCGAGCAGCTGGACCAGATCGTGCCCGGCGATCGTGTCGCGAACCGGCGAACGGACGGATGCGGCGGTCCGGCTCGATGTATCGCGGGTTTGCGGACCTTGATGTCTATGCTTTCGGGCAGGGCACGCTCTCACGATCCGGCGGTCTGTCGCGGAACAACCGCTTCGGTCGCGGGCTTTGACGCGCAAGTGACGGAGAAAGCTTAGCGCCTCGGGTGAGATTTCCGACGGCGACCTGGGTGCGGCGGGCGCGTTCCGCCTGACCTATGCCCCGACCGCCGACAACTCCTACTACGTAGGCTACGACCTGAAGCGACGGACGAGACCGGTGCCACCACGTCCAGCGCCGAGAACGGCACCGTCGTTGCAGGTGCGCGCACGCGGCAACTCCGACACGGTGACCACCTTTGCCGAGACCAAGGCCGACCTGCCCGTCGTCCCGCCAGTCGATCACCAATGCGTTCGGCGTCACCTACACGCCGACCTGCCCGCTGGACGCTGGGCGGCACCTACGAGACCGGCACCGTGCGCGACGAGACCAACGGCGATTTCGACCGCGACGCGGTGTCCTTCGGCATCGGCTTCGCCAATGAGGATCTGCGCACCGCCAACCTCCGGCTCGAGTACCGGACCGAGGACGGCGACGGCATCGCTCAGGACCGCGACACCTGGGGCCTGACCGTCGGCTATTCCAACAAGGTGAACGAGAACTGGCGCTTCCTTGCCGCGTCTTGATGCGCTTTACTCCGACAGCGCGGAAGACGACTTCCGCGATGGGGAATACGCCAAGCTGCGACTCGGCTATGCCTATCGGCCCGATCGACAACGAACGGCTTAATCTGCTTGTTCGGCTATACCTTCCTGAACGACCTGCCCGGCGAGGATCAGGTCGATGCGAACGGCGATGAGGACGGCCCGCTGCAGCGCAGCCATGTGCTCTCGTTCAATGCGAGTTACGATGTCACTGACCGGCTGACCTTCGGCGGTAAGCTGGGCTATCGGAAGTCGGAAGTGGCCGACCGCGGCACCGACGACTTCACGGACAACACCGCCACGCTGGCGATCGCGAGGCTCGATTGGCACGTCATCCACAAGTGGGACGTCATGGCGGAAGGCCGCTTCCTCCATACCCTTGAGACCGGCACGGATGAAACCGGCGCTCTTCTTGGCGTCTATCGCCATGTGGGCAACAATGCGAAGATCGGGCTGGGCTATGAATTGGGCGGTGTCAGCGACGACTTGACCGATCTGTCCTACGACAATCAGGGCGTCTTTCTGAATATCATCGCCAAATTCTGAGCGCGGTGGCGCGGGTTTCGTGGCAAAATCTTGAATGCCAGTTGGACATGGGTATTTGCGACTTCAGGATGCGTTTTCGGTCTGCGACCTCAAGCCCGGTGTATCTAAGCTCAGCGGCCGGGACACAGTTTCGGACTGAGTCAGGTGTCCGTGCAAATCGTTTTCGCTGACGTCTTTTTGCAGCGAACACCAAGAAGGCGATTCCCGCGCTTGCTTACAAGATGCTTACAATCCTCTCTAACCTACGGGTTGTAAGTCGAATACGAGCGAGCCCGCAAAAAGTAATACATTGATTATAAATAAAAATTTTGGAGCGGGCGATGAGATTTGAACTCACGACCCTTACCTTGGCAAGGTAATGCTCTACCCCTGAGCTACGCCCGCGTCCATTTGGGTGCTTTATAAAGTCCGAGGCCCGGCTGCAAGGAAAAACTGAGGCGCATCCGATAATTTCGCCTTACCAGTCCATCGGCAGCGGATTGTCTGACAGAAGCAAAGCGATCTCGGCCGCTTGGTTTGGGTCCAGATGAGGCAGCAAGGCACGGGTGGTGTAGCTTCCGTAAATCTTCCCTTCAGGCCCCATGAACGACCAGTCCCGCACCTGTTCGCGGATGAAATGAACGGTATCGCCTGCTCGGTACTTAGGCAAAGCTTGGGGTTCGTTCGCCAATCGGCCCAGGAAAGCGCCGTTGTGGATCGCAAATGGCGTGACCCAGATCACTTCATCTCCAGCGCCGTCCGTTGGCATGGCGACCTTGATCGCCGCATCGCCGCGCGCGACACCGTTGTTTTGCATCACCAACGACATGAACTGGTCCAGATGGCTGATCGCCTCTGATTGTGCCTGGTTCATCGTCGGATCGTCATTCGCAAAGGAAACTACGGGGTCACCATCGCCCGCCGCAGCGCGTCCCGCAATAAGATCGTGGTTTGCAGACACAAACGATCCTGCCAGCAGCAAAATGCCTGCAATACGTCCTTTGATCTTCCAATGCATGGTTCTGGGCCTCCGCACTAATTTTCCGAAGGCTGGCCGCCAAATACGGCCCTAGTTCTGCACCTTTGGGGCGGTTTCTTGACACGATCTACAGGGCGCAGGGTTACCAACCCATTAAGCCCGCGCTCTTGCCCGTCTGGGCGGTTGGCGCTAACACAATGCTGCAGCTGCAAAGTGAGGATTTCCCGATGGCCGAGTTCAAGAAAATCCTGATCGCAAACCGGGGGGAAATCGCCATTCGCGTGATGCGGGCGGCCAATGAATTGGGCAAAAAGACCGTTGCGGTCTATGCCGAGGAAGACAAACTTTCGCTGCACCGGTTCAAGTCGGACGAGGCCTATCAGATCGGCAAGGGCTTGGGGCCGGTCGCGGCTTATCTTTCGATCGAAGAGATCATCCGGGTGGCCCGCCAATGCGGCGCAGATGCCATTCATCCAGGGTACGGTCTATTGTCGGAAAACCCCGAATTGGTCGATGCCTGCACGAACGCGGGCATCACCTTTATAGGCCCCAAAGCTGAAACGATGCGGGCCTTGGGCGACAAGGCCAGTGCGCGGCAAGTGGCGATCAAGGCCGGTGTGCCGGTGATCCCGGCGACCGAAGTTCTGGGCGACGACATGAAGAAGGTCGCGAAACAAGCCGCTGAAGTTGGCTATCCACTGATGCTAAAGGCGTCATGGGGAGGCGGGGGCAGGGGCATGCGCGCGATCAATGGTCCTGACGAGCTTGAGGAAAAGGTCCTGGAAGGCCGCCGCGAAGCCGAGGCGGCTTTTGGCAATGGCGAGGGTTATCTGGAAAAGATGATCATGCGCGCGCGCCATGTCGAAGTGCAGATCCTTGGCGATAGCCATGGTAATATCTATCACCTTTGGGAACGTGACTGTTCGGTCCAGCGCCGCAACCAGAAGGTCGTGGAACGGGCACCCGCGCCTTATCTTTCCGGCGCGCAGCGCGAGCAGATTTGCAACCTTGGCAAGAAGCTTGCCGAGGAGGTGAACTATGAATGCGCAGGCACGATCGAGTTCCTGATGGATATGGATTCGGGCGAGTTCTTTTTCATCGAAGTGAACCCCCGCGTGCAGGTCGAACATACCGTCACCGAAGAGGTGACGGGCATCGATATCGTGCAAGCCCAGATCAAGATTGCCGAGGGTAAGTCCCTGATGGAGGCCACGGGAACGGCCAGCCAATACGACGTGCAACTGTACGGCCATGCGATCCAGTGCCGGATCACGACCGAAGACCCGACCAACAATTTCATCCCGGACTATGGTCGCATCACCGCCTATCGTGGTGCCACGGGTATGGGCATTCGGCTTGATGGCGGCACCGCCTATTCGGGTGCCGTGATTACGCGATACTACGACTCGCTGCTTGAAAAGGTCACCGCATGGGCACAAACGCCCGAGGCCGCGATTGCACGGATGGACCGCGCGTTGCGCGAGTTTCGGATCCGCGGCGTGTCGACCAACATCGCCTTTGTCGAAAACCTGTTGAAGCATCCGACGTTCCTGTCGAACGAATACCACACCAAGTTCATCGACGAGACGCCCGAGCTGTTCGACTTTGCCCCCCGCCGCGACCGTGCGACACGTATCCTGACCTATATCGGTGATATCACTGTCAACGGGCACCCAGATGTTCAGGGGCGTCCGCGCCCGCCTGCAAACCTGAAGCTGCCGGTCGCACCGGTCCCATCGGCCGAGGCGCCGCGTCCCGGAACAAAGCAAATTCTGGAAGAGTTCGGTCCCGAAGCCGTGGCCGACTGGATGGCCGAGCAGAAACAGCTTCTGATCACCGACACCACGATGCGCGATGCGCCCCAGTCGCTTTTGGCAACGCGGATGCGCTCGGTCGATATGATCGGGGTCGCCCCTGCCTATGCCCATGATTTACCAGAGCTTTTTAGCGTCGAATGCTGGGGCGGGGCGACGTTTGATGTGGCCTATCGGTTCCTGCAGGAATGCCCTTGGCAACGTTTGCGCAATTTGCGCGCGGCGATGCCGAACCTAATGACGCAGATGCTTCTTCGCGGCTCGAACGGGGTTGGCTATACGAACTATCCCGACAACGTGGTGCAGGCCTTTGTCAAACAAGCCGCTGAGACCGGTATTGACCTTTTCCGTGTGTTTGATCCGCTGAACTGGGTCGAAAACATGCGCGTTTCAATGGATGCCGTGCTGGCCTCGGGCAAAGTGCTGGAAGGTTCGATCTGCTATACTGGCGACATTCATGACCCCAACCGCGCGAAGTACGACCTGAAGTACTACGTCGATATGGGCAAGGAACTGAAAGCCGCCGGCACCCATATTCTGGGACTGAAAGACATGGGCGGTCTGGTCAAACCTGCCGCCGCCCGCGTGCTGGTCAAGGCGCTGAAGGAAGAGGTCGGCTTGCCGGTTCACTTCCACACTCATGACACGGCGGGTATCGCCTGTGCTTCAATCCTTGCTGCCGCCGAAGCGGGCGTCGATGCTGTCGATTGCGCGATGGACGCACTATCTGGCAACACCAGCCAGGCGACCCTTGGCACGCTGGTCGAAGCGCTCAAGCATTCGGACCGTGACACCGGGCTGGATATGAACGCGATCCGCCAAATCTCGAATTATTGGGAAGCCGTGCGCGAGCATTACGTGGCCTTTGAAAGCGGCATGCAATCGCCGTCATCCGAAGTTTATTTGCACGAGATGCCCGGCGGTCAGTTCACCAACCTTAAGGCACAGGCGCGCTCGATGGGTCTGGAAGACCGCTGGCACGAGGTCGCAAAGACCTATGCCGATGTGAACCAGATGTTCGGTGATGTGATCAAAGTAACGCCGATCGCTAAAACAGTGGGCGACTTGGCTCTTATGCTGGTCAGCCAAGGGCTGACGACCGAAGATATCCTGAAGCCCGAGACTGAATTCAGCTTTCCGGACAGCGTCATCAACCTGATGCAGGGCAATGTGGGCCAAGCGCACGGTGGTTTCCCTGACGCAATCGTCAAGAAGGTCCTGAAAGGTGAAAAGCCAATTACCGTCCGGCCAGGATCGCTGCTTGAGCCTGCCGACATGGAGGCCGAACGCGCCGCTTTGAAAGAACGGTTCGACCAGGAAATCGACGATGAGGATCTGAACGGATATATGATGTATCCCAAGGTTTTTACCGATTACATGGACCGCCACGCCATCTACGGGCCGGTACGCACGCTGCCCACCAAGACATTCTTTTATGGCATGAAACCCGGCGAAGAGATCTCGGTTGAGATTGATCCCGGTGTAACGCTGGAAATTCGCTGTCAGGCCATTGCGGATACCAACGAAGAGGGCGTTTCAAAGGTCTTTTTCGAACTGAACGGACAGCCCCGGATCGTTCGCGTGGTGGACCGCAGTGTCAGCACCGCCGCTGTGGTCCGAGCCAAGGCGGACACGGCAAATGAGAACCACGTCGGCGCGCCGATGCCCGGCGTTGTGGCGTCGGTGGCAGTGACTGCCGGTGGCAAGATCAAGCAAGGCGATCTGATGCTGACCATCGAAGCCATGAAGATGGAAACCGGCATTCATGCGGAACGCGACGCCAAAGTGAAGGCCGTGCATGTAACGCCGGGTTCACAGATCGACGCCAAGGATTTGCTCGTCGAACTTGAATAACAGTCTTCCCGTCTGCAAAGGGGTCGAGGGAACTGGGTGTGCCCGCAATATCACGGGTTTTGCCCAGTTTAGCGCCCATGCGTTCTGATGTGGAAAGCGGTGATCCCGCGCCTTACCCTTAAAGCTGCAAAATAATCTGGAATACAGATAGCCCGAGTATCCGGCCAGAGGCCGCTTGCTTGGAAATTGAGGCAGAGATGAAGAATGCAGTATGGGCCGTTTCGGCCATGCTCTTGTCGGGCTGTGTGACCCTTGGGCCGGACTATTCCGTGCCTGATCTGAATGCGCCGAGCAAATTTGTGGGCGGTGCCAGTGACGAACTGCGCGAGGCCTCGGGCGCCGCATGGTGGCAGGAATTCAATGATCCTGCTTTGAGCGAGCTTGTCACAATCGGCCTTTCGCAGAACCTGGATGTACGAACCGCGCTGGAGCGCATCGTCGCCGCGCGGGAAAACTCAAGTCGTTTCGGGATCGCGCAACAGATTGACGGGAATGCTTCGTGGGATGCGCGCAGGCGTGAGACCGGAGGCGTCTCTGGCGATGATGCAAGTCTGAACGTGGACACGCTGTTTGTTCTGGACTTGTTCGGTGAGTTCCGCCGCGCACGCGAACAAAGCCTTGCCGAGTTAGGCGCGGCCGAGTTCGAAGCCGGTACGGTAAAGCTTGCCTATCTGTCCGACATCGCGACCGCCTATACGCAGGTCCGCTACTATCAGGCCGCGTCGAATATAACCCGCGAGACCATTTCCAGCCGCCGTGAAACGCTCAGCGTCGCTCGCCAGCGCGCTGACGCGCAAGAAGGGACGCAGCTTGAAGTCGCTCAGGCCCAGTCGCTTCTGGCCAATGCCCAGGCTTCGCTGCCCATTCTAGAGGCGCAGGCGCGGGTAAACACATTCAGAATCGCCACACTTCTGAACGTACCCACCGGGACGGTCGCCCAAAAGCTTGGGAGCAGTCGTGCCATACCCAAACCTTCCGGCGATCCGGCAACAGGCGTGCCTGCCGATCTTTTGCGCAACCGCCCGGATGTACGTGCAGCCGAACGCGGGTTCGCTGCCGCGACCGCGGCGGTCGGCGTTTCAGAAGCTCAGCTTTACCCGTCACTTCGGCTGGCAGGCAACGTTACCGTTGGCGAAGTTGATACGTGGTCTTTCGGGCCGTCTTTGTCGCTTCCCTTGTTCGACCAGACCCAACGGCAGGCCAACCGCAACATTGCCTTGTCCGAAGCACGGCAGGCCGAATTGTCCTATCGTCAGGTTTTCATCAAAGCGATTGAAGAAGTTCAGGCGGCAATGACACTGTCAGGGGCCCGTCAGCGTCAGGTTTCGGCCTATATCGAAGCCAATAGCAGCGCCGAACGCGTTCTCAATCTGGCACGGCGAAGCTATGAAGCGGGTGTTGTGACAGTCGACGATGTGCTTGACGCTGACAGAACGCGGCTCAGCAACAGGTTGAACCTTGCGCAGGCGCAGAACGACTATGCTTTGGCCTGGGTCCAGCAGCAGATAGCTGCCGGAAAGGGCTGGGCGGTCTTGCCTGAAACTGCCCAGATGATCGCCGCGAAATAACACCTTGCCGAGGCACTGCTCGACCATCTTGGTTAACAAGCTGGTAAGCATAGTACTTGAAATTAAATGACTTTTTCGCGCAAATTGCATAGATTTGCGAGGGGGCGTGTTTTGGTGTGTGAAATATATGGCGCAGGAAAAGCAGCCCCCCGAAGGTCGTAAATCGGACTCTGGATCGCGTGAGGCCAAACCCGATGCAGCAAACCTGCAGGGCGTCGACCTTGGTGCGGCAAAAGGCTCTGATTTGCAGATGTCCGCCGCCGCCCCTGCGGCGTTTGCCAGTCTGACGGGGTATTTGAAGACCGGCGAAGAACCGTCGCAGAAGTCGGTGGTGGAAGACACGGCGTCTGAATCCACCCGCGCACCCGCACCTGCACAAGACATTGAAACTTCGCCCATCACCACGGCATTGTCGGGGCCATCGGATCAGCAAGCGCTTTCAGCGTCGGCCCCCGAAGCGCCGGACTTGGCCAGCGATATTGCATCGGACGTGCCAACAGCGCCGGACTCTCAGTTCGGGTTGCAGGATACGGCATCGCGCGGGCCCGCCGTGTCGGCGTCACCGACCGATACGACCGTGCAAAGCGCGTCTGCCCCGCAAGCAATGCCCGTAGGCTCGGAGCCGTCCGCAGGGGCGGCGGAAGGCGGCGACGAAGAAATCCGCGAGGCGGAAAATCTTCGGAGCTTTTCATCGCAGATGGCAGAAAATAGCGCCGATGGCGCGACCGTCATTGTGCTGCCAGAAGTGGGCCAGTACGGCGACCAGATTTCATACAGTTTCACCGATGCCGAAGGCAATCCGGTCTCGCCTGCCGATTTTCAGCTGGTAGGCAACGTGGTTCAGGTTGCTCCGGGCAGCGTGCTGGACTTTGAAGCGGCTGAAACACAGGTCTTCTATGTAGCCGCCACAACGCCTGCCGGAACCTCCAGCCCTTGGCCGATCACGCTGACAGTAAGCGACACGGCTGAGGCATTGGTTCTGGACGATGGTGGCGTCACGTTCACTGATACAGGCGTGGCCGAGACAAGTATCACAGGCGGTGCGGGCGACGATGCGATCACAGGTCACAATACCGGCGCTGTGATGGACGGGGAAGGTGGCGCTGACCGATTGACAGGTGGCACCAGCGGCGACGTTCTGACCGGCGGGCTTGGCGATGACACGCTTGATGGCGGCGCGGGCTTGGACGTTGCGGTCTTTTCGGGCAACTGGGCGGATTACACGATTACCGAAGCGGGCGGGGTTTATACCGTGACCGACAACCGTTTGGACAGCCCGGACGGAACGGACATCCTGACCAATATCGAGGTCCTCCGCTTCGCCGATGGCGACAGAATTGCCGCCGACTCCTTGAATGACGCACCCGAGCTTGTGGCTGCGGACGGCAGCGTGACTGAAAACGCCGCCGGTGCCAGTGTAACGATGCTCCAATCGACAGATGCGGATGCTGGCGACAAAGCAACGCTTGCCGTGGACGATGCACGCTTCGAGATCGTGAACGGTCAACTAAAGCTGCGGGACGACGTCTCTCTGGACTATGAAGCGGATGGGCCATCGATCGCCGTGACGGTCACGGCCACCGACAGCCACGGTGCCACGGATACGCAGGTTGTCACGGTCATGATCGACGACACAGGCGAGGCATTGGTGCTGGACGACGGTGGGGTGGTTTTCACCGATACAGGCGTAACTGAGACCAGCATCACGGGCGGCGGAGGTGATGATACGATCACCGGCCATATAGGCGGCGCGGTCATGGATGGCGCTTCAGGCGACGATGTCCTGACCGGAAATATTGGCAATGACAGCCTGACGGGCGGGGCCGGCAGCGACGTGCTCGACGGTGGTGCAGGCGATGATGTGGCTTTCTTTACAGGCGCTTGGGCCGATTACCGGATCACCGAAGTGGACGGCGCATATACTGTTACTGACCTTCGTCCCGGAAGCCCCGACGGCACCGACACACTTACAAACGTCGAAACACTGGATTTTGCGGACGGGTCGTTGTCTGTGGCCGAAGCGCTGAATGACGCGCCCAAGCTTCAAGCGGAGTCTGGCGCGATCGCGGAAAACGACGCGGGCGCTGCGGTCGGTCCTGTTGCGGCAACTGACGCGGATGCGGGCGACGCTGTCATACTCACCGTGGACGATGCACGTTTCGAAGTCGCTGATGGTCAACTTAAACTGCGCGACGGCGTCAGCCTTGACTATGAAGCCGACGGGTCAGAGATTGCTGTGACGGTCACGGCCACCGACAGCCACGGTGCCACAGATACGCAGATCGTCACGGTTGCGATTACCGACACAGGCGAGGCGCTGGTGCTGGACGACGGTGGGGTGGTTTTCACCGACAGAGGTGTGACCGAAACCAGCGTCACGGGCGGCGCAGGCGACGACACAATCACCGGTCATGCGGACGGCGGGTTCATTGCGGGTGCCGCAGGCGACGATGCGCTGACCGGCGGGGCTGGCAACGATAGCCTTGCAGGTGGCACTGGCGATGACACGCTGGAAGGCGGCAACGGCAGCGATACGGCTGTCTGGGATGGTGGTCTTGCAGACTTCGGTGTCAGCTATGACAGCGGCACGGATACCTTTACCTTTGTCGATCGCAATGCCGCTGACGGGGCTGACGAAGGCACCGACACAGTCACTGGGGTCGAAAGTTTTATTTTTGACGGCGAGATCTATACGGCGACTGAGATGCAGGCCGAAGCGGCCGGTCATGCCAATACCGGACCCGGCGGGGCTCAGGTGGCCAAGGGCGGTACGGTCGATGAAAACAGCGCGGCGGGAACGACCGTTGCTGTTCTGACAGCGAACGATGCGGACGGCGATGCGTTGACGTACACGGTCACCGATGCTGATGGGAACCCGGTCACCGATAGCAATTTCGAGATTATTGGCGATGAGGTTCGCGTGCGCAACGGGGCGGATCTGAACTATGAAAACGCAACAAGCCACAGCCTTTACATTACTGCCAGCGACGCCTTCGAAACCTCGGCCCCGCAAGCGATCACCGTGACAGTCAGCGATGTCGCCGAGACAATCAGGCTTGGCGATGGCGGCGAAAGCTTTGTGGATGATGGCGTGGCTGAAACGTCAATCACTGGCGGAACGGGCGACGACAGGATCGCCGCTCATCAGGATGGCGGCGAAGTCTATGGTGGCGATGGGAATGACGACATTGCAGGCCGCGACGGGGATGACAGGCTTTCCGGCGGTGCGGGCGATGACACCATCGACGGAGGTGAGGGCTCTGACACGGCAGTGTTTGCGGGCAATCTGACTGATTTCTCGGTTTCTTACGATAGGGACACCGAAACTTTTGAGATCGACGACCTGAACGCAGGCGACGGCGACGCAGGAACCGACTTGGTGTCTGGTGTCGAGACATTCGAGTTCAACGGCACGACCTATACGCTGGATCAGATGATCACCGAAGCGGACCGGCAGGCGAACACCGGACCCGGCAGCCCCAGCGTTGCCAGCGGCGGCACGGTGAACGAAAACAGCGAAGCAGGCACAGTTGTGGCGACGCTAGCGGCGTCGGATGCTGATGGCGACACGCTGACCTATGCGATCACCGACACCGATGGAAACCCGGTCACAGACAGCAACTTCGAGATCATAGGCAATGAGATCCACCTGCGCGGCGGCGCTGATCTGGATTACGAAACCGCAACAAGCCACAGCCTTTACGTAACGGCCAGTGACGCATTCGACACGTCCGCGCCTCAGGCCGTCACGGTCACAGTGATTGACGTGGCCGAGAACATCTTCCTGGAGGATGGCGGCGTGAGTATCACCGACACAAGTGTGGTGGAAACCTCGATCACCGGCGGCAGCGGCGACGATACCATAATTGCACATGACAACGGTGGCGACCTTGCCGGTGGCGGCGGCAATGACCGGCTGGAAGGCAGATCAGGCGACGATATTCTGTCGGGTGGCGACGATAATGACGTGATCCGCGGCGATACCGGTAATGACACCATCGACGGTGGTGCCGGAACAGACCGGATGCAGGTCGGCGGCGCACTGTCCGACTACGCGGTCAGCTATGACGGCGGCACCAACACCTTTACGCTGACCGACCAGAACGCTGCTGATGGCGACGAGGGTACTGACACGGTGACCAGCATCGAGAACTTCACCTTCACTGGCGAAGGGTGGACATATTCGCTGGCCGAGATGATCACCGAAGCCGATAGGCAGGCCAACACCGGACCGGGCGCTGCATCGGTCTCAAGCGGTGGGTCTGTTGCCGAGAACAGCGCGGCAGGCACGGTTGTTGCGGTGCTGACAGCCAGCGATGCTGACGGCGACAGTCTGACCTATGCGCTTACAGATGCCGACGGAAACCCGGTCAGCGACAGCAACTTTGAAATTATCGGTAACGAGGTTCGGGTGCGCGAGGGTGCTGATCTGGACTATGAAACCGCGGCGAGCCACGGCCTTTTCGTCACCGCTTCGGACACCTTTGAAACCTCTGCCCCGCAGGCAATCACAGTCACCGTCAACGACGTGGCCGAGGCGATCGTCCTGAGCGATGGCGGCGTCGCGTTTGCCGACATAGGCGTGACTGAAACCTCCGTCACAGGCGGTAGTGGACAAGATACCATCACCGGCACATCCGGCGACGACAATCTGATCGGTGGTGACGGTTACGACATTCTGACCGGCGGGGCTGGCGACGACAGCCTTTCGGGGGGCTCAGGCTATGATACGCTGGACGGTGGCGCGGGCAACGATACATTGTCTGGCGGCTTTGCACATGATGTTCTGGTCGGCGGCGATGGCTCGGATATGCTTGATGGCGGAGATTGGTCAGACACGATCCAAGGCGACGCAGGCAACGACACTCTCATTGGCGATCGGGGAGCAGATAGCCTTACGGGCGGCACCGGCGACGACAGTATCGAGGGCGGTACTGGCAGCGATACGGCTGTCTGGGAAGGTGATCTAGTCAACTTCGACGTCAGCTATGACAGCGGCTCTGACACCTTTACCATTGTTGATCGCAACTTTGCTGACGGGGCTGACGAAGGCACCGATACCGTCACCGGGGTCGAGACTTTTGAATTCAACGGCGTCCCTTACACAGCTCCCGAGATGCAGACCGAAGCGGCGCGGCAAGCCAACACGACCCCTGGTACAGCAAGTTTGGCATCTGGTGGAAGCGCAAACGAAAACAGCGCATCGGGCACGGTCGTGGGCACAATGACGGCTACTGACGCGGATGGTGACACGCTGAGCTATACGATCACTGACGCCGACGGAAATCCGGTCACGAACAGCAACTTCGAGATCGTCGGTAACGAGATCCGCGTGCGAGACGGCGCTGATATCGACTATGAAACTGCTACCAGCCATGCCCTTTATGTCGTTGCAAGTGACAGTTTTGAAAGCGGCACACCGCAGCAGATTTCCCTCGCCGTAAACGACCGGTCCGAAGCGATCACTCTTTCCGGCGGCGGTCAGACCTTTACGGATACCGGTGTGAAAGAAACCTCGGTCACTGGCGGTGCTGGTGATGACAGTATCACAGGAAGCACATCGGCGGATGCACTTACCGGCGGTGCGGGCAATGACGCCATAAGCGGAGAGGGCGGCTCGGATGCGATTTCTGGCGGTCTGGGCGATGATGTTGTTGCAGGTGGGACCGGCTCTGACACGATTGCTGGCGGCGAAGGCGCTGATGAACTTGACGGTGGAACGGGCAATGACAAGCTGATCGGTGGTGCTGGCAATGATACGATCGACGGTGGCGGAAGTGACGCAGACATGGCGGTCTGGTCCGGCGATCTGGCTGACTTTTCGGTGAGTTATAACAGCGGCACCCAGACTTTTACGATTGCGGATAGTAATACTGCCGACGGGCTTGACGAAGGCACCGATGTGGTCGCGGGCGTTGAGACGTTCGAATTCAACGGTGTCTCCTACACCGCCGCCGAGATGATCACCGAAGCGGCGCGTCAGGCCAACCAAGCGCCCACACAGGTTGCATTTGCCTCCGGTGGCAGCGTCAACGAGACGGTCGCCGATGGCGGCACCATTGCGGCGACCTATGATCCGTCAGGGGTCACGGTCGCCACGCTCTCTACAAGCGATGCCGACAGTGGGGACAGCCATAGTTACACGCTGGTCAGCGATGCCAGCGGTAAGTTCGAAATCATAGGGAACGAAGTCCGCGTGAAGGCCGGTCAGACAATAGACTATGAGGCCGACACCAGCTTCGATCTGACGATCCGGACAACCGACCAGTCTGGCGAAACCCATGACGAAGTTCTGACGCTAAACGTGATCAACTTCGAAGGCGATTATACCGCTGGCGACAGTGGCGATGCCATCACAGGCACGTCTGAAGAGGATACGATCAACGGGGGGACCGGCGCTGACACGATTGATGGTGGCGCAGGTGACGACGTGATCGCTGGCGGTGGCTCGCCCGAAGTTGATGCGCTTGTCCTGCTCAACTTCAACGACGGCGGTGCTATCGCCACGGATACAAGCGGAAATGACCGGGACGGTGCCTTTCGGGGCGACGCTGCGGATGGTGGAACTGGCTGGAACGGTCAGGGAACAGGGGTTCTGCTGGACGGAGACGGCGACTTTGTCGAAATCCCAAGCGACCCGGCATTCGAGCTTGCGGCAGGGACAGTCTCGGTCCGTTTCAATGTGGACAGCCTGTCAGGGGAACAAACGATATTCTCGCGGGATTCGCAGGGTTTCGATGGCGGTGGGCATATCACGACCTCAGTCCTTTCGGATGGATCCGTTGAAGTGCGCCTTCAGTCCACATCAGACAATGTTTACCTTTATTCCGACGCCGGATCGGTCACTGCAGGTGAATGGACCCATGTCGCGGTGTCGTTCGGGCCGGACGGAGCCGTGCTTTTCCTGAATGGCGTCGAGGTGGATACAAACACCCATACCGGTGGGATCGACGGCAATTCCGAACCATGGACTCTGGGCGCGGACCAAGGTGCGAGTAGAGACGGCGTGGCCGACAACCTTCGCGACTTTTTTACCGGATCGATTGACGAATTCGCGGTGTTCGACAGCCAGTTGACTGCAGCCGAGATCGCTGAGATCGAGGCATCGGGCATTGTCGTCGGACTGGATGAATTGTCCGGCGGCGCAGGTAACGATCAGGTCACGGGTGGTTCTGGCACTGACATAATTTACGGCGGCGCGGGGAATGACTCGCTTCTTGGCGGAGGCGGCAGCGATACTGTTGATGGCGGCAGCGACAACGATCAGTTGTTTGGCGAAGATGGAGCCGACATCCTATCCGGTGGCCAAGGCGACGACCTGATCCGCGGCGGCGTGGGCAACGACCAAATCGTTGGCGGGGAAGACAGCGACACAGCCGTCTGGGAAGGCGATCTTTCGGATTTCGCGATCAGCTACGACGCTGGCACAAATGCGTTCCAGATCACCGACCTGAACGGTGGCGATGCATTGAATGAGGGCAGCGACACCGTCAGTGAAGTTGAAACCTTCACCTTCAACGGTACCGATTACACCGCTGCCGACATGATCGCCGAAGCTGGCCGGCAGGAAAATTCGGCGCCAACGGATATCACGTTCAGCAGTGGTGGTGCGGTCAACGAAACTGTCAGCAATGGCGGGACAACCGGCTCTGCCTATGATCCGTCCGGGGCAACCGTCGCGACGCTTGCCAGCACCGACGATGCCGGCGACACCCACACCTATACGCTTGTCAGTGACCCCTCGGGCCACTTTGAAATTATTGGTGACGAGGTGCGTGTACGATCGGGCCAAACGATCGACATTGAGACGAACGAGAGCTTCGATGTCACCATCCGCTCGACCGATAGCTTCGGTGAGACCGTCGAGCGCTCGCTGACAATCAACACCACCGATTTTGAAGGCAGTTTTACCGCTGGGAATAGCGGCGAGGCCATCACCGGAACCTCGGAAGAAGACGTGATCGCGGGCGGCGATGGGAACGACACGATAAGCGGTGGGCAAGGGTCCGACAGTATATCGGTCGGCACGGGCAACGATACCATCGACGGCGGTGCTGGCGCCGACAGTATCGATGGCGGCGCGGGCAACGACACCATAGACGGCGGGGACGGCGCTGACAGTATAACGGGCGGCGACGGAAACGACTCGATTTTGGGCGGCAGCGGCGTTGACACACTGAATGCAGGCGCCGGTGACGACGTGGTCTTTGGCGAAGGCGGTTTCGATAGGCTCTATGGGAATGACGGCTCTGACACTCTTGACGGTGGCAGCGGTAACGACACGCTTTATGGCGGTGACGGCGATGATGTTCTAGACGGAAATGCGGACAACGATCGTCTCTATGGCGACGCTGGCAATGATACACTTACCATAAGCCGCGGTGCCGACAGCCTTGACGGCGGTGATGATGCCGATACGTTCCAAGTCGCCAATACGACTGGCGCTTTTGGCGACGACACGATTATCGGCGGCGAAGGCGGTGTCGATGAGGATACGCTTGATCTATCAGGAATGACCGCGCCGCTTACGGTCGACTATACCGGAAACGAAAGTGGGACGGTTACAGATGGCACCAGCTCGATAAGCTTTTCGGAAATCGAAGACATCATCCTGACAGATGGTGCCGACGTTGTGGATGCGGCCAGTGACTCTCTGGGCATCAATCTTGATGCAGGTGCCGGAGATGACAGCATCTATGGCGGTGACGGATCGGATTCCATTGTTGGCGGCGACGGCAACGATCTTCTGCAAGGGCGTTCGGGCAACGACACCATCGATGGCGGCGCCGGAGACGACGTTGCGGTCTTTAGCGGCACCAGAGCCGACTACACGATCACAGAGTCTGGCGGGATCTATTCGGTCACCGATATGCGGTCCGGAAGCCCGGATGGAACTGACAGTCTTACCGGCATCGAGACATTGCGGTTCTCTGACGGCGACATTGGCATCGCGGACGCGCTTAGTGCAGCGCCGACCGATATGACCATTGCCGCCAACAGCGCACTGACCGGTTCGGCGGGCGAAACCGAGACCGTTGTGTCGGGTCGCATAAGGAACAGTGACGACCGCAGTTCGATCGATCATTGGGAGATTACACATGCCGGTGGGGATCTTGTGGTCGACGTCTATGCAAATGGGTTTGATGGCAGCTCTCTCAACTCTCAGATTTGGCTGTTCCGCGTGGAAAGAGACGGAAGCCTCACGCAGGTAAGCTCCAATGACGATGGGGCAGCGGGGCAGGATGGCAGCAGAAGCAGCACAGACAGCTATATTTCGGAAAGTGGGCTGAACGCTGGCACATACATTCTTGCCATCGGAAGCTATCCGATGAGCGAGGCTGCCGCGACGAGCACATCCTCGCATCCCAATGCCGCCGCGCCTGATGCAAACGACGAATACCAGATTACCTTCACGGGCGACTCGTCAGTGTCATTCGCAACCAATCCCAGAAGCGGAGGGAAATGGGGCGATGTTGGTGATGACGCGACTATTGACAGCGTTGCCAAGCTAGATGGTGATCTGTCCGCCGGGACCGTTGTTGCCAGCGTTGCCGATGTGACCGACGCAGATGGCGGTGACAGCCACACGTTTTCCCTTACCGATGACGCAGGCGGCGTCTTTGCAATCGATGCCGACACTGGCGAGATCTCCTTGACCGGTGATCCACGGTCAGGTGGCTTCTATCAGGACAGTATCAGCATTGTCGCAACAGATGATCAGGGCGCGAGTTATGCCGAGGATGTCTCAATAACGTTTGGCAACGATACTGCCGATACCTTGGCGGGTACAGCTGGTAACGACATTGTCTATGCCCTTGACGGCGATGACTTTGTTCTGGGTGGTGCGGGTGACGACACAATCGTTGGCGGCACTTCGAATACTGGCTGGATGACGTTTCAGAATGGCGACAATCTGCACGGCACGAGCAACCAGGATTTCTATACCTGGGCACCCGAGGCGGGCGACAATGCCGTCATACGTTTCAACTATACGCCTGCGGAT
Source organism: uncultured Alphaproteobacteria bacterium (assembly GCA_963841595.1). Taxonomy (GTDB): domain Bacteria; phylum Pseudomonadota; class Alphaproteobacteria; order Rhodobacterales; family Rhodobacteraceae; genus CAWJDD01. The sequence goes on along the minus strand of CAWJDD010000003.1, from coordinate 26,807 downwards.
TCCGGGAATAGTGACGGTATCGTCGATTATGTTGAGGTTGAAACGACCAATTCAAGCAAGCTGACCATCGGAGATTTCGACCTTGGGATCGACCAGATCGTTCTTCAGGAAACCTGGGTCAACTCAAGCGTTACAAATTTCGATGGCGGATCAGAGGTTGTTCTGACCTATGCGAACGGAAACCAGCAAGGGTTTACGCTTTACTACACCGGCGGCTCGGCCACTCTGAACGATATCTTCACGACCACGCCGCCCGAGATCTCGGCGGGTGATTATATGGTGTACGCGGGCGATTTCGCTGATTTCGACATTTCGTACAACGCCGCTACGGGTGCCTTTACGATCACGGACGGGAACACAGGCGACGGGCTGGACGAAGGGACTGACACTGTCAGTGACATCGAGACCTTCACATTCAACGGTGTAAACTATGATGCCTCAGAATTCATGGGCGAAAGCGGCATCGCTGCTGGCAACCATGATTACGATCAGGGGAGGCATTCTGAATATGCAACCATGACGGCCGACGTTGACAGTGGTGGGGCGACAAAAAACACCGACACCAGCGATCAAGTCATCTATGCGCGCTCGGGTGACGATACGATCACAAGTTACGCAGGCGACGACGTGGTCTTTGCCGGATCAGGCGACGACCTGGTGTCAACGGGCGGTGGGTCGGACACGATCTATGGTGGCACTGGAAGTGACTGGATGTCGGGCGGGGATGGAAGCGACACCTTCGTGGTGACCTCCTTGGAAGGCAGCGACACAATTGATGGCGGAGCTGGATGGGTTGACGCCCTCGAATTGGCCGGATTCACTGGCGCGGTCAATGTTACTGGCAATACGGTGGATGGCGAAGGATGGACCATGGTATTGGAGAGCGGCCATTCTGTCACAAACCAGACGCTTGACTCGCTGGAACTCACCGTGGACTCCGTGGGTGTCATAACCTTCGACGATGGCGGAACAATTGATTTCTCGGGGATCGAACGGATCAACTTCTAAAGATTTATGAAGTCCTTTAACTATATGTAAATCAAAACTTAACGTTATATTTTCTGCTGCCGAATAGTCTTTGCCTGAACACAAAATGGTTCGGGCAAAAAAATTGCGTGCAGATCATATCCTTGCTGCCTCCAGGCGCGATCCGTCTGTGATCTTGGCCTCGTTCGGCGCCAATCTGTTGTCGCTCGCCGTTCCGATGGCGATGATCCACATCTATGACCGCGTCATACCGAACCAAGGGTACCAAACCCTGCTGGCCCTTGGCATCATGGTTTTTGCCGCCATTCTTGCCGAGGCGACGTTGCGCGCCGCGCGGCGCCATCTGTTGGAACTATCTGCCGCGCAGTTCGAACGCGTGGCCTATCCAGCGGCGATAAGTGCGTTGCTTTTAGCCGACCCGGCCCAAGCGGAAAGGTCAAGCCATGGACAACTTTACCGTTGCGTGACGGCGATCGAAAGATTGCGCAACCTGCAAGTGGGCAACGCCGCACTGGACCCACTCGATCTGCCATTCGCGCTGCTCTTTCTTGGCGTCATCGCCTTGATCTCGCCGATGTTGGCATTGTCTGTCTTTCTTTTGCTGGCCACGGCGTTTCTGATCCTGAGACATGCACGTCGTGGGGTATTGGAACATCAGATAAGACGAAAAGATAACGAAGAGCGGCGGCATAGTTTTCTGACGGAAGTCCTGCGTGGGACGGACGTAATCAAGAACATGCGCATCGAAGACTTCATGCTTCGCCGCTATGAACGGCTTCTTGGCGGGGCCGCATCGATAAGTGCAGATACCGCGCGATCCGTTCAACTCGCTCAGGGCTTCACGGCGGCGATCGGGACGTTGTCACCGCTGTTCGTCGGCTCTGTCGGCGCGATGCTCGTTATTCAGGGTCAGATGTCAGTTGGGTCACTTGCGGCCATTGTTTTGCTAACCGGCCGTATCATTCAACCGGTATTGCGGATCGAGGCTTTTTTGGCGGGGTCCGACAATCTGCGCCAACACCGCGACGATCTTGAGGCTGTCCTTTCGATACCGTCTCGCCCCGATGGAGAATTGCCGTTGGATGCCATAGAGGAAGTCTCTCTGGTTGGCGTAGAAACGTCATTCGAGCCAGTGCTTGGCATAGGTTTCAGAAAACTTGATCTGACCGTGCATCGCGGTGAGTGCATCGCCATCACTGGCGGCAGTCGGCAGGCACGTCATTTGTTTCTGCGCGTGTTGGCGGGCGAACTGGCTTTGGTGCAGGGCAGGGTGCTTCTCAACGGTCATCCGGTTGAAGACTACGCCTTGGTCGACCGTCAACGTCAGATCAGGCTTCTAGGCGGCGAAAATACCTTGATTGAAGGGACGCTGCTTGAAAACTTGACCGCTTTTCAGCCAACGCTCTATCGCGACCGCGCCGTCGCACTTGCGCAGCATCTGGGAATAGAAGAAACGATCTCGCAAAGTGCCGAGGGTTTCGGGTTGCATGTTGGACCGGATTTAAAGGCTGGCCTTCCCAAATCTCTGGCGGACGCGATCACGATTGTTGGTGGTCTTGTTCAGGAACCAGACCTTTTGCTTTTTGACGAAGCCAATGGCGCACTTGACCGGGAAACCGACGCGCGGCTTCTGAAGATATTGTCAGACCAATGTGCCAACCGAACCACGTTTCTTGTCTCGAACCGGCCATCTTATCTGGAACTTGCGACACGGAGCTATGACATCAGCGATGTTGTCGCCCATGCAGTAAGCGAAGCCGCTGCATGATGGAAAGTGATCTCCTCACCAAACCCAAGGTCGAAGTGCGGGCCGAGCGAATGTTTGAGCTTGATGCGCTGTTTGACGGTCTGATTTCGGGGCGGCTTTGCGGGCAGGCGTTCGATCCCGACACCGCGCAGCTTTTGCTGGTCTTGCTCGAACGTCTTGAATGGACACCGGACCCCCGCCAACTGGCGGGCGCCTTGCCGCATTTTCCGGAAGAATTCGGTGTAAGAGAATTCCGCTCGACTTTGGCCGCACTTGGGTACCAAAGCACAGAGGCGCGCCTGTTTGGACAAAGCCTGGCAGTGTCATCGCGCGAGGCATTGGTCAGCGATGGGGCTGCGCTGTGGCTGCCTAGGCACATCGACGGGAAAACGCAACTTTTCCGGCCGGACGAAGCCGGTGAGACGGTGCAAACCGTACAGTCCAAAAGAGCTTATCGGACAACCCAGTTCGCCCGGCTTTTGGTCAGCGCCTCGTCAGGGGTGCCGGGTGCACAACAAAGCTGGGTCGGCGAAACGATCAATCGTTTTGCGCCGGAATTGCGGTTGCTGCTTTTGCTGACGTTCCTGTCCGGATGCACAGCCGTTCTGATTGCCTTCGGGATCACCAAGATTTTCGACACGGTCATTCCGACCCGAAACTATCAGACGCTTTCAGGCATTCTAATTGGCCTTGGCCTTGTTTTCCTGTTTGATTTCAAATTCCGACGCATTCGCGCAGATATCGTTGGGCGCGTGTCGGGTCGATTGGAATACATTCTGGGCAGCGCGCTTTTGGGTAAGCTTCTGCGGTTGCCGGGACAGATGCTGAGTAATGTGTCGCTCAGCGATCAATTGGCCCGTCTTCGCCAATTCGAATCCATCCGAGATCTCTTTGGCGGTCCTGTGGTCCTGCTGATGCTTGAATTACCGCTGGCGCTTCTGCTTTTGGCAACTGTCGCACTTATCGCCTGGCCCCTTGCGGCACTTTTGGCCATCTACGTGTTGGTATTTTCGCTGGGCGCGTTCCTTCTGGCCCCGGCAATTCGTCGGGAAACGCGAAAGTATGGCGCGGCGCAAAGTGTCCTGAACGGCGTAATGCTTGAGGTTCTGGAACAGAGGCAACAGATCGGCCGCGATGGCTTGGCACCATTCTGGCTCGCTAAAATCGAGACGAAAGTGCGCGATCTGGCGCTTGCTCGGCGACGCGTAACATCCCTGTCGCGTTGGTTAGAGGCAATGTCACAAGCCAGCCTGCCGTTTGCCGCTGCATCTGTGATCGGACTTGGTGCCTATCTGGCCATGCAAGGCAGTTTGACCGGCGGATCGCTGGTTGCCGCAACAATCCTGACCTGGCGGTTGTTTGCGCCAGTGCAACAGGGCTTGCTTCTTTTGCCGAAATTGCAAGACGTGCAGCGACTGTTTCAGCAAATCGACGCTCTGATGCGCATTCCCGAGGAGGAAAGCGGCAGCGAAAGCGGGTTGCATGTGCAACGGCAGGGAAACCTCAAGACGCGCGGCGTGGTATTGCGCCATCCCAAAACGATAGCCCCGGTTCTTATGGGCGTTCAACTTGAGATTCCGCATGGTTCTTTTGTTTCGGTCACCGGCAGATCGGGGTCAGGAAAGACAACTCTTTTGCGCGTTCTGGCCGGGCAATTGGCCCCTCAGGCTGGGGCAGTTCTGTTCAATGATCTGAACCTGACGCAGCTGTCGCGTGGGTTTAAGGCCCGCAACATCGCCTATGTCTCGCAGAAACCATTATATATCTACGGGTCGGTCGCGCAGAACCTTCGCCTTGCTGATCCCTCTGCCAATGACACACGACTTGCCGAGGTATTGGGGGAATTGGGCCTGAGTGATTGGGTCAGCGCCCTGCCAAACGGGCTGGACACCCGCCTTGACCCATCCGCAGATGCGGCACTTCTGTCTGCAAGCGTGCTGACCTGTCTTTCGGTGGCACAAGCCTTTTTGACGAACCCGGCAGTGCTATTGCTGGACGAAGCGGCCGGCAACATGGATGTGACGCTTGAAGCGCGTCTGGTCGAAGCACTGGAAAGACGGCGCGGACAGATGACAAGCGTCGTGGTGACCCACCGACCCAGCCTGATCCGCCGCACGGACGCTGTCATTATCCTTAATGCGGGCTCGGCCGTTATGCGAAATACCGCCGAACTTGAAAGTCGAGCCTCATGATCGGGGCGGGAAAAAACACAGCTTACAAAGACCTCAGCGCAAGTGGCGCTTTGCCCGAGGCGCACGAGGGGCGCTTTGCCAAAGCTCTGATCCTGACGGTCGTTGCCGCACTGATTGCTTTGCTTCTTTGGGCCGCCATCACACCGGTCAATGAAATCACGTCAGGCCGCGGTGTTATCAAAACGCGCGCGCTTTCCGAGCGGGTAGAACATCCTGACGGCGGGATCATTTCAAGCATCAACGTTGTTGCTGGCCAAGAGGTGTCGCCGGGGACCCGGCTGATGGTTTTTGACACTGCAAGCCTTGGTCGGGAAATGGAAAAACTGCAGGCCTCGCACGATGCGTTAGAAGCCGAGCGGGGTCGCGTGATTTATGTTCTTGAGGGGAAGGGGCACATTCCGGAATTTTCAAGCCTGAGCGAACTGACTTCGGAAGAACTGCTTTTCTGGGCCGAACAGTCGTTCGTGAATGCGCAGCTCGATCTGATCGATGCCGACAGCCGTGCAATCCATCCTGCCATCGACGTCTTGAACGCACGGCAGTCCAGTATGAAGCGCGAACTGGAAATCTTGCAGAACCGTCTCGACCGAAATCGCAGCGGACAAAAAAGCGGCGTCATCACGCTGAACACCGTCGAGTTAATAGAGCGAGAGTTTCTGCAACTTCAACGCGCTATCCTTGAAGTTGACGGCGAAATTGCCTCTCGTCGGAATGCGCTTGAGGCAAACGCGCTGCGCAAAACAGAACTGCAGGCCAAAAGAAACCGCGAGGCCGCACTTCGTCACTCAGAGATCAAAGAGCAGATTGTCAAAGTGCAAGTCACCATGGTCGAATTAGACGCGCGCATCGCACGCGCCACGGTCACGGCAACGATATCGGGCACAATCATGGATATGGCGGTCTCGAACCCCGGCGAAGTCGTGGCACCCGGTGATCTGATTGCCGAAATCATCCCAGAGCAGAACAGCGTGGAGGCCGAGATTGAGGTGTCGGCCGACAGGATCGGTGCTGTCGAAGTTGGCATGGAGGCACGCTTGAAAATTCTATCCTACGATTTCACTCGCTATGGTGAGATTGTCGGTAAGGTCGCTGCCGTGTCGCCGTCCAGCTATCAAGATGACCAAGGCCGCAATGTATTCCGGGTGACAATTGCGCTGCCCGATGGTGGCGAAACTCCGCATTTGGCAAACAAGCCCGTTTTACCGGGCATGACTGTGACCGCAGACATTCTGTCGGACAGCAAAAAGGTCCTCAGCTATCTGTTGAAGCCGCTCCGTGCCCTGCAGGATCGCGCGTTTACCGAAGCCTGACCCTTATTGCCGCATATGGCCGTGGGTCGGGTCATATGGCGAATGCGCAATAACGTCGGCTCGCACCATGTCGCCATACATGTCCAGCATCAATTCAGTGCCGGTGTCAGAAAACGCCGGTTCGACAAACGCAAATGCAAGGTTCAGACCCACACGGTGCCCCCAATCACCCGAGGTGACAGTCCCGACCACCCGGTCGCCCTGCATCAATGAGGCGCCGCCATGTGCCGGGGCGTGCGTGGCATCAACTTTCAGCGTAACAAGTTTTTTGCGCGGCCCCTTGGCACAACGTTCAAGTAACGCACCGCGGCCAATGAAATCGGATTTCTTAGTTTTTACAAAGCGTTCCAACGCGGTTTCAAAAGGATCGAATTCGGTCAGAAGGTCTGCTTTCCAGTGCAGAAACCCTTTCTCCATCCGCATGAACTCGACCGCACGTGCCCCAAATAATCTTAGGCCGAAAGCCTCTCCCGCCTTTCGCAGGGCAAGATAGGCCGCGTACAACGAAGCATTCGGGACGTGAATTTCATAGGCCAATTCGCCCGAAAAGCTGACGCCCATCACGGTGGCTGGTGCGATGCCAATGAAACATTCCCGCACTGACAGCCACGGAAATGCGGCGTTTGACCAGTCGCCACGCGACACCAAGGTCAGAACATCGCGTGCGCGGGGGCCCGCAAGAACCAGAATTGTCTGGTCGTTGGTCAAGGACCTGAGTGTGACGTCTTCGTCCGGGCGAAGATGCGTGCTCAGCCAATCCATATCGTGAAATTCGCTTGCGGCAGCGGATCCATACCAAACCCTGTCAGGCCCGCGGTCAGTTGCGGGCAAGTTCGCAACCGTGGCTTCGCCTTTGATCATCCCATGATGATTCAACAGGTATCCCAGCCCCACGCAGCCCGCCCGTTTTGTCACGTTGCCACAGAACATCCGATCCAAGAATGCGTGCCGATCCGCGCCCGTGATTTCAATCCGGTTAAAACCGTTGACCTCACACAGCCCCACGTTTTTCTGAACGTTACGAACCTCGGCCGCGATCACATCGAAAGTCTCGTCGAAATCGAAACCCAAAGCCGGGTGAAAGTCCGGCGACGGCTTGATATAGTCAACACGCTCCCATCCATTTACGACGGCAAACTCGGCCCGGGCAAATTCCAAAACGGGCGTCAAAGGCGTGGTCTTGGCAGGACGGCCAGCGGGTCTGTGTTCGTGCGGAAAGTGAAAGCGAAATTCGTTCTGATAATCCTCGACGGCCTTCAAAGCCGTCAGTTCAACGTTCGCGTGACCGGTAAACCGTCGCGGGTCCAGAACCCAAGTGTCATAACAGGCTTCGCCATGAACGATCTGTTGCGCCAACAACCAACCATGGCCGCCACCCTCACCAAGCCCAGCCCGTAAGCCAATGATGCAGAATGCATTTCGCTTGCCGGGAATGGGTCCGACAAGCGGCGCGCCGTCGATCGTATAGGTGATCGGGCCGTTGACCACAGTGTGAATGCCGGTTTCGCGGAGCGCGGGCATTCGGGCAAAAGCGCCCTCCAGCACGTCCATCACGCGGTCCAGATCATCCGGGCAAAGCGCGTTCACAAAGTTCGGGTCAATCCCGTCCAGCCCCCATGTTTTACAGTCTTGCTCGTAAAACCCCACCAGCAGGCCGTTCTTTTCCTGACGGCAATAATAGTCGCTGATCGGACAACGGATCAGCGGCATCCGATGACCGGCGTCGCGGATTTGCGCGATCTCTTCGGTCAGGAAATACTGATGCTCCATCGAGGCAACAGGGTGGTGAACGCCCATCATCGCGCCCACTTCGTTCACTCTGTATCCGGCGGCGTTCACCACGATGTCGCAGTCAATATCGCCAGCTTCGGTGTGCACCGTCCAAGTGTCGTCGCGCCGTTGAGTAAGCCCGGTTACCGGCGTGTTGCGATACACCTCGGCGCCAGCGGCCCGCGCGCGCCGCGCCAAAGCCTGACAAAGCTGAGCGGGGTCGATATCACCATCCAGCGGATCCCAAAGCCCGCCCAGCAGATTATCGGTCGAGATCAGAGGATGCCGCCGCGCGCATTCTTCGGCGTCAATCACCTCGAAATGCACATCCATCCCGCGCGCCATCGAGGCAAAGTGGCGGTAACCCTGCATCTGTTCTTCGGTTTTCGCCAATCTTATACCACCGTCACCATGGTGATAATTGATCGGATAATCCGGATCTTCGGCCAGTTCTTTGTACAGGTTGATCGAGTGGGTTTTCAGCCCCACCATCGTCTGGTTCATCCCGAAGTTCGTGACCTGCGCTGCCGAATGCCATGTCGTGCCGCTGGTCAACTCGTTGCGTTCGACCAAAACGACATCACTCCAGCCTTCCTGCGTCAGATGATAAAGCGTCGAGCAGCCTGCAATGCCACCGCCGATGACGACAACTTTGGTCCGCGTTTTCATCAAAGCATCTCCTACTTAAAAGCTGTGCCTATCTGTCACTCGAAGACCGCATGTTAAATGGTTGCGTCCTCATGCGGGTTTTCAGACAATCGGGTGTCTGGGATTGGAAGCAACCGAAGTAGGGGGCTGTCAAGCCGTTGACTGTCGCGAAGGCGCCGGTCGGAACGGGTTTGCTCTTTCTGCCAGACGGTTGACGCCCAAACGATCAAGCGCAGGCCGCATCAGCACGCCAAGCGCCACACCGCAACAGACCTGAAAGAACATACTTGCCAACTTGGCGGCCTGATCACCCCCAGCAAATTTGTAAAACACAAGAAAGGCGGCATGGTGCACCAGATAAATCATCAGCGAGTATGCAGCGATGGTGACGACGGCTTTTGAAACAAGTCGTGGCAACACAACGTTGGGAAACAATGTGCAGCAAACGAGCGCGGCAACCCACCAGAGCTCTGCATGGTCCAAAAACAGAACGTTTGCCAGTCCGAAATGGAACAAGGCGAAACCAAAACTGATTGCCAATCGTCGCCGCGTATCGGCCAATGCAACCAGCGCGCCGATTGCAAGGAACGGCATCAAAGCGACCGGAGAGAAGTGAAGCAGGCGAGCGGTGTCCATAATGTCTTGGTGCCAGATCGAAACTGTCAAAACGATCAGAACGCCCACAGCCTCGGTCGCAATGAAGAATCCCACAAGCCCAAGCCATTGGTCTGCCGCCAAGCGTTTCCGGACAGCCTTGATGCTAAGCAAAAGCCCAATGATCATAAATATCTGCAGATAGGCGTGAAGAAACCAAAGCCAAACCAACCCTTCGACGGGTTTGTTGCTTCCCAGAAAAATCACTTCCACAAACTCTGCAAGGTTGCGGTATAGCAGCATCGACGAGATATGTGTGTCGACCCCGCGGTAGGTATTCAGGCCTAGATAAAGCAGGGAAATCGGAACAATGGGAATAAGCAGCCGAACCAGCAAAGCCCAAACGCGTCCTGCATGATCAGCGCGCAATATGGCCGTAAGCTGAAGGCGACCGAACGAATAGCCGGCAAGCACAACCAGCACAATCGACGCCCCTTCGATCAGCTTGAATCCAGAATGAAATGCCACGATGGCAAGGATGGCAAGACTTCGGATCAAGACAAAGGATTCCACCCGTTCGGTCCCGAAAACATAATTTGCCAGTTTGTTCCCTTTAGGCTTTGTCGGCTGATAATGTGTCGCCAACTCCGAGATCGGCATCCAAGCCCAATCGTCCGGCAGCTTTAATCCAAGCGCCTCAAGGCTGAGACGCGCCTCGATCGTCGAAAGGCTGTCTGCACCAAGATCGAAAAGCAAGTCTCCTCGGTCGACCTGTTCCTGCCCGCTGCATTTCGCGTAAATGGATGCGATCGGCAATTCGGAGGGTCTGACTGTTTTTTCGCCCAAAGGTTTCGGGCCATCAGTTTTGGCCGCCAGCGCAATTTCGGCAAGGGCATCTTTGTCGATTTTACCGTTCAGTGTGGATGGGAAATGATCCAAAACCAAGACCCGGGCAGGCATCATATAGGCCGGGAGCTCTTGAAAAAGTGCAGCACGCATCGTCTTTTCAGTGACTGCGCTGGAAGCGGTCAAGACAAACAGCGTCAAGTGCTCGTCCGACAAGATTGCGCAGGCCTGTTCGACAGTGGCAGTTTTTTCCGCGGTTGCTTCGATTTCGCCAAGTTCCACGCGAAACCCGTTGATCTTGACCTGACCGTCTCGCCGTCCCGCGAAAAAGACCCGTCCGTCGGGCATCTGATAACCCAGATCACCAGTGAAATGCTGGCAAGCCACTTCACCTGCAAGGTTCGGAAACTTTTGTTTAACTCCGGCCACAGGGTCGGCCAGATCGCCGACAATCTCGCCCACTTCCCCGACTGAAACCGGTGACCCCAGTTCATCGACCAATCGCACACCGACCCATGGAAGTGGGCACCCAATGGCCACATCGCGGGTGCGTTCTGCGTCCGCCTCGATTTCGTGTATCAGAATGGCTTGCGGCGTTTCCGTCGTGCCATACACATTGAACTGACGCGCATTGAAGGCAAGCTTTCGCCACCGATCGGCCGTCGCATGTGGAAGACGTTCTCCCCCCCAGAAAATCGCGGCAATATGATCGAATTTGGCATCAAATTCTGCGCCGGCTGTCAAAAGCCGAGCCGAGCTTGAACTGAGGCGCAATACGTTGCATCGGGCTTTTTCAAGAAGTGCGCGAAGTTTCGCTGGCTGCGCCATTTCGCAAGGCGTCGGGACTGCAATTGCGCCGCCATGTGAAAGTGGCAGAAAAACATCCCGCAGGATGGGGTCGTGGGCAAGCCCGGAAAACATCATGGTCGTGATCGGGTCGGCAAAATCCAATGTTCGGGCTTGCCACGTTACAAATCTTTGGAGGGTCTTGTCCGGGTGCGTCGCAAGTTTCGGTTCACCCGTCGTTCCCGAAGTGAATAGGTGATAGGCTGCTTTTCGCGGAGGTCCATCGACGATTACTGGCCGTTGGCGAGACCGCTTCGCTGGAGCGACAACCGTGACTTGGCCTCGAAAACTCTCCGGCAATTCTGCGCCCGCCTCGACAAGAAACCGCGCGTTCAGGCGATCGAGCATCTTTTGGATGCGAGATGCCGGATAGGTCGCATCGATCAAAGCGAAAGACGCACCCATAGCTGAAACCCCCAACATGGCTGCAACTGTGCTGGGAGCTCTTTGCGCGAAGATGACAACCCGGTCGTTGGGACCAACGCCTGAAGCCCTCAATCCTGCGGTGATATCGAGTGCTCGCTCTGCCAACTCCCGGTACGAGAGCGTTTCGGAAGAAGTGACGATCGCCGTTCCATCCGGTCTGCGTTCGACCCAGTCAAAGAAGCTCTGGTGAATCCTGTGCTGCGGTTCGGGATCAAGGCTTGCCTGAGGTATAGCCGCTTCATGCCCAATACGCGCTACGCCCAGGGCGTCTCGACAACTTTGGTGTGGGTTCTCAAGGACGGCCGAAAGCAACCGGCGCTGAGTTTCCAGAAAAAGCCTGACACGCGTCTCGGACAATTGCGCGCGATCATAGAACGCACGTGCGGTCATGACGCTGCCGTCTTCGGACCAGACAAGGTTCAGGTCAAATTCCGTGCGCCTGTCAAGAAACTCGCGTGGTCCAATCACCAACGAACCCGCCTTAATCTCTGAGACTGGCGGAAACATGTTGATTGAAACGTTCGGCGCTTTTTGTTCCCCGAAAACAGCATCAAGGATCGGCTCATTTTCCAAAGAAACAGCCTTTCGCGTCCCCGCCGAAATTTCGGACGCAAAGGTGGCGAAGTTCGTTTCCAAATCCACGCTGAGATCCAGAGGCAGGGTGTTGGAAAACGGCGCCACAACCGTGGTCGCTGCATCAAGGGACCTGCGGCCCGCTGATTGAAAGAAGCTCGAGTTATTTTGTTCGCCGGAAAGCCCGCGCAACCCAAGCCCATAGACCGCCGCCAGGACACCGAACTTTGAGGCACCGATTGTTTTTCCCAGCTGTCGCGCAGCGGTGCCCAGACCTTCAAACTTAATTTCGACGTATTGGCCCGTGGACGGTCCTTTACCCAATTGGATGCCATCGCCGATCAGACTTGCGGGCTTGGGCAGCGCACCGATGAAATCCCGAACCTCGGCAGAGGCGCCCGCATCTTTCGTGCAAGGGCGGGCATCTGCGTAATATGAACGCGCCGGTGGCAACTGTTCGCCAGAGTATAGCTCCAGAAGTTCCTTGTTCATCACGCCGCGTGAAAACCCGTCCGTGATTGCGTGGTGAGCGGCAATTGTGAAGCGCCAACACTCACCAAAATCAGCCACCAAAAATCGGATGAGGGACCCGGGAACCTGCGGATTGACGTCTTTGAAAATGAGAGGCAGCGCCCAGTCGCGGAACGACGACAGGCTTTGATCCTTCATCTTGCAAGTCTGATACTCGAAACTTGGCTGGTCCGAAACAAAGGCGACAATACTTCCATTCGCGACATCGAACCGGGTTCGCAGTGCTTCGTGACGCCTGACGACAGTTGATGCCGCAGTCTTGAACCTTGCCTCGTCAAAGCTGCCTTGAACCATATGCCCAAGCGGGATCATATAGGTCCCGACACCGGCAAGCTCTGCCTTCACATATCTGACTTGATTGTCGCTGGCGGCGACGCGTTTCTCGCATGTGACCATTACGTCGCTTTCGTTTGCATCGAAACTACGATGTAGCTGCTTCATGCAACACTAGCCTTTCGGTTCGCGTGAACCCCAGTCACGATGACTAGTATCGCAATTTGGCAAGGACGCCTGATTTGCCGGAAAGGGAGTCGAATATTTCCCGCTGCTGTTGCTTACAAATCGCATAAAATTAGTAGGCTTTACCGAAGTGAAACGGGGCGCTTCGCCGCAAGGGCGCAAGATGCACAGCCGGGATTGTCTGCCTAAGCGATCTCGAAGCCGGGACAAAGCTGCGTCACGTAGAGGCGGAATGTTCAGAAGAAGGCATCACCTCCGAGTTGAGTAGCAAACAGTCTTGATGTAATCATACCCTGTTTGTGCCGCAGGACCCTCTGAGGAAATGCGCGCTGTATCTGAAGTCCCAAAAAACTGCGGCTTGTATCGCTGCATCGTCGTCAGCCCGTGCGACCGCCATCGCGTGATCGTCTGCAAAAATGATTTCCAGTGGATCTTGCAGCGACGCAAAAGTGGCGGTGCCGAGCGTCCGTGGCGCGGGATCGGCTACTTCCGCTCCCGCGACGCCTTGGTCCAGACCAGCAGCGTTGCGGCCGGCTGTCGACTGAAGCTACTGGTTCAGGACAAGTCGCAGAGCGCCTTGATGCATTCAGCCGCAAGAAGGTCCGGCGCATCAACGCTTGGCCAGTGTGAGGCGCCGGAAAGCAGGCGTTTATCTATGGGATGCGAATGCAGCCAGTCGAGCGTGCTTTCAGGACAATTCGGCAGATCGTAGAGATAAGACACCTTACCCGCGGCGACCAGGACCTCTCCTGGATGCCGGGTCTGGGAAAACCGCCGCGCGTCGCAACCTAGCTGCCAGAGCGCACGCGTGTCAGCTTTGGCAACGTTGTCGCGATAGCGCGCAAAAACGGATGACGCATGCGCCTTCTGGTCTAGCCGTTCCAAAAACGCTGCATGAAAGGCCGAAGGGTCGTCGTAATCTGCCGCTGTCCCGGAGAAATACGCATCCTCGGCGGTGATGTTGCCTTCGACCGACAGGATCGTATCGAGCGGGCCCTCCTTACCTAATGCTAGAGAGCCAATGATCGACGCAACCGAATGGGCGAGAACGATTTTCGCGCCCGTTTGCTGCGCCTTTTCGGCCACGACCTGGGCTAGCGCCTGAAGCGTCGTTTCCCCGGTGAGTGGAGGCGCATCAAAGCCCGGCATATCGAAGGGAATAAGATCATAGTCGCGCGCAAGTGCCGTCGCGCCAAGCCCATCAAACATGCTGGAGTTGTCACCGAATCCGGCAATCATCGAGAATCGCCCGGCGGTGCGTCTCGCCCAGTTCCATGGTGTTTCGTTCCCTCTCCACCGCGTTCGGATGCAAAAGCTAATAGCCAGCCCAAAGCCGAGAAACAATCGCAAGGTGAACAGCTATCAGCAGGAGCAGGAAGGAGTCCGCTAATGGACCAAAACAACGAGCTTGCAGTTCCGTGCGTGTCGATCAACGCCCTTCACGTCCCAATCCGAAAACGGCCCAGGGCGGTCATTCGCTGCAAGTTGGCTCGAAGTCTGCTAAGCGGGACAAAGGATGAATTCGCTGCCACTGCACCAATGGCTGCTTAACGCCGAGGTCACGTTGGTTTTCATCCGTACCGACAGGCAAGATCAAACCTATCTCGCGGCCTTGCGGAGATTCCTTTAAACTGGACGGCACTTGTTACAGTTAAACCGTTTGGATACCCACCGTTAATGACTTTCCAACTGTCTTCTGCAGGTCAGCAAGATGGGCAAGTGCCTTAAGTTTGATATCCGCACTCAGCGCAGCCCGTGGTAAGAACTTCTCTTTGGGAAGCACCCAAGTCGACACACTTGAGTTGGTCGCAATTATAGGCAGAATTTCAGGCCCACGAACCTCGCGTAGTAACTTACTGTCGCCGGTCAATCCAAAAAGGCACCTACGAAGCCAACGTCTTTGGCTAAGACGTCGAAAATCTTAATCATCCGGCTGGTTCCAAGTCTCTGAACGACTAGAGAGTTTCGGTTTGTGCCGACCCAGCCAACTGGCGAAAGTGGTCAATTGTTTGAGCAAGCCTTGAAGCAAGACTGGTCGAGGCGGTCCACCCCATCTGTCTCACCGGCGAAACATCCGGTTCTCGGATTTGCGGATCATCCTCGCGTCCGGGTAAATAAGTGCCCTTGGCCGTTGAACCGGTGGCCTCAATTGACAAACCTGCAAGGGCGTTGATCGTGATTTCCACTTTATTGCCAAGGTTGACTGGTCCGGTGATCTCGGCGGGCGAATTCATCATTTGATTGGACTTCACAAATTTGGATGAATTCCACCACGGTAGATGTGAAGTGGATCACTGGCTTACCATCGAAGCGTCATGTTGGCCGCGCCCGTGATAATTCTGCGATATAGAACAGTGGCTAAACCTTACTTCAAAATTTTCTGCGGAAGTGGCATGACCTATCAGCCAGCCGCTGTCTTGGATGACCCAAGCCTGCTAAGTGCCAATGACTGGAGAGCCTCATGAGTTCATCTAACCACGAAATGCTGCCCTATCACTCGACCGCTGCCCGCGAACACCTCGCCGAGGGTTACACGCGCCCCGACACTCTGACGGTCGACATTCACGGGCATATGCTTGTGCCAGAAGCCGACGCTTTGGTGCGCCCACACCTGCCAGCAGCCTCCCTCGACGCCGTGAAATATGCCGGCCCAGAGGCGCGCGAGGTCAACATGAAACAGAATCAGGATCGGGCGAACGAGCTTGCCGGAATCGACGAACGCTTTGCTGAAATGGATCGGATGGGCGTCGACGTCATGGTGATTTCGCCGGTTCCACCGCAGTTTAATTACCTCGCAGACGCCGGGCTCTGTCTTGAGGCGAGCCAGATCATCAACGACCGCCTTGCCGGGGCGGTCTCGGACCATCCCGACCGGTTGCGCGCCATTGGCACCGTGCCGATGCAGGATACCAAACGTGCCATTGGCGAGCTTGAGCGCTGCATGGGCGAGCTTGGCATGCTGGGCATCGAAATCGGGGCGAATGCCGGCACAGACGAGCTTTCGGTTGACCGGCTTGATCCGTTTTGGGCGCGCGTCGAGGAGTTGGGTGCGCCGATCCTTCTGCACCCGACCTCTTTTGCAAGCGACCGGATGGGCGATCATTACCTGACCAATACTATCGGCAACCCGCTCGAAACCACCGTCGCGGTGCATCACATGATCTACAGCGGGGTCTTAGAGAGGTTCCCCAATCTGAAGATCGTGCTGTCTCATGGTGGTGCGTTCGCGGCAGCCTATGCCGCGCGCATGGATCATGCCTGGGGCGCTCGCCCCGATTGCCGGGGCCGCATTACGCGCCCGCCGACCAGCTACCTAAAGCAGATGTATTTCGACAATATCGTCTTCGAGACCGATCAACTGGCGTTCCTGGTGGGGAAGTTCGGGGCAGACCGTATTCTTATCGGCACCGACTACCCCTTCGACATGGCCGAGTACGATCCGATCGAACATGTTCTGCAGACACCCGGCCTGTCGGCCGAAGATCATGCGAAGATATGCGGGCTGAATGCCGTTGAGCTTTATGGCCTGAACGCCGTTGACTTCGGGCGCGCCAACGAAATGCCGCTCAAGGCCAACCGCTGAGCAGGGTCTGGTTTCAGTAAATCAAAGAAGGGGGCGCTGCGACCGCGGCGCCCCGCTCTGTAGCGGAACTTGGAAAGCAGTGTCTCGTCTACCTCGATCCCGAGGCCGGGGCGATCGGGCATTGTCACATGCCCCTCGACGACTGCTACCGGGGTCTTGACGACATCGCTCGCCAGGTAGGGAGATGTGACGCTGACATCCCAGTTGATCTGCGGCAATGCTAGGCCCGGGTGGGCAATGGCCGCACTAGCGATGCCGGGCTCGGCGGGGTGAAGAAAAGGGGAGCCACCTATGCTCAACATACTTAGTGGCGGCGCGGCGCTGGGCGTCACTCAGGCCCTGAAAGGCCAAATCGAGGCGGCCGCAGGCATGGGGTGTCAGGTACACTGCAGGGATCGTCACCGGCGCCGGTCATCCCGACGCGGCCGGCACGATGATTGCAGCGCTGGCCGCACCTGCGGCCGAGGCGGCGCGGCGAAAGGACGGCTTTTCGGGATAGCCAAAGAGACAGGAGCCCGGGAGGTTCAGCCCACCGGGTTCTCCAGCGTCCCAAGTCCGGTGATCGACACCTGCATGGTATCGCCCGGACGCAGATACACAGGAGGGGAGAAGCCTATCCCGACACCGGCCGGTGTGCCGGTCGCTATGATATCTCCTGGAAGAAGGGTCATTGTGCTCGACAGGGTCGAGATAAGTGTCGGGATGTCAAAAATCAGGTCTCGGACCACAGCTTTTTGCCGGACCTCTCCGTTGATCTCGGTTGTCAGCTCCAGCGATTGTGGATCGTCGATTTCGTCCGCCGTTGCGATCCATGGTCCCATTGGACAGAACGTGTCGATGCCCTTGCCGATAACCCATTGATTGTGTCGCTTCTGTAGTTCACGCGAAGTAACATCATTTGCAATGACGTAGCCAAAGACGTGGTTCATGGCATCTTCACTGGATACCTGAAACGCGCGCGTTCCGATAACCACCGCAAGTTCGCCTTCGCAGTCCACGGACTGGGTAGGGTCGAGCGTAGCGCGTACGGTATCGCCGGGCCCGCAAATGCTGGTGGTCGCCTTGGTAAAGATCACTGGGGCCGAAGGAACCTGTTCCTTTGCGCTGGAATCAAAGCCGCTTGAGTGAAATTCAGCAGCATGGGCGTAGTAGTTCTTTCCGACGCAAAGGATTTCCCGCAAGGGCCTCGGGATCGGTGCATCGAGAGAGTAAGGTCAGCGACCGCGACGCGTTCACCATCCATTTTTCTCCAAGCTTCGAGAGCGGATTGGCCGCCTTCGATCAATGTCAGCACGGCCCGATCGGCATCGGGACCTGAGGTGCAGACGATCGCCGCGTCTGCATCAATGCGGCCGGCGACAACACTATTTTTGAATTTTCCAGAAAAAACTTCATTTTCTCGTTGTATGTCGTTTTTGTCGATGATTTCTTGTTTACGAGATGATTTGCTCTTGGGAAGAGCTTTCTCGGGCTTCAAGGGGAGAAGAGCCGCCTATGGTCGATGTCACGATAGCCGAAAACGGATCCAGCACTGCTGGCGCGTCGGGTGAGACGCTGGCTAACGAGGCCTATCGGATGATCAAGGCCGATATCATTCGCGGCGTACGTGGCCCAAGTGAGCGCCTGCGAATCGATCGGCTGCGGACAATCTACGGGATCGGGTCATCGCCGATCCGCGAAGCACTTCAGCGGCTGAGCGCAGACCGATTGGTGGTCGCCGAAGGCAACCGGGGGTTTGTGGTGGCCCCGTTCGATCCGGAGGAATTTGCAGACCTGAACACGGCTCGCATCGCGGTCGAGAAAGAGGCCCTGCGAATGTCGCTCGCTAACGGTGGGCTGGAATGGGAGGGCCGGGTCGTTGCGGCCAGATACGTCATGTATAAGGAAGACACTGCCTTGATGGAATCCGACTGCGAGGTCCCCGACAGCTGGGAAAAGGCCAATGCCAATTTTCACAACGCGATCGTGTCCGCCTGCGGGTCTCGCTGGCTGCTCTGGACGCGCTCTCACCTGCACGAACTGTGCGAGCGTTACCGACGTGCGTCCGTGGCTCTGGAAGGCGGTGGCCGCAGTCTGGGAGCCGAGCATCGCGCGATAGCCGATGCGGCCATAGCGCGAGACGCCGAAAAGGTTTGCGACCTGACAGAGCGCCATTACCAGCGCACAGCCATAATGTTCCAGCGGACGATGAAGACATGACCGATGGAACACATCATGTCCCCGGCAGCGAATGTCGGGTTAAGGTCGCGCGGTTGTCGCTGAAGAGCGGCGCTGAAGCCACCAACGCAAGGAGGAGTGCAGGTGTCTGACGCCCGAAATATCAATCTGGCGGAGGTCGATGCGCCTGACGCCGAAGGTGCCGTCATTGAGGGGCACGACGTCAGTAAGCTTTTCGGCGAAACCGTTGTCGCACTTGAAGGCGCGACCTTCGATGTCAAACCGCGCCAATTCATCTCGCTCGTCGGGCCCAGCGGCTGCGGAAAGTCGACCCTGCTGCGGATGATCGCGGGGCTGATCGAACCCAGCAGCGGCAAACTCCACGTTCACGGCGACCCCGTTGTGCGCCCGCGCCGCGACGTCGGGATGATGTTTCAGCGACCCACGCTGATGAATTGGCGAACGGTTTTAGAAAACGTGCTTCTTCCAACCGAGATCGTGCGCAAGATTACGGCCGCGGATCGTGATAACGCCCTCGAACTAATCGAACTCGTTGGCCTGAAGGACTTCGCCTATTCCTTTCCAACCCAGTTGTCCGGCGGCATGCAGCAACGCGCTGCACTGGCCCGGCTTTTGCAAACCGGGGCCGATGTGCTCTTGCTCGACGAGCCGTTCGGCGCGCTCGACGAATTCACCCGCGAGAGGCTCAACCTCGAGCTTCTGCGTATCGTCGAACAATTCGGGCGAACGACGTTGTTCGTTACGCACAATATTCAGGAAGCGATCTTTCTGGCCGATGAGGTGTTCGTCATGACGCCTCGGCCGGGTCGCATCGCGGGGATCGTCAAAGTCCCCTTCGAACGTCCTAGAGAGATATCACTCATGCAGACTGTTCCGTTCAACGAGCTTGTGGCCGAGGTGCGCGGCATCCTTGGCAGCGAAAACCTTTAGGAGGAGACATGCACGACGAGTTGATCCCAGGCCTGTCATCAGGCGGCAAGTTGACCGCCCGCCGCGTCTTCAACCACGCCGCAATTCTCGTCTGCTTTCTCACGGTTTGGGAGCTGCTGACCGTAAGCGGAATGGCCGATGATCTGCTTTATCCGCGGCCGACGCACATAATCTATTCATTCTACACATTGTTCATCGAGCAGGGAATCGTCTGGCGCCACCTTTGGATCACCATGTCAGTTGTTCTGTCGGGCTTCGTCGTGGGCACCTTGTTCGGCATCGGGCTGGCTGTCATGGCCGGGCTCAGCGAGACGGTGCGCCGCTATATGAAGCCCTACATCATCGTCCTCGAGGCAACCCCTCGCATCGCCATCGGGCCCTTGATGCTGGCGTGGCTCGGGTTTGGGTTCGAGGCAAAGCTGGCCATCGTAACGCTCGTTTGTTTCTTCGCCCCGTTCATCAACACGCTCACGGGCTTTTTGTCCGCGGATGAGGACCAGATCGAGTTGATGAAGTCGCTTGGGGCCAGCAAGTGGCAGATCCTGACCAAGGCGATGGTGCCGGACGCGATGCCGATCATTATGGCGGGCATCCGGCTGGCTATGGCCTCGGCTTTGGGTGGTGCTCTTGTGGCCGAATTCATCTCGTCCAACGAAGGCATGGGGGTGCTGCTCAACAATCTGGCGGCGGTCCTCCAGATGTCGGCGGCCTTCGCCGCCCTCCTGACCCTGACGGTTGTGGGCTTCTTGCTCTACCGGCTCATGGAAGGCATCGAGACCCGGATCATCTTCTGGCAGAATGACGATGCGATGCGGCGTGTCTCGCGCAAGCGCGAAATTTCGTGGGGCAAGCTATGAGCCAGTCTGCAGTGAAAAACAGCAAGCCCGGTCTGGCAATGGTGTTGCTTGACCCGGTGTTTCTGCGACGGTTGAGCGTGCACTTTCTGATCTTCGCGACATTCATTGGCGTGTGGGAATGGGCCGGGCAAACGGGGCGATTGAACGACCTGATCATGCCGGCGCCAAGTGCCATCGCCAAAGCGCTGTGGCGCATGTATGTCACCACCGGCGAGATCTACTGGCACTTCTTCGTCACGCTCTACGAGGCCGTCGCCGGTTTCATTATCGGCGGGACCATCGGTCTGAGCCTGGCTGTTGCTGCTGCTCTTAGTGTGACTTTCCGCAGCTACATTGCGCCTTATGCAATCGCGCTGAACGTGACCCCCGGTATCGCCGTGACGCCGATCTTCATCGCCTGGTTCGGGTTCGGCTGGAACTCCAAAATCGCGCTGGCGGCGCTGATTGTCTTCTTCCCGATCTTCGTCAATTCGCTTTCGGGTTTTCTGCGGGTCGACCGCGATACCGAAGAGCTGTTTCGCTCGATGGGTGCGAGCAAGTTGCAGACCTTTTTCAAGCTCATGGTGCCCGATGCAGCGCCGATGATCTTTGCCGGTCTCAAGGTGGCGATGACCACCGCCCTTGTCGGCGCGATCGTCGCAGAGTTCGCGTCGGCAACCGAAGGCATCGGGATCATGATGCAGCGCTACGCGCACCGGCTCGATATTGCCGCCTCGATCGGCGTGCTCATCAGCATGGCGCTCATGGGGCTGTTTCTCTTCACTCTAATGGAGGTCGCTGACCGCCGCACCGTCTTCTGGCAGCACGAGGGTCGCTTGGATCAAGTGTCCAAAAAGCGGCGGCGCAAGCTGATGCGGCTGAAGTAGTGTTTGAATGCCGGACTTAATTGGGACGAGGGATCGTCTCGACTTAATGTCCGGACTAACGGGCCATAATGTTTCCTCGGCTTTCAAGTGAGGAAACGTCATGGTCACAAAGTGCCGTGGCGTTAACTAAACCGCTGCGGGTGTCCAAGACGCGCTCTTTCGAGGCGCAAAACCGGGAGGAAAGAAGATGAAGTTCACGACAAGGATCACGGCGGCAGCCATTGCGAGTGTCGCTCTCAGCGCCAGCGCAGCTTCCGCGCAGGACACGCTCAATGTCCTGATCGCCAATGAGCGCTCGACGACGTTTTATGGCATGCACGTCGCCAATGAGTTGGGCTACTTCGAAGACGAGAACCTGGAGATCAACTGGCTCGCTTCGGCGACGACGATCCCCTATGTGGCGTTCCTGTCAAACGGGCAGGCCGATCTCGTCATGTTTGACGCGGCGCAAACCATGCAGGCCGTCAATGCAAACCAGCCGGTATCGATCATCTACGAAGACATGCAGTTCGCACCCGAGGCGCTCTACGTTTCCGCAGACAGCGATATCAAGGAGATCGCCGATCTTAATGGCAAGACCATCGGCCTCGTCAGCGACCGAGACCTTGCCATCGCCCGTGTGGCGCTGGAAAGTGCTGGCTTGACCATCGATGATGTGAAGACAGCAGTGGTCGGTGAGGGTGGCGCGACGCTGGCAAACGCGTTCCGTCGCAACACTGTGGACGCTGTTGCGGGCGGGGCTACCGAACTGAATACTATCCAGTCGGCCGGCATCGAGATTCGCAACATCACCCCGCCGGAAGTGTCCGAGAACCCGGCCAACTCCTTTGCCATCTGGAACGATCGCAAGGAAGAGTTGCGCGATCCGGTCGAGCGGTTCTTCCGGGCCTGGAGCAAGGGCATGGAAGCTGGTCGCATCGACATTCAGATGAACGCCGCGATCATGGTCGATGCCGTGCCCGAACAGTGGCAGGATCTTGGCGTGGGGTACCAGTTGGCCGAACTGTCTGCCTATACGCTGCACGAGCCGATGTCTGCCCGCCGTGGCGATCTTCACCCAGCTTTGTGGGAGCGCGTTCAGCCGAGCCTGATTTCGATCGGTGAAATCAGCCAGAGCTACGACGTGTCGACCTTCCTCGATGACTCCTTCATCGCAGCGGCGAACGAATACACGATGGAAGAGATCGAAGCCGATGTGGCTGCGTGGATCGAGGCGAACGGTGAACGCTACGAGGCTGTCGCCCGCTAAAGAAGCAAGGAAGATCGGGCCGCCGCAAGACCGGCGGTTCGCTCTGGGCGCTCCGTTGGGGGCGCCCCTTTTCTTTTGACCGCCGGGCCGCCGCAGGCGTCCCAAGTCACGTTCCGGCATGTGGTTTGCAAACAGGAACGTTGCCTGCCGCTCGATCATGTTGGCGACAAGAACATCCTCCCGTACGACAGGCCGTGCGGCCGGATCGGTCTTTGCGTTCTATTCCCTCGCTCCCTATTGCGAACTTGGCGTTCGATGTTCATCAATCCGACAAAAGTCAGGCTTCCATCGCATCCCTTTTTAAGGTTTTAGAATGGCCACGCCTAAATTTTGTGTCAACTATCCGTCATCGAATGATTTGGGACACGTAAGCCTGAGCGGAAACGGAGGCTCTGATTTTGTCAGAGGAATTTGGCTTGAGGCAGGTTGGGGCTGATATATAAGTATATAAGGAAGATTGGATTTTTAAGAATGATCAAAATTCTTGGGCGCGCCAACTCCGTCAATGTGCAAAAAGTCATGTGGTGCGCTGCTGAGCTTGATGTCGATGTGGTGCGGACTGATGTTGGTGGCGCGTTCGGAGGAAATGACACCGACGCATTTCGCGCGATGAACCCGAATGCCAGAGTTCCTGTGCTGATTGACGGTGATTTTGTTCTTTGGGAATCCAATGCAATTGTACGCTATCTGTGCGACCAGTATGGGATCGGCGCTTGGACCCTGCCAACCTCGTCGCAGATGGCCCTCGCCGGGCAGTGGATGGATTGGTATCTGACTACAATGCATCCGTCGATGACGACGTTGTTCTGGCAGTTGGTTCGCACCGACCCAGCCATGCGCAACGCGGCGAAGATCGAGACGGCCATCGCGGACGGCGCGAAGATTTGGGCGATCCTGGATCAACATCTCGCCACCCGTGAATTCATCATGGGCGATAGTCCGAGCATGGCCGACATCCCGTTGGGGTGCTCGGCATATCGCTGGCATTCGATGGATTTCGTGCGCCCCGATTTGCCAAACCTGAAGGCCTGGTGGGACAGGTTAGTGGAACGCAGAGCATATAGGGAAAACGTGATGATCCCGCTTACCTGAACGACCTTCGGACACAATGGGCTCATCCTCAACGCCGTATCAATTCACTAAATGTGGCAATCTCTTGCCCCTGTCTGCGCACGCCCCAGTTAACCAACCGGGCAAGAGCATCGGCCCGGTCGTCGTGCTTGCCCTGCGGAAAGCCGAGAGTTTCTTTTTCGAACTCCGCCAGCCATGGCGCTTCCTTTGGCAAGAAAAGCTCACCGCTTTCGATCTTTGAAGTTTGCGCATCAAATCGCGTAAGCATGTCGCCCGTTGGTTTGATCGCAATCGGCTTTGGCACGCCACGAAGGCCCATATATTGGGAGTTTTTGGGGGGTAAGGACTTCTACATCACCGTCAGATCTTCTCTCCGTACGCCGAGACGACTGCGAAGAACCGATACCTAGTCGTTCAGAAGGCGCACGCGATGCGGCCGAAAGCCTTCTTTCAGCAGTTGCATGTCTCGGATGTGCGTGACGTGAAACGACCTATAGCCGGCGCGCCGACTTTCCGAAAGCTGATCTTAAGTAGACCAAAACTTCGGCGACTAATCTGCCAGATTTCCAACACCGGACATTCGCTGCGGCGCAGAAAATCGGTCAAAGTGGGCTCACAGCGGACATCTGACGCCTTCAGTCGGGTTCTGAAGGAGCAAAAGTGCCTCAAAGGTCGGCTGAGCGGACGAAGGGGTCGTTGGCCCCGAAGGGCAACCTACCTCTTTATCTGTTTCTGACCATCAACTGAATTGAGTTATTCAGTGGTGTGTCTGGACAATTCGACATTCGGCGTGCTCTATTTCGTGTATGCGCTTATTAACGTTACTTTTCTTCTTGCTACCAGGTGTCTCTGTCGCGAGTGAAGTGTGCGTCCAGAACCGCTACCTTAGCGCTGATTTCAGACGCACAGGGTGCGCTGGTCGGGATCTACAAGGAAGTCACTCTGGCTTTAGAGCGCTTTCCTTCTCTTCTCGCTGCAATGGAAGAAAGATCGCCGGAATTATGCTTCTCCACTCAAATGGACAATGCTCTTGGATACCTCGATATCGAACAGAATCGGATTTACTTAAGTAAACAGATACCAACAGCAATGCAGGTTGGTGTTCTCCTCCATGAAATTCGCCACCTGGAGCAACTTGCTATTGGCGTTTGCCCTTCTGACGAGCTTGCCATGAAAGAGTACGCCCGCGCGACATTCGCTTTGGAGGCTGACGCTAGCGTAGTTTCTTTGCTGGTCGCTTGGGACATGAAAGAAAATGGCAACAAAGGACCTTGGTTGGCTCTATCTTCATGGCCAACACAGTCCGACATTGCTTCCAGATTTGCTTCAGAAATGCTCGTTGCCAACGATGTCGCGTCCGCTACATCGGTAGCGTTCGACCAATGGTACCTATCAGAGGCTCGTCGCGAAAGTTACTATATTGCGGCGTGCAGCGACTTCTTGGACAGACAAGATGCCAGTAAGGAACTTCCGCGATATCAGCTCGTTCCGGCCGATTTTTTTGACGACCTTTGCAGGTTGCCCGACGGTACAAGCTACCAATGTTCACCTCCAGAAATTAAGCGGGAGTAAACGGCTGCATTGGGCTCTAAGCGGTCATCTGACGGCTTTCGTCAGGTTCAGAAGGAGCAAAAGAGCCTCCAAGGTCGGCTGTGCGGGACGAAGCAGTCAATCAACTTACCCGTCGCGCCGTCGACCAAATTTGTTCACAGCTCGTCTTATAATGGCTACGGGAAAAACAACTACGGAAACGAGCACCACAAGGAATGCGCCGAAAACGTGATGCAACTTGCTGCCCGCACGCCAAAATCCATGCGCGAGGGTCGAAACTGCCAACAAGATACTCGCCATTAGGTGCCGCATACGTTCTTCCGTGAGGATTTGCTTTCTAAAAGATGGTAACTGATCAGCAAAGGTCGGCAAAGGGCGGCGGACTCAATGGGTCGACGCAACACTTCAATCTTGAAGCAGAGATGGAGTGTTCGGAATGGGCTATCGTCGTCGGATTTATTTCACGGAGAAGCAGAGGGCTGAGATCTGGGATCGCTGGCAGCGCGGAGAGTCGATGAGTTCGATCGGGCGTTTGTTCGATCGGAACTCGTCGTCGATCTATCCACTGTTGGCGCGGACGGGTGGCATCCGCCCGCCAGAGCGGAGACGATCGCGGCGCGCCCTGACGCTCTCAGAGCGGGAAGAGGTTTCCCGAAGTTTGAGAGCCGGGCTGTCGTTGCGTTCCATTGCACGGCAGCTGCGTCGGGCCCCGTCGACGATCAGCCGCGAGGTACAGCGCAATGGCGGGCGTCGCTATTACCGGGCGATACAATCGGATCAGGCGGCCTGGGAGCGTGCTCGGCGACCGAAGCCATGCAAGCTGGCTTGTCGCGAGGCGCTCTGCCGGACAGTATCGGTGAAACTCCAACGCAAGTGGTCGCCGCAGCAGATCGCGGGCTGGCTGAAGCGGGAGCATCCAAACCACGAGGCCGCCCGCGTGTCCCACGAGACAATCTACCGAAGTCTGTTCATCCAGGCCCGCGGTGTCCTTAAGAAGGAATTGCTGGCGCATTTACGGGCGACCCGTGCCATCCGCCGGTCTCGTCACGCGAGTCTCAAGCGCGACGGGTTGGGGCAGATCAGGGATGCAATCTCGATCCGGGAGCGGCCCGCCGCCGTGGAAGACCGGGCCATCCCAGGTCACTGGGAGGGCGACCTGATCGCCGGCTCGAAGAACAGCTTCATCGCGACACTGGTCGAGCGCCGCACCCGCTACGTGATGCTCGTCAGGGTAAGCAACAAGGAGACCGCAACTGTCGTCGATGCGCTTGCTGGGCATGTCCAGCACCTCCCCAGAGAACTGCGCCGCTCGCTCACCTGGGACCGGGGCAAGGAACTTGCCGATCATAAAAGGCTGACGCTGGCCACTGATCTCGACGTCTACTTCTGCGATCCTCACAGTCCCTGGCAGCGCGGCACGAACGAGAACACCAACCGGCTCCTGCGCCAGTACTTCCCCAAGGGCACAGACTTATCTATCCACAGCCAGGCCAAACTGAACGCCGTGGCGCGGGAGCTCAACGAGCGGCCGAGAAAGACATTGAACTACTACTCACCAGCGGAGAAGTTCGAGGAGTGTGTTGCGACGATCGG
>CAWJDD010000002.1:0-36229 GCA_963841595.1 uncultured Alphaproteobacteria bacterium | reverse complement strand
CAATGGGCCGGTGGTGGGCGATTTACCCTGGGCTCTGGCCGAATATCAAAAGCGGCACGATCTGGAGCTGGACACCTATGCGAGTGCCGAGGCGCAGGTGGCGGCGATTTCGGATGACGTGGCCTATAACCACCACGATCTGCACGACGGGCTGCGAGCCGAGCTGTTTTCATCCGACGAATTGGCGGAGTTGCCGATTTTGGATCGGTGTTATGCGCGGGTGGACGAGCTTTACCCTGATCTGAACAATTACCGCCGTCGCCACGAGGCGCTGCGCCGGTTCTTTGGCATACTGGTCGAAGACGTGATCGGCGTGGCAAAAGACAGTCTTGAACAGATCAAGCCTCAGTCGGCCGTCGATATCCGCCTTGCCGGATTTCAGATGATCCGTTTTTCTGATCCGGTGTTTCAGGATCTGAAGGTTATCCGCCAGTTTCTGTTCGAACGGATGTACCGCGCGCCCGCCGTGGTCGAGATGCGGAAGGAAGTGACGAAGGTTGTCGAAGACCTGTTCCCTTTCTTCATGGCGCACCCGGAAAACCTGCCCAAGCAGTGGCGCAAAGACGTGGAAGCGGCAGTGGGCGAGGTGGCTTTGGCGCGGATCGTCTCGGATTACATCTCGGGCATGACGGACCGGTTCGCCATCCAGTGCCACGAGCGGTTCATCGGTGGCGGGGTTGGGGCAGCTGCCATGCGCAATGTGCCGGTGGGGTGATGAGGCACGGCTTCAGGAATCTGCGTCGCTGACGTAGCGCCGATCAGCGTGTCACTGCCAAGATTCGCTGTAACCTTCACTTTTGCAAAACCGAGTCTTCTTGAGAACAGGACGTGTTTCTGCGCTGCTATGGCTGCTGCGGAACGCGTAGCCTCGGCAGCAATTCTCTGACGAAATCACCTGATTCAGGAAGAACACGAGGAGCGTGTACGCCAATACGCGCCAAGCCGAACTTGGTGTAAGGGAAGCTCTCTATGCCAAGCCAGACCGCGTCCGGGAGCGTCGACCAATGTCCGTCTGAAAGAATCATCGCAACCGCCTCATTGTGATTTCGCTCTTTCCTTATTAGCGCGAAGACACTTGATCCCGTTTGTGCGGACGCCAAACCCATGTTCGAACTTGGATTTGGGCCACTCAAGGTCCGATCAAGCTCATACCAGCCCGAATATAGGTCTAAGGTATCCGACGCGTACAAAATTGCTCGATATCCCGAAAGACGATCATCTGATTGTGTATTTGGTGGAAGCTTCGCCTTTTGAAGAACCAACACAAAGTATCGCCGCCCGTCAGTTGAAATGACAGGTTCACTTAGCGCGCATGGCGACACATCATTATCTGAAAGTGGCAAGAAACCGGTCTTTTCAAACTTAAAACCAGCAAGCGGCGGATTCTCGACAATTCTCCCCTGCGCCAGCACTATCTGGCTACACACGTCCCTGCCCTGATGCCACGCCATCACTGCGTTGCCACGGGCAGCCGCGATTGCAGGACGACCGATGCTGTGACGATTGAACAAATCCGGAACAGCTTGAGAAAGAAATTCGTCTTGCCCCATAAAGGTATGAGCTACGACAGTACCACCGGACCGGATGGCTACAATACGAACATCTTTGTCCAAGTAAACGCATGAAGGTGCAGAGTCAGCGCCGAAAACCGCGATCCGCTTTACATCTTCGGACCAACTCACCGCGTCTGCAGATAGAATACCCTCGAGAATACTTATAAATCCACCATTGTTCCAAATGACCGTGATGTTTTTCCCATTGTAAGAGCCGCATGCCCCTACGCCACCATTTTCGGGAAATGACATTTCTGTCGCGATCGGGAAATTCGTGTTTGTCCACTGTCGCCCATCTTTTGAAAGCGATACGAAAATCGAGTTTTGTCCTGAAATACGACCAACAAACGCGAGAACATAGCGCTCCTCCGCAATCAGTATCTCTTGAGGCGTCGGATCACCATATTGAAATTGTGATTGCCCATATGCCAAACTAGGCAGGAAAAAGAACAAGAGCAGGGCTATTAAGCGCGTTATGGAATCCGTCAATTCGCTCTTGGCATAATTCCCAAAAAATGGAGACGAAAAAAAGCATGACGTACGTTTCTGACATCTGGCCACGTTCATGGTTTCCCTCCGGTTCATTCAACACCCTGCAGACTAGCCAAACAAAAAGGTAACTCATTGACCGATATCAATCCGATGGATTGACTGTGCGAGGTGAAATGGCCCCTTCGAACAACAGTGACTGATGGAAGGATTACAACGGAAAAAGGTGCCGGCTCGTCCATTGTTGCGGAAGACCGTTGGGAGACATCGGCCACCTGGCTCCGTTGCATTCTCTCATCGGCTGACTAATCGAACGCCCAATTGATGTGTCCGCTTTGGACTCATAGCCGACACCTGCCAGCTTTTCTACGCGCGCAGCTGCCGATGCTAATCGCCGTGCCAGCCTTCGATCACTGCGTCGACTTCCAGCTCGACCAGCCATTCGGGGTTCACAAAGCGGGTGACGGCCATGATGGTATCGACGGGCCGGATGTCGCGGAAGTAAAGCTTGCGGACGTCGATGGCTTCTTTCCAGCGGTCAATGTCGGTCAGGATCACGCGGGTACGCACCACATCCTTCAGGCCAGACCCGGCTTGGATAAGGGCGGCTTCGATGATCTCTAGGCACTGCTTCGTCTGCGCGCCGACATCGCCCAGGCCAACGGTATTGCCATTGGAATCCACGGGCGCTGTGCCGCCGATGCTGATATAGGGGCCGACGCGGACAGCGCGGCTGAAGCCCACGATCGCTTCCATCGGATTGCCGTTTGAGATAAGCTCGCGCTGGTAATTCATCGGGTGCTCATTTCTGTTTGGAAAAACAGAACCGTCATCGAATTGACGCAGGCGTTCAAGGTGCTAAACCGCCTGCAACCCCTTCAAGGCCAGTCAAATGAACATATTCGCAGAAATCCGTACCTCTGTTATCGAAACGCTGGACGCCATGGTGGCTGATGGTGCGCTGCCCAATGGGCTGTCATGGGGCAATGTTGCGGTCGAGCCGCCGCGCGATGCAGCGCACGGCGACATGGCGACCAATGCCGCGATGGTGCTGGCGAAACCTGCCGGGCAGCAGCCGCGCGCGATTGCCGAGGCGCTGGTCGAACGGCTGACCTCGGATCCGCGGATCGCATCTGCGGAAATCGCAGGGCCGGGGTTCATCAACCTGCGGCTGGTGCCCGAGGTCTGGCATGACATTGTGGCCGAGGTGATTGATGCCGGGGCCAGTTTTGGCCATTCGGGCTTGGGTGCGGGCGTGAAGGTGAACGTCGAATACGTGTCAGCCAATCCGACCGGGCCTTTGCATGTTGGGCACACGCGAGGCGCTGTCTTTGGCGACGCATTGGCCTCGCTTGCTGGACTTTGCGGGTTATGATGTGACGCGCGAGTATTACATCAACGATGGTGGCGCGCAGGTCGATGTGCTCGCGCGGTCCGTGTATCTGCGGTACCTCGAAGCGCACGGGCAAGAGGTGGCGTTCGAGGATGGCACCTATCCCGGCGATTATCTGATCCCGGTGGGCGAGGCTTTGAAAGCCAAGGTAGGTGACGCTTGGGTCGGCAAGGGCGAAGACGTCTGGCTGGCCGAATTGCGCGACTATGCGACCGAAGCGATGATGGACCTGATCCGGGAAGATCTGGCGCCTTTGGGCGTGAAGATGGATCACTTCTATTCCGAAAAGTCGCTGTACGGCACAGGTCGGATCGAGGAAGCGATTGCCGATCTGGACAAAAAGGGCCTGATCTATCGCGGCACGCTTGAGCCGCCCAAGGGCAAAATGCCCGAAGACTGGGAGCCGCGCGAGCAGACGCTGTTCCGCTCGACCGAGCATGGTGACGATGTGGACCGGCCGATCATGAAATCGGATGGGGCATGGACGTATTTCGCGCCTGACATTGCGTATCACTGGGACAAGATCGAGCGCGGCTATGACGAGTTGATCGATATTTTCGGCGCCGACCACGGCGGCTACGTGAAGCGGATGAATGCTGCCGTTTCGGCGCTTTCGGACGGTCGTGTGCCGCTGGATGTCAAGCTGACGCAGTTGGTGAAGCTTTACAAGGACGGCGAGCCGTTCAAGATGTCGAAACGGGCGGGCACGTTCATCACGTTGCGCGACCTGGTCGAGCAGGTGGGCTCGGATGTGACTCGGTTCGTCATGCTGACCCGGAAGAACGATGCACCCTTGGACTTCGATTTCGACAAGGCTGTCGAGCAATCGAAAGACAACCCGGTCTTCTATGTGCAATACGCCCATGCGCGGGTGCGGTCCGTGATGCGCAAGGCCGAAGTCATGCATCTGGACTGGTCCGACAACGCCAAGCTTGAGGACGAAGGCGGAGTTCGCTGTTGCACGCAAGATCGCCGAATGGCCGCGTCTGGTCGAAATCGCCGCGCGCAACCACGAGCCGCACCGGGTCGCGTTTTACCTTTATGAATTGGCCTCGGAGTTCCACGCGCTTGTGGAACAAAGGCAACGATGCACCACATCTGCGCTTCCTTCATGAGGGCGATTCCAAGGCCACAGCGGCGAAAATCGCCCTACCACGTGCCGTAGGCGTTGTTATTTCCAACGGATTGAGTATCCTAGGTGTGACGCCGGTCGAGGAAATGCGCTGACTTATAAAGTGCCCCGCCGACGTTTCGAGAGCAGTAGGCGACCGTCGGGACAACCGGAGGCGACAATGAGGCATGGAAAATAATGGCGGCAATCAATTTTGATGATTATGGCGACCACCCGGATGGCGGCATCGCTGACAGCGGTGCTGAACTGGGCAGGCGCGTTTCTTGTCGATTCGTGCTGATCGCGGGCTTGCAACCTGGGGCTGGAAGCTTTGGGTGCGCGATGTGACCGGTATTCCGGTTGTGCGCGCCTTGGAAGGCCCGATGCGGGTCGCACCAGAAGACCCGGGCGGATTGGCAAGCGAATATCAGGGCCTGACAGTCAACCGGATCGCGGAAGAGCGGGCCGCAGTGGCACCGTCGGAACAAGTGGTATTGGCGCCAGCGCCGGCCACACTGGATGAAGGCGAAGACCTGGCGATGGCCGAGTTGCCTGCCATTCCGACCGAGTTACCGGCCGTTGCGGACATAGGCGAACCCGAACGCTTTGATCTGGCCGGTGACGCAAGCGCCTTTGAGACTGCGGACGCGGCTTCG
Source organism: uncultured Alphaproteobacteria bacterium (assembly GCA_963841595.1). Classification (GTDB taxonomy): domain Bacteria; phylum Pseudomonadota; class Alphaproteobacteria; order Rhodobacterales; family Rhodobacteraceae; genus CAWJDD01. The sequence goes on along the minus strand of CAWJDD010000002.1, from coordinate 31,027 downwards.
ACACCCGCCCTGAGTGAGACGGACGAAGTTATTGCGGCACTTGAGGCTGATCCTGGCGATGTATCTGCATTGCCTGCAAGCATTGAAGGCGAAAGGGAACCGGTTGCCACAGCGGCCCCGGCAGACCAGCCTTCGGCGACCGATCTTGCGGTTGCGGCAGCTCTTGCTGATCTGGGACTGAAACCTGAACCTGCGGTCGTCAAGATCGAAGCTGCGGCACGGGTTCCGGTTGCAACCCCGCGTCCGCTGGTACGACCTGCGAACCTTCAGCGTGTGTCGCTGTCTGCTTCTGTTGTAACCGAAGATCCGGCTGTTGCAGACACGATCGCCTCGGGCACGCGATTGGTGCAGCTTGGTGCCTATGCCAGCCCCGAGATCGCCAAGATCGAATGGGCGAATATGGAAGCGCAATTTGGCGACTATATGGTCGGCAAGGAACATCGTTGTGCAGCCTGCACAAACGGGCGGGCGCAGCTTCTATCGTCTGCGGGCCATGGGCTTTGACGATCTGTCGGATGCGCGTCGCTTCTGTTCCGTGCTTGTGGCCGACGGTGCGAACTGCATCCCGGTCGTTCACGACTAAGATGGGGCAGGGCGCGTGCATTCTGGCACCCGCCGGGCCTGACCTGACCCCCAATGAGGTCGCGTTTTTTCGGGACGCCGACCCTTGGGGGTTCATTGTTTTCCAACGCAACTGCGAGACGCCGGACCAGCTTCGGCGTCTCACGTCTAATCTGCGTGAAGCAGTGGGGCGCGATGCGCCGATCCTGATTGATCAGGAAGGCGGGCGCGTGCAGCGGATGCGCGCTCCGCATTGGCGCGAATGGATGCCGCCTTTGGATCAGGTCGAGGCATTTCCCAAAGCCGCAACCTCGGCAAGTGCTGTGCGCGCCATGTATTTGCGTGGCGCATTGATCGGCGCGGAACTGGTCGCTCACGGTATTGACGTCAACTGTGCACCGTCGGCTGATCTGGCCTGGCCCGAAACGCACGAATTTCTGCGCAACCGGTGCTATGGTGCAGATGTCTTGACCGTGACCACCATGGCACGTGCCTGTGCGACAGGTTTGATGGACGCAGGCTGTTTGCCAGTTCTGAAACACGCCCCCGGCCACGGTCGCGCGACGCTGGACAGTCACAAGGCACTGCCGCAGATCAACGTGCCTTTGGATGCGCTAAAATTCAGCGATTTCGCACCTTTCCGCGCCTTAAGTGATCTGCCCATGGTGATGACTGCGCATATTGTCCTGCCCGAGATTGACCGGGTACGTGCCTGTCACGCTGTCGCCCGCTGGCATCGCCTATCTGCGAAAGAATTGGGCCTGACCGGTCTTTTGATGAGCGATGACATCTCGATGGGTGCCCTAAGCGGTGAACTGGCTGATCGGGTCAGGGCCGCTTTGGTGGCTGGCTGCGATCTGGTTTTGCACTGCAACGGTGATCTGGCCGAGATGGAGACTGTCGCAAGTACTGCGGGCGCCATGACGCCAGACGCGGAAAAACGCGCAGATATAGCGGTTGGGCAGCGTCGAACCCCCATAGATATTGACATTTCGGCCCTTGAGGCCGAGTTTACAAGCCTAATGCAGTTCGCGCAGGACTGACTCGGATTTTGCTGCCGCTTAAGCCGATCAGAAAAGAAATAATGACGCGCGAACCGCTCTGGTTGAGGGAGCAGATATGCCGACGGCGACGCCGAATTCGATGAGGTCGAAGAACGCCTTGCAGCCGAGGCGCTGATCGTCGATGTCGACGGGTATGAAGGCCCGCTCGATCTGTTGCTGATGCTGTCTCGCACCCAGAAGGTCGATCTGCGCAAGATCAGCGTTCTGGCATTGGCCGAGCAATATCTGACCTTCGTCGAGCAGGCCAAATCGCTTCGTATTGAACTGGCCGCCGATTATCTGGTGATGGCGGCTTGGCTGGCCTTTCTGAAATCGCGGTTGTTGCTGCCGCCTGACCCAAGCGACGAAGGACCGTCGGGCGAGGAACTGGCGGCTCACCTGGCCTTCCAGCTTGAGCGGCTTGGCCGCGATGCGTGAAGCCGCGGCCAAGCTGATGGCGCGTGACCAGAAGGGCCGGGACTTCTTTGTGCGTGGCCTGCCCGAGGACGTCGACGCGCGTGCGCCGCGTGCGTTATACAGCGACGCTTCTGGACCTGATGCAGGGCTATGCGCGGCATTCGCACCAAGGAAGATTTCCGCCCCTATGTGATGGACCGCGACCACGTCATGACGTTGGAACAGGCGCTGGAGCGGATGCGCGGGTTGATCGGTTATGCAGGCGAGTGGACCGATCTTTTGTCTTATTTGCCCGAAGGTTGGGAAGAGCGACCCAACGCGCCGTCGCTCGGCCACGGCATCGCATTTTGCCGCCTCGCTGGAACTGGCCAAGAGCGGTTCGATCCAGATACGTCAGACCGAAAGCTTTGCCACCATTCAGATTCGCGCGGTTCCCAATGGCTGAGGTCGAAGACGCGCCTGAAAGCCTGTTCGAAGCCCGCCCCAATGGCCGAGCAGGAACGGATGGTGGAAGCCATTCTGTTCGCTACGGCTGAACCTGTTGGCATTGCCGAGTTGAACGCCCGTATGCCGCACGGCTGCGACGCGTCAGAAGCGGTCGAGCATCTGCGCAAGCGTTATGAAGGGCGTGGCGTCGCCGTGGTGAAAGTGGGTGAGGCCTGGGCTGATCCGCACAGCCCCCGATCTTGGTTTTCTGATGCAGAAGGAAACCGTCGAGACCCGCAAGCTTTCGCGGGCAGCGATCGAAACCTTGGCGATTGTGGCCTATCATCAGCCGGTTACACGCGCCGAGATCGAGGAAATCCGAGGTGTCAGCGTCAGCCGTGGCACCGTGGATCAATTGCTTGAGCTGGAGTGGATCAAGTTCGGCCGCCGCAAGATGACGCCGGGCCGCCCGGTAACTTATGTGGTCACGCAGGGGTTCCTTGATCACTTCGGTCTGGAAAGTGCGCGCGATCTTCCGGGGCTGAAAGAATTGCGCGCTGCCGGGTTGTTAGAGAACCGCCCGCCGCCGGGTCTTGGATTGCCGGACGATGACGAAGACGAGGACGAGGATCAGACAGAATTGTTCGAAGAGATCGACGACGATGACGAGAGCGTAATCGAGACTGAGGAGTAACTCTATGGAGCGATTGATCCGAATGGCCGTGAACATGTTGATGCGACACGGTTTGCGCCGCCTTTCGAAAGGGCAAAAGAAGCCGGACGCCAGCACCAAGCAGGCGCAACAAGCAGTCCGCAACGTTAATCGTATCGGCAGGATGTAAACCGGCGTCGCCGCCGCATTGACCCGATTTTAACCGGGCATCGTGCAAATTCCGGCGATGCGAGCGGTATCCACTGCATACGACAGTCTCAGTATTTCTGAACTGACCATTGGCGAAGTGCTCAGCGCGCTCTGCATGGCGCTTGATCTGACCGAGGGTCAACCGGAAGGGCATTGCCTGCGAAGCTGTTATATCGGCAGCGCGATCGCTTTTGAACTTGGTCTTCGCGGCAAGGATGCCGAGACTGTCTTTTACACCTGCCTTCTGAAAGATCTTGGGTGCAGTTCGAATGCTGCCCGCATTTGTCAGCTCTATCTGGCTGATGACCGTGCCTTTAAACGTAACTCGAAGACGATGGACCAGAAATCCATCCGTCAGGTGATGTCGTTTGTTCTGAAGAACACCGGCGCAGATGCGGGGCTTGTGGCGCGGGTCCGGGCGATTTCCAATCTGATGAAGAACGGCGAAGAAATCGTGACCGAGATCTTCGAGACGCGTTGTCAGCAAGGTGCCGATATCGCCTTGCAGATGGGGTTTTCGCAGGCTGTTGCCGCCGGGATCACTGCTTTGGACGAACATTGGGACGGGCAGGGCAAGCCATATGGGGTGCAGGGGAATGCCATTCCCATTCAGTCGCGCATTGCTCTTGCCGCGCAGGTCATAGACGTCTTTGCCGAAGCCAATGGCCCCGCGGCTGCTATGATCGAGCTTCAGGTGCGTTCAGGTCAGTGGTTCGATCCGGACGTGGTGGATGCTGCCTGTGCGGCGGCTTCCAGGCCGGGGTTCTGGCAAGAGCGCATGGCACCGGATTTGGCCGAACGTTTGTTCGAGGAACAGCCTGCGCAAGATTTGTGGCTTCTGGATGAGCAGCGTCTGGATGAGATTGTGTTGGGCTTTGCCCGCGTTATTGACGCCAAAAGCCCGTTTACACACGGTCATTCGACGCGCGTGGCGCTTTATACCGATATGATCGCCGACCGTTGTGGATATTCCTATGATGCACGACGCTGGATGTGGCGCACGGCCCTGTTGCATGACATCGGCAAACTGGGTGTTTCGAACCAAATCCTTGATAAGCCGGACAAGCTGACGGATGTCGAGTTTGCTCAGATCAAGCGTCATCCGCAGATGGGCGAGTTGATCCTGTCGCGGATCGCCCCGTTCTCAAAGATGGCGCAGATCGTCGTGGCACATCACGAGCGGATCGACGGGAAAGGCTATCCATACGGCCTGTTCGGCGATCAACTGACGCAGGATATGCGCATCCTGACCGTGGCCGATATCTTCGACGCCTTGTCCGCAGACCGCCCCTACCGCGCGGCAATGCCGCTTTCCAAGGTGTGGGATGTCTTTGACGACTTGGCTGGCTCGGCGGTTGATCCGGGTATTCTGGGTGTGCTGAAAACGGCTGTGGCCGAGACTGCTGACCTTGGTCTTGACTGATGCTTTAGAAGCGGAGTTTGCTGGAATTTTAGCGCTTTACGCGCTTATCCCGCACGGAAATGCTTGGACAGTTTCAGGCCCTGACCCTGATAGTTCGAAGCAATCTCGCGGCCATAAAGCGCTTGCGGAATTTCGGCCATCTTTTCATAAACCAGACGCCCGACGATCTGGCCGTGTTCCAGCACGAAAGGGGCTTCGTGGCAGCGCACTTCCAGCACGCCGCGCGATCCGGCGCCGCCTGCTTCGGCCCAGCCAAAGCCCGGATCGAAGAAGCCTGCGTAATGCACGCGAAACTCGCCCACCATGGCCAGGTAAGGGGCCATTTCGGCGGCGTGGTCCGGGCGGGATCGAGATGGCCTCGCGGCTGACAAGAATGTAAAAGGCACCGGGATCAAGAATGATCCGGCCTGTCGCGGGTGTGGATTTCTTCCCAATAGTCTGCCGGGTCGTAGTAATTGATTTTGCCAAGATCGATGACGCCGGTATGCGGCTTGGCGCGGTAGCCCGACCAGAGTCGCCGACTTGAGGTTTCAGGTCGACCGAGAAGCCCAGACCGCCGGAGATCACCGGCGTCGCCCGAGACGATGGGATCAACGGCATGGAGGGCGGCAAGTTCGGTATCCGACAAGATCGTCTCGCCTTGGCGGAAAATGATCTGGTTCAGCATCTGGCCGGTCTTGGCGACCACCGAGAAAGACCTTGGGCAAATCTCGACGTATAAGGGGCCGGCATAGCCGTCCGGCATGCGGTCGAACTCGGTTCCAAAGTCGGTGATGATCCGGGTCAGAAGATCAAGCCGACCGATGGAGGACTTGGCGTAGGCAGCCGCGCTGCATGCCGACCGGCAAGCGCCAATGCTTCAAGCAGGGGCACGACGTAGACGCAGCCCTTTTCCAGCACCGCGCCGCCGGTGAGGTCGATTTCGTGCATGGTGAAATCGTCCAGGCGGTCGGCCACCGTATGCGTCGCTGCCCGGTCAGGAAGGACGCGCGGACGCGGTAGGCGCGGTCTCCGAAGCGCAGATCAAGCGAGGCGGGCTGAACTTGTCCGTCCACGATGGGGGTCGGATGAACGGATCGCACCGATGCAAGCAGCGCACTGATCTCGCTGTCGGGTAGAACGCCTGAGTCATCGTGATCCCTTGTCAAAACGCCTGCCAAAAAAGGCAGGCGGTTTGATTGGTCGGGCTAGCAGGACTTGAACCTGCGACCTTCCGTCCCCCAGACGGACGCGCTACCAGGCTGCGCCATAGCCCGACAGGTGCGCTTTTGGCGCAAAAGCGCGGGCAGGGCAAGGGTTGATCGTGTTGTGCATCGGATCGCGGTCAGGACGCCCGGTCGCGAAGCGCCTTCAGGCGGATAGCGGCACTTTCCAGCGTGTCACGGTTGGCGTGCAAGATCGGCGCTTGCTTGGCAAGCGCCAGGCGGACGGCGAGGCCGGGGCCGGTGTCATGAGCCGCATCGTCGTCGGCCGGGTCGGTATCCGGGCACATCCGGGGTGGCCGGAATGGTGTGCCGGGGCTTTCGGCTTCCTGCGGTTCCGCAACCGCCTCGGCGTCGGGCACAAGCGTAGGCTGGGCTGTTTCGGCAGGCGCGGGCGATCGGTGTTGGTTCTTCGGTCGTGTGGCGAAACAAGACACCGGATGCCGCTTCGCTGTCTTCGGTTGGGGGCCGGTCATCCGGGATCGGATCGGGCGACGCAGCGTGTGTCATGCGCGCAGCGGGTGCCGGGCGAGAGGCTTCTTGCCAGCGCTGCCGGATCAAGGGCCTTGCCTTCGATCAATTCTCCGTCTTCGTAAAGCTCGGGCGAATGGGACGAGACATGCTTGATACCCTGTTCGCGAAACAGTTTCTGAACGCCGCGAATCGTCATGCCCTGATCGTGCAGCAGCGTTTTGACGCCGCCGATCACGCGCATGTCCGAGGGGCGATAGTACCGCCGCCCGCCTGCGCGTTTTACCGGCTTGATCTGGCTGAAACCGGCTTTCCCAGAAGCGCAGGACGTGCGTCGGCACGTCCAGCCACTCGGCCACTTCCGAGATGGTGCGAAACGCGTCGCGGGATTTTTCCGACGCAACTGATCAGCCCTTGTTGCCGGCCGCGACACGATCTTTCATCAGATGGGACGGACGGAAGGTCAGAACACGGCGCGGATGGATCGGGACTTCTTCGCCGGTCTTTGGATTGCGACCGACCCGGGCGGCTTTGTCGCGGATCGAGAATGTGCCGAAGGACGAGATCTTGACCTGCTCGCCATTCGACCAGTGCGTCGGACATATGCTGAAGCACGCCTTCGACAAGTTGGGCGGATTCGTTACGGCTGAGCCCGACTTCGCGGAACACGGCTTCGCTTAGATCCATGCGCGTCAATGTCTTTTCGCTCATCCTATCCCCCTGTTGATTATGTTTTGCAGACCATGGTCGGGATGAATTTCCGAGTTAATATCAAGTGCTTGGAAAAGGGCGTTAACGAGCGATTACCAGCGAAGAACCACCGATCCCCATGCCAAACCGCCGCCGATTGCCTCGGTAACGATCAGATCGCCGTGTTTGATCTGGCCGCGTTCGACGCCGACCGGTCAGTGCCAGGGGAATCGATGCCGCCGAGGTATTGCCGTGATCCTGCACCGTCACGACGACCCGATCCATGTCAACGCCCATCTTCTTGGCCGATGGATTTGATGATCCGAAGGTTGGCCTGATGCGGCACGATCCAGTCGACGTCGTCGCCTGTCAGGCCGAGTTTGCCCAGCGAGGTATGGGCCGTTTCGGCCAGCTTTTCGACGGCGTGGCGGAAGACTTCCTTGCCCTGCATGCGCAAATGGCCGACGGAATTGGGTCGAAACGCCGCCATCGACGTAAAGAATATCGCGGTGGCGCCCGTCGGAATGCAGGTCGGTCGCCAGAATGCCCCGGTCGTCGTTGGTGCCGGCACCTTCGTCGGCTTCCAGCATCAGCGCGCCTGCGCCGTCGCCGAACAGGACGCAGGTGGTGCGATCTTCCCAATCGATGATCCGGCTGAAGGTTTCGGCGCCGATCACGATGACGCGCTTGGCCTGGCCCGAGACGATCAGCGCATTGGCCTGGGCCAGCGCAAAGACGAAGCCCGCGCAGACGGCCTGAATGTCGAAGGCAAACCCTTGTTCCATGCCGAATCGCGCCTGCACCATGGTGGCGGCGGACGGGAAGGTCAGGTCGGGGGTCGACGTGGCGACGATCAGCGCGTCGATGTCATGCTGCGGTCATGCCAGCCGCAGCGAGCGCGTTTTCAGCGGCGTTGGCGGCCATTCGGATGTGGTCTGGCCTTCGGCGGCGAAGTGACGACGTTCGATGCCGGTGCGCGAGCGAATCCAGTCGTCGGAGTGTCGATCTTGTCCTCGAACCAGCGTTGGTGACCATCCGGTCGGGAAGATAGTGACCGACGCCTCGCACAACGGCGCGTGTTGTCATGTTGCTCTGCTCGCTCTCAGCCGCGTTTGCGGTCCCGTTGTTCGGGACTCATCCTGCCGGCAGCCATCGGCGGATGCAACCCGCGCGGCAAGGCGTTCGGTGAAGCCGCTTTCGGCAAGGCGGAAGGCCAGCTTGATGGCCGACGACACGCCGGTGGCGTCGGCCGATCCGTGGCTTTTGACGACGGTGCCGTTCAGGCCAAGAAACACGCCGCCATTGACGCGACGCGGGTCGATGCGTTTCGACAGGCGTTTGCAGCGAGGCAATCGGCGAGAAGTGCGGCGAATGCCGTGACAGGGGCGTGGCGCTGGAAAGCCTCGCGCAGGAAATCGCGGATCAGGCTGGCGGTGCCTTCGCCGGTTTTCAGCGCGACGTTGCCGGTGAATCCGTCGGTCACGATGACATCGACGCGGTTGGAGGGAATATCGCCGCCTTCGACAAAGCCGACGAAATCGAATTCGGCGCGCGGGGCTTCGCGCGTAATCAGATCGTGGGCGTCGCGAATTTCGGGGCGGCCTTTGTGTTCTTCGGTGCCGACGTTCAGAAGTCCGATCCGGGGGTGTTTCAGCCCAAGACCGTTGCGGGCGTAAGACCCGCCCATCAGCGCGTATTGCAGAAGATCGCTTTCGTCGGCGCGGATGTCGGCGCCGACATCCAGCATCACGTTGAAGCCGCCGGGGTTGCGCGACGGCCAGAGGCAGGCGATGGCGGGGCGATCGACGCCCGGCAATTTGCGCAGGCGCAGCATCGACACCGCCATGAGCGCGCCGGTGTTGCCGCAAGAGACAACCGCGTCGGCTTCGCCGTCTTTCACGGCGTCGACGGCGGACCACATCGAGGTGCCCTTGCCGTTGCGCATGACGTGGCTGGGCTTGGCGTCCATCGTGACGACTTCGGCGACATCGCGGATCTCGCAACGCTCGATCAGGCGGCGCTTTGTCGATCAGAGCGGCGCAAGCATCGTCCTTCGGGGCCGATGCACCATGAACGCGATGTCGGGATTTTTCTCGCGCTTTTGGCAATGCCGGCGACAACGGCTGACGGCCCGTGGTCGCCGCCCATTGCATCAACAGAGATTAGTGATGCGCTGAGCTCGGCGTCGGGGTCTGATCGGATGGATCCGTCATCGCCATTGCCGGGCGCGCACGGGCGACGCTTACGCCGCGTCGTCGTCCAGGTCGATCTCGTCGGCCTGAGCGATCACTTCGCGGTCGTCATAGTGACCACAAGCACCGCAAACGTGGTGAGGGCGCTTCAGCTCGCCGCAATTCGGGCATTCGCCGGGTTTCCGGCGACCAGAGCTGTCGTGTGCACGGCGCATGTTGCGGCGCGACTTGGTGATTTTATTCTGTGGGACAGCCATGTCTCATCCTCGGTTAATCAGTGGGGACATGCGCCCCGGTTTTAATCGGTCAGCGCGGTCTTACGCGCTGGCGCAAGCGCTGTCCAACCCATTGTTCAAGCGAGGCCGGGAACATACTGCGATTCCGCTGAAACGCAAGACGTGGAATTTCCGCAGTGTTGCCCATTGGTGCGGGCTGTCGCCTCGCGTCCGTTTCGCCCTTCAACTGATCGCGCAGCGCCGCCAGCCCGGCAAAGGGTTTGGCGTCGTCGTCGGTCATCGGGTTTTTACCGGGTTCCGTGACGGTAAGATCTACCGGTTCGACGCCGGGCGCGCGTGGCCAGGCGGCAGCGCCAAGGCCAACGCCTCGGCCATGACAGCGTTCAAGGTCGATTTCAGGCGGCAAGGGTTCGGCGGTATCGTCTTCGGGCATTTCGATCTTCGGCGCGTCGGGCGCGTCGGGCATGTTCGGCGAGATACCGGCGCGAACAGGTTCGTCGATCCGGGTGGCAACCGGATCACGCGTGACGACGCAGTCCTGCACGACGGTTGCGCCCAAGCGTGGCGTCAAGCGTCAGATCAGTGCGCGCCTTCGGGCGAAGCCGCCCGTCAAACGTCAGTTTTCGAACGCCGGAATGGTCCAAGCTCTGCGGCCAATGCGGCGCGTTCTTCGGCGCTCGGGTTGCAGCGACAACATGCCGGTTTGGCGATTCCCGCGTGCTGAAGCAACTTGCGCAGAGGTGTCATTATCCGACATGGATCAAATCCTTGAACACGGCGGCCTGTCTCTGGCTATGCCGACTAGGCGGCAGCGTGCCGCTTGGCAAGAGGGTGGCGTGGCATGAGGCGCGTGATCTTAAAGCATCGTTCAGGAGATAGTCGGCAGCGTTTTGGCATTCGTGGCGCTGTCGGCCTGCGCCACGGCCCTGAAAGACAGCCATGGCTATGTGCCCGGACAAGTACGCTTCTGAACGAGGTTCGCGTCGGCACGACACCAAGGACACGGTCGCCCGTCTGCTGGGCCGCCCGAGAACGCAAGGGATCGTCGACGACCGCGGCTGGTACTACGTCAAGTCCGACTATGAGCGTTTCCTGTGGCGCGAACCCGTCGAAGTCGATCGCGAAGTGGTTGCCGTCAGCTTTTCGGATGCCGGTGTTGTCGAAAATGTCGAGCGCTTTGGCTTGGAAGATGGTCAGGTCGTGGCCCTGTCGCGCCGTGTGACCACATCAAATACCCAGGGCATCGGCTTTCTGCGCCAGCTTTTCTCGAACTTCGGGACGCTGGACGCCGGAAGCTTCCTCGACGAAGGCGACATGTGGCTCGGTTCCTAACCGGGGTCTGTCAGTTTCACCCTCTTCCGGCTGAAAATCGAGTGCCACGCCGTTGATGCAATAGCGCAAGCCCGTTGGGTTGGGCCCATCGGGGAAGACATGGCCCAGATGGCCCTCGCAGCGGTTGCAGTGCACTTCGGTGCGGCGCATGAAGAAGCCGCTGTCTTCACTTTCGCCGACCATTTCGGCATCCATCGGCTGATAAAACGACGGCCAGCCGGTGCCGCTGTCAAACTTGTGCGCTTGATCGAACAATGGTGCGCCGCAGCCTTTGCAGGTGAAGGTGCCGGGATCCTTGGGGAAATCGTCATGCGTAAAGGCGCGTTCGGTGCCGTGCTTGCGCAGGACCTTGAATTCCAGATCGTCGAGTTTTGCGCGCCATTCTTCGTCGGTTTTAACAACTTTTTCCATATCCGTATCCCCTTTGTCGTCGCGACGTCACGTGTTGTGTCATAGAATTCTGATTAACATATAGATCCAGACCTCGGTCCTGACCAAGGGGTCGCGAGATATGACTGACGAGTACCGTACCAAGCGCGGATTGCGGATTGCGCGCAGATATCGAAGCAGCCCAGCGATTGCGCCATAGGGCGTTCTTCGAGGGGCGGGGCGCTCCGGGCGTGCCGATGGCCGGACGTGGATGCCTTTGATGAGATTTGCCGGCATGTCTTGGTCGAAGATCGCAGCTGCGGTCAGCTTTGTCGGCGACGTTGCGGCTTTTGCCGTTGGGATCGGGCGCGGAAATTCCGGAAACCTATTGCGCGCAGTATTACGATCTTGAGGCTTTGAAGGCCTTCGACCGCCCGATGGTCGAAATGGGGCGCTTTTGCATCGAGCCGGGCGTGACGGATCCGGATATCCTGCGCGCGGCCTGGGCGGCGGTGACGGCTTTGTGGACCGCGAAGGTGTTGCCATGCTGTTTGGCTGTTCGTCGTTTCAGGGTACCGACGCGCGCGCCTATGAGGATGCATTCGCGATGTTGAAAGAGCGCTCACTCTGGCCCCGAAACGCTGGTTGCCGCGGATCAAGGCACCCAATGTTTTTCGATTTGCCCAGCGATTGCGCCGGAAACCGGACCGCGCGCGCGCTTTGAAGACGATGCCGCCCTTGTTGCGCAGTTATCTGACGATGGGGGGCTGGGTCAGCGATCATGCGGTTGTCGACCGCGATATGAACACGCTGCATGTCTTCACCGGGCTTGAAATCGGCGCGATCCCACCGGGCGGGCGCGGGCGCTGCGTGCCGTTGCAGGTTAGAAGGCTCTCGCCTAGGTACGCCGCCTCTTGACGTCAGACCGTCTGGCCCGTAGCCCGCCCGGATGGCACGTCCTCCCTTATGCAACTGACCGATATCTCGCTGACCTTGGCGGCGATCCGCTGTTTCGACGGCCTGTCCCTGACCATTCAGCCGGGGGATCGTTTGGCGCTGGTCGGGCGAAACGGATCGGGAAAATCGACACTTCTGAAGGTGATGGCGGGACTTGTTGAAGTCGATTGCGGTGTGCGAACCGTGCCTGCTGGCCAAAGCGTTGGCTATATGGAGCAGGAACCCGAGATGAGCGGTTCCGTCACATTGGGCGATTACGCGTTGAAGCGATCTCGGCCCCTCCGAGCTGTGGCGGGTCGAGGCGGCTTCGGAAGGCTTGAAGTTTGACCCCGACACCGAGGTCAGCGAGCCTCGGGTGGCGAGCGCAGGCGTGCGGCCTTGGCCAAGCTGATTGCCGAAGCGCCTGATCTGATGTTGCTGGACGAACCGACCAACCATTTGGATATCGAGGCGATTGCCTGGCTGGAAGCGCGTTTGGGCGAAACCAAACAGGCCTTTGTCACGATCAGCCACGACCGCGCATTTCTGAAGGCTTTGACCCGCGCGACGCTTTGGATCGACCGGGGTAATGTGCGACGGCAGGACGGCAGTTTTGACGGGTTCGAGGACTGGCGCGAAACTGTCTGGGCCGAGGAAGACGATCAGCGCCACAAGCTGAACCGCAAGATCAAGGCCGAGGCGCGTTGGGCGGTCGAAGGCATCAGCGCGCGGCGCAAGCGCAATCAGGGCAGGGTCCGTGCGTTGCAGGATTTGCGGGCGGAACGTGCCTCGCAGATCTCACGCGAAGGCACGGCGGCGATGGCCTTGTCTTCGGGGCCGAAATCTGGCCGCAAGGTGATCGAAGCAGAAGGTATCTCAAAGACTTACGGCGATACACTGATCTGCAAAGACTTCTCGCTTCGGATCATGCGGGGCGACCGTGTCGCATTTGTTGGCCCGAACGGTGTGGGCAAGACGACGATGATCGAGCTGCTGACCGGCGTGCAACAGCCGGACAGCGGTACGGTCAAGATCGGCACCAGTATCGAACTGGCGCTTTTTGACCAACGTCGCGCTGCAACTGGACCCCGAAGCCACGCTTTGGGAAAGTCTGACCGAAGACAAAGGGGCGCGCGTTTCAGGCCGCGCCGATCAGATCATGGTGCGGGGCACGCCGCGCAATGTGGTGGGGTATCTCAAGGATTTCCTGTTCGACGAGTCGCAGGTGCGTGCACCCGTCAAAGCTCTGTCGGGCGGCGAAAAGGCGCGGCTGTTACTGGCACGGATCATGGCGAAGCCGTCGAACCTGCTGGTGTTGGACGAGCCGACCAATGATCTGGACATTGAAACGCTGGATCTGTTGCAAGAGGTTCTGGGCGATTACGACGGCACTGTTCTGCTGGTCAGCCACGACCGCGATTTCATTGACCGCGTGGCGACAACGACCGTCGCCATGGAAGGGGCCGGGCGGATCGTGGTGCATGCCGGCGGGTGGTCGGATTATGCGCCGAAACGGAATCTGGTCGAAAAGCAGGCTGATCCGACGACGAAGCGAAACCGTGGTGGGGCCGCGTCGGCCTCGAAAGACGCGCAAAGCGAGCTGAGTTTCACCGAAAAGCACCGGCTGGAAGAACTGCCCGGCGTGATCGCGCGACTGGAAGCCGAGATTGGCAAGCTTGAAGCCTTGCTGGCCGACCCCGAGTTGTACACCCGCGAGCCGGTCAAGTTTGCCAAGGCAAGTGAAGGGCTGACCGAACGGCAGGCCAAGCTGGCGGCCGCCGAAGACGAATGGCTGGTGCTGGAAGAGAAAGCCTCGGCCCGCGCCTAAGACACACCCAGACTTGGATGCAGAACGGGGCGAAAGCCGCCTTGCAATGCTGCGCGGCTGGTGGGCGGTGTCAATACTGTAACCTCGCCGTGGATGCGCGGCTCAAGTGGGCCATAACCGCCAGCTGTCACAGGGTATTGCATGTCTTGCCAGACCAGCTTTGGTACGCCCTCCAAAATCACAGTGCCATCGGGCAGGCCTTCAGCTTTGGCAATATGACGCCGTTGGGCAAAGGTGCGCGGAATGGCGCGTTCAGTGTGCAGGGCTGCGTCCATCGCCGGGGCAGGGATGCTTATCCCGGCAGCTTCACGGTAGGCATTATAGTCCGCGCGATGGCAAAGCGCACAAGGCCGGTGACCGGCGGCAAGCGCCACGGCATCGTCGAGGAAGAAAAGCTCGGTGTAATTGTTGGGGCGCATGACCGGACGGTGCCAGTCTTTCCAGTGCAGCACGCAGATGATCCACGCTTTGTGCCGCCATCGCGCAGGCCCAAGCATCTGGTAATCGTCGTGCAGAATACCGCGATTGCCCATCAAAAGCCCGCGTTCGGGTGTGGCTTTAATTTCGCCGGTCGCCAGCACTCGGTTTTGCAAGGGGCGAGACATAGTGTCAGATCACGCCTTGGCCACGGTGCAAGGCGCGGACGTCGACCTGTTCGGTGGCAAAGGCGGCTTTAAAGACATCGACCACGGCCCAAGGATCAGAACTGCCACACATAAAGACATCAAAGGCGCCAAAGCCGTGCTCGGGCCAAGTGTGCACGGTGATATGACTTTCGGCCAGAAGGGCAACTCCCGTCACACCCTGAGGCGAGAATCGGTGCAGATGGATATGCAAAAGCGTGGCACCCGCCGCTTTGACCGCGTCACGAAGTGCGGTTTCGATCCGGGCTGGATCATCAAGGCCGCGGCCGTCTTTCACATCTATGATCAGGTGCTGGCCGCTGGGCGCCGTGGTGGTCTGCTGATCGCTGTCAGGCTGGGTGCCGTCTTTCATAACTGTGGGCCTTTTGGGGTGGCGAAACTATTGCGCCCGCGCCAGGGATTGTCGACCAAAGAAAAAGGGCACCCTGCGACGGGGCGCCCTTTGCTTCATCTTTATGTGTTGTGCGTTCAGGCAGACTTCTGACGCATAACATAAGTGGCGCACTGAAAGAACAGCGCGACAGTCGACAGTGCGGCCAAAAGCGGAAAGAGACCGCCAAAGCCGTAGACGACAGATGCTATTGTGATGCCGGCAGCAACAAACAGCAGAAACAAACTCGCAATCATAACACTCACCTACTTACAAACACACTTGGTACATCTAGGAAGCTAGCCTAGGAATGCGTCGCTACCGAAGTCGCGATTGGGTGTTTTCGTGAAATTTTGCGGAAATGTTGCGACAAAACCTGCACAGGTTATGGGGTATATTGATACCGTATTTGTAACATATTGAAAAGAAACAATTAAATTGATGCTGTGGTGCTTGACTGTCGCCACGATTCGCGTAGAACGCATCTCATCCAAGACCTTCTTCCAAAAAGGTATGACTTATGAAGACGTTCACCGCTACTCCGGCGGACATCGAAAAGCAGTGGATCCTGATCGACGCCGAAGGCGTTGTTCTGGGCCGTCTTGCGTCGATTGTCGCCATGCGCCTGCGCGGAAAGCACAAGGCCACTTTCACGCCTCACATGGATATGGGCGACAATGTCATTGTCATTAACGCCGATAAAATCCAGCTGACCGGCAACAAGCGCGACAAGCCCAACTACTGGCACACCGGGTATCCGGGCGGCATCAAGTCGCGCACCACGGGCCAGATCCTTGAAGGCAAGTTCCCCGAGCGTGTGGTGACCCAAGCCGTCAAGCGAATGCTGCCGGGCAACAAGCTCAGCCGCAAGGTGATGACAAATCTTCGCGTTTATGCAGGTGCCGAGCATCCGCATGAAGCGCAGAACCCGACTGTTCTGGACGTTAAGTCCATGAACAAAAAGAACACCCGGAGCTAACCCATGGCAGATGACATCAAAACGCTCGATGACCTGAAAGAGGTTGTTGGTGAGATTGAGGCGGCTCCCGCACCGGCAGCAGCCCCGGTTGTGACCGAGGCACCTGTGCTGCACGAGCAAAAGCGCGACGAGTTTGGCCGTTCTTATGCCACCGGCAAGCGGAAGGATGCGGTTGCCCGTGTCTGGATCAAGCCCGGTTCGGGCAAAGTGATCGTGAACGGCAAAGAGCTGAACACGTATTTCGCGCGCCCCGTTCTGCAGATGATCCTGCGCCAGCCGTTTCAGGTGGCCGGTGTCGACGGTCAGTTCGACGTGATGGCAACCGTCAAAGGCGGTGGGCTTTCGGGACAGGCCGGTGCGGTGAAGCACGGTATTTCGAAGGCGCTGCAGCTTTATGAACCGTCGCTGCGCCCTGCGCTGAAAGCGGCAGGCTTCCTGACCCGCGACAGCCGCGTTGTGGAACGCAAGAAGTTCGGTAAGGCCAAAGCCCGGAAGAGCTTCCAGTTCTCGAAGCGCTGATATTTCAGTCCGACAATTCAAATGGAAAGCGCGCCCATTCAGGCGCGCTTTTCGCTTTTTGTGGGTGTGATGGAGGCTCTGCCTCCAAACCTCCGAAGTATTTTTACCAAGAAGAATGCGCAGGGCTTTGTGGCTCTTTCAGCGGGCGATATGCTCTGCTAAGCGCAGCCTCATGTTGAGGATCACAGATATCAGTTACGCCGTCGAAGGCCGCCCATTGTTTCAAGGCGCTTCGGCCACTATTCCTGATGGCCACAAGGTTGGCATGGTCGGGCGCAACGGGACGGGCAAGACCACGCTGTTCCGGCTGATCCGGGGCGAGTTGGCGCTGGAAGGTGGCGACATACAGCTAAATCGGGGCGCGCGCATCGGTGGTGTGGCGCAGGAAGTTCCCGGGTCTGAGACATCCTTGCTAGATACGGTGCTTGAGGCTGATACCGAACGTGCGGCTTTGCTGGCCGAGGCCGAGACGGCGACTGACCCCGGGCGGATCGCGGACATACAGCATCGGCTTCAGGACATTGACGCCTGGTCCGGCGAAGCGCGTGCGGCGACGATATTGAAGGGGCTGGGGTTTACGCAAGAAGAGCAGGGTATGCCCTGTTCTGCCTTCTCGGGCGGCTGGCGGATGCGTGTGGCTTTGGCGGGTGTGCTGTTTTCGGCGCCTGATCTGCTGTTGCTGGACGAGCCGACCAACTATCTGGATCTTGGAGGGCGCGCTTTGGCTGGAAAGCTATCTGGGGCGCTATCCGCATACGGTGATCACGATCAGCCACGACCGCGGGCTTTTGAACCGGGCGGTGAATTCGATCCTGCATCTCGAAGACCGCAAGCTGACACTATATAGTGGCCCTTACGACCGCTTTGCTCAGACCCGTGCGGCGCGTTTGGCCGTGGCCGAGGCTGAGGCAAAGAAGCAGGATGCGCGACGCGCGCATTTGCAAAGCTTTGTTGACCGGTTCCGCGCCAAAGCCTCAAAAGCCACGCAAGCCCAGTCGCGGCTGAAGATGATCGCCAAGATGACGCCGATCACCTCGCCGCAGGAAGCGGCATTGCGCAAGTTCACCTTCCCCGAACCTGAAGAGCTTTCGCCGCCCATCGTCAATATGGAAAGCGCCAGTGTCGGTTATGACGGTAAGGCCGTGTTGTCGAAACTGTCGCTGCGGATTGATCAGGATGACCGGATCGCATTGCTGGGTCGGAACGGCGAGGGCAAGTCGACACTTTCGAAGCTGCTGGCGCAGAAACTCGACCCTTTGGGCGGGCGTGTCACCCGGGCGCGCAAGCTGCGGGTCGGGTATTTTGCCCAGCACCAGCTGGACGAGCTGCATGCCGATGAGACCCCGCTGGAGCATATCCGGCGCGAGCGTTCGGGTGAGACACCGGCCCGGCTTCGTGCCCGGCTGGCGGGTTTTGGGATCGGTGCCGATCAGGCTGACACCATAGCCGCCAAGTTATCGGGCGGGCAGAAAGCGCGTTTGTCACTGCTGCTGGCCACGCTGGACGCGCCGCATTTGCTGATTTTGGACGAACCGACCAACCACCTTGATATGGAAAGCCGCGAAGGGCTGATCGAGGCGCTGACGGCCTATACGGGCGCTGTGGTTCTGGTCAGCCACGATATGCATCTGCTGAGCCACGTGGCGGACACGCTTTGGCTGGTGAAGGATGGGCGGGTGGCGCCCTACGATGGCGATCTGGAGGCTTATCGCCGGATGTTACTGGACCAGCCTGCGCCGAAAGCTGCCAAGACAGCGGCGAAAGTGGCCAAACCGTCGCGTTCTACGGTTGCAGATCTGCGGGCAGCTGTGTCTGTGGCCGAGGCTCGGGTGGCCAAATTGACCGATATTCACGAGAAATTGGCCGCCAAACTGGCTGACCCGGCCATGTATAAAGACAGCCGCGCCGCCGAAGCAGAAGGCTGGCAGAAGAAATTCGCCGAAGTGGAAGAGGGGTTGGCCCGCGCCGAAACCCTTTGGCTTAAGGCTTTGGAGCGTCTGGAGACGGCGGGCGGAACGTAACCCGGTCAAATTTGGACAAAGACGAGTTAACCTTGTCTCAAAATTGGCGCAGATTTTCATCAAATTACCCTGCTTGTTCCATACCGTCACCACGCGTCTGGGTCAGAATGTTTTTACAGTAGTTGTTAAAAGGTGATCTGAAATGGAATTTCTCGTTCAAAACCTGCATCTTGTTGGCCCAATTTCGCTGGCGCTTTTGCCTGTGTCGATCTTTGGCATCGCGTTTCTCAATGTGAAGCGCGCACGCGGCTGATTTGAGTGTCCGTCCGGCGTATTTTGCCGGGGTCTTGTCTCTGACGTTTTAAATGGTGGTCTGTTAAATGGAATTTCTTGCTCAAAACCTGCATCTTGTTGGCCCGATCTCGCTTGCACTTGTGCCGGTGTCGATCTTTGGTCTGATTGTTCTCAAGCTGAAAAGCGTTCGTGTTTGACGCTTTTCGGCTTTGAGAAACTCTCTTGAGGCTTTTCATCAGATTGCCCGCATGCTAGGCGGGCCGCGAATTCAGGCGGGACACATGGTGTGGCCCGCTATTTTGTCTGACGAGGCTTATCAATGGCGACCGAACGCACGCTTTCCATCATCAAACCCGACGCAACCGCCCGCAACCTGACTGGCAAGATCAACGCCAAGTTCGAGGACGCAGGTCTGCGCATTGTGGCGCAAAAGCGCATCCACCTGACCAAGGCGCAGGCGGGCAAGTTCTATGAAGTGCATGCCGAACGCCCATTTTACGGCGAGCTGTGTGATTTCATGGCTTCTGCGCCTGTCGTTGTGCAAGTGCTGGAAGGCGAGGGCGCAATTGCAAAGAACCGCGAAGTCATGGGGGCTACGAACCCTGCGGATGCCGATGCGGGGACCATCCGCGCCGAGTTTGCTGAAAGCGTTGGCGAGAATTCGGTGCATGGGTCGGACGCGCCTGAAACAGCAGCGCAAGAGATTGCCTATTTCTTTTCGGGTCTTGAACTGGTCGGCTGATCGTTCGCGACTGATTTTCGGAAGGGCCGTCTGAATTCAGGCGGCCTTTCTTTTTGGGCTAAAGGCGCACGCCCAACCGATCAAGCTCGGTGGCAAGTTTTGAGGGCTGTTCGGGGTCTTGGGACGCGCATATCTTGTCAAAGCGCCGACGCAGACGGGTCTTTTCCTCGCCTTGGCAATCGTTCCATGGACGCCCCTGAAGCCCCATCACCATGGCATAGTATCCGATGAAATGGGCGCGTGTCCCGGTTTCGATCAGGCGCAGATAGGCCGCGTCGGGGTCCATCTTGCGCAACTCTTCCGCCGTTCTGATGCCGGCGCGACGAAAGGCTTCTTCCATCGCAGGGCCGATATTCCGGATAGTCGTGAGAGGCGTGCTCATAAGCCCGCAGTCTAGCGCCTGGTCCCGGACATCAAAAGATCAGATCGCAGCCCAGTCGTCGAAACGATAAGGCGTTTCGGGTTTGGGTGCGGTTTCCTTGGTGGGGGCAGGCTTTGGCAGCTTTTCGTCAGACATCACTCGTACTCCTCTACATAGACACAGCGTGGCGAGGTAGCTCGGCGAAATCATGACCCGGCCATGCCGGTGGCGGGGTCATTTCGGACGAACAGGCCCGGAACGCGTCACGCTATGGGCATGAAAGCGGGGAAATGTGGCAGGAATAAGGCGGCGGGAAATGGCCGGTTGGGATTGCGTTTGCCTGTTGTCACAGGTTTATCCACAGAGTCCCCGCGCGCACGGCGGTTATCTGCGCATATCCAAGACGTATCTTAACTCTCTAATTTAAATCAAAAAATGTCCCTTTTTTACGTTAGGTCACGAAAGATAAGTGGTACTGGCGGCAGGAAGTCGCCCAAGTCACGCACAGGTCAAACAGGGCCTTGGATGCAGGCCTCGTTTGTGGCGAATCGGGCGGAGTTCGCGCGATTAATGCCTCAATTTCGCCAGATTTGACAGAAAAAACAACCTTAAGTTGCGAAAATCACCGTCTGCGATGATGCGCCGATCGTTAAGATCCTATTAATTGATGAAAGAGCCGGGGGGACAACGCCGGTTCGTTTTAGACCGGCAGTGTGTGCGGTCATAATTGAAGCGTTTTTAGGAGTATGAAATGCGCAAACTTATGAATAACTTCAAAAAATCTGAATCTGGTGCCTCGCTGGTCGAGTACGCTGTAGCCCTGATCGTTGTAACGATCGTTGGCGGCGCTGGCGTTATTGCTGTTGGACAGAACGCTGGGTCGCTTGCCGATGCCGGTTGTGACCAGACCAACACTGCTGTTGCCGCACTCGTAACAGCTGCGCCTACTGGCGTTACTGTCGATGCGCCTGTTGCTTGCTAATCAGACTTGGGGCCTGGCTTTTTGTCAGGCCCCAATTTTGAGGGCTTTGCTACCTATTTTGACGTAGTCCCCGAATGAGGTGCCGCCTATGAAACTTAAGAAATTCATTCAATCCGACTCGGGGGCAAGCATGGTGGAGTATGCGGTTGCACTTATCGTAGTAACTCTCGTGGGTGCAGTGATCCTAGCTTTTGGCAGCAATATTGCCACCATTGTCGATAGCTCGGCCGGAGCTTTCTGAAAACGGCAATCTACATTGCTAATTGGAGATTCACAGTATGCGTATTCGTTCTTTATTGGTCACCATGGTCGGAATCGCCGTCGCAGGCGGATCGGTCTATGCCTCGAAAGAATTTTTGGCTGTTGAACAGGCGACGGCATCTGCCGATCCAACTGGTCCGGCCCTTGTCAGTGTTGTTGTCGCCGGTCAGGACATTCCGTTCGGTACCACGATCGAAGCGCACAAGCTGACCACCATCCAGTGGCCAGCCGAAGCTGTGCCAGCTGGTGTCTATACCGACTATACAGCACTTTTGGCGAACGGCGGAAATGAGCCCCGCCGTGCACGCCGCGCGATGGCGCAGGGCGAGTTAGTCCTGGCGTCGAAGGTTTCTGATTTCGGTGAGAAAGTGACGATTGTGCAGACGCTTTCGCCGGGCAATCGTGCCATGGCGATTAACGTGAATGCGCAATCTTCGGTGGGTGGTTTTGTGACTCCGGGTGACCACGTCGACATCGTGTTGATAAGCGGGGGCGGTACTGAAATGCGCGCTGTGACCATTCTGCAGAACATCCGCATTGTTGGTATCGACCAGCAGGCCGACGAGTTGGACGAAACTGCGCAGGTTGCGCGCACCGTGACGGTCGAGGTTTCTCCGCTGCAAGGTCAGAAGCTGGCACTGGCGCAACGGGCTGGCACGCTGAACCTGTCGCTTCGGAATATTCCGGTTGAAGGCGACGCAGAAGACAAGCCGATGGACTCGATCCGTCTGTCCGACATCATGCGTGAAAAGTCGCCCGACGACAATCATGGCCCCAAGCAAGTTGTGGGGGTCCGGCGCGGCAATGCTCCTGTAGTGGAATATGAGCACGAGCAGCGTCCCGTTACTGATGCCGTCGAGGAAGACGCAAAGAACTAAGCAGGCGGAAGCGGCCTTTGCGTCGCTTCCAGCCAACCCGGCGCAGTATTAGGTGGTGGATAGAATGAAATTTCCAAAAAACATCAAACGCTTCACCCGGGAAGAAGATGGCAGCCTGCTGGTTTTCTTCTGCATATCGGTCATCGTCATCCTTGGTCTCTTTGCTCTGACGTTCGACATGGGACGCCGTGCGTCGACGCAAACTGATATGCAGTCCTTCGCCGACAACGTGGCCCTTGCGGCTGCGGGCGAGTTGGACGGATCGCCGAATGCCATCGTCAATGCGCGGCTTGCTGCAACCAGCGTTATCATTGCCGCCAATGAAAATCTGAAGTCGGGAACGGGGGCTGCGACCCTGACGCTTGATTTCGACACGAACCTTGTTTTCTATACAGAATTGCCTGATCGGGATCGGCCCGGCAGTTATGATCCAGCAGTCCTTAGCAACACATCGAGTGTCGATTACAAGTATAGCCTGCCTTTGGCCAACAGGACGACCGATCCGGCGCTTGCGCGGTTTGTCGGGGTCACGCTGAATACCAAAGATGTGGACTGGCTGTTTGCGGGCGTTGTCAGCAACAATGTGCCAGCCGCCGCCGTCGGTGCTTTGGCAATTGCGGGCAACGCGGGATACACCTGCGAAGTCGCGCCGTTGATGTTCTGCCTGCCGACTGTGCCAGGTACGTCGCCACCACAAATGCAGACTTTGGCAACAGGTCGGGCGGTTCAGCTTCGCAGCGTCGGCCGGAATGCCGGATGGAATCCCGGCGAGTTCGGTTTCCTTAATATTGATCGGTTGATTGCCAATGATCCCAACGCCGCTGCTGGTGTCTGCGCAAGTTACAATCCCGAGTCCCGTCGGCAAGCCTGTTTGCTGGCCTTGGGCATCGAGGCCTGTTTCAACTCTAGTAATGTCGACATTCAGCCCGGTCAGCGCAGTGGTCAGGAAACAGCTGGTTTTAACCTGCCGTTTGGTATCTTCGAACAGGCAATGGGCACCTTGAGAAATGATCCGGGGTTCGAAGTTGGCCCACATATCGTTGGCGGTCGTGAAGTCAACAACAATTGCAACGACAGTGGGGCATCTCCTGATACAGTCGCCTTTCCGTTGGACAATTGCCATTACACCAGCTCGTGCACAGATGGCCGGTTTGGGGACGGAAATTGGTCAACTGGAAAGGCCAACTACCTTGACACCAACTATGAGCACCGCGAGACGATTTCTGGCGTTGATACGCTAATCAATCCGGGCAGCTTCTTTGATTTCCCTGAAGCTGGTCTGACACGGTATGAGTTTTATCAGCGCGAGATCGAACGCGCGGCCAATGGCGGCGTGATGAATGGCGGGGCTGCTCCGTACAACGTTGCGCCTTATACCGCTCAAAATGATGGTAATCGGGGTCAGCCGGGTCCAGATGAAGACCCGGAAGACTATACAAGCTGGGATGACTATTGGCCGGATACTCTGCCTTCAAACGGGTTCAATCCAATCATTCCAGACGCGCAAGATCGCGAGGAAAACGGACTTCCTCAATGTAATCAGGTAGAAGAAGGCGGCGGTGTAGATCGGCGCGTTGTTGTTGTCGCCGGTATCGATTGCGTGAACCAGACTTTGACCGGGAATGAAACTGATGTGCCGGTTGTACAGTACTACAGAACGTTCATGCTGAGCCCCGCCACTGAGATCTCGAACGGCGGCAATGGACAGATGTTTGACCTTTGGGTTGAAATCATCGAACCTATCGGCGGCGAAGGCGGCGGAAGCACAACCACCGACAGCGCGTTCCGTGAAATCGTGCAGTTGTATCGGTGATCGACGTGAATTTATCGCACATATTCCGCCAGTTCCGGCGCAGTCAGGCAGGGGCCTCGGCCGTTGAGTTCGCGATCCTTTTGCCGGTGATGATGGTGGTCTTTGCGGGCATCGTCGAAGGCTCGCGGATATACTGGAACTATCAGTCGGCTGTCAGCGGTGTGCGCGATGCATCGCGGTTTCTGGCGCGGACAACGAATTCTGATATCTGCGGTGGAACGGCGAGTGTGAGCGAAACGACCTTGCCCGGTGGCGTTGCCGTCGCAACACCGATCATAGCCGGTACAATGCGTGACGAGCAAAACCTGTTTCCGTCCGGTGTGACGGTGACAAATATTCAGGTGGTTTATACCTGCCCTGACTACGGTCTGCGGGTCAGCCCGACACCGGTGGCGCGGGTCAATGCGACGGTGAACATCGCACTTCCGTTTGGGACCTTATTCAATTTCTTTGGTGCGCGGCAGAACGCCACGATGACGTCGATCATCACAGATCAATCGCGGATTTATGGAATATGATGTTTGACCGTCTCATAAGGTCTGCGCGGCGACACACGCGGGACGAAACGGGTGCCTCGCTGGTCGAGTACACGGTTGTGATCATCCTGTTCCTGCTGGTCTTCTTTGCCATACTTGATTTTGGTCGTCTTGGCTTCAACTGGGTGATGACCGAGAAGGCCATGCAGCGCGCGGCACGCATCGCGACGGTGCGTCCGCCAGCCTGTGCAGGCGTTCCTGAAATTCATTCTCGTCAGGGCTCAAGCTCGGACCCATTCGGAACTTTATGCCGCGCTGGCGCGGTTTGTGTTGACGGAGGCACGCAGTCTTGTGTGCTCGGGGCAGCTACTGACTTCGGTCCCGGTAGTAATCCTTGCACCACGCCGGTGATCGTAGGAGCCCTTCCAAATAACCCGACTGCAGGCCAGATTGCTGCCAGAAACGCTGCATTGCGTTTGGAAGTCCGTCAAGAGATTTGGTGCATTCTGCAACCAATTTTGCCGAGCAATGCAAACCCGAACAATATTCGGATGACGTATACCTACAATTCGAACCTGGGCTTCGTTGGTGGTCCGTATGTGCCCATGGTTGAGGTCGGGGTGGTTACGGCAGCGACGGCGAGTACCATACAAGGCGCAGAAGAGCTTCGCTTCACGTTCATCACGCCGATCCCTGCTTTGGCAGCTGCGGCCGGTGGCGCTGCGAGTACAGAAATTACGGATTCAGGGGATGCGGACAGTCTTGCCGACATTCCATTCCCCAATCTTAGTGTTTCTCTGCCAGGCGAAGATTTGAACCGCGGTACAAACGGTTAACGATTAATCGGGCGGCATGCCCGGAGAGGACGACAAGTTAATGGCTAAAGCGACATCCATCCTTCTGATCTCGGCGGACGACGCAGTGACCGAAGCGGTCACTCATGCGGTCTCGAACTTACCGAAGGTAAAGATTAAGTCCGAGAAAATGTCGGTTGCCAAGATGAATGGCGCGGCTGTCGAACTGGCCGCCGAGAACGACATTGTGGTCTTTGCCACCGATCCCGACAACGAGGAAGACCTGTCGGCGATCAAGACGCTAAGCAAGAAACGACAGGAGAATTCGATCTTTCTGGCCCTGACCGGCGAAGATATTCCGTTAAGCCGTGCGCGTGCGCTGAGCGATGCGGGCGCTGATGATGTGCTGCCGTTCCCGATGCCTGCCGAAGAACTGGCCAAGCAGATCAATAAGTGGCTTGAGAAGATCGTCACCGCCAAGGGCGGTGGTGGCGGGCGCGAAGGTGCGGTGATCGCGGTGGCGCAAGCGCGCGGCGGTATCGGATCGACAACAGTTGCTGTCAATCTGGCCGATCAGCTGATGACCCGCAAAAGCCGGTTCCGCAAGGAAGCTGGCAATCGCGTGGGGATTGTTGATCTTGACCTGCAATTCGGTGCGGTTGGCGATTTCCTTGATGTCGATCCGTCGGAAGGTCTGATGCAATTGGCGACAGGCGGCATGATGCCTGACATGATGTGGATTGATCAGTCGATGTCCACGACGTCGGGCGGGTTAAATGTGATGACTGCGCCGACGGAATTTGTCCCGCTGGATGCGATAACGCCGATGCAGATCGAAGGTTTGATCGATGCCATGCGGCGCGCACATGATTACGTTGTCGTCGATCTGCCTCGCGCGTTGACGTCGTGGATTGAACCCGTTGTCGCCATGGCTGACGAAATGATCATCGTAACCGACACAACGGTGCCATCGGTCCGTTCCTGCCGGCGTCTGATTGATTTTTATCTGGCGGACAACCCGGGGTTGGACATCGAAGTCATCATCAACCACGAGAAGAAGCCTTTTGTTTTGGGGCAGCATCACAAAGAAGCGTCGAAAGTGCTGGAGCGCAAGTTCGAGCATTGGCTGCCGCATGACGCCAAGGCTGCGAGAAACGCAGTAGATTTCGGCAAACCATTGGCCGAAATCGCGGGTCGGTCCGACCTGACGAAAGCAATCACAAATCTGGCGAAAGCGACGGCGAAAAAGATGCCGTCCGTCGAAACCCAGTCCGCCACGTAGCGAGGAGTAAAGTACATGTTCAAGACATTCAGCAAAGCCGTCGAGAAGACCTCTCCGGCAAAAGGCAACGTCGTCACGATGGATGCGGGCAACGCGGTTACGGAAAAGGCGCTTCGTTCTCTGAATTCGGCGGATGCCAAGCTGACCGAACGGCTGGAGCTTAAGAACCGACTGCACACCGCCCTGCTTGAGCGGCTGAACCTTAGCGTGCTTGACAAGGTGCAAAGCGACGAGCTTCGCCGCGAAGTTGCCAACCTCGTTCAGCAAGTTCTGGCGGAAGAAAAACGCCCGATGCGTACCGAGGATTTCAAGCAAATCGTCGACGAGCTGATGGACGAGGTTCTGGGCTTTGGCCCGCTGGAACCTTTACTGGCCGACCCGACGATCAACGATATTCTGGTGAATTCGCACAGGTCTGTTTACGTCGAGCGTTTCGGCATTCTTGAGAAAACAAATGTGCGCTTCCGCGACGAACGCCACCTTTTGCGGATCATCGACAAGATCGTATCGGCCATGGGCCGCCGGATCGACGAAAGCCAGCCCTGGGTCGATGCGCGTCTTGGAAGACGGCAGCCGGGTCAACGCGATCATCCGCCCTTGTGCCATCGACGGACCATCGCTTTCCATTCGTAAGTTCTCGC
Organism: uncultured Alphaproteobacteria bacterium; assembly: GCA_963841595.1. Taxonomy (GTDB): domain Bacteria; phylum Pseudomonadota; class Alphaproteobacteria; order Rhodobacterales; family Rhodobacteraceae; genus CAWJDD01. Next base: position 4,042 of record CAWJDD010000002.1, on the reverse strand, counting down.
AGAAGCCAATTCTGATGGAGAAGATGGTTGAACTTGAGTTCGATCTCGAAAGATGCCGCCGCGTTGCTGCGCGCTCTTGTGGACGCCCGGATGAATATCTTGATTTCCGGCGGTACCGGTTCGGGCAAAACGACGCTTTTGAACGCCATGTCGCGCGCTATTGACGAAAGCGAGCGCATCGTGACGATCGAAGATGCGGCCGAACTTCAGCTGCAGCAGGAACATGTGGTCCGGCTTGAAACCCGTCCGCCAAACCCATCGGGTGCCGGTGCGATCGTGCAGCGTGACCTGGTCAAGAACGCCCTGCGTATGCGTCCCGACCGCATCATCGTGGGCGAGGTTCGTGGCGCCGAGACCTTTGACATGTTGCAGGCCATGAACACCGGCCACGATGGGTCGATGACAACGGTCCACGCCAACACGGCTCGCGACGCGCTAAGCCGGATCGAACAGATGGTCACGATGATCGGTATCGATCTTCCGCTTGTCGGCCACACGAAACCAGATGGCCAGTCGGCCTGAACTTCGTCGTCCAGCTGAACCGTCTGTCAGACGGCAACCGCAAAGTGATGAGCATCAGCGAGATCACCGGCATGGAAGGCGACACGATCACCATGCAGGACATCTTCGTATTCAAGCGCACGGGCAAGGACGACAACGGCAAAGTGCTGGGTCAGTTCATGCCAACAGGCATGCGTCCAAAGTGCGCCGAACAGCTGATCAACTCTGGCGTCGATCTTTCCGGCACCAACATCTTAAGGAGCTGAGCCCATGTTGCGCGATATCATACTGAACAACATCGACGCCCAGTTTCTGGTTTACGTGGGCATCGTCGTCGGCGTTCTTCTGGCCTTTGAGGGGCTTCGTCAGATACTGATGGGTCGAGCACCCAAAGACGAGGCGCGCAGCCGCCGGATGAAGATGATCCAGAAGGGTGCCACGACCGAAGAGATCCTGGCGATCCTGAAGCCGGATGAAAAGCAGACATTTGCAGGCCGCCTGCCGCTTGTGGGGGATCTGCCGAAGGTTCTCCGTCAGGCCGGCGTCTCAATGTCGTCTGGCGCGTTTCTGACGACCTGTTTTGCTGGTTTCGTCGGCGTTGCCGTCCTGTTCTCGCAATTGACCAGCGTGATAAATGCGACGATTTTCGGGTTTGTGATTTGTATGATCGTTCCGATCATGGCGGTGCGATTGCAGCGAACACAACGTGTGAATGACCTTGTGAAGCAGCTTCCAGATGCGCTGGAAATGATGGCGCGCGGATTGAAAGTGGGCCACCCGCTGAACGCCTCGCTGGCCGCTGTTGCCAACGAGATGCCCGATCCGATCGCGACGGAATTTGGCATCGTGGTCGATCAGGTGTCCTTCGGTGATGATCTGACTGATGCATTCAACGAACTTTCAGACCGTTTAAACCAGGAAGACGTACATTATCTTGCGACAGCGATTGCCATTCAGCACGGTACGGGTGGTGACCTTGCGCGTATTCTTGGTGTTTTGGCAAAAGTGATCCGGGATCGCATGACAATGCGCCGCAAGATCAAGGCGGTTTCGTCAGAAGGACGTATGTCTGCTGCGATCCTTAGCGTTGTGCCCGTGATCATATTTGTTGGTCTGAACGTGATGTCGCCCAAATACTATGGCGATATTGCAGAGGAGCCGTTGGCCGGGCCGCTGATCTTTACTGTGTGTTTTCTGGTGCTTCTGAATGCGGTGATCCTCCGCAAGCTCGTCACGTTCAGGTTCTGAGGAGAGTATTATGCAAGAATGGTTCCTAAGTCTTTTTCCCGCCGTCAACAGCTCGGGCAACATCCTTCTGATGATCGGCGTCGGCTTTGGCATGATGCTGTTCGTCTATGGCGCCTTCGATGCGCTGGTCCCGTCGAATCCGGCTGCGCGCAGATATCAACGTGGTGGGATTGGTGAACGCCGCAGCTCGTTTGATGCTGGAATTCTCTATAATCCCGAGGTCGACCCAAAAGGTCTGATGAAAGCACTGATGCCGGGCGACCGCAAAGAGCGCTCGGCCATGAAGCGCCAGCTGATGAATGCGGGCTTCATCGGTCCAAAGGCGATTCTGAATTTCTTTCTGGTTCGTGTAGGTTTGGCGATCTTCTTGCCGCTTATTTACGTTGGTATCATGGTAGGACGTCAAAGTGGGATGTGGTTACCGGAACCTGTCGCATGGGTGATCGACGGTGCGCCGCGCCTTGTCGTCTATCAGATCATCACAATACTTGCAGCCATTGGCTTTTTTGCGCCAGCCGTCTGGTTGAAGCGCAAGGTCAAGCACCGCCGCCGCGAGATCGAAGAAAGCTTCCCGAACGCGCTTGACCTGATCCAGATTTCGGTCGAGGCGGGGATGGGGTTTGACGCGGCCATGACGCGGGTTGGTAACGAGATGGTGCATTCGTCGCCCGCACTTAGCCAGGAATTCCGTATGGTGCAGCTTGAGGTCTCGGCTGGTGGCGAACGCGAAAAGGCGTTGATGGACATGGCTGTGCGCACAAATGTCGACGAAGTATCGTCATTCGCCAACGTCATTATGCAGTCGATGCGCTTTGGTACGTCGATCTCTGACGCTCTTAACGTTTACGCCTATGAAATGCGTCTTGCCCGCGAGCTTAAGGCTACGGAAATGGCGAACAAACTGCCCGTCAAAATGTCGGCCATTATGTCAGCTCTCATGCTGCCAGCGATGATTCTGCTGATAGTCGGTCCTGTGGCGATCCGTTGGTCGAACACTTTCGGATAGCATCAGGCGATGCATTTCAGCAGAAATTCTGACCCGAAAACGATGAACAAAAAGCCAATTTTGGGTATATTGTTTCCTATTTAACGCTACCTGTGGCGCAAAATTCACCGTTACGCACTGTGTTTTAAAGTGACCGTTGACGAATCCCATCGGTAAGGTGCAATCTCAGTTTCGGGGCATGGGTCAAAGAATCCAGTTTAGAAGTCTATCGGTGTAGTGAGCCTGTTTTTCAGGTTTTTTGAGTATTTTGTGGGGGATAGTTTTGGATTTTAGGGGTGAGACTTCTTTTTCGGGTCGATCTGGGCCTGACTTGCGCATTTTGGATGGGGTCGCAGCGTGGTGCGGTGGGCTTCATGGTTCGATGACACTTCAAGAGGCGCTTGCAGCGCTTAGTGCTAGTTTGAATGCCAACACGGCAGCGATTGCCAGACATTACCATCGAAGCGAAGAGCGGCCCCGTACAGTGGCTGTTTATGATGCCGAAGCCGGGAACACGGAGGTGCCGGTTCTGTTGCGGCGGGCGCTGTGCCAGGATGTGCTGGACCACATGTTCACAAAAGCGCGTGCGGCTACAATTTGGTTTGATAGCGATCTGGCTGGCGACCCTTCATGGAACGTTTCGCAGTCGTTATTCAACTGGAAGACCGTCCGGGAAATCAAGGAAATCGTTGTGCTTTCCCTGGCCACGTCGCACCAGCAGAATGACTACATCGAATTCCACTTCGATCGTCTTTTGTCGCGTGCAGAGCGATTGGAACTTGAAACGCTGGTTCCGACAATCGTGCGGTCATGGGCGGGACGGCAGCAAGGACTGGTGACGCAGTCAACGGTCGACGAACGTATTCTGCGCGCCCGCAGCGAAGCGGCGGAAAAAAAGGTTCAGTGGGATACGCCGGTCTTGGGGATAGGCAATCCCGCAAGGCTCAGCCGCGCCGAGTTCCGGGTCTGTGTTCTGGTCTCGCACGGCCTGTCGGTGTCAGGTGTCGCCAGCGAGCTGGTGCTGACGGAAAACACGGTTCGATCGCACCTGCGCGCGATCTATTCCAAGACGGAAACGTCCAATCTGGCTGAATTGCTGTACCGCATCATATCGTCGGGCAAAGACTCTGGCGAGGCCGCTTTCAAAGTGGCATGATCTGAAGCTTTCACCGTAAAGCGACGCCTGTGTCTGACGACGGTTGTCCTTAAACGTTGGCGTGCTAGCCTTTGCAAAGCACATCAGTGGAGGACATCCATGCGGGCAGTCATCAATGCCGCCATCGCCTTGGCGCTTCTGACCGGACCGGC
>CAWJDD010000001.1:0-19992 GCA_963841595.1 uncultured Alphaproteobacteria bacterium | reverse complement strand
CTCTAATGCGCATGCTTCGAGCAATGGCCGCAGGCAAGCGGTTGTCTCGCGCGATTGAACAGAACGAGCAGGCGGCCAACGAATTGGACGCCCTTCTTCGAGAGGTATTGAAGCGATGAAAAAACCCCTTTTGATCCTAGGCGCCGTCGTCGTGCTCTTTTTGCTGGGTCATCGCATGTTCGGCTACACGACGGTCTATCTTGTTGCTTACGGCGCATTTTCCCTGATGGCAGCCTTTATGGCGGCGACTTTCTTTTGGCTTTGGACCAAACGGGCCACGCCATTGGCCCTGGGCATGGCCTTTAGCTGGGCGGGCGCGGCCTGCGTCATGGGCTGGTGGTGGCTGATCAATATTACGGAAGTTCCTACCTGGGTGCTGAAGAATCCAGTGCTGCTGGACTTCCTTGCGATCTATTTCGTAGGCGTTGTTTTGCATTTCCAGGTGATCGGCCGGTCGTTCGGTTTGCCGACGCGGGCAGCCCTTTATCCGGTAATCGCAGCGGTGATTATTTCGTCCGTAAGCGTCATGATGCTCTGACATCACCAAAATGCGACCAACCGTCCCTTGGCGCGGGGCGCTAGGCGGCATAGTGTTCGTCCATGATTGTAGAACTTGGCCATTTCACACTGATGCTGGCGCTTTTGGTTGCCGTCGTGCAAATGGTTCTTCCGCTGGTTGGCGCGCACAAGGGCTGGCTGGGCTGGATGGCCGTCGCAGCACCTGCTGCCTTGGCGCAGGCGACGCTTTTGGCGTTCTCTTTCGGTGCGTTGACCTATGCTTTTGTCACCTCGGACTTTTCGGTCCGTTTGGTGGCGATCAATTCGCACACGCTTAAGCCAATGCTTTACAAGGTGTCCGGCGTTTGGGGCAATCACGAAGGCTCGATGCTGCTGTGGTGCCTGATTTTGGCGGTGTTCGGCGCTTTGGTGGCTGTGTTCGGGTCTAACTTGCCGGATCGGTTGAAAGCACGCGTTCTGGCCGTTCAAGCCTCGGTCGGAGTGGCCTTCCTCAGCTTTCTGATCTTCACGTCGAACCCGTTTCTGCGGCTGGCCATGCCGCCGATGAACGGGCAGGACCTGAACCCGCTGCTGCAGGACCCCGGATTGGCCTTTCATCCGCCGTTTCTTTACGTGGGCTACGTCGGTCTTTCGATGAGCTTTTCCTTTGCCGTCGCCGCCCTGATCGAAGGGCGCGTTGACGCCGCATGGGGTCGCTGGGTGCGTCCTTGGACGTTGCTGGCGTGGTTGAACCTGACAATTGGCATCGCATTAGGCTCGTGGTGGGCCTATTACGAGCTTGGTTGGGGCGGCTTCTGGTTTTGGGATCCGGTCGAAAACGCTTCGTTTATGCCGTGGTTGATTTCGGCCGCCTTGCTGCATTCGGCGATCGTGGTCGAAAAACGCGAGGCTTTGAAAAGCTGGACGATCCTTCTGGCGATCCTCGCTTTCAGTTTCTCGCTGATCGGCGCGTTTATCGTGCGCTCGGGCGTGCTGACATCTGTCCACGCCTTTGCGAACGATCCTGAACGCGGGGTCTATCTGCTTATCATCACCGGCGTCTTCACCGGCGGCGCGCTGACGCTTTATGCGTTCCGCGCAGGCCAGTTGCAGGCCAAGGGCGTGTTTTCGACCGTCAGCCGTGAAAGTGCGCTGGTCCTGAACAACGTACTTCTGGCGGTCGCGGCCTTTGTCGTCTTCATCGGAACGATCTGGCCGCTGCTGGCCGAGATGGCGTTTGACCGGAAACTGTCGGTTGGTCCGCCGTTCTTCGATGCCGCCTTTACGCCCTTCATGATCTTGCTTGCCGTGCTTTTGCCGTTCGGATCCGTTCTTCCGTGGAAACGCGCCAAAATTGGCAAAACCTTGCGGCCACTGTGGATCGCGCTGATCGCAGCCTTCTTGCTGGCCGCCTTGGCGTGGACCGTGCAATCGGGCCGGACGTTGATGGCACCTGTCGGCGCACTTTTGGGAAGCTGGCTGGTGCTGGGCGCTGCCGTTGATCTTTGGGTCCGCACCGGGCGCGGTGGCTTTGGTGAAAAACTAGGCCGTGCGCTGCGATTGCCCCGAGCCGACTGGGGCCGGATGGTGGCACACTCCGGGTTTGGGATCACCATCTTCGGCATCTCGGCGATGCTGGCTTGGCAGACCGAAGACATTCGCACCGCGCAGATCGGCGAAACTTTCACGGTGGCGCAATACGAGGTCACGTTGGCAGCGGTCGAGGACGTCAACGGCCCGAATTACCTGTCCACCATGGCAGAGATCCATCTGGCGCGGAACGGCCGCGAAGAAGCCGTGCTGTTTCCAGAAAAGCGGATCTATCCGGTGGCGGGCATGCCCACGACCGAAGCAGCGATCGACAATGGCATTTTCCGCGATCTTTACGTTGTGATCGGGGATGAGCAGACCGACGGAAGCTGGGCGGTGCGCATCTATATCAAACCGTTTGCCAATTGGATCTGGGCCGGTGCGATCATCATGTCCTTCGGCGGATTGCTGTCGCTGACCGACCGACGGTTCCGGGTGGCGGCTGGGGCGCGCAGGCAAGCCGATGCGGTGCCTGCGGAATGATCCGAGCGGCGATCTTCTGGGTTCTGATGGCGGGGGCGGCCTTTGCGGTGCAGCCCGACGAGATGCTGGATGATCCGGTGCTGGAAAACCGCGCGCGCGAGCTTTCAAAGGGTTTGCGCTGTCTGGTTTGCCGCAACGAATTTATCGACGAATCGAACGCCGATCTGGCCCGCGATCTGCGACTTTTGGTGCGTGAACGTCTGGTCGAAGGTGACAGCAACGAAGCGGTGCTCGACTTTGTTGTGGCCCGCTACGGCGAGTATGTTCTGCTCAACCCGCGTGCAACGGGGTCCAGCCTCATTCTGTGGATTGCCGGGCCTTTGCTGCTGCTCAGCGGTCTTGGCGTTGCCTTTGCCTATGTGCGGCGACAGTCGCAAGACGCGCCAGACGGTTTGTCGGACGACGAAAAAGCCCGGCTGACCGAGTTGCTCAAAGACTGACCTCAAAGAAATCAGCTTATAGCGTTTCGACTTAAACCGGAATCGCCTAACGCTGCCTGAAATCAAAGATTTCAAAGCGTTAGGCGTTGTCATATGTTGCAAGTTAAAGTCGAAACGCTTTAAGACGCAGCGTTGGGCTTTTCTGAACCGCCCGGTTCACTTATGTCTTGGGGAAACCCGAGAAGGACGCCTTTCATGGACTATCAGACGCTTCGCATTGACGAACAGGACGGCTATGCGGTCATCACGCTGGACCGCCCGGAGCTGAAAAACGCGCTGAACAAACAGATGCGCGCCGAGCTTTTGCATGCCTTCAAGGATCAAGCGAAAACGGTGCGGGCGATTGTCTATACTGGTGCGGGCGATGCGTTTTGTTCGGGTCAGGACCTGAACGACCGAAAATCGGTGGCGAATGCCAACCTGGAACGCACGTTGCGCGACGAATACGTGCCGCTGCTGCGGGCGATCTATGACTGCCCGGTCCCGACCATTGCCGCTGTGAATGGCGCGGCTGCCGGGGCAGGGGCCAATCTGGCGCTGGCAGCGGATGTTGTGATTGCGTCGGAAAAGGCAGTGTTCCTTCAGGCGTTTACACGCATCGGGCTTATCCCCGACGCAGGCGGCACCTATTGGTTGCCGCGTCAGGTGGGGTTCGCCCGGGCCATGGGCGCGGCCCTGTTCGCCGAACCTGTGACCGCCCGGCAGGCGGCCGACTGGGGCATGATTTGGGAAGCCGTTGCCGATGGGGCCTTTGATGCCCATTGGCGGGGCCGTGCGGCCAAATTGGCGGCAGGCCCAACGGTCGCTTACGGCCACGCGAAAGAGGCGATCCGGGGCAGCTATGACAACACTTTGGAAGAGCAATTGCTGATGGAAGCCCGCCTTCAGGGACGCTGCGGCAAAACCCGCGACTTCCGCGAAGGCGTCATGGCATTTCTGGAAAAGCGGCCCGCGGAATACGAGGGCCGCTAAAGCGTTTTCCGATCAGGGATGCTCGCCGGACTGTATTTTATTGGCAAAGTCATGGTTCACGTCGCGGTGGCGCGCTTCGTCGATGCGAATAACCTCAACCACGTCGCGCAATCTGGCATCTGGTGGTAGCTGCCAATATTGGATGGCAAGGTCCGGCGCGGGCACATTCTCGACCCGGCCCGCATCGATTTCGGTCAGATACTGCGTATAGCTCACCACGGCTTCTTCTTCGAGGTATCCCACGATCCGATGCGCAGTCTTCGGCGCGAACAGATAAGTCCAGAAATAGACATTATAGAAAACCAACTGCCCGATCATGATCACCCACCGCTCAAGCCTGTTTGGCTGGGCGATTTTGATAAAGGTCATCAGGTGCATCCGCTCGTTCTCGGCTTCTTCCAGCAACTCGTGGATCCAGCCCTGATCATCGCGGATGTGACGAATCGACCGAAGGTGCTGTAGCAATCCACCAACCATGCCCGGAACCGCCGCGACAGTTTCCAGAACAACGGCCCGGTGACCATAGCGTTTGGCAAAGAACTTATCCGCGAAGAACCGCATGAATTTCACAATCCGAAGTGCAATCCGGTCGTGAGTATCCTTTGGCGCGTGATGGCTTGCTAGGTCGGCGTCTATACCAAGATATGGAGAATGCTTCATCGAACCTGTCCTGTGTCTCTTACATGAGACATAGGGCTGAACACTCAGATTTCAGCACGCCGGGGCTGCGACTATTTTGCAGGTGCAGAAAAGTAGCCCCGGCGTGGCTGATTAGCGGTTTTCGACGTCCACATAATCGCGCATTGGCTCGCCGACATAAAGCTGGCGTGGACGGCCGATTTTCATCTGTGGATCGGCAATCATCTCTTTCCACTGGCTGACCCAGCCAACGGTGCGCGCCAATGCAAAGATCGGCGTGAACATCGAGGTCGGAAAGCCCATCGCGTCAAGAATGATGCCTGAATAGAAATCGACATTCGGGTACAGCTTCTTTTCCTTGAAATACGGGTCTTCGACCGCGAGCCTTTCAAGTTCCTTGGCCACCTGAAGCGTCGGGTTGTTCTCGATGCCCAGCAGGTCAAGCACTTCGTCCGCAGACTGTTTCATCACTTTGGCGCGTGGATCGAAGTTTTTGTAAACCCGGTGACCAAAGCCCATGAGCCGGAACGGGTCGTCCTTGTCCTTGGCGCGGGCGATGTATTCAGGAATGCGGTCAACGGTGCCGATTTCGCGCAGCATCTCAAGACAGGCCTGATTGGCGCCGCCATGAGCAGGGCCCCAAAGGCAGGCGATGCCTGCGGCGACACAGGCGAACGGGTTGGCACCCGACGACGACGCCAGTCGCACGGTCGAGGTGGAAGCGTTCTGTTCATGGTCAGCATGTAGTGTGAAAATGCGGTCCATCGCGCGGCTGATGATCGGATTGACCTCATAGGTTTCCGCCGGCACAGCAAAACACATGTGGATGAAGTTCGCAGCATAATCGAGGTCATTTCGCGGATAAATAAACGGCTGACCGATCGAGTATTTATAGGCCCAGGCGGCAATTGTCGGCATCTTGGCGATCAGCCGGATCGAAGCCACTTCGCGCTGCCATGGATCATGCACGTCGGTGCTGTCGTGGTAGAAGGCGCTCATCGCGCCGACGACGCCAACCATTGTGGCCATCGGATGCGCGTCGCGGCGGAAGCCGCGGAAGAAATACTGCATTTGTTCGTGCAGCATCGTGTGATTGGTCACACGGGTCTCAAAATCTTCAAGTTCATCAGCCGAGGGCAACTCGCCATAAAGCAACAGATAGCAGACCTCAAGGAAATGAGACTTTTCGGCCAGTTGGTCGATCGGATAGCCGCGGTGAAGAAGCTCGCCCTTGTCGCCATCGATGAAGGTGATGGTCGAATCGCAGGACGCGGTTGACGTAAAGCCGGGGTCATAGGTGAAGATATTGCCCTGCGCGTAAAGCTTTCGAATGTCGACCACGTCCGGTCCGACAGTCGGTGACATCATGGGCAGTTCAAGTTCTTTGCCGTCGAAGGATAACTTTGCCGTCTTCTTGGTCTCTGACATATCTTTCATGATCCCTCTACCTATCTATCCGAGCGTGTGGTCGGCATATATTTCTACTTCAACACCGGTCTTCAGGTTGCCGTCGCATCGGCAAGTCTCAGCACGGTTTCGTCGCGTCCAAGAACCAGCATCATATCGAAGACGCTCGGTGAGACTGTGCGCCCCGCAAGAGCAGCCCTAAGGGGGCCAGCGAGCTTTCCGAGCTTGGTGTCATGTGCTTCGGCCAGAGAGCCAACGAGGCCCTCTAACGTATCGCGGTTCCAGCTAGCATTTTGCAACTGCGGCGTCAATTCTCGCAGTATACTTACGGGTACTGGATCAAGGGCTTGCGCCGATTTCTCATCCGGTTGAATCGGGCGCGCCGTCAGAACAAACTGAGCCTTTTCAATTAGTTCAGGATAGGTCTTTGCCCGGTCTTTCAGGCAGTACATGGAACGCTCCAAATCACTCGATTGCGAATCTGTCAGGGGGTTTTGACCGGAAAGCGTCAAGTATTCCTGAATTTCTGCTACAAGTGCAGCATCCTCGGTCGCAGCGATGTGCTGCCCGCAAAGATTGGCCAGCTTTTTCGTATCGAACCGCGCCGGTGCCTTGCGGATGGCGTCCAGATCGAACCACTCGATAGCTTGCGCAGTCGGTGAAGAATTCCTCGTCGCCATGGCTCCAGCCAAGCCGCGCCAGATAGTTGCGCATTCCGGACGCTGGGTATCCCTCGGCCGCCCATTCCTCGACGCCCAGGGCCCCGTGGCGTTTCGACAGTTTCTTGCCGTCTTCACCGTGGATCAGCGGGATATGCGCCCAGACCGGCACGTCCCAGCCCATGGCGTTATAAACCAGCATCTGCCGCGCGGCGTTGTTCAGATGATCGTCGCCCCGGATCACGTGGGTCACGCCCATGTCGTGATCGTCCACCACCACGGCCAGCATATAAACCGGTGTGCCGTCGGACCTGAGCACGATCATATCGTCCAGCTGATCATTGCGGATCGTCACATCGCCCTGCACCTGATCGTGGATCACGGTTTCGCCGTCACGAGGGGCCTTCACGCGGATCGCAAAGGGCGCATCCGGATGATCGGCCTTCGGCCACATCGCGCCACGGCGACCGAAACAGGGTTGATCGTCCTTCGGCCCGCGCCGCCTCGCGGAACGCTTCGATTTCTTCCTGTGTCGAGAAACACTTATACGCCCGGCCACTGGCCAGCATCTCGCGGGCAACCTCGGCATGACGCGCCACACCATCGGCCTGACTGACGGCCTCGCCGTCCCAGTCCAGCCCCAGCCACTTCATCCCCGCAAAGATCGCTTCTGTCGCCTCGGGAGTGGATCGCGCGCGGTCCGTATCCTCGATCCGCAACAGGAACTTGCCGCCATTTGGCACGGGCATAAAGCCAGTTGAACAGCGCGGTGCGGGCACCTCCGATATGCAGGTATCCCGTCGGCGAAGGGGCAAAACGCGTGACAACGTCCATGGGCGATTAACTTCTCTGTAACCATGTGGGGCGTAAGTCCGAGCGGTGTAGTCAACGCGCCCGGAGGTGACAAGGGTGCGCCAGATCAACTCTTTCTTCGACCAGCAGGTCAATTTGCAGCGAGGGCACCTGTTTCCATGGGCGCCGGTGCTCTTCGCTGTTGGCATCGGCACGTATTTCGCGCTGCGCTTTGAACCGGACCGCACAGTCTGGACAGGTCTTGCGCTGGCCATTGCGGGCTGCCTTGGGATCAGTTCGATCACGCGAGACTGGGGCAGGCCGGTGGCACTTGGCCTGATGCTTGCCTTGGCCGGTTTCGCCATGGCCGGGGCCAAAGCGCACCACGTGGCCGAAGTGAAGCTGGGCTTTCGCTACTATGGTCCCATCGAAGGGCGGATCATCAAGGTTGACCGATCCGCCTCGGACGCGGTGCGCCTGACGCTCGACCGGGTGGCATTGTACGATATGTCGTCCCGAACGCACCCCCGCCCGCGTGCGCGTCGCGCTGCACGGAACCCAAGGCTATATCGACCCCGAACCGGGCGTCACGGTTATCCTGACAGGCCATCTGTCGCCACCCGGCGGGGCAGTCGAGCCCGGCGGCTATGACTTCAGCCGTCAGGCATGGTTTCAGCGTCTGGGGGCTGTGGGCTATACCCGCACGCCGGTTCTGGCGCTTGCGCCGCATGACGGGCGAAGCTGGGATCTGTGGCTCTACCGAACGCGGATGCAGATGTCGCGCGCGGTGCAAGACGCCCTACCGGGGCGCGGCGGGGCCTTTGCCGCCGCAATAACCACAGGCGACCGATCGGGGATGGAGCGTGAGACCTATGACGCGCTCAGAGCCTCGAACCTTGCGCATTTGCTGGCGATTTCGGGTCTGCATATGGGTCTTCTGACCGGCTTTGTCTTTGCCGCCATCCGCGTGGGTTTGGCCTTGATCCCGCGCGTTTCGCTGTACCTGAATGCCAAGAAGATCGCCGCTGTGGTCGCCTTGGCCGCAGGCGCGGTCTATCTGGCGCTGTCGGGCGGCAATGTCGCCACGGAACGCGCCTATATCATGGTCGCCGTAATGTTTCTGGCGGTTCTGGTCGACCGCCGTGCCGTGACGCTGCGCGCGGTCGCCTTGGCGGCCATGATCGTGCTGATCCTCAGGCCCGAAGCGCTTTACGGCCCCGGTTTCCAGATGTCCTTTGCAGCCACCACAGCCCTCGTGGCGGTGTATGGGGCCTTCCGACAGAACGGGTTGTCACAGGCCAAATGGCCGCGCTGGCTGCGCATCGTGGGCGGTGTGGCGCTGTCATCGCTGATCGCAGGCATGGCGACAGCGCCCATAGGGGCCGCACACTTCAACCAAGTGCCGCATTACGGCATTGTGGCCAATGTTGTCTCGGTTCCGCTGATGGGTGCAGTGATCATCCCCGGTGCGGTTCTTGCAGCCCTTCTGGCCCCTTTCGGGCTGGCGTGGCTGGGGCTTGCGATCATTGCGCCCGCCATCGACTGGATTCTGGCCGTCGCAGATCAGGTCTCGTCCTGGGAAGGCTCGGTCAGCCATGTGATCGCGCCAGACAGCGCCGTTTTGCCGGTTTTGGCACTGGGTGCGCTTTGGCTGGTGCTGTGGCAGGGACGGGCGCGGTTCGCAGGTGTGCCCGTGGCCTGCGCTGCAATGCTGCTTTGGACGCAGGCTGAACGGCCTGCCGTACTGGTCTCGCAATCAGGCGGATTGATCGGTGTGATGCTGGAAGGTGGGCGCGCGCTGTCGAAACCGCGCGGTGATGGCTTTGCCGCCGGAAGCTGGCTTGAAAACGATGGCGACGCCACTGAACAGGCCGTGGCCGCCGAACGGGGAGGTTTCAAGACCGAGGGGCGTCAGCGCTGGCTCACCTTGGGCGGCGAGGTCATTTTGCACGCCACCGGCAAACAGGCCGCAGCGCTGGCTTTGGCCGATTGCCACAAGGTTTCACTTGTGATCCTGAATGTGCGGGCGGAGGCACCACCCGATTGTCGGGTTTATGATCTGAAAACATTGGATAAAACCGGCGCACTCGCTATCCGGTCTGGGGCAGAGGGGTTAGAGATAACCACGGTCCGTCAGGTAACCGGCACCCGGCGTTGGTCACCTTGAAACGCAAGAAGGCCGCGCCTGAAAGGCGCGGCCTCCGGCGACGGGCAAAGCCCGGCGCAAACATTTGAAAAGCCTGCGGGCAAAGCCCGGCGCAGTTCCTTAGTAACTACGGATCAAACCGACCAAACGACCCTGAACCTTGACCTGATCATCGCGGAACAGGCGCGTCTCATAAGCCGGGTTCGCCGCTTCCAGCGCAATCGTGTTGCCTTGTTGGCGGAACCGCTTCAGCGTGGCTTCCTGATCTTCGACCAGCGCCACAACAATATCACCGTTTTCGGCCGTGGAGGTCTCGCGGATCACCACGACATCACCGTCATTGATGCCGACGTCGATCATCGAGTCGCCCTTAACCTCAAGCGCATAGTGGTGGCCTTTGCCAACAGCATCTGACCGGGCACAGCGACCTTGTCGCTTTCATGGCTGATCGCCTCGATCGGCACACCGGCGGCGATCTGGCCCATGACTGGCAGCTCCATCGCGTTGCGCTTCGACCTGCATGGCACCCGGAGGCGGACCCGCGTCGGGTCTGTCGCCGTCGATCACCTTGGGCACAAAACCGCTGCGCTCCAGCGCATCGGGCAGTTTCACGATCTCGATTGCACGGGCTCGGTGTGCAAGACGGCGGATAAATCCGCGCTCTTCCAGGGCCGTGATCAACCGATGGATGCCAGACTTGGACCGCAGATCCAGTGCTTCCTTCATTTCATCAAATGACGGCGGAACACCGTCACGTTGCACACGCTTGTTGATAAAATCTAGCAAATCTAGTTGCTTACGGGTCAGCATTGTCGCGAACCTCCTCTGCTCAGCCCACCGTCTGTCACGGTATGTTCGACTGATGTTCTACGCGTGTTCCTCTTTTGTGTCAATCTTCGTTAAAATTTTATGAACACGACCTCTGAACCAGCGTTAATAGCAGGATCATGTGGCGGACGGACAACCAAAGCATTGGCGTTTGCCAGCACAGACAGCAGCGAACTGTCCTGTCGGTCTGCTACGGTGATCTGATCCCCGTCCAACCGCGCGCGCATGTAATGCTGGCGCGAACCATTCGCTCCGATGGCGGCTGTCAGCTTTGCCGTCTGTTTGCGTAAGCCGGTTTTGGGAAGGCCCTGCATGGCGCGCAGCAGAGGTCGAAGAAATATATGCCCGCACACAATTGAAGAGACTGGATTTCCCGGCAAGCCTACCATTGGTAAGTTGCCCATGCGTCCCGCCATCAGCGGTTTGCCTGGCCGCATGGCGATCTTGTAGAACGCGCGTTCCAAACCAAGGCCTTGGGCGACATCGCCTACAAGGTCATGATCGCCCACTGATGCGCCGCCAATCGTGACCACCAGATCAGCATCATGTGCCAATGCGAATGCGGCCTCAAGCGAAGGCCGGTTGTCGCGGGCAATGGGCAAAAGACGGGCTTCGGCACCTTCTTCTTCGGCCATAGCCGCCAAGGCGAAGGTGTTGGACGCGATGATCTGGTCTGGGTTGGGTGCTTCGCCGGGCATCACCAATTCGTCGCCTGTGGCGATAAAGGCTACGCGTGGGCGGCGGGCCACGGTCATTTCGGCGACATTCATAGACGCGGCCAAAGACAAAAGCGGGGGTGTCAGGCGTCGAGGTGCCTCGATACGGTCGCCGGTTTTGAAGTCCTTCCCGGCTTCGCGGATGTAAGCTTGCGTATCTGCAGTCACTGTTCAAGATGATCTGGTCGCCGTCTCGCGCCACATCTTCCTGAATGACCACGCGGCTCGCACCGTTTGGCAGGGGCGCACCGGTGAAGATGCGCACGCAGCCTCGCCGTCTGCCAAAGTTCCCTCGTAGCGGTGGCCTGCGGCGGCTTCGCCGACGACGCGGTAGGTGTCCTGCGCTCGCCCGCCACGGCATAGCCATCCATGACCGAAGCGCGAAACGGCGGTTGATCGCGGGTTGCGACGATGGGTTCGGCCAGAACGCGGCCTAAGGCGTGGCGCAGGGGGACGTGTTTCGGTTCCAAGGTCGGTCGCGCAAGGTCAAAGATATGGCCAAGCGCTTCGTCGACCGAGATCACGTCCCGGCCTCGTACCGCCCGGATTTGCCGCCGTCCTTCAGAACAAGGCGAATATCCTTCGATCACCATGGATTTCTCGACCGCTTTGACCATGTCGTAGACGGTGAGGCAGGCGGTTGCGACGGCGGTCAGCGCTTCCATTTCGACCCCGGTCTGGCCGCGTGGTCTTGACCGTCGCCTCGACCCGCACGCCGGGGCGGGCAGGGTCTGCGGTCAGCTCCAGCGCGACCTTGGTGATCGGCAGGGGGTGACAGAGCGGGATCAGCTCGGATGTCTTCTTGGCACCCATGATGCCAGCCAAGTCGGGCCACGGACAGGACATCGCCCTTCTTGGCGCGACCTTCTGTAATGATTTCAAGGGTTTCCGGGCGCATCTTGACATAACCTTCGGCGACGGCGATCCGGTCGGTGACCTCTTTGTCCGAGACATCGACCATATGCGCCTGACCTGCGGCGTCGAAATGGGTAAGACCGACATCAGGCGGCTCCTTTTGCGGGTACGGGATCAGCCAGGATAGCGCGGGTGGCGGCGGTCGACATCGTCCTGCCGCATCAGGCTTTCGCCGATCAGGAAGCTGCGCGCGCCGACTTGCGGCCAGACGGGCCAGATCGGCAGGGGTGAAGAGCCCGCTTTCCGCGACCATATGTCTGTCCTCGGGGACGCATGGTTGAAAGGCGTTCGGTGGTGCCAAGATCGGTCTCGAAGGTCTTGAGATTGCGGTTGTTGACACCAAGCAGGGGCGAGTTGAGCGTCAGCGCGCGTTCCAGTTCTTCTTCGTCATGGACTTCGACAAGAACATCCATATTCCAGTCGTTTAACGCGCAATCTTCAAGTTCTTTTGCCTGTGTCATCCGAGACGCTGGCCATGATGATCAGAATGCAATCGCCACCCCAGGCGCGGGCTTCGGCGACCTGATAGGTGTCGTACATGAAATCCTTGCGCAGACAGGGCAGATGAGTGGCCGCGCGGGCTGCGGTCAGGAAGTCAGGCGCGCCCTGAAAGGACGGCGTATCGGTCAGCACGACAGGCAAGTGGCGCCGCCCGCTTCATAGGCTTTCGCCAGCGCTGGCGGATCGAAATCGGCGCGGATCAGGCCTTTGGAGGGGCTGGCCTTTTTGATCTCGGCGATCAGGCCATAGCCGGTATTGCGCGCGGTATCGAGCGCCTGCGCAAAGCCACGCGGCGGCGATTGATCGCGTGCGGCGGCTTCGACATCGGCCAATGGCCGTGCGGCTTTGGCGGCGGTGATTTCGTCAAGCTTGTAGGCTTTGATGCGGTCAAGAACGGTGGTCATGGGGTGTGGATACAGCCTGTTTGCGGCGGTGAAAAGCGGGGAGCGTGATGGGGGCGCTGCCCCCCGTTGCTGAAGCAGCAACGTCCCCCGGAATATTTTGGAACAGACGAAGGGCAATTTGACCTAAATTGTTGGAGTTTCAGGCCCAGTTGATTGGGGTTTGGCGTTTTTTTCAAGCCAGGTGTTGATCTGGCTGAAGGGGCGCGAGCCTAAGAAGCCTCGGTAAGCGGAGAGCGGTGAGGGGTGGGCGGTTTCGATAAAAAGGTGATCCGCGCCGGTGATGTATTTTCGGTGGTTTTGCGCGTGTTTGCCCCAGAGGAGGAAGGCGCGGGGGCTGTCTGAGAGGCGGGCGAGGACCTGTTGGGTCAGGATGCTCCAGCCGAGTTTTGCATGTGCGCCTGCGGCGTGGGCCGGAACGCTGAGGCTGTGTTGAGCAGAAGCACGCCTTGGTTGGCCCAATGGGTCAGGTCGCCGGTAGTGGGGGCTTGACCGAGTGTCGTCTTCGAGTTCGCGGAAGATGTTTTTGAGCGATTTCGGCAAGGCCACATCCGGGGCGACCGAAAAGGCGAGCCCATTGGCGTGGCCTGGTGTCGGGTAGGGGTCCTGGCCGAGGATAACCACGCGGGTGGCTTCCGGCGAGGTGTGGCTGAGGGCGGCGAACCGCAAAGGCTCTGGCGGCAGGATGGTGCGGGTTTCGGCATTAAGTCTGGCCTCGATGGCGGGCCATGTTTCCTTAAAGAACGGAAGTCTGGCCCAGTCGCCGATCCTTGGGGTGTCATGCGCCGGATGTGATGCGGGCGAGACCTTCGAGCTTTCGCGGGCCGCGCCGCTGTCGATGCTTTCGCCGGCAATGGCGACGCCTTCGCGCAGATCACTGGCCTTTTCGGCGATCATCAGGGCGGCGGCGGCGTTGATCAGCACGGCGTCGCGGTAGGCACCGAGTGCGCCGTCCAGAAGAGCGCGCGAAGGCTTTCGCGTTGTCTTCGGGCGAACCACCAAGAATGGCGCTGAACGGATGTACCGGCAGCCCGGCATCTTCGGGGTGGATTTCGCTGCGACGTGATTTCGCCGTCCTTCAGGATGGCCGCCGAGGTGGTCCCGCAGATCGAGATCTCGTCGGTGCCGTCGGCGCCATGGACCAGCCATGCGGCCTCGGACCCAAGGTCTTTCAGCGTTTCGGCCATGGGAAAGATCAGGTCGATGGCAAAGGCCCCGGTCAGCTGGCGTTTGACGCCTGCGGGGTTGGTCAGTGGGCCGAGAATGTTGAAGATCGTCTTGCAGCCCAAGCTCGGCCCGGACGGCCTCACATGGCGCATCGCCGGATGGTGCATCGGCGCCATCATGAAGCCGATGCCAACCTCGGCCAGCGCTTTTTCCACAACCTCGGGGCCAACCATGACGTCGATGCCCATCGCACCTTGCACGTCAGCCGCACCCGATTTGGACGACAGGTTCGGTTGCCGTGTTTGGCGACCGGCACGCCTGCGCCTGCCACCACAAAGGCGGTGGCGGTCGAGATGTTCAGCGTGCCCATGCCGTCGCCGCCTGTGCCGACGATGTCCATGGCGCCCTTCGGGCGCGCGGACGGCGGCGCATTTGGCGCGCATCACTTCGGCGGCGGCGGCGTATTCTGACACAGCCTCGCCGCGGGCGCGAAGCGCCATCAGAAAGCCACCCATCTGGGCCGGCGTTGCTTCGCCGTTGAAGAGGATTTCAAACGCCTCTTTTGCCTGTGCGCGAGACAACGGACCTTCGGAGGCGGCATAGATCAGGGGTTTCATCTTATCGCTCATGCGGGCACCGGCAGCGTTTGTCAAGGAAGTTCTTCAGCATCGCGTGGCCATGTTCGGACCGGATGGATTCGGGGTGAAACTGGACGCCGTGGATCGGTTTGTCGCGGTGTTGCAGCCCCATGATCGTGCCGTCTTCCAGCCATGCGGTGACTTCGAGGCAATCGGGCAGGGTTTCACGCTCGACGATCAGCGAATGATACCGCGTGCCGTCCAGGGGCGAGGGCAGGCCTTTGAAAAGGCCTTTGCCTTCGTGGTGTATGCTGCCAAGCTTGCCGTGCACGATTTCATCTGCGCGCACCACTTTGCCGCCAAAGGCCTGACCGATGGTCTGGTGGCCAAGGCACACGCCCAGAAGAGGTATGCCGGTTTCAGCCGCCGCTTCGGTCAGGGCAAGGCAGATGCCCGCTTTGTCTGGATCACAAGGCCCCGGCGACAGCAAAATGCCGTCTGGTTTCATGGCCATAGCTTCCTGCACATCCAGCGCATCGTTGCGTTTGACAACGCAGTCGGTCCCAAGCTCGCCGATGTAATGGACAAGGTTGAAAGTAAAGCTGTCATAATTGTCGATCAGAAGCAGCATCTTGCGTATCCTACGCCTTAAGGTGCAGATAGAGGGTGTCAGCGCCGCAAAGCGCCGATATACTTGTGAGAGAGGTGCCAGGCGACGTCAAGGCATCCATAGCATTTGAGCAGTCGGAGGACAGACCCGTGAGTGGCTTTCTGTCAGGAATATTCTGGGGCGCAGTCGTTGGAGTAATCGCGTTGTTCGTTTCAAGCTTTACGCTGGAACGGCAGCAGTTGAGTTTTCCCAAGCCTGAAGCTGGCAATGTCGAGGTTCCGGGCGGGTCGGAATTTGATCAGGCGCGGCCTGAGACAGATCCGGTTTTGCCGACGCCGGAGAGCCGGCCCGAAGCCGATCCCGTTGCGGCCGTTGAAGTTCCGTCGGATGCTGTCGATACACCGCCTGAGCTTGATACGGCAGCCCTTGAAGTACCTGAACCCACTTTGGAGGCTCCGGGTGGTTTGGGTGATGCGCCCGAGGTTCCTGCCGTCACGCAACCCGAGGCCGCAACCGACAGCGCGCTGGAAGGCGGGCAGGGCGCCGCCTTGAGCCAGCCAGAAACGCCTGGTACCGCACCGAATGCGGAAGCGGAAGATCCTGTTTCGCCCGCAACGGACGCGGGTGAAGACGCTTCGTCTGACATTGCCACTGGTGCAGCGGCAGACCCCGCCGAGGGCACCGAAACCGAAGTTGCGGCCTTGCCCGACACGACGGCCGAAACGGCACAGCCTCAAACCGACACGGCCCCCGCGGTCACGCCTCAGGATGATGCGCCCGCAGCGATGACCCAGCCCGAGATCGCCGAAGAAAGCGCTTTGCCGGAAAGTGGTGCCGGGTCAGACACGACCCTTAGCGAAAGCCCCGAGGCGCCGCGCCTGCCGCAGATCACCACAGAACCATCGCTGCCCGAAAGTGGGAGCGCACCCGAGGTCGCCGAAGCCCCCGCGGTTCCGGCGAACCCGGCAACGGATGGTTCACAAGGGTCGGAATCGATCACCGTAGACGGTGGCCCAAGCTTGCTGGAACCCGTCGAGGATCTGACGGATCAGGCCGCTGGCGTTGAAACCAATCGGCTGCCGCAAGCCGGGACCGGCGCTTTGCCGACGGTGCGCCGGTTTGGGGTCGGGGACGACGCAGAGCCAGACACCGAAGTCTTATCGGAAGCCGAAGAAGAATTGGTCGACCCCGAGATGGCAGCACCCGCTGGCCCGGCGCTTGAAGCGTTTGCAAGCCCGTTTGAGAATCGCAGGGCACACCCTTCCTTTCGATCGTCCTTGTCCATTCAGGCTCGGCAGTTTTGTCAGACGAGGTTTTGGCTGGACTGCCGGAACATGTGTCCTTTGCGGTCAATGCAGGTAGCCCTAATGCCGCCGATGTGGCAGCCGCTTACCGTGCGCAGGGCCGCGAGGTGGTTTTGATCCCGTCTTTGCCGGTTGGAGCAACACCTCAGGACGTCGAACAGGCGCTTCGGGTGAATTTTGAAACGGTGCCGGAAGCGGTCGCTTTGATGGATGTTGCCGACGCCAGTTTTCAGACGGATCGCTCGGCGGTTCAACAGGTCGTCGATGTTGTGGCGGCCAGTGGGCACGGGCTGATCACATATCCGCGCGGGCTGAATGCGGCGCACCAGCAGGCTCAGCGTATGGGCGTTCCGACCGGGCTGATCTTCCGCGATCTGGACGGGGTCGAGGAAACGCAGGAACAAATGCGCCGGACGATGGACCGCGCGGCGTTTCGGGCCCGCCAGAACCCCGGCGTGATCCTGATGGGAACCACGTCGGACGCGACCTTGGCGGCGGTCGTTGAATGGGCGCTTGGCAATCGCGCGGAAAGTATAGTGATTGCGCCTGTCTCGGCGGCCTTGTCAGGGGGGTAGGACCTGAGCGGCTTCTCGCGCCGGTCCGCATTTGGAAGACTGGGGTGGGTGATTTGCGGACTTCGCTGCCGTTAGCAACGAAAAATTGGTGTTCCGCTTTTGACTACCCGCTGTTGAAACCTTTGGCATAAACCGATTACTTCGACAAAACAGCCAGAAGTCCAAACCTTCGGGGCGGATCCCAATTATTCCTGAGAGATAAACTTGAGGACTAGCTATGAAGAACTTCAAGAAGTTTTTTCAGCCAAAACGGAGCGAAGCTGGGTCAACGGGCCCCCACGCGCACTACATTGGAGCAGAGCATGTAAGGCAGATTTTTGAGCGATCTCGCTATGCAACACTCGAAAAGTACCATCGCCCTCTACAAGTGAACAATAGTGAAAATATTGAGGCAGGCGTCACCCTGCAGGACTGCTTGCTTGTAGCTTTCTACAGGCACGTTGTCGATATTATGAAGACGACTGGCGTCACGGACCCTGACGACTTATCCGGTTCCGACAAGGCGATCCTGGTGTGCATGGCAGTGGCTTTCAACGCGTCAGACGACGAATATCAAGAACTCTGTCAGCGTTTGCTTCCCGTGCACGTCGAAAAGGCGAATACCTTCCGTCAAAAGTGGCTTGAAGCACACAGAAAGCAGCCAAGAATTGACGAGATTTTTAATGATGCTCGTCGACGGGCCGCGACAGAGCGGCAACAGCGCGCCGAAGCTGCAGAACTGCTTCATAATGAACCTGCCTGTGACGTTGCTTACGAGGCGGGCCGTCAATCACTGATTAAAGGCGACCTCCTCGCAACAAACGGCGAACCGTTGTACTTTCTGCTTCCATATGGTGTCCAAAGGTCACGAAGCATCGCTTCTGAGTTCACCTTGGGCAAGATACCGCGCCATGCTGATCTGACCGAAACCGAAAGCCGCATCGTGGGCTATCTTCACAAGCTGCTGGCCAATCTTTCAGATCTTGCAGTTCATATGGATATAGAGCGAGGATAAGAAGAGACGGGAGCTGTCGAGCGTGCTGCATCACCCGCATCGCTTGTGAATCTACTGGTAAGCCGTTTCATCGCCTGAATGCACCAGTCATCAAGCGCATCACCTGCCAATTTCCGGAGGACGGAAATCCCCGGGAGGTTAAGCTCTGAAGCGAGCTTACGGTGAGGCATCGAAGATGCTTCTTCAAGATAAGCTTGTCGTTCCCGTCTCTTTCTTAAGCCGCTTTCCTTCAAGGGAGGTGGCTGCAAGAAGCCCGGGAGTGTCTAGAAACCGGGTAAGCCTCGGGAACAGCTTGAAGGGCGTCGGTTACAGCCTTTCTGGTATGTCCTCACACTGCCGCGCACCGAGACGACCGTGCCCGAACTCGTTGGCGAACTTTCGCCTTCAGGCGGTGTCCATCGACGATCTTCGTAAACGGTCCATTCACCGCCGCTCCTTGTGCCCCTTCTTCACCGGCAACGCCGTTTTGGAGGGACAGCCCGCGTCCTAGGGGACGTCACCGTTGCGTATCGTCTCCGAACAGGTTTGGTCATGGTGTGGCCACAAGACTGCGGCGGCTCTTCATCCAGCTCGGCATGCACGACGCGACCGCAGGCGAGGCAGTGGCAAATGCAGGCGTTACGAGTATTCACAGTTCAACCTTTCGGACGAATCAGCACATCGTCTAAGTCGCGCTTTGGATCATTGTCGATTCGCATTTCGGCCTGCCTCTCGCAGTCGAGAGGGTTGAAGTTCGCTTAGCGATTCCACGGGCTTTCTTTCCGCGGCTGGCAGCTGCAGGCTCTGCGGCAGCGGAGCCAACTCAAAGCCGTACGATTCCTTACGTAGCGATAGAAAATCGTCGACGCCATCCAGCCGCACCCGCTTGATCCCGCCGGACATGGGATGCGTCCGCCGCCAGTGCAATATCGACTAAACAGCGAACTGGCCATGTTCGCCGCGAACCTCCCTAATATCCGTCGGCTGCCGACACTTAAGTCGTTCTTCGCGTTACGCAGCGTGCCGCAACGAGAAAAACTTGCGATAACAGTCGAACAGTAATTCCGACAACCGCTCGCGCGAAGAGACTGGGGTGCCGCCAGGTCAGGCACGTCGTGTCGAACCGGTCGAGGTTGTTCTCAGTGATCAACCCTTGAGCCAGAAAGTCGTCGTACTGCTCGGTGCCGGGAATCGGGCAGAGGACATAAAAGGAGGCCCACGTCGGGTCCATCTCGCGCAGCATCTTGCAGGTGTTCGTGGACCTCTTGCTCGCCGTTTTGCGGAAAACCAATGATGTTGGAAAAGTGCGAGCTGATTCCGTACTCGCGGCACAGCCTGACGATGTCGTGGTACGTCTCCGGACGGTTCTGACCCTCGTGGGCCGCCACAGGGTTTGTCGGTTGAAGGACTCGGCGCCAACAAACATCTGGAAGCAACCGGCTTCGGCCAACAGTTCCACCAAATGCTCTTGCCGGGCGATCTGGGTATCACACTGGACGAAGAACTCCAGCCCGAGTTGTTCCTCGATTACGGCACCCAAGAGCCCCTCCGCCTCGGGGTACTTGTTGAAATTATCCGACGTGAACATGATCGTCCGCACGCCCGCCGTCTGGCCGCGCGAGGCTGGCCAGAGTCGCGTCGATGCTCTGGCTGCGAATTTTCCGTCCGGGAACTGAAATCACCGGAACAGAAATTGCAGAGAAACGGACAGCCACGGGCCGGTACAGCCCCAGCATCGGGACGACGTACCGGCCGAGGTCCTTGCGGCAAGGCGGGATGATGACCGGTGCCTCGATCT